>NZ_VAWE01000001.1:713333-1426666 GCF_005795905.1 Streptomyces marianii
GCCCGGTCTGCCGAGGATGCTGCTGGTCATCGGCGCCTCACTGCTGCTCTCGTTCGGCATCGGCATGCTCAGCGGCGGCCTTCAGCACTTCGAGGACTTCCCGGCCCGCGGCGCCGTGCTCGTACCCCTGGGGATAACCGTCTCCTTCCTCGCCTACGTGGTGAAGGACGCCGAAACCTCCTGGCGACGTATCTTCAGCCCCGTGGGCCTGGCAGTCCTGCTGACCGCCCTGATCAGCTTCGCCGGACTGCGCTACGTGGCCGCCGGCATGAGCGAGCAGGCGGAAGGAGGGGGGCACAGTCATGGCGGCGCAGAGGAAAGGGAAGAGGAACTGCCGCACGAGCCCGCCCCCACGACCGGCACAGCGCAACCCGAAGCCGGTCCCACAAACGGCGATGCTGCCGACGAGCCCGCAAACGACGACGGCGGCGGCCACGCTCACTGACCCTGACGGCCCTGAGTCCCACTCCCGGGAAGACCTGGCCTCTGCGATGTGTGAGGTCGCCGCAGGCCGGGCGCCGCAGGCCGCCTTCGGTGCGAGCGGGCCAGGTGCGCTGGTCCGGCTGGGTCGGATCCTCAACCCTTGGGCCAGGCCGCGCCGCATGACCTGGCTCGGGAGCATCGCCGCCGTTGCTGCACCGGTCCTGCCGCTGCTCGTCGGCTGCGGGCCTGCGGTCGGCTGACTCCTGTAGTGACTGTCCGGCGCCGGTACTTGGCCGACGCCGGACTCCTCATCGCAACCACTCGCCGGGAGCCCTTCCGTTGGCATGACGGGGTCGGAAGGTCTCCCGTTTTGGAGCGGGGCCCATACCCTGCGTTCCGCGTAATTCGGGGGTTCTGGAGTCCCTACCGGGCTGAAGGTGCAGGTCAGCGGGCTGGAGGCTGGTGACGCGGGCAGATTCGCCTAGAGACGCGATTCTGCGGATTCGCCTGCGCTGACCTCGAGTTGCTCCGTAGGGTCTGGAGTCGTGTATGTGAAGACGACGAAGCGGGAGAACAAGTCCGGCACGGTCCGGTACCTGCACCTGGCCCACAACGAGTGGGATCCGGTAAAGGGCCGGGCGGTCCCGAAGGTGCTGTTCACGTTCGGCCGTGAGGACGACCTCGACCGGGACGCAGTGAGGCGCCTGGTCGCGTCTCTATCGAGGCTGCTGGAGCCGGGTGAGGCACTGGCGTCGACGGCGGCGGGTGACCTGGAGTTCGTCTCGTCGGTCCCGTTCGGCGGCACCTATGTCCTCGATCATCTCTGGCGTCGGCTGAGGATCGACAGGATCGTCGGGCAGGTCGGGCAGCCCAAACGGGGCCGGCGCCGGGACATGTCGATGACCGAGCGGGTGCTGTTCTCCCTGGTCGCGAACCGGGCCCTGGCTCCGTCGTCCAAGCTGGCCGCCGCGGACTGGGTCACGCACGACGTGCATGTCGAGGGCCTGCCGGCCATCGACGACGACGCCTGCTACCGGGCGATGGACTGGCTCCACGAGGTGACCGACGACCTGGAGAAGCGGGTGTTCGACGAGGTCGCGAACCTCCTCAACCTCGAGGTCGACCTGCTGTTCTTCGACACCACCAGCACCTACTTCGAACTGGAGGAGGCCGACGGACCCGTCGCCCGCGACGACAAGGGCCGCCTCCTGACGGACGACCGCCCACCCGCTGAAGAGGACGGCGAGAGCGCGGATCAGGCCGGGTTCCGTGCCTTCGGCAAGTCGAAGGACTCCCGCGACGACCTGCCGCAGATCGTGATCGGGATGGCCGTCACGAGGGACGGGATCCCGGTCCGCGTCTGGTCCTGGCCCGGCAACACCGGTGACAGCAAGCTGATCCGGCAGGTCAAGGACGACATGCGGGACTGGACCCTCAGCAAGATCGTGTGGGTCACCGACCGGGGATTCTCCAGCGAACGCAACCGCCGCTACCTCCGCCAGGGCGACAACGCCTACATCGTCGGCGAGAAACTCCGCTCAGGCAGCCCGGAGGTGAAGGCCGCCCTGTCCCGCCAGGGCCGCTACGGCGAGATCGCCCAGAACATGCGGGTCAAGGAGGTGCGGATCTCCGACACCGAACGGTTCGTGATCTGCCACAACCCCGAAGCCGCCACCCGTGACCAGCACATACGCGAACAACTCGTCTCCCAGCTCACGACCCTGATCGAAGACACCGACAAGCTCAGCGACTTCAAGCGTGGCGAACTCCGCGGCAAGATCGCCGACAAGCCCGGCCTCAACCGCTACCTCCGCACCACCCCGTCCGGCAAGCTCCGCATCGACACCGCGAAGATCAAGACCGAGGAGAACCTCGACGGCAAGTACCTGCTGCGATGCTCCGACCCGGACCTGTCCGCCGAGGACATCGCACTCGGATACAAGCAGCTCCTCGAAGTCGAGCGGGGCTGGCGGGACATGAAGCAGATCATCGACCTGCGGCCCGTCTATCACCGGCTCGAGGAACGCATACGCGCACACGTCGTCCTCTGCTGGCTCGCCCTCCTGTTGATCCGCATCATCGAGACCAGCGCCGACGCGACCTGGACGACCGTCCGCCGCGAGCTCGACCGGCTCCACCTCGGTACGTTCACCGGCCCTACCGGCCTGTTCCGCCAGGTCACCGCCCTCACCAAGCCCCAGAGGGACCTGCTGGCCAAGCTCAACATCCCCGCACCGAAGCAGATCATCGCGCTCGAACCCGCACCCCGCTGACCAGCACGAACACCAGCGCCTAGAGAAACGCCTCTCAGGCGCCCTCACCCATGTCCGCGCAGGTCAGACCCCAGATTCGTGACTCTAGGACGCTGAATTACGCGGAACGCAGGCATACCGGGCCAGCGTATTGTTGACTTGCTTGGCTGTTCACTGGTTCGCGATGCCGGAAGTCCTCTGTCGGACGAGCGAACGCCCCAGCGACGCCCGGGGGAAGCCCAGAACGGCTTTCAGCGGGTGAGATCAGCCAGGCTGCTGAGTGCGGTGTCGATCTCTGCTGGAGTGTTGATGACGGCGGTGCCGATGCGGGTGTAGGCCGACGTGGACAGCCGCACGCGGTCGGCGGCGGCGTGGTCGACGACCTGCTGATGGGTGTGGCCTGCCACACTGAAACAGTTGATGCCCGCTGACAGTTCCGGGGCGGCAGGAGTGTGCACGGTGACCCCGCGGATACGGCTCAGTCCTTGTTTCGCCTGGGTCGACAGCTGTGTGATGCGAGCGGCGACGCGTGCTCGGCCCAGCTGCTCATGCAGTGCCACGGCCACCGGAAGGGCGAAGGCATGCTCGAACGCCAGAAACCCGCCGGGCGACAGAGGCGCTGCTCCCCCGCCCTTGATGAAGCTCACGAACGTGGGCCGCAGTTGCTCGAGGACATCCGGTGCCACCCAGACCAGCCCCGTTCCTCTCGGACCGAACAGCCATTTGTGAGTTCCGGCGATCACTACGTCCGCGCCCAGGCCGGCGGCATCCTCGTCGACCGCCGCCAGCCCGTGCACGCCGTCGACGACCAGCAGGCACCGGTCGGCAGGACTGCGTCCTTCATTGGCCCGGCGCACCACCTCGGCCACCGCACGCACCGGCATCCGAAGCCCCGTGCTGGACTGCACCCAGGTGATCCCCACGACTCTGGTGTTCGGGCGGATCGCCTCGCCGACCGCCGCCGCGATGCCATCCACCGTCGCGGTGGCCGGATCCGCGAACCAGGAGACCAGCCGCACCGTGTTGCCGTGCTTTTCGGCGGCGAGCCGGGCGGCGGTGCGATGGGAGATGTGGTCATACTCCGTCAACAGGAACTCCTGTCCCGGACGGGTCGCGACGCCGTTGTAGACGACACCCAGCCCGATACTCGTGCTCGCCGTCATCGCGATGTCCTCGGCCCGGCCTCCCAGATAGGCCGCGAGCGCCTGCCGTACCCGGGGCCATCCGGTCGGACCGTCGGGCAGCGCCAAGCCCGAGGGCACCGACAGCGGATTGGCGTCGACCTGTGCGCTCAGATGATCCACCGCATCCCGCACCACCCTCGGATGCGAGGCCAGGTAGAACAACGCAAGGTTCACCCATCCCGGCTCCAGACGAAACTGCGCCCGCAAGGCGTCCCAGTCCACGCGCCCATCGGGCGTAGTGACCGGCCGCTCCCGCGGTGTGCTCACCCTTGCCGCGCAGGAGCTGGGCACGAGGGTGACCGCCACCGCTCCCGCAGATCTCGCCAGCAGATCACGCCGACTCGTCATCGACATCCAGCACCCCTTTCCACCGCTACCGGCGGAGCGGTGGCGGAATGGTCGGTGCATTTCTGGTAACGAGGCTACGCGAGGTGGCCGCGGGTGCCGACAGCACCATCACCCGAACGGCCCCCGCCCATGAAGCGCTGTCGAGACAGACACAGGCGTACGGCAGGGCAGGACTCCATCGACGAGATCCGCGCCGACGAGACGCACACGGCGCCGCGAGCTACGGGCGGCCTTCCTGTACGGCTGTCTCCTGCCGTTCGGGAGAGGGCCCGCACAGGCGCGCGGGCCCCCACATGACGGCGATCCTCTGCCTCGGTCACGCCTGTTTGCGGTACCCGAGGACGGTCATCATCCCGGATTCGGCGTGGTACACGTTGTGGCAGTGGATCATCCACAGGCCCGGGTTGTCGGCGTCGAAGTCGACGTCCAGTGTCTTGCCCGGCAGCACGATCGCGGTGTCTTTGCGCGGGCCGCCGTCCGCAAGCGCGAACGTGTGGCCGTGCAGGTGCATGGGGTGCCACATCTCGGTGTCGTTGACGAATGACAGCCGCACGCGCTCGCCCGAGCGGACCGGGTGCCTCTGTGCCGGGTCGTACTTCTTGCCGTTGATGGCCCAGTCGTACTTGGCCATACCTCCGGTGAGCTTCAACTCGAGCGTACGGTCGGGCTTGCCGGCCTTCAGACGGACCACGTCGGCCGCCTTCAACTGGCCCGCTCGGAGTACTTTCCCGCTGAGTTCCTTGGGGCGTACGGACGGTGTGGGCGCCGCGCCTGCGCCAGTGCGCAGGATCGCCATCCCGTTCTGTAGCTTGCCCTCGGCGAGTGCGGTGAGCGGGAAGACGCCGTCCTTCGCGGTGACCAGGACGTCGTAGCGTTCGCCCATGCCGAGCAGCAGCGCGTCGGTGGTGGCGTGCTCGACGGGGAAGCCGTCGGTGTGGGTGATGGTCATGGCGTGGCCGCCGAGGGCGATGCGGAAGGCGGTGTCACCCCCCGCGTTGATGATGCGTAGCCGGATGCGGTCGCCGGGCTTGGCCTGGAACGTCTGCGGGTCGTGCGACGTGCGTCCGTTGACCAGGTAGTAGGGGTAGGCGACGTCGCCCGCGTCACCACCGAGGAGAGTGCTGGTGGCGCCCATCATCATCCGGGGCGGGCCTGATGGCTTGGGGGAGGGCGCCTTTTCAGTGGTCGTCGACATGGTGCCCATGTCGTGTCCGCTGCCGTGGTCCATGCCGCCCGAGTCATCCATGTCCATCCCGCCCATGCCCTTGCTGAGCTCGGCGAGGACGGTATCCGGAGTGGTGCCGTCGACCCCGTCGACCCAGTCGTCGAGAACGACGACCCACTCCTTGTCGTATTGCAGCGGCTCCTTGGGGTCCTCGACGATGAGCGGGGCGTACAGGCCGCGGTCCTGCTGGACGCCGGAATGCGGGTGGAACCAGTAGGTGCCGGGGTGGGTGACCGCGAAGCGGTAGTCGAAGGACGCGCCCGGCTTGATACCGCGCTGGGTGAGGCCGGGTACGCCGTCCATGTCGTTGCGCATCGCCAGGCCGTGCCAGTGGATGGACGTGGTCTGCGGCAGGTGGTTGGCGAGTGTGAGGGCGAGCGTGTCACCCGCGGTGACACGGACTTCCTGGCCCGGCAGCCGGTCTCCATACGCCCAGGACCTGACGGTACGGCCGCCGAGGTCAAGCGGGGTCTCGACGGCGGTGAGCTTCACCTTCCGCTGAGGACCGGGCTTGCGCTTGGCTTCACCGTCGGCGACCTCCTGGCCGTCAGGGGTCACATAGCCTTCTGGGGCGGCCGATGAACCGGCGTCATGGCCGGAGTGGTCCATACCGCTCATGGAGCCGGAGCAGGCGTTCAGTAGTCCGGTGCCGGCGATGGCGAGTCCCGCGCCGAGTACGGCGCGTCGGTTGGGCGTGCGCATGAGTGGGTGCACCTCGTATCGGTGTCGATGCGTGAAGGAGTTGGCTCGTATGCCGTTCCATGCCGGAGCGGCCGGGCGCCGTCCTATATGCGCAGTACCGACAGCTGTGCGAGCAGGGTCCTGCGGCCGTCCGGCGGCGGGATCGGCCACAGCGCGTGCCACAGTCGTGCGAGAGCGGAGGCCGTCAGGTCTGCCGGTCGACACGAGGACGCTCCGGCCAGCAGCGCGATGGTCCACACGGTGAGTACGGCCAAGCAGACGGGCATCGGGTCCATCCCACCGAGAGGTGCCGGGACGTCGGCTCGAGGCGTATGGGTCGCCGTCGGCTCCATGGTGTCTGCGGGCATGGATGCGGCGGTCATGACTCTGCTGCCGGGCATGTGCGCAGAGCTGTGCTCGACGGGGTGGTCGAGGGTGTGCATCGTGACGATGCCGAGCAACAGCGCGGCGAACAGCAGTACCCTGCCGCACCAGGCGGTGGTTCCCCGCTGTCCGCTCATCGCATCCCTCTGAAGCCCAGGACTGACAGTCGCACTATACCGCGTGGGGGTATCCGCCTCCTCTTGCTCAGTGCGGCGTACTCTGGGCTTGGCCGGTGCAGCTTCCGTCGCTACGGGTTGCCCGCCAGCCACGGGACGGCCCGCGCTCGGGGGACGGTAGCTCGGGTGCCACCCGTCGACACCGTCGACTTCACGTCGGCTCGGTGCACTCGCCGGCCAGCCCGCGCTGCACTGCGCCGGTGATCCGCGGAGCGTCTTCCACGAGCAGGATCCGCATGGGCACTGTTCCGCTCAGTGCGCGGGGCGCAGCCCGGTCAGAGTGACCGCTACGAGTCGCCGGACCGCGGCTTCGGACGGCAGGCTGCCGGCCGCGGTGAGGGCGTGGAGGCAGTAGGTCGCGAGTTCGGCGGGCGTGACGTCGTCCCGCAGTTGTCCTGCGGCGGCAACGTCGATCAGCAGGTCCCGGAAGAGGTCGGTGAGTTGCTGCTGCGCGTGGGCGACTCGCTCCCCTCGGTGCAGGAACGAGCAGCGGGTACGGCAACAACCGGCGGCCAGGGAGGGCCAAGCATCTGACTCGGCGGCTCGCTGACGCCGGGAAGCGCGGAGCGGCTGCGCCGTGATGGGCGGCTCGCCCCAGGACGGACACCACGGCACCGACGGACACCGCAGCATGGACTGAGCTGGAGCCAACACGACCGAGGCCCGACGCGTCGCGGCGGGCCTCCTTCGTGCTGCGCGCGCCAGGGCACCGGACTCATGGGGCGTAGCCGATCATGCCGTCGGCAGTGAAACCGGATGCCCGCTTCCGGTGGCGGTCACGCCGGCTCCCCGCCGGCCTCCCGGGGCACTATGGCTTGGTCGGCCTCCGCCAGCGCGCCGAACTCCTCGGCGGCACCGTCACCACCGGCCCGACGTCCACCGGTGGGTGCGAAGTTCGATGCGAGCTTCCAGTGGAACGCCATGACCGGTGAAGTGAGGATGTGTCGATCGGCATCGGTGTGGTGCTGTAGAGAACGTCGTAGTCAGATCCCCGGCACTTCGCTGTCCGGACTCCGGGACGTTCGGCGTGCGCGCTACGCATGCGTGTGGGACCCGCCGGGCGCGCCCCGGGCGGGTCCCACACAAGCGTTCCCCGCAGCGTCAGTGTGCCGGAGCCGATGCGGGCGGCGCCGTCGGGTCCTCCGACGTCGGCCGCTGCGCGCCCCGGGGTTCCAGGACCCGTGCCGCGAGCGGGCCGAGGATCAGCCCCAGGGCTGCCCAGAGCAGTGCCTGGACACCCAGCGAGGCGAGCCGGAACTCCCAAAGCACCGCGGCCGGGAAGTGCTCGGGGAGCGCATCCCCGGCCGGGAGGAACGCCATGGCGACCGCAAGGACCGTTACGAACGCGGCGCCTGCCGCCACCGCGGCGTTCCAGGAGCCCCAGCGCGGTGCGAGGCCACGGCCGAGCAGCAGCGCGCCGACCGCCAGCAGCACGCTGAGGGCGATCATCAGGAGGAACAGCGCGGTGCGCTGGTCGAGGGTCGCCGGGTCGCCGACGGCGGGCGGGCTGGCAGGGTACTTCAGGAAGGGCACCAGAGCGACGGTGACGAAGCCGCCCAGGGCGATCAGGGCCGCGGTGGCCCTGGCGCCGAAGCGGCCGATGCGACCCATTGCGAAGCAGAACGCCAGGGCGGTGATACCGCCGAGAGCGATGCCGTAGACGAGGGCGGCCGTGGCCAGTCCCGCGGTCGACTGCAAGGCGCGGCTGACCAGTTCCTCTTCGCCGTGTTCCTGGGAGTGCGCGGACTCGAAGGCGATGGCGGCGTCAACGCTCGGTTCGCCCACCAGGAAGGCGAAGCCGAAGGCGGCCAGTCCGGCCAGGACTCCCGCGATCATGCCACGTACCAACAGGGCGCGAACGGTGGCGGAGTTCATCTGTAGTTGCGTCCGTCCCTTGTCAGTGGCAGGGGAAGCCCAGCAGGTGTCGGCCGTCGTGCACCCACTCGTGGACGTTCTCGCCGGAGAACACGGAGAGGGCGCCCTGCTCCGCGCCCACGAAGTAGAGCAGCACGAGCATCAGCAGGCCGAAGAAGGCGGCCCAGGGCAGGACGGCCCGCGCCGGCAGTTTCGCCACGGGGGGCGGGGCAAGGGGGGCAGGGGTGATGGCGGGCTGAGCCACGGCGTACCTCCTCGGGAACACGCGTCCCGCATTGTGTGGAGCACATGACGACGGCAGCGGGTCTGACTCACCGGGCAGCCCTCCCGCAGGGGGAGTTGCCGCTCGGCTCACAGTGGCGCGACCGTGCCGGGTTCTCACCGGGCTTCCGTAGCGCCGTCGTCCTTCCGCAGCAGAGGGTACAGAAGGCGGCACGGCACGTCGATACCGCCTGCGACCAGGCGGCGGTGACTCTCAACCCCCTGGCATCATCAGGCGCACCACACCCGCACGACCCACGCAGGGCTCGGCACGCGGGGACG
The DNA here is from genome assembly GCF_005795905.1 of Streptomyces marianii. NCBI lineage: Bacteria > Bacillati > Actinomycetota > Actinomycetes > Kitasatosporales > Streptomycetaceae > Streptomyces > Streptomyces marianii. Next base: position 722,425 of record NZ_VAWE01000001.1, read on the forward strand.
ACGACGGGAAGGTTTCCGGCCATGACGATCCGGCTCTCCCTGCTGTGCGCCGCCGCGGGCCCTGCGGTGCGCGAGGCCCGGTTCGGCCACGGTCTGCTGGACGAGCGGGGGATGCAAGAGGCCCGCACGGTGGCGGGCGCGCTGCCTGAGGCGTCGCTGCGTTACAGGGCGCCCTCAGCACGGTGCGAGCAGACCACAAAGGCGGTGGGAATCCCCGCAGCCGTCGAGCCCGCCCTGCGCGACTGTGACTTCGGCCGCTGGAGCGGCCGCAAGCTGGAGGACGTGGCCGCGACCGATCCCGAGGGCATCTCCGCATGGATGACTGATCCGGACGCGACACCGCACGGTGGAGAGTCCATGTCCTCCCTCCTCCTGCGCGTCGGCATCTGGATGGACAGCCTGCCCGAAGACTCCGGACGGGTTCTCGCTGTCGTGGAGCCCGCCGTCGTACGCGCCGCAGCCGTTCACGCCCTGAACGCTCCGCCCGCGGCTTTGTGGCGCGTTGACGTGCCCCCGCTGTCCCTTCTCACGCTCACCGGGCGAGCGGGACGCTGGAACCTGCGGCTGAGCGTGGTTTGCCCTCTGCCCGGGGCGCCGTCACCCGGCCTCTCTCCATAGGCCGATGCGACAGCCGGGCCCGGTGGTGGCCAGAACGCCCATCGTGCGGCGTAGCGGGAATCGGTTCTCCGTGAACGCGATGTCCGCGATCAGCACCAAGGGCCGCATGCACTTCATGGTCTTCACTGAGAGCTTCACCGCGGAGGTGATGTGCCGCTTCCTGGACCGGCTCGCCGGCCACTTCGGCCAAAGGGTCCACCTCGTCGTCGACGGACACTCCGCCCACCGGTCCAAGAAGGTGCGCGACTGGCTCACCGCCCACCCCGACGACGTTGAGCTGCACTTCCTCCCCGCCTACTCGCCCGAGCTGAACCCCGACGAGCTGGTCAACGCCGACCTCAAGCACAGCCTGCCCCGCCAGCACCGAGCCCGCGATCAAGCCGAACTCGCCGCCGAAACCCGCCGCTTCTTCCGCCGACGCCAGCGCCAGCGCCAGCGCCAGCCGCACATCGTCCGCGGATACTTCGGCAGCCCACACGTCCGCTACGTCCTGAACGAGAACCCCATGAGTTTCTGATCAATAGGGATGCCTGGATGCTCGAGCGCGCAGTCAGGGCCTGTCGGAGCCGTTCAATCTCCAGATGCTGGGCGGCGATTCGGGACAGGGCGCGTTGGCGAATGCGGCCTGGGAGCGGATGCGCTCGGGGTTGTCGCCGACGGCGGCATGGTCCCTGAAGCCCCCCACCGACCGACTCGTGGCAGGTATGGGAACAGCGAGAAAATGAAACTCACCGCCCTGACGACCCATCAGTAGAGTCGGCATTGGTCAGCATTGGGTCTACTCGACCTGCCTACAGATGACCACACCCGGTGCTGCCGACAGCACCGGGTGTGGTCATCAGAGGAGTGATGCGCCACTCTCCGTTTGGCGGGAACGGGGGCGGACGTACCGCGCTCGGCAGGGCGACCAGCCTTTCATCACCCCAGGTCAGCGCACCCTACCCCGTGGTTTCAGTGCAACAGGCGGGAGTTCGGGGGCAGCCAGCCGACCGCCGTCATAACCCTCCACTACGCCGAAACGGGAGCCGCTCACCCACTCTTCGCGAGCGTTTGCGATGTCCTCGTGGGACCGTCCGATGAAGTTCCACCACATGATGAGTTCCTCCTCGAACGGCTCCCCGCCGAGGAGCATCAGACCGGCGTCCGACTCCGCTCGGAGGGGCAGTTCACGGCGGCCGCAGCCGAGGTAGAGCATCGAGCCGGGGAGCACGGGAACACCGTCGACACGGGCATCGCCGGACATGGAGAGGACGGCGTACTCGAAGTCCGGTTCGAGCGGGACGGCGGTCTCGGTGCCGCGGGCGAGGGCGAGGTCGGCTCCCACGATCGGCGTGTACGTGGAGCCCGGCGACACGGTGCCGTCGAGCTCGCCGAGGATGACCGTGGCGGTCAGGCCGGGGCCGGTGACCTGCGGGAGCTCGGCGTGGTGCTGGAAGTGGGGTTCCATGTGGCGGTGGGCGTCGGGCAGGGCCACCCACAACTGGGCTCCGTGGAGGAAGCGGGCGTGGCTCTTCGGGCTCTCCTCGGAGTGGCTGATCGCCCGCCCCGAGGTCATCAGCCCGAGCTCCTTCGGCCGGATCGTCTGGAGGCTGCCGACGCTGTCCCGGTGCAGCACCTCTCCCTCGTGCAGCCAGCTCACGGTCTGCAGGCCCGTGTGCGGGTGGGGCGGGACCTGCATCCCGGGCTCGTCGGCGATGTCGTCGGGACCGTAGTGGTCGACGAAGCACCAGGCACCGACCATCCGGCGGCCGAGGTTGGGGAGCAGCCGGCGGACCTCGGTGGACTCACCGAGCGGCACTCGGCGGGGGGTGAGGAGTTCACGCACCGGATCGGCGACGACGAAGCCCTTGCCGCCGCACACGGAGAGCGCAGCCTGACGATCAAGATTGCTCATGGCGCCCAACCTAGTCCTGTGTGGTGCCGATGCGCCGCAGCACGCGAATGTGGAATATTCAACCACCCTCTCGGGGTTGACGGCCTGACGGGGTGGCGGGGCAGCGGACCTTCGAGAGATCCCCGGACGACGGAGAGGAAGATGAAGTGAGCGACACCTACTACGAGTTCGGGACACCGGCGGAGCGGTGGGACCGCGCGCGGTTCTTCTTCGACGCCAAGGAGTACATGACGGCCGCGCGGATCCTCGACGGCCTCGTCGCCGAGGCGCCGGAGCAGGTCGCACCGCGGCTGCTGCTGGCCCGCGCCTACTACCACTCGGCCCGACTCGGCAGGGCCGAGACCGAGCTCCTGGCGGTGCTGGAGCGCGACCCGGTCGAGCACTACGCCCGCCTGATGCTGGGCCGCACGCTGGAGCGGCAGGGCAGGCGCACCGAGGCCGCGCCGCATCTGCGGATGGCGGCGGCGATGTCCGGGGACCTACCCGACGTGCGGTGAGGCCCGGACCGCGCCCCGGCCCGGCCCGGGACGGGACGGGACGGGACGGGACGGGACGGCTGAGCCGGTCAGCCGCCCTGGCCGTCCCCGCCGTCCCGGTACGCCTCCAGCAGACGCAGCCACACCTCGCTGATCGTCGGGTACGACGGCACCGCGTGCCACAGCCGGTCGATCGGCACCTCCCCGGCCACCGCGATCGTGGCCGAGTGGAGCAGCTCGCCGACGCCCGGCCCGACGAACGTGACGCCGAGCAGGATCTCCCGGTCGAGGTCGACGACCATACGGGCGCGGCCGCGGTAGTTGTCCACGAACAGGCTCGCGCCGGCGACGGCGGCGAGGTCCTTGTCGACGGCGCGCACACGGTGCCCGGCAGCCCGGGCCTCGGCCAGCGACAGGCCGACCGCGGCCGCCTCCGGGTCGGTGAAGACGACCTGGGGAACGGCGTCGTGGTCGGCCGTCGCCGTGTGCGCACCCCAGCGGTCCGTCTCCAGCAGAGGGGTGTGCCGGGCGCGCGCAACGATCGCCGCCCCGGCGATCCGGGCCTGGTACTTGCCCTGATGGGTGAGGAGGGCACGGTGGTTGACGTCGCCGACCCCGTACAGCCACTCGTGGCCGTCCACCCGGCAGCTGTCGTCCACCGCGAGCCAGGAGCCGGGCTCCAGGCCCACCGTCTCCAGACCGATGTCCTCGGTGCGCGGGGCGCGGCCGGTGGCGAACAGCACCTCGTCCGCCTCGATCATCTCCCCGTCGTCGAGGACGACGGTGACCGGACCGCCGGAGTCGGGCCGGTTGACCGCCGCCACCCGCACGCCGGTCCGTACGGTCGCCCCGGCCTCGGTCAGCGACTCGGCGACGTGCTCACCGACGAACGGCTCCATACGCGGCAACAGCCCCCCGCCGCGCACCAGCAGGGTCACTTGCGAGCCGAGCCCCTGCCAGGCGGTGGCCATCTCCGTGCCGACGACTCCCCCGCCCACCACGACGAGCCGGTTCGGCGCCTCGTGCGCGCTGGTCGCCTCGCGGCTGGTCCATGCCCCGGCCCCGGTGAGACCCGGCAGATCCGGCAGGGCCGCGCGGCTGCCCGTGCACACGGCCACGGCGTGCCGCGCGGTCAGCACATGGTGCTCGCCCTCCGGTCCCTCGACGACGACCTTGCGGGGTCCGTGCAGCCGGCCCTGGCCGCGGTACAGGCGGGCGCCGATCCCGTCCAGCCAGGAGACCTGGCCGTCGTCCTTCCAGTGCGAGGTCATCTCGTCGCGGTGGGAGAGGACGGCCTCCGTGTCGAGCGGGCCCTGCACCGACCGGCGCACACCGGGCACCCTGCGCGCGTCGGAGCGTGTGATCACGGGCCGCAGCAGCGCCTTGCTCGGCATGCACGCCCAGTACGAGCACTCGCCGCCGACCAGCTCGCCCTCCACCACCGCCGTGCTCAGACCGGCGGCCCGTGTGCGGTCCGCGACGTTCTCGCCGGTCGGCCCGGCCCCCAGCACCACCACGTCGTACTCCACGGCTTCCGTCATACGGACAGTCTGGTGCCACGTGTGGAGCGTGGCCACATGGGCAGGCGGAATACGGCCGTACTCCGCGCCTGTTGTGGCGGACGTCCATCCGGGCCGCGAGGGCGCCGGAGGGACGGGGCCGACCGGACACCCCAGGAAGAGGTAGTAAGTAATGAGCACTGTCGAGCTCACCAAGGAAAACTTCGATCAGGTCGTCTCCGAGAACGACTTCGTCCTGATCGACTTCTGGGCTTCCTGGTGCGGTCCGTGTCGCCAGTTCGCCCCGGTGTACGAAAGTGCCTCCGAGCGCCACGAGGACCTCGTCTTCGCGAAGGTCGACACGGAGGCGCAGCCGGAGCTGGCGGCGGCGTTCGACATCCGTTCCATCCCGACGCTGATGATCGTCCGGGACAACGTCGCGGTCTTCGCGCAGCCGGGCGCGCTGCCCGAGCCCGTCCTGGAGGACGTGATCGGCCAGGCGCGCGGCCTGGACATGGACGAGGTGCGCAAGTCCATCGAGGACGCGCAGAAGAACGAGGCCACGCAGCAGTGACGCACGCGGGGCGGGCCCGGCCGCGGACACCGCAGGCCGGGCGCGCCCGCGTACTCGGGCACCCCTCCCCCGATGTCCCCGGTGTCCCGACCGCGGCCCGCGGTGCCCGTCGCCCCGGGGCCCGTGCCTGCCGTGGCTGCGGCCCCCCTCAGTCGGGCTGCCAGTCCCTGACCAGCGCCGTCAGCCCGTAGTCGAGCTCCGAGCCGTCCACGAGCAGCGCCTCCACCGTGCGGGTGTCGGGGTCGACGTCCGCGACGATGCCGTGGCCCGCGTAGCGCGGATAGCCCGACGCGCCCAGCTCCCCGGTCGTCTCGACCACAGCCGTGCGGACCGCGCTGTCCTCGACCGCGGCGCCACCGCGGTCCTCGACGTGCTCCGGCACGAGCAGGATCTCGAAGCGCCGCGGAACAGTGCTCATGCCATGACGCTAGTCAGGCCCGGCGCGTCACGCATGCCGGGCCCCGCCCTCCGGCCGGATCCCCCTTGAGGACACCGCTCCACCCGCTGGTGGCACCACGCCGGCCGCAGCCGGTCCCACGCCTCAGGTCGACTCGCGCCGCACCACCCTCGTCGCCATCACGTCGTGGCGTTCGGGTGCCCCGTCGGGGTCCCGGACCGCGCGGTCCACGAGCCCGGCGAGGTACTGCCCGGTCACCACGTCGATGCGCAAGGTGCTCAGCCGCGGCCGCAGCAGCCGCCCGAGCAGCAGGTCGTCCGCTCCGATCACGGCGGTGTCCCCGGGGATGGAGAGGCCGACGTCCTGCAGGGCGCGCATCAGGAGCATGGCGTACTCGTCGTTGTACGCGTAGACCGCGTCCAGCCCAAGCTCCCGCCAGCCCGCCGCGAGCGCCTCGGCGGCCCTCTCCTCGCACGCGAGCGGCACGGCCCGGACGGTCGCCCCGTGCGGCTCCGCCGCACGGCGGACACCGGTGAGACGCAGCTCGGAGAAGAGTCCGGGGCCGGGCTCCTCGGGCATGATCACGCCGAGACGGCGGTGACCGCGCTCCAGCAGGTGTTCCGCCGCCCTCGCACCGATCTGCCGCTGGTCCATGAGGAGGGAGTGCGCGCCCTCCACGGCGCGGGTACCCAGCGTGATCACGGCCCTGACGCCCGAGCGCTTGAGCAACCGCACGCTGTGGGGGGTCAGGACGGTCTCCCCGAGGGAGACGACGGCCGCGGGCCGCAGCTCCGCCCAGGCGCGGGCCGCGGAGTCGCCGTCGAGGCCCATGCTGCCGTACTGGACGACGGTGTAGTCGAGGCCGCGGAGCGCCCACTGGAGTTCGTCGAGGAAGCGGCTGTGGGGCGGGCAGGCGGAAACGTGCGCGGTGGGCAGCAGCACCATACGGCTGTGTCCGGCGCGCAGACTGCGCGCGGCCGCGTGGGGCACGTACCCCAGTTCCTCCGCGGCCCGGCGGACTCTTCGGCGGGTGGGTTCGCTGATGCGTACCGCCGAAGCGTTGTTCAGCACGTACGAGACGGTCGCCCGGGACACTCCCGCCAGCCGGGCGACGTCGGCACTGGTCGGAACGGAGCGTTCTCGTGACTCTCTGGATGTGTGGCTCATCGCGCCCGGAATCCTTCCAGACCGTTTCCGCGGTCGGCCCGGGGGTTGGCCTGAAGTGATCGCCGCCGGGGCGGAACGGGGACGGAACCGACCGGGCCCGGACCGGGGCCGGTGCCGGTCGCGACGCGGGCCCGGGCTCAGGATGCCTGAGCAGGCGACGAGCCCGCCGGGAAGGCCGCCTGGAACGCCCCGAGCGTCCTCGTCTCCCGGGTCCGGTCCAGCACCGCGAAGACGATCTCGTCGAAGTGCCCGGAGAAGCGCCCGTCCCCGGTGAGCAGCGCCCGGAACGCCCCCGCGACCTGCGCCGGGTCGTTGCGGAAGACCCCACAGCCCCAGGCGCCCAGGACGAGCCTTCGGTAGCCCGTCACCGCAGCCGTCTCCAGGACCCGCTCGGCCCGGGAGGCCAGGGCCGCCGGGATACGGTCGGCCAGCTCAGGCGTGCGGCCGGTGATCACGCCCGCGTTGGGCGCCGGCGAGGTGAGGAAGCCGACCGTGAACGGGGTGTCGAGGAGCCCGCCTCGCTCGTCCCGGAACACCGGCACTCCGGGCGAGTGGATCACCCGGTCGGAGTAGAACGGGTCCCGGACCTCACGGTGGTGGGCGTAGAACCCGGGCACGGCCAGCAGCGTGGTGTAGAGCGCGGAGTCGCGGCAGAGCGCTTCCTCCTGCGCCTGGGCGCCGTTGAGGTACCCGCCCCCGGGATTGCGGGCCGAGGCGAAGTTCAGGACCGCGACCGGACCGGCGCTCCGGCCGGTCAACCGCCGCGCGGCCGCCAGGCTGCTCTCCCCGGTCACCTCGCATAGGCTGAAACGGTCCGTGTCGGGGACCATCGGCACGGGCCCGGGCCCGAACATCCGTGTCCCCTCGACCGCGGCGGACAGATCCCCGCCGATCGTCACCGTGTGGCCGCCCGGTGCCCGGTAACGGCCCGCTTCGACGATCTCCTGGGTCTGCCGTGCGACCCCACGCAAGCGTGCACTCATGCCCCGAATCCTCAGTGATCAAGGAGGCGCCCGGCAAGCCTGTATTCGCCCCGCTCACCTCGCCGGAAGCAGAGCCGCCCCACTCGAGGGGCAGTCTTGTGCGAACCGCAGCGGTGGCATTAGGTGGACGGAACGCCTTCGACAGGAGGATTCGACCATGGCAGCACCCGGCCACGCGGGCAGCACCCCGCCCCTCTCCGAGGACGACGCCGAAGCACTGCTCCGGTGTATCTGCTTCAAGACGGGCCCGCCCCGCACCGTCGGCGTGGAGCTGGAATGGCTCGTGCACGACCGGTACCTACCGCATCTGCCCGTCGACGAGGCCCGTCTCGACCGGGCCTTCGCCGGACTCCGGGGCCTGGCCCTCGGTTCGGCGCTCACCTTCGAACCGGGCGGGCAGCTGGAGCTCAGCTCGCGGCCCGCCGCGTCGCTGATGGAGTGCATCGACTCCACGGCGGCTGATCTGACCACCGTCCGGACCGCACTGGCCCGGTCCGGGCTGACTCTGACCGGATACGGTCACGACCCCTGGAACCCGCCCCGCCGGCTGCTGCGCGAGCCGCGGTACGACGCCATGGAGGCGTGCTTCGACCGCACCGGCCCCGCCGGCCGGTCCATGATGTGCTCCTCCGCGTCCGTCCAGGTGTGCCTGGACGCCGGGCACGAGGAGCCCGGCCCGCTCGGCCTCGGCCGCCGCTGGCAGCTCGCGCACCTGCTGGGGGCGGTGCTCGTCGCAGCCTTCGCCAACTCCCCGGCCGGGGCCGGCGAGCCCACCGGATGGCGCTCGACCCGGCAGTCGCTGTGGGCCGGCCTGGACCCGGCACGGGCCCTGGCACCGCCCACGGGCGCACCGCCGCGCGACGCCTGGGTCGCGCACGTGCTGGACACGCCGGTGATGTGCATCCGGGCCGCGGACGGTCCCTGGCCGGTGCCGGACGGGCTGACGTTCCGGCAGTGGATCCGGTCCGGGAAGCCCCGGCCGCCCACCCGCGCCGACCTCGAGTACCACATGACCACGCTCTTCCCTCCGGTGCGGCCGCGCGGGCATCTCGAACTGCGCATGATCGACGCGCAGCCGGGGGAGACGGGATGGATGGTTCCGCTCGCCGTCACCATGGCGCTGTTCGACGACCCGGAGGCCGCGGAGACCGCCTACCGCACGGTCAAGCCGCTCGCCGAGACCGCCGGCACCCGGCCCGCGCCCCGCAACCCCCTGTGGGAGAGCGCCGCGCGGAACGGGCTCACCGACCCCGAACTGCACGGTGCGGCCGTCAGCTGCTTCGCCGTCGCCCTGGAGGCCCTGCCCCGGCTGGGCGCCTCACAGGCCGTGCAGGACGCGGTCGCCGCGTTCCACGACCGCCATGTCCTGCCGGGCCGCTGCCCGGCCGACGGCTTCTCGCTCCTCAGCAAGGAGACCAGCTCATGACCGAGACCCCGGTGGCCGCGGACGACGTGCTCAGGAAGCGCGCGCTGGAGGCGCTCACCACGGCCCGGGCCCGCACCAGGCTGCTGACGGAGTGCGTCGAGGACGACGAGCTCACCGCCCAGCACTCGCCCCTGATGTCCCCGCTCGTCTGGGACCTGGCGCACATCGGCAACCAGGAGGAGCAGTGGCTCCTGCGGACCGTCGCCGGACGGGACGCGATCCGGCCCGAGATCGACTCGGTGTACGACGCCTTCGAGCACCCGCGTGCCGAGCGCCCGACACTGCCGCTGCTGTCCCCCGCCGAGTCCCGGACGTACGCCTCCGACATCCGCGGCCGGGTGCTGGACGTACTGGAGGCGCACCCGCTGCACGGCAGCCCGCTCGTGGACGCCGCCTTCGCCTTCGGGATGATCGCGCAGCACGAGCAGCAGCACGACGAGACCATGCTCATCACCCACCAGCTGCGGCGCGGCCCGGCGGCGCTCGACGCGCCGGAACCGCCCGGCGGCGGCACGGCCGGGCTGCCGGCCGAAGTGCTGGTGCCGGCGGGCCCGTTCACGATGGGCACCTCCACGGAGCCGTGGGCCCTGGACAACGAACGGCCCGCGCACCACCGCCGTGTGGACGCCTTCCACATCGACACCACCCCCGTCACGAACGGGGCGTTCCAGGCGTTCGTGGCGGACGGCGGCTACACCGACGAGCGCTGGTGGGCGCCCGAGGGCTGGGACCAGATCCGCAGGCACGACATCGGCGCGCCGCTGTTCTGGCGGCGCGAGGGCGGCCAGTGGCTGCGCCGCCGGTTCGGGGTGACCGAGCCGGTGCCCGAGGACGAGCCGGTGCTGCACGTCAGCTGGTTCGAGGCGGACGCCTACGCGCGCTGGGCGGGACGGCGGCTGCCGACGGAGGCGGAGTGGGAGAAGGCCGCCCGGCACGACCCCGCGTCCGGCCGCTCGCAGCGCTACCCGTGGGGCGACGAGGACCCGACGCCCGAGCGGGCGAACCTGGGGCAGCGGCATCTGCGGCCCGCACCCGCCGGGGCGTACCCGGAGGGCGCCTCACCGCTCGGGGTGCGGCAGCTGATCGGCGACGTGTGGGAGTGGACGTCGAGCGACTTCCTGCCGTACCCGGGTTTCGCGGCCTTCCCCTACCGCGAGTACTCGGAGGTGTTCTTCGGCCCCGGGTACAAGGTGCTGCGGGGCGGTTCGTTCGCCGTGGACGCCGTGGCCTGCCGGGGCACCTTCCGCAACTGGGACCTGCCGGTGCGCCGGCAGATCTTCTGCGGGTTCCGTACCGCGCGGGACGCGTGATGTGCCGCCATATCGCCTTCCTGGGGCGGCCGACGGCACTGGGTGAGCTGCTGGTGCGCCCGCCGCATGCGCTGCTGCGGCAGTCGTGGGCGCCACGCCGGCAGCGGTACGGGACGGTGAACGCGGACGGTTTCGGCGTGGGCTGGTACGCCGAGGGCGATCCGGTGCCGGCGCGCTACCGGCGTTCCGGCCCCGTCTGGGCCGACCTGTCCTTCGCCGATCTGGCCCGGGTGGTCCGCAGCGAGGCTCTGCTGGCCGCCGTGCGCGACGCCACCGAGGCCGGCGCGGACGGCGAGGCCGCGGCCGCCCCGTTCGCCACCGGGCCCTGGCTGTTCAGCCACAACGGCGCCGTGAGGGGCTGGCCCGGCAGCGTTGCCGCGCTCGCCACCGCACTGCCCGCGACGGAACTGCTGTCGCTGGAGGCGCGCTGCGACTCCGCGCTGCTGTGGGCGCTGGTGCTGCACCGGCTGCGGGACGGTGACGAGCCGGGGCAGGCCGTGGCCGACACCGTGCTCGACGTGGCCCGGGCCGCGCCGGACTCCCGGCTCAACCTGCTGCTGACCGACGGCGTGACGATCGCCGCGACCGCCTGGGGCGACACGCTCTGGTACCTGGCCGAACCCGGCCGGGGCACGGTCGTGGCGTCGGAGCCGTACGACGACGATCCCCGCTGGTGCGAGGTGCCCGACCGAGCGCTGCTCACGGCGACCCGTACCGACGTACTACTGACCCCGCTCAAGGAGCCGTCCGCGTGAGCCCGTTCCAGCTGACCCGCACCCTGCCCGAGGACGCCACGAGTGCCGCGCTGCGCGCCGATGTGCAGCACGGCCTGACCCGCAGTCCCAAGGAGCTGCCGCCGAAGTGGTTCTACGACTCCCGCGGCAGCGAGCTGTTCGAGGAGATCACCCGGCTTCCCGAGTACTACCCGACGCGTGCCGAGCGGGAGATCCTCGCCGGCCGGGCCCGGGACATCGCCGCCGCGACCGGCGCCCGCACCCTGGTGGAGCTCGGCTCCGGCTCGTCGGAGAAGACCCGTTTCCTGCTGGACGCCCTGCCCGGACTGCACAGCTACCTCCCGGTGGACGTGAGCGAGAGCGCACTGACCGGGGCCGGGGAGTCGCTGCCCGCGGATCGCCCCGGGCTCCATGTGCACGCGCTGGTGGCGGACTTCACCCGGGTGCTGGCCCTGCCGGACACCCCGGGCCCGCGGCTGGTCGCCTTCCTCGGCGGCACGATCGGCAATCTGCTGCCCGGCGAGCGCGCGGACTTCCTGCGGTCCGTGCGCGCGCTCCTGTCGCCCGGGGACGCGCTGCTGCTCGGCACGGACCTCGTGAAGGACGAGGGGGTGCTGGTCGCCGCGTACGACGACGCGGCGGGAGTCACGGCGGAGTTCAACAAGAACGTGCTCGCCGTGGTCAACCGGGAGCTGGGCGCGGACTTCCCGCTCGACGGCTTCGACCACGTGGCCGTCTGGAACGCGCGGGAGGAGTGGATCGAGATGCGCCTGCGCGCACGCGAGGCGGCGAAGGTGAGGATCCGCGAGCTGGACCTCGTCGTGCCGTTCGAGGCGGGCGAGGAGATCCGTACGGAGGTGTCGGCGAAGTTCCGTCAGGAGGGCGTGCGTTCGGAACTCGCGGCCGCCGGAATGGAACTCACCGAGTGGTGGACGGACCCCGAGGGCAGGTTCGCGCTGTCGCTTTCGACCGCGGTCTGAGTGGTGCCCTTGCGGGGCCCGGGGAGTGCCCGGTGCGGGGCGGTGGCGGCCTCGGGCGCCGCCGCCCCGCAGAGGGCGTGATGAGCGGCCCCGGCCAGTGCCCGCCGGTCGGGGTGGGCGGCGGCGGGGATCGGCGGCAGGACCGTGATCTCCGCGGTCAGCCCGGCGGTGGCCGCCACCCGCCAGAGCGAGGCGCCCAGCGCGTCGTCGCCGACGAACGCGGCCGCGCCGACCGGCCGGTAGGCGATCCGCACGGGCTGTACGGCCGCGCCGGCATCGAGGGCGGCCTGGAACGCGGCATGCCGGAAGCGGCCCCGCTCCCGTCCGCACCAGGTCGAGCCCTCGGGGAACACGATCACCCGCGAACCGCGCCGGAGCGCACCGGCCACCGCCCCGACGACGCCGGGGAGCTCCCGCAGCCGGTCGCGGTCGACGAACAGGGTTCCGCCGAACCGGGCGAGCGGTCCGAGCACGGGCCACTGCCGCACCTCCCGCTTGGCCAGCATCCGCCCGGGCAGGACCGAGGCGACGAGCGGGACGTCCAGCCAGGAGATGTGGTTGGGGACGACGAGGGTGCCCGGCCCGGGAAGCCCGGGCCCCCGCTGCCCCGGGAAGGCGCCTGTCACCCGGACCCGTACGCCGAAGGCCCGGATCACCGCGCGGCACCACAGCCCGACGAGACGGGCGCGGCCGGCCGGTCCCAGGAGGGTCGCCGCCGGGGCGAGAACGACGCCCGCGAGCACCGCCGCCGTACCGGTGATCAGGCGGAGGACCGCGGTGGTCCGGCGCGCGGCCGGCCACCGCGGGGACGCGCAGTCGGCGGGCGTGCAGGGAGCGGTGGGCAGCCAGACGCTCATTTCACCGGCGCCAGGGAGAGGAAGTGACGCAGGTAGCGGGGGTTGGTACGGCGCAGCGACAGCAGGACGTAGAGGTCGGCGACGCCGAAGTCGGGGTCGTGGGCGGGCGCACCGCAGATCCAGGCGCCGAGACGGAGGTAGCCGCGCAGCAGCGGCGGGAGTTCGGTGCGGCCCTCGGGGCGGGCGATGCCGTCGGCGCTCCAGAGCTTGTGCGGAGTGACCCAGTAGTCCTCCGGCGCGAGGTGCTTGGCCTTGACGGCGTCCCAGGTCGCGGCGGCGAGGGCACCGCCGTCGGCGAGCGGCACCGAGCAGCAGCCGGACAGCCAGGTGTGGCCGGTGCGGGTCATGTAGCGGGCGAGCCCGGCCCAGACGAGGGCGATGACGGCACCGTTGCGGTGGGCGGGGTGGACGCAGGAGCGGCCCACCTCGACCAGGTCGTCGCGGATGGGGGCGAGCCGGGACAGGTCGAACTCGGTCTCGGAGTAGAGCCGTCCGGCGACCCGGGCGCGCTCGGGCGTCAGCACGCGGTAGGTGCCGACGACCTCGCCGGTGTCCTCGTGGCGCACCAGGATGTGGTCGCAGTACGCGTCGAAGGCGTCTATGTCCAGTCCGGGTTCCGGGCCTTCGAGGCGGGCGCCCATCTCCCCGGCGAACACCTGGTGGCGCAGCCGCTGCGCGGCCCGTACGTCCTCCTGGTCCCTGGCGAGCGACACCACGTAGCGGGGCTCGGCGGCGACGAGGGGCGCGGGGACGACAGCTGGCGATGCGGGCATGGCGGTCTCCTCTGCCGGAACGGTGGGACCGGACCGCGGCTGCGGCGGTCCGCCCCTAACTAATTCCGTGACCGGCTGGATTCGACATGACGGCGGTGCGGAGCGGGGATGTGCGCAGTCTGAACGCCCGCCCTCCCCGTACGGGGAGGGCGGGAGGTGAGGACGTACCCTGCGGCGGGGATGGCCGCTTCGCGTCACACCTTGACCCGATCGGCCGCGGCGACCGCCCCGGCGACGGACTCCGGCGCGGACGCCACCTTGCCGTCCGGGGCGTTGATCTTCAGCTCCGGCAGCGAAGCCACAGCGACGTCCTTGGCACCGGCCTTCGCCGCAGGCACCGAAGCCACAGCAATGTCCCCGGCACCAGCCTTCGCCGCAGGCACCGAAGCCACAGCGACGTCCCCGGCACCAGCCTTCGCCGCAGGCACCGAAGCCACAGCGACGTCCCCGGCACCAGCCTTCGCCGCAGGCACCGAAGCCACAGCAATGTCCCCGGCACCAGCCTTCAGCGCAGACACCGAAGCCACAGCGACGTCCTTGCCGGCCTTCGCCGCAGGCACCGAAGCCACAGCGACGTCCCCGGCAACGGCCTTCGGCGCAGGCCGGGAGGCGGCGGCGACGTCCGAGGCAACGGCGCCCGTGGGTGCTGCCGCCTTCGCCTGTGCGCTGGCGACGGCCGCGCCTCCGAGAGTGAGCGCTCCCGCGGCAGCGGTGGCCAGTGCGGACTTGACGATGACGTTCATAGCGATCTTCCTTTCTCGTGGTGCGGCGGGTCCGCCGGTTCCGTGTCCCCCGGCGGGTCCGACCGGTGGTCTCCACGCTAGGAAGCGCGGCCTGCCGCCGTGGTCCCCTGGGTGGCCCGTGTGACGGAGGAATCGTGTACTCCGATCGGGGGACACACGCCCGTCCCCCGGTGGACACGCCGCTCACGGTGGTGCGCCCGCGTCGCGGCCTCGCCAGCGAAGGGGGCGGGGCAGCGGAGCGCGAGGGCCGCCGCAGCGAGGACCCGGGCGGTCCGGGAGGCGCCCCCTGGGTTTCGCCGGTGGCTCCCTCCCTACGCGAACCAGATCCGGAAGGCACCATGCGCACGGCCGCGGCGGGCTCGGCCGACGCGGGTTCCGCCCCCGCCGGCTCAGCTGCCGGCGAGGGCGGTGGTGATGCGCTCGGAGGCGGCCCGGCCCGCGGTGGCGGGGGCGGCGCCGCCCAGCACGGCGGTCATGTACGGCTTGATCGGGTTGTCCTCCTCGACCTCGGCCCAGTGCGGCGAGTTCGGCGTGGCCCGGCCCTGTGCGGCCCCGGCGGCCATCGCGGCGGTGCCCTCCTGGCCCTCGATGACGGAGGCGAGGCCGGTCTTGTTGGGCACGTAGCTCATGGTCCTCGCGAGATCGGTCTGCCAGCGTTCCCCCGCCAGCGCCTTGACCACTTCGATCGCGGCGGCGCGCTGCCCGGCCTTCTCGGGGATGATCAGGTCCGAACCGCCGGTGAACACGGCACCCGGCTTCCCGGCGGATTTCCCGGGGACGGGGAAGAAACCGATCCTGCCCTCGAGCGCCGGGTTCTCCTTCACGACGAGGGTGGCGGCGGACGGGGTCGCGATGATCTGGGCGACGTCGCCCTCGGCGAAGACCCCGGTCTGCGGCGGGGTCATCTCGTCGGCGTTCTCGGGCCCGTCCCCGAGGGCCTGGAGCTTCTTGTAGAACGTCATCCCGCGGACGGCGCCGGGCTCGTGCAGGGTGCCCTGCCAGACGCCGCCCCGGTCGACGGCGAGGTCGCCGCCCTCGTCCCAGACGAAGCCGGCGAGGGTGTACCAGTCCTGTCCGGAGAGGTATATGCCCTGCCTTCCCCCCGTGTTGAGCCTCTCGGTGTCCTCGAGCCACTCGGCGCGGGTCTTGGGAGGGCGGCTGATCCCGGCCTCCTCGAAGAGGTCCTTGTTGTAGACGACCACGCGGTTGGCCGCGTACCAGGGGACGCCGTACTGCGTACCGTGGACCCGGCCGGGCTCGGCGAGCCCGGGCAGCCAGTCCTCGCTGCCGAGGTCGCGGACGGACTCCAGGGTGAGGTCGAGGAGCCCCTCGCTCTCGGCGTACTGGGCGACCTGGGTGTTGCCGACCTCGATGACGTCGGGGGCGTCGTCGCTCTCCAGCGCCGCGAGGACCCTCTTCCCGATGCCCGTCCACTCGTGGAAGGTGACGTCCAGCCGGACGCCGGGGTGGGTCTGCTCGAACTCGGCGGCGAAGCGCTCGAGGAAGTCGTCGGAGACGCTGTCCTTCATCAGCCAGACGGTGACCGTACGGTCGCCCGAACCGCCGCCCGGGAGAAGCCCGCATCCCGTCAGGGCGGTTGCGGACACGACGGCGACGGCGCCGGCCAGTAAAGGGTTCATCACGTAGGTCACCTTCTGCGTGAGGGCACGGGGAAGTGAGCACGACGTGGGGGGAGCGAACGGGATTCGAGGCGGTTGCGCGTGGTGGGAATTCTGGTCTGGACCAAGTTCCGGGGTCAAGCCCCGATGTCTCGCGGAGCCGCACGGGCTGGGGCACGGTGGAGTGGAGCGAGCCACACGGCTGAGAGGAGAACGGCCCTCATGTCCCACCACACCTACCGGGTCACCGAGATCGTCGGCACGTCGCACGAGGGCGTCGACCAGGCCATCCGGAACGGCATCGCCCGAGCCGGGCAAACACTGCGCGGCCTCGACTGGTTCGAGGTCACGCAGGTGCGCGGCAACATCGAGAACGGCGCGGTCGAGCACTTTCAAGTCGGCCTGAAGGTCGGGTTCCGGATCGAGGACGCGGAGGGCGCGGGCTGACACCATCACCCGAACGGCCGCACGGCCCCCGTGGATCGTCGGCCCGCACCGACCGGGACCGGTCTTGTGTGACACCCCGTCCGGGCCGGGCGAGAGACGCGATGCGCGCCGGGGCCGGGGCCGTCAGCCGGACGACCGGCCGTGCATGCGAGCGAGGACCCTGCGCGGCCGCCCTCCGTCGGGTACGCCTCGGATACGTCCCGCGTGCGCATCTCCGTCAGGTACGGGCCCCGTCAGGTACGGCCCTCCGTCTGCTGGGCCGCCCGCATCGCCGTGGAGGTCGTGGCCCAGTGGGCTCGGACGACACGGAAGCCCGCGCGTTGCGCCGCGTCGCAGACGAGTTCGTCGTCGTCGACGAGCATCCGGATCTCCCGGGTCCGCCCGAGGCGCCGCAGGACCTCCAGCTTGGTCGTACGCGCCGGGCGGCGGTCGTGGTCGCGCCGCATCCAGATGCGGCCGAGGGGCAGGCCGTGGCGCTCCAGCCACTCCACGGTGTCCGCGCGGCAGCGCTCGGGACGGCCGGTGAGGTACCCCACCTCGCACTCCCCCATGACCTCCGCGACCAGTCGCAGCCCCTCCGCGAGCGGTGCGTCGTCGGGCGCCGCGGCGAAGAAGCCGGCCCAGTCGCGCGGCCTGCGCTCCAGGAAGTGCTGCCGGTGGCCGGTTTCGGCGAGGGTCCCGTCCAGGTCGAAGACCGCGAGCGGCCTGCCACCCCGGATCGTCTGCGTCTGCTGCGTCACGGGCCCCAAGGGTACGGCCCGTCCGCACACCGCCGGCCGTCAGGACGGTCTGGGCGCCTTCCTGGCCTTGCGCTGCTCCGGTTCCTGTCCGCCGGGGCTCCGGTCACCGGATCGTCGTTCGCCCTCACACCACCTCCGTCCGGGCGTGCCTGCACGGAGGGCCGATCGTCGTACCACGGGTGGCCGCGCCACACGCAACGGCCTCGGCCGATCCGGCGCGGGCCTCGTCTCGTCTCATGGACCGGTCAACCGCCGACCGCGGGCCGACGCGACGCGCCGAAGCGGCCGGGCGTTGGGGTTCAGCCCACTCCGACCGCCTACCTGCCACCGCTCGTCTCCCGGTTGTCGGCACCGCCCTCACCCTGTCCCGGCGCCGCCCGACGGCGGCCGCCGGTCACCGGCGCGCTCCGGCCCCTCCGGCCGTGCTGCGGCCGCCACGCGGTGGGGCGTACCGTGGTCAAGGGCGACTCGAAGGCCGGGCGCGCACTGCGCGAAGGCGGCACCGACGGGCGCCGTGCGCGGCGAGGGCCCGCCCCGGGCTCCTGGCGCCCTGCGCGGGACGCCCACTCGGCCCGCGAGGGGCCGGCCTGCCCACAACAGGCAGGCCGCTGCGAGCCGTTGCCGCGGTGACACCTCGGGGACACGAGCGGCCGACGAAAGGTGCGCCATGAAGTTCACAGTCCTGGGGGCAAGCGGCCTGATCGGCTCCCGATCGGTCGAACGGCTGACGGCGGCCGGGCACGACGTCGTGCCCGCCACGCGCTCCACCGGGGTCGACGTGGTCAGCGGCGAGGGCCTGCGGGAGGCCTTCTCCGGCTCCGACGTGGTGATCGACCTGACGAACTCCCCCGTGTTCGACGCCTCCTCCATCGACTTCTTCGAATCCTCCGCGAACGCCGTCGGGGCCGCGGCCGAGGAGGCCGGTGTGCGGCATCTGGTGGTCCTCTCGATCGTCGGCGTGGACCGGGTGCCCCAGCTCGACTACTACCGGGCCAAGACCGCGCAGGAGAACGTCGTCGCGAGCGGGCGCACCCCGTACTCGATCGTGCGGGCCACGCAGTTCTTCGAGTTCGTCGAACCGATCATGTCCTGGACGACCGACGGCGACGTCGTCCGGCTGCCCCGAACCCCCCTGCAGCCGATCGCCGCCTCCGATGTGTCCGCGGCGGTCGTGGGCGCCGCGTCCGGCACCCCGCTGCAGGGCATTCGCAACATCGGCGGCCCCGAGGTGTTCCCCCTGGACGAGCTGGGACGGATCACTCTGGCCGCGCGGCCCGACGGCCGCACCGTGGTCACCGACGACCAGGCGGGTCCGTTCGCGCTGGTGGCGGGAGACGTGCTGGTCGCGCCGGAGGACTCCGACCTGGGCCCGACGTACTACGGGGACTGGCTAGGGCGCCGATAGCGCCCGCTTCCGGCGCGCTCCCGGCTCCGGGGGCCTGTTTCGGCCTCGCCGGTCTCCGGGAGTGCGCCCAGGACAGACTCCTGCTCACTGACGAGGAACGGCTCACGCGCCGGCCGGTGACCGGCCGGCGCCACGCCGGGCGCGGGCCCGGCGGCCGGTGTCAGGCGGCCGTGTCGTACGTGTAGTACGGCCGGTGGTCGAGCATGTCCGCCGGCGTCACGTCGTTCCACGGGCGCATGGTGTCCCGGAGGTCCACGACGTGCGGAGTGCCGGCGGCCGGCAGGTAGGGGGAGTCGGGGTGGCGCCGCTGCCACTCGGACCAGAGCCTGTCGATGAAGGCGTGGTGGAGCCAGAACACCGGGTCGTTCGGGGAGACGCCGGTCGCCATCTGACCGCCGACCCAGACGTGGACGCGGTTGTGCAGATTGACGCCGCGCCAGCCCTCCAGGTGGTTGCGGAAGCCGTCCGAGGAGCTGTTCCACGGCGGGGCGTCGTAGGCGGGCATGGCCAGGACGGACTCGACCTCGGCCTTCGTCGGCAGCTGACGGCCGCCCGAGCCCAGGGCGCGACGGAGGAAGGTGCGGCCGTCGACGCGGACGTTGACGGTCCAGCCGCCGGAGGCGGCCGCGAAGGGGCCGTCCATGACCTGTCCGTCACGGGCGCGGCCGGTGCCGCCGAGGAAGTCGGCGGCCCACAGCGAGGAGACGGTGGTGCGGTCGGCCGTCCAGTCCCAGTACGGGAGCGCCACGGACGGGTCGACGGACTGCAGGGCCCGCTCGAACTGGATGAGGAATCTGCGGTGCCACGGGAGGAACGACGGCGAGCGGTGACCCACACGGTCTCCGTTGTCGGTATCGCTCATGATGAAGGCGTTGTGCGTGGTGACGAAGGAGTCGTACTGCCCGTTCCGCTTGAGAGCGAGGAGGGCGTTGACGAAACGCCGCTTCTCGTCGGCGGTGAGCTGGGCCTGGTTCTTGCGTACGGTCATGGCGGTGGCGCTCCGGTTCAGCCGAGGGCGAGCGGGACGAGGGCGGCGCCCTGGAGTTCGGTGACGGCCGCGCGGGCCAGCGCCTTCGGGGTGGCCTGCGGCTCGTAGTGGTTGATGACGCTGATCCAGGTGCCGTCCGCGTTCCGCATGACGTGGAGCTCCTCGCCGTCTATACGGACGGTGTAGCCGGCGCCGTGACCGCCGTGGTGCCCGCCGCCGTGGCCCCCGTCGTGCGTGCGACCGCCTTGTATACGGCGGCCCTTGTAGACCTCGTCGAACGAGCCCGGCGCGGCGGTGGCGCCCTGGGCGCCGTGCGCCGGTGGTTCGGCCTGCTGTACCGCGGCGTGCGCGGCTCCGGCCGCGACGAGGCCGGCGGCGCCGCCAGCGGCGACGCCCAGCGCCTTGCGGCGGGTGATTCCGGACATGCGTTACCCCCAAGTGGATGTGATGGAACGGCGGTTCCGGTGGTCGGGCCGGAACCGCCGTGACCATGCCTACAGACCGCCCGGCACCAAGCAGTAGTCGAGACGGACAGGTTGGCCGCCATACGGACAAGTCACCACACACAGTGCAGAGTTGCACAGCGTTGATCTTGCTGTTTGCGCCGTTCGCGAGCCGTCCCGACGCAAGAAAGGTGGCCGGATGTGACAGTCGTGTGAAAAATCTTCACACCGCGACCATCCGGCGTGCCCGGCACCACAGGGAGAATCTGTCCGGAAAATATGCCAAGAGCGCTGGTCTGAATACCCCCATGCAAAGCGTCTCGGGGTGGCCAGCCCCCTGGGGGTTGTGCCGCTGCCGGGCACCCGGGAGGATCCTCGACCGGACCAGGCGGGCACAACAGCGGGAGGACGAACGATGGGTGACACCCCGGCCGTACGGATCGAGCGCGACGGCCCCGTTCTCACCGTCGTCCTGAGCCGCCCCGAGGTGCGCAACGCCGTGGACGGCCCCACGGCGGCACTGCTGGCCGACGCCTTCCGGCGGTTCGAGGCGGACGAGGACGCCGCGGTCGCCGTGCTGTGGGGCGAGGGCGGCACCTTCTGCGCCGGCGCCGACTTGAAGGCCGTCGGCGGCGAGCGCGGCAACACGGTCGCCGCTGAAGGCGACGGCCCGATGGGCCCGACCCGGATGCGGCTCGGCAAGCCCGTGATCGCCGCGGTCTCCGGCCACGCCGTGGCCGGCGGTCTGGAGCTCGCTCTCTGGTGCGATCTGCGCGTGGCCGAACAGGACGCGGTCTTCGGGGTGTTCTGCCGCCGCTGGGGCGTCCCGCTGATCGACGGCGGCACGGTTCGGCTCCCGCGGCTGATCGGGGAGAGCCGCGCCATGGACCTGATCCTCACCGGTCGCCCCGTGCCGGCGGCCGAGGCCTACGACATGGGTCTCGCCAACCGGCTCGTCCCGCGCGGGGAGTCCCGGCGCGCCGCCGAGCGGCTCGCCCGCGAGATCGCCGCGTTCCCCCAGCTGTGCCTGCGCCACGACCGGCTGTCCGCGCTCGAACAGCACGGACTGCCCGAAGCAGAGGCGCTCGCCGGCGAGTACCGGCACGGTCTCGTGCCCCTCACCGCCGGCGAGACCCGGTCGGGCGCGAACCGCTTCGCCGAGGGCGCGGGCCGCCACGGGTCCTTCACGGACTGATGTGCGCCCCGTGCGCCCGATGCGCCGCCGGGCGGAGCGGCACCGGCGGCGATCCGCCGCCCCCGGCGTCCGCCGCCTGCGCGACCCGGCCGTGCCACCCCGTGGACGGCGGGGCAGCCGGCCGGGGCCGCACCGCCGGTGCAGGCGGCGGCCCGGTCCCTAACGCTTCACCTTGCGCGCGGCGCGCAGCCACTCGCGGTTCATCGCGGTGATCGACGGGAGCGGGATGCCCTTCGGGCAGGCCGTCGCGCACTCGCCGGTGAGGGTGCAGCCGCCGAAGCCCTCGTCGTCCATGGCCGCGACCATGTCGAGGACCCGGGTCTCGCGTTCCGGCGCGCCCTGCGGCAGCACGTTGAGGTGGTTGACCTTCGCCGAGGTGAAGAGCATCGCCGAGCCGTTGGGGCAGGCTGCCACACACGCGCCGCAGCCGATGCACTCGGCGTGCTCGAAGGCGGAGTCGGCGTCGGCCTTGGGGACCGGCGTGGCGTGCGCCTCCGGCGCGGAGCCCGTCGGGACGGAGACGTAGCCGCCGGCCTGGATGATCCGGTCGAAGGCCGATCGGTCCACGACCAGGTCCCTCACCACCGGGAAGGCGGAGGCGCGCCAGGGCTCGACGTCGATCGTGTCGCCGTCCTCGAACGAGCGCATGTGGAGCTGACAGGTGGTGGTGCGCTCCGGGCCGTGCGCCTCGCCGTTGATGACGAGCGAGCATGCCCCGCAGATGCCCTCCCGGCAGTCGTGGTCGAAGGCGACCGGCTCCTCCCCGCGCAGGATGAGTTCCTCGTTGAGCGTGTCGAGCATCTCCAGGAACGACATGTCCCGGGAGATGCCGTCGACCTCGTAGGCGACCATGGCGCCGGGTGCGTCGGCGTTCTTCTGGCGCCAGACGCGCAGTCTGAGCTTCATGCGTAGCTCCGCTGGGTGGGATGGACGTACTCGAAGACGAGGTCTTCCCTGTGCAGGACGGGCGGGGCGCCGGTGCCGGTGAACTCCCAGGCGGCGGCGTAGGAGAACTCCTCGTCCCTGCGCTCCGCCTCGCCGTCCGCGGTCTGGGACTCCTCCCGGAAGTGGCCGCCGCAGGACTCCGACCGGTGCAGCGCGTCGAGGCACATCAGCTCGGCCAGTTCCAGGTAGTCGACGACGCGGTTCGCCTTCTCCAGCGACTGGTTGAACTCCTCTCCGGTACCGGGCACCCTGATCCGGCGCCAGAACTCCTCGCGTATCCGCGGGATCCGGTCGAGGGCCTTGCGCAACCCGGCGTCGGTGCGGGCCATTCCGCAGAACTCCCACATCAGCTCGCCGATCTCGCGGTGGAACGAGTCCGGCGTACGGTCTCCGTCGACGGAGAGCAGCAGGTTCAGCCGGTCCTCGGTCTCGGCGAGCACCCCGGCGACCTCCGGGTGCGCCGCGTCGACCGCCTGCGTGTGCGGATGGCGGGCCAGGTAGTCGTTGATGGTGGACGGCAGCACGAAGTAGCCGTCGGCGAGACCCTGCATCAGCGCGGAGGCACCGAGCCGGTTGGCGCCGTGGTCGGAGAAGTTGGCCTCCCCGATCGCGAACAGGCCGGGCACGGAGGTCTGGAGGTCGTAGTCGACCCACAGACCGCCCATGGTGTAGTGCACCGCGGGATAGATCCGCATCGGCACCTCGTACGGGTTCTCCGCGGTGATCCGCTCGTACATGTCGAAGAGGTTGCCGTACTTCTCCTCGACCTCGGCCCTGCCCATGCGGCGGACGGCGTCGGCGAAGTCGAGGTACACGCCCTGGCCGCCGGGTCCGACGCCGCGCCCCTCGTCGCAGACGTTCTTCGCCGCGCGCGAGGCGATGTCGCGCGGGACGAGGTTGCCGAAGGACGGATAGATGCGCTCGAGGTAGTAGTCGCGCTCGCCCTCGGGGATCTGGTCGGCGGGGCGGGTGTCGCCCTTGGCCTTCGGCACCCAGATCCGGCCGTCGTTGCGCAGCGACTCGCTCATCAGCGTCAGCTTGGACTGGTGGTCGCCGGTGCGCGGGATGCAGGTGGGGTGGATCTGGGTGAAGCAGGGGTTGGCGAAGTACGCGCCGCGCCGGTGGGCCCGCCACACGGCGGTGGCGTTGGAGTTCATCGCGTTCGTCGACAGGTAGAAGACGTTGCCGTAGCCGCCGGTGGCCAGGACGACGGCGTCGGCGAAGTACGTGTCGATCCGGCCCGTGATCAGGTCGCGGGCCACGATGCCGCGGGCCCGGCCGTCGACGACGACCAGGTCCAGCATCTCGGTGCGCGGGTGCATCTCGACGTTGCCCGCCGCGATCTGCCGGGACAGCGCCTGGTAGGCGCCGAGCAGCAGCTGCTGGCCCGTCTGGCCGCGGGCGTAGAACGTCCTGGAGACCTGGACGCCGCCGAAGGAGCGGGTGTCGAGGAGACCTCCGTACTCCCGGGCGAAGGGCACGCCCTGGGCGACGCACTGGTCGATGATCTCGAGGGAGATCTGCGCGAGGCGGTGGACGTTGGACTCCCGCGCCCGGAAGTCCCCTCCCTTGACGGTGTCGTAGAAGAGGCGGTGGACCGAGTCGCCGTCGTTGCGGTAGTTCTTGGCCGCGTTGATGCCGCCCTGGGCGGCGATGGAGTGGGCGCGTCGCGGCGAGTCCTGGTAGCAGAACTGGACGACGTGGTAGCCCTGTTCGGCGAGGGTCGCGCCGGCCGAGCCGCCGGCGAGTCCCGTGCCGACCACGATCACGGTGTGCTTGCGGCGGTTGGCCGGGTTGACCAGCCTGGCCCCGAAGCGGCGCCGGTCCCAGCGGTCGGCGATGGGGCCGTCGGGCGCCTTGGTGTCGGCGATCGGGGCGCCGGTCTCGTAGTTCGGGTAACTCATGTCAGCTCACGACTCCGGTCATGACGGCGACGGGTACCGAGACGAAGCCCACCGTCAGCACCAGCGCGAGGCCGTCGGCCGCGGCCTTGAGCGCGCTGTCGCGGCGTGCGCTGCCCGCCCCGAGGGTCTGGGCCGCGCTCCAGAACCCGTGGCGGACGTGCAGGCCGAGAGCGAGCATCGCGGTGAGGTAGACGGCGTTGCCGTAGGGGGTGGAGAAGGTCGCGACGACGTTCTCGTAGGGCCTGCCCGGCTGGGCGTTCTCGTTGACGGTGAGCGTGGTCAGGTCCAGCAGGTGCCAGACGATGAACAGCCCGAGGATGATGCCGCCCCAGCGCATGGTGCGGGTGGCGTAGCTCGCGCGCCGGCGCTTGTGGACGTACGTGCTCGGACGGGCCCGGATGTCCCGCCTGCTGAGCTGGTACGCCGACACGCCGTGCAGGACGACGGCCGCGAGGAGCACGAGGCGGACGATCCACAGCGCCCACTCGTGGTGGAGGAACGGCTCACCGAGCGTGCGCAGCCAGTGGGCGTAGCCGTTGAACTCGTCGGAGCCGAAGAAGATCTTGAGATTGCCCAGCATGTGGACGACCAGGTAGCCGAGCATGATCAGGCCGGTCACGGCCATCACGGTCTTCTTGCCGACGGTCGATCCCCAGATCGTGCGCGTCATGGACGGCCGTCGGTCCGTCCGGGTTGCCAGAGCCATGGACACAGACGCTAGGCGCGGAGGCACCGAGAGGTCCAAGACATGGTCCGGCTGATCTCGATAGGCAGGGACTATCGTGGAGGGCGTGCAGTTCCAGCAACTCCAGTACTTCGTGGCCGTCGCGGAGACCCGGCACTTCACCCGGGCCGCGGAGCGGGTGCACGTCTCCCAGCCCTCGCTCTCGCAGCAGATCCGGTCGCTGGAGAAGGAACTGGGGGCGGAGCTGTTCAGCCGGGCGCGCGGCAACATCGCCCTCACCGACGCGGGCGAGGCGCTGCTGCCGCTGGCCCGGCGGATCCTCGCCGACGCGGACACCGCCCGGCACGAGGTGCAGGAGCTGGCACAGCTGCGCCGGGGGCGGGTGCGTCTGGGGGCGACGCCGAGCGTGTGTACGGGGCTGCTCCCGGACGTGCTCCGGGCCTTCCACGATCTGCACCCGGGGATCGAGCTGCTGATCGAGGAGGGCGGCTCGCACGACCTGGTACGGGAGCTTGCGCGCGGCGCGCTCGATCTGGCGCTGGTGGTACTGCCGCTGCCGACTCCGTCACCGGCGCTGACGACGGTGGAGCTGCTTCAGGAGGATCTGGTGGTGGTCTCCTCGGCGGCGTCCCCGGCACCGCGCCGGCCGGTGCGGATCGCGGACCTCCAGGGCGAGCCGCTCGTGATGTTCCGGCACGGCTACGACCTGCGAGATCTCACGGTGGCGGCGTGCCGCGCGGAGGGCTTCGAGCCGGCGTTCACGGTGGAGGGCGGGGAGATGGACGCGGTGCTCGGCTTCGTACGGGCCGGGCTGGGCCTGGCGGTCGTCCCCCGCATGGTCGCGGCACGCGCGGGCCGCGACCTCCGGGTCACCGCACTCGCCCGCCCCGGCCTGCGCCGTACGATCGCGCTGGCCCACCGCAGCGACGTCGCGCCACCGCGTGCCGCCCGTGAACTCCAGCGCCTGCTCCTGCGGACGCGGTCGGCTGCTCCGCAGGAGCCGGGCTCGGACGGGTGAGGCGCGGGGTCCCGGTTCCGGTTCCCCACCCCCTGCCGCTGCCGCTACCGCTGCTCAGTCGAGCATCGCGGTGGCTTCGATCTCGACCAGGTGCTCGGGGACGTCCAGGGCCGCGACGCCCAGCAGGGTGGCCGGCGGCACCGGGGTCACCTCCAGCTTCGCGGCCGCACGGGCAATGCCCTCCATGAGCAGCGGCATCTTCTCGGGCGTCCAGTCGACGACGAACACCGTCAGCTTCGCCACGTCGTCGAACGAGGCCCCGACCCCGGCCAGCGCGGTGCCGACGTTGAGGTAGCACTGCTCGACCTGGGCGGCGAGATCGCCTTCCCCGACCGTGACCCCGTCGGCGTCCCAGGCGACCTGTCCGGCGACGAAGACCAGTCTCGACCCGGACGCGACCGACACCTGACGGTAGGCGTCGATCTCCGGCAGTCCGCCGGGGTTCACCAAACTGACGGCCATGCTGCCGCCTCCTTGTCCTGGCTCACGAGGACGCCCCGGCCCGGATCCACCGGACAGGGCTCCTTCGGTCTCTTGTGGTTACTCGGTAACCGTAGGAGAGTGGCCCCTGACATGGAAGAACGCACTTTTCAGTGACTGGGGAACCTGATGGTGACCAAGCAGTTCACGGGCTCGCCCGACGAAGCGGACCTCCGGCGCGCGGACTCCCTGGCACGGGAGATATTCGCGGACGTCGCCAACAAATGGGCTCTCCTGATCATCGAGGCTCTGGGTGAGCGCACTCTGCGCTTCAGCGAGCTGCTCGGCGAGGTGGAGGGCATCAGCCACAAGATGCTCACCCAGAACCTGCGCATGCTGGAGCGCAACGGTCTGGCCCACCGCAAGGTGCACCCCACCGTGCCGCCGCGGGTCGAGTACAGCCTCACCGAGCCAGGGCTGGCCCTGCGGCGGACCGTTGACACGATGTGCGACTGGACCCACCGGTACCTCGGGCACATCGAGGCCTCCCGCAGCCGTTTCGACGCCTGACGGTTCTGCCCGCCCCCACTCCTGCCGCCTGGTTCCGAACGCTCGGTTCCGAACGCTCGGTTCCGAAGTCTCGGTTCCCGGCTCGAACGGGAACCGCGCGAAGGGGGGTGATCGAGCGCCGCAGCGCGGACACGGATCGCCCCCGGCCCCTGACCGGTCCTTACGGCAATCGCCGCGGGCCAGGCGGCGTTCGGGCCGGGCCACCGGTGCCCCTGCCCCGAGCCCCGCGCCTCGGCGGCGTCGGGCCCCGGGGTGGGGCCCTCGCGGGCCACCCGGTCGGGGCTCCGCGCCGGTCCGGCGCGGCACCGGCCAAGGGCTGTCCCGCGATCCCCGGCGGGCGCGCGACGACAGCCATGACGCCTCGCCGCGTTGTCGGATCATCCGAACACACCCGGTACGAGGACGGCTCTCCGCCTCCCGACGCACCGCGTCCGACGCCGCGCGCCGGTCCCTCAGGGACTGCGGGACAGCCCTTAGACCGCGTCCGCGAGCGACAGCGTGTGCAGACGGTCCGGCGGGCCCGGCCGGGCGTAGTACCAGCCCTGCGCCGTGTCACAGCCCAGCTCGCGCAGTTGCTCGGCCTGGACGCCCGTCTCCACGCCTTCCACCGTCACCGCCAGCTCCAGGCTGTGGGCCAGCGAGACGATGCCCTCGACGATCTTCCGGTCCACCGGATCCGCCGGGTGCTGCTGCATGCCCCGGGTGAAGGAGCGGTCCAGCTTCAGCACCCTCACCGGGAGCCGCCTCAGATTGGCCAGGTTCGAGTAGCCCGTGCCGAAGTCGTCGAGCGCGATGTCGACGCCCATCTCCGCGAGTTGCCGCAGCGGCTTGAGCAGGTCCTCGTCCGCTCCGATCAGAGCGGACTCGGTGACCTCCAGGCACAGCGCGCCGGGCGGCAGACCCGAGCGTTCCAGTACGTCCACGGTGTCTGCGACCAGCCCCGGGTGGTGCAGCTGGGTCGGGGACAGATTGACGTTGATCCGCAACGGCGGTACCGAACAGCCCGGTTCGGCCTGCTCGTGCCAGAAGCGCGCCTGCCGCACGGCCTCCTGCAGGACCCACCGGCCGAGCGGCACGATCAGCCCGGTGTGCTCGGCGAGCGGGATGAAGTGGTCCGGCCCGAGGACCCCGTGTTGCGGGTGCAACCAGCGCACCAGCGCCTCCGCGCCGTGCACCCGGCCGTCGCCGAGGTGCACCAGCGGCTGGTACTCGATGAAGAACTCGCCCCGCTCCAGGGCCGCAGGGAGCGCCGTGGTGAGCCCGTGCCGGGTGATCGCGCGGGCGTCCGCCTCCGGGTCGGCGAGCTCGAAGCGGTTCCCACCCGCGGACTTGGCCCGGTACATGGTGATGTCCGCGCTGCGCAGCACCTCCGCCGAGGTACGCTCCCCGGCCGGCCCCTCGACGATCCCGATGCTGCCCCGGACGCTGATCTCCCGGCCTTCGAGGGTGATGGGCGCGGCCAGTGCGGCGAGGATCCGGGCGGCGAGCTCGGTCACCTCGCACTGGGTCTCCCGGCCGGTCGTCAGCGCGACGAACTCGTCACCGCCGAGCCTTGCCACCATCTCCCCGGGGGCCGTGGCGCAGCTCTGCAGCCGGTCGGCGACCTCGACGAGCAGCCGGTCGCCGGCCGAGTGGCCGAGGCTGTCGTTGATCGCCTTGAAGCCGTCGAGGTCGAGGTAGCAGAGCCCGAAGCGGGCGCCGTCGCCGGCCGCCAGCGCCTTCTCCAGGCGCTCGAAGAACAGGGTCCGGTTGGGCAGCCCGGTGAGCGCGTCGTGCGTCGCCTCGTAGCGCAGCCGGAGGTTCAGCAGCCGCCGTTCGGTGGTGTCCTCCATCAGCGCCAGCTGGTACTGGGGCAGACCGTCGGCGTCCCGCAGCAGCGAGACGGTGAGGTTCGTCCAGAGCACCGTGCCGTCGTTGCGGTAGAAGGGCTTCTCGACGCGGTAGTGCTCGCGTTCGCCGCGCACCAGCTCTTCGTACATGTTCCAGGTCTGCGGGCGGTCCTCCGGGTGTGCCCATTCGTTGACCTTGCGTCCGCGGACATGGTGCTCCAGTCCGCCGAACATCCGGGTGAGCGTGTCGTTGACCTCCAGGACGTTGCCGTCCAGGTCGGCGATGCCGATGCCGATCGCCGCGTCCTCGAACACCGCGCGGAAGCGCGTCTCGGTGGCGTGCAGGGCCTCCATGGCCACGCTGCGGGCCGACAGCGCCGACCTGGCGATGGCCTCCTGCTCGCTGAGGGTGCGCTCCCGCAGCGCGAGGGCGTACCCGGCGGCGAGGGCGTGCTGCAGTCTGGCGCAGCGGGCCCGGCTGTCGTCGGCGGGCTCCTGGTCGTTCCCGCAGTACAGGACCAGGTAGGCGTCGACGACGCCGAGCGTGCGGCTGAGGGCGTCCGGGTCCGTGCAGTGGACCTCGACGAGGGCGGCGCCGACCCGCTGGGCGGGGCCCGGGTCGAACGGGCGCGTGTGCAGTGCGTCACTCAACTGCCTCGCCAGCGGCAGCAGATGCCCCTCGAACTCGGGACGGGTCAGCGATGTGGCGGTGACCGGGAAGATCGCCCGGCTCCAGATGGTCGCGAACCGTCTGAGCCTGTCCTCCAGGTCGTCCGGGCCCGCCGTCGAGCCCGCTGCCTGCGACGGCGTCATCACGCCTTGCGCCCCACCCCTGCGTAGCCGGAGAACGCATATGGGTCCTCCTGCGCGTCCGGTGTCTCGGGCCGCCAGTCCGGCATCGAGACCAGTCCGGGCTCGACCGTCTCGAACCCGTCGAAGAACCGTGCGATCTCCTCCCGTGAACGCATCACGAGCGGGTTGCGGATGTCCTTGTAGACCCTGACGGCGCCGCCCGCCTGCTCCTTGGGCAGCGGGATGCCCTCGTACGAGGCGTGGGTGACGACGACGAGGCTGCCGGGGGCGAGCGCGTCCCGCAGTGCGGCGACGGACCGCTGCGGGTCGTCGGAGTCCTCCAGGAAGTGGAGGACGGCGACGAGCAGCAGGGCCACGGGCCGTTCGAGGTCCAGCAGCCGGATGGTCTCGGAGTCCGCGAGGATGTCGGCCGGCTTGCGCAGATCGGCCTGGACGATCCCGGCTCGCTCGTTCCCCTCCAGCACCGCCTGGCTGTGGGCGACGGCGACCGGGTCGTGGTCGACGTACACCACCCGCGCCTCGGGGTCGGCCTTCTGCGCAACCTCGTGGGTGTTGCCGAACGTGGGTATGCCGGAGCCGATGTCCAGGAACTGGTTGACGCCCTCGCTCACGGCGTAACGTACGGCACGGCGCATGAAGGCCCGGTTCGCCTGCATGATCTTGGGAAGGCCCGGGAGGAACTGCATGGCCTTCCGGGCGGCTTCACGATCGACCTCGAAGTTGTGCGAGCCGCCCAGGTAGTAGTCGTAAATGCGGGACACGCTCGGCACCGAGATGTCGATGCCCGGCGGGGCCCAGGCGGGACGCTCCATTGATGTCTCCAACAAGTCGCCACGGGGATTAACGGCCATTCGCACGGCCGGTGTTCGAGCCGAGGCTACTGATCGCCCGCCAAGAGAGCGAGCAGAAACGGAAATTAACGGTCCGTTCTTGGTCACACGCCACCGGCACGTGCTGGCAGGAACCACCCCAAACAGCCGGCCCGCCGTACGCGGGGGCGTGACGGCGGGCCGGTGGCCGGAGCGCTGCGTGGGGACCTACTTGGGCGCTCCGACCGGCTTGCCCTGGGGCGACACGGCGTACCAGGTGCCGCCCACTCCCTGGCCGTTGGTGTCACCGGGCTTCTTGTCGCCGGCGAAGGTGTAGATCGGCCAGCAGTCGATGGTCTGCTGCTTGATTCCGTCGGGACGGTCGAAGGTGACGAAGCCCTTCTTCAGAATGCCTTCGGTGTCGTTCTTGTCGACAGGCGCTACGACCGGCCACTTCTCCAGGCAGCCACCCGTGCAGGCGGTCTTCATCGGCCAGGCCGAGTCCTTCATGAAGCGGTAGACAGTCATTCCGTTCTTGTCCACGACGATCTCGCCGAGCTTCGGGTCCTTGCGGACGGAAAGGCCGGCGAGGTCCGAGGACCCGCCGCCGGCCACCTCGCCGCCGCCACCACCGAGCGCTGCCTTCTTGCCGTCGGGCGCCGAGGCGAACCACGTGCCGCCGACCCCCTGTCCGTTGGCGTCCCCGGGCTTGGTGTCCTTCGCGTAGCGGTACATCGGCCAGCCGCCGACGGTGAGCTGCTTGGTACCGTCGGCACGGGTGACCGAGCCGATCAGCGAGGCGTCGGTCCCGGGAGCCGGCGTGACATCGCCGGCGGCCACCACCGGCCATGCCTTCGCGCAGTCGCCGTTGCAGTTGGACGTCACCGGGTCGACGGAGTCCTTGTCGAAGCGGTAGAGGGTCAGGCCGTCGCTGTCGGTGAGCACCTCGCCGAGCTTCTTGCTCTCCCACACGGCGAGTTGGCCCGCCGTCTTCGGCTTGGCGTCCGCGGCACCGGCCTCCGCACCGTACCCGGATCCGGGTCCGTAGCCACTGTTGGCGGCGGGCTGCCCGGCGGGGTTGACCGCTCCGACGGCCTGGCCGTTCGGCTGCGCCTCCGTCTCCTGACCGCACGCCGTCGTCAGCGCGAGTACGGCCGCCGCGGTCACCGCGAGCGAGGCGTTCCGCCAGGTCTTCATGTCAACTCCCGTAGCCCGGTGTCCGTTGTGGCGCCCTTGGTGCGCCGTTCATGGCCCTAGGTACGCGCGGCGAGGCGGGGTGTGTTCAACGGCCGGCGGAAAAAATCTTCGCGGGGCCGCAAACACGATCCCCGAACATCCCCACCATCAGGCGAATCGCCCCTCCTCCGGGCGTGTCCGGCCCTGGCGTGGATCATGCTCACCAGCGTGTACGGATCGCTCGTCGCGCGGCTGCTGTCAGCCGCCGCACTCGCCTGGCTGCTGACGGCCCCGCTGCCCGCCGCGGCCGACTCCTGCTCGTACGCCTCGATCGGCCCCGGCGGGCCGAACGAGCCGAACGGGCCGAACTCCTCCGTCGCCATCGCCGGCGGCGCCCACTGCACCGCGGGCCCGGTCCTCATTCCCGAACCGCCGCCACCACCGCCGCCTCCGCCACCACCACCGCCTCCGCCACCACCGCCTCCACCGCCTCCACCGCCACCGCCACCGCCACCACCGCCACCGCCGGCACCCACACCGCCACGGATCGAGCCCGTTCCCCCGCCACCGCCGCCACCGCCGTCGCCGCCCCCGAAGACCCGCCCCGCACCGCCGAGGCCGACCCCGGTCGCCCTCCCCCACTACCGCAGGCCCCAGCGCGCGGAGCCGCGCGGCGGACCCTCGCTGGTCTCCCTCACGCTCCTGGTCACCGCCCCCGCCGTGCTCGCCGCGGCGTTCCTTCGCCCCCGATCCCGCTAGCTCCCGGAGGTTCACTTGTCGGAGTGGGTCGTACTGTCCCTCGCCATGGCCGCGGCGTGTGCGGTCGTCCTCGCCATCACCTTCATCAACCAGCGGCGGGTCGGCGACGACGACGATCCGTCGGAGACCCCGGACGTCATCGAGTACATGACGATGATGATCGGCGTGGTCTACGCGATCGTCCTCGGCCTCGCCATCGCGGGTGTCTGGGAGGCGCGCGGCGCGGCGGAGGACTCGGTACGCCAGGAGGCCCAGGCGCTGCACGAGGTGAGTGCGCGCGCCGAGGTCTACCCGGCCGAGGCGCGCGCCCGGATCCGGGGCAGCGTCGACGCCTATGTCTCGCACGTCGTGAACACGGAGTGGCGCCACATGGTCGAGAAGGGCGAGCTGACGGAGGAAGGCACACGGCGGCTCGAACAGGTGCGCAGGGACGTGACGGACTACGTACCCAGGAACGACCACGAGGGCCAGGCGTACCAGCCCCTCGTCGACCAGGTGGCGGCGGTGGACGACGCCCGTGGGGCCCGGGGGCAGGGCGCCGAGGCGACGATGCCCGGGGTGGTGTGGTTCGGCCTGGTCGCGGGGGCCGCGGTCACCGTCGGGCTGATCTTCACCCTGCAGATCCGCCGGACTTTCCGGGAACTGCTGCTGGCCGGCCTCTTCAGTGCGCTGATCGCGTTCCTGCTCTTCCTGATCTGGGATTTCGACGCGCCGTTCGGACGGGGCCTCTCAGCCGCCCCCGGGCCGTTCACGGAACTCTTCCCGCACGTCCTCGGCTGAGCACGCGTCTCCGGGTGGCGCAAGCCGGGGAGACCGCCGGTGCGCCACCCGGGGGACAAGCGTGCCCCATTCGCCCGTCTGAGATCGCGGGGGTGAATGCGCACTTCTAGCGTTTCGGTCATCGAGGTGCATTACCCGCCCTTGTGGAAAACCCTTCCGCAACTGCTCCTCGGGGACCCGGAGGATTGCCATGCGCGCGATACCCGTCGCGTCCGCCGCTCTCATGGGAGCGGCCGCCCTCGCCCTGACCCTTCCCACCGCGGCGGCCGACACCGCCGACGGCGCCGGCGGCAGCGTCCGCAAGCAGCCGTTCTCGTTCGCCGTCACCCCCTCGACCGTCGCCCCGGGCGGTACCGTCACTCTGGGCGTGTCCGGCTGCAACACCACGGCCACGGCCTCGTCGGGCGTGTTCGACACCGTGACCATCCCGCCGCGCCAGACCGGCACGGCGCGGGTCGACCTGGACGCACGGCGCGGTGCCGTGTACTCGGTCCAGTTCACGTGCAACAACCAGACCGGCACCACGGACCTCACCATCTCCGGCGGCAGTGGCGCGGCGGCCACGCCCACCATCCGCTCCACCAGCACGGCCGCATCCCAGCCCCGGGGCGTCAAGGGCGGTATGGGCGGCAGCATCAGCGCCATGAACGCGGTGGAGATCGCGGCAGGCGTCGTGCTCGTCCTGGCAGCGTCCGGTGGCGTCGTCTACGTCGTGCGCCGCCGCTCGGGCAGCCGACTGCACTGACTTCTCCCTGCCGGCTCCCCCGTCCCGTTCGGGTCGGCCCGCAAAGCCCGCGTCTCCCCGAGTCATCCTGGTTGTCAGGACTCGGGGAGACGGGCTTTGCGGGCCGACCAGGGGGATTGGGCCGTTCAGACCTCTCCGCCGCTCATGCTGCGGCGACGCCGGAGGAGGTACACGGCGCCACCTACGGCCGCAGTGGCGACGAGACCGCCGCCCACGGCCATCTCGGTGCTGGAAGGGCTCTGCGAGCCACCGAGACCACCCTGGGCGCCGCGGCCCGAGAGCACGATGAAGGTGCGTGTCGCGATCCGGTTGCTGTCGTGGCACCGGACGGCCAGGTTGTACTGGCCCGGGGTCGCACGGTCGAAGATGCGGGCCGTGGCGACGGCGACGCCCGCCCCGCCCCGGAAGTTGTCGAAGCGATCGCGGTCGTTGCGACGGTTGTTGTCGTTGCGGCCGTTGTCGTTCCGGCGGTTGTTGTCGTTCCGGCCTTCGTTGCCGCGGCCGTTGTCGTTCCGGCGGTTGTTGTCGTTACGACCGTTGTTGTTGCGACCGTTGTTGTTCCCGCCCTGGTCGTTACGACCGTTGTTGTTGCGACCGTTGTTGTTCCCGCCCTGGTCGTTACGACCGTTGTCGTTGCGACCGTTGTTGTTCCCGCCCTGGTCGTTACGACCGTTGTCGTTGCGACCGTTGTTGTTCCCGCCCTGGTCGTTACGACCGTTGTCGTTGCGACCGTTGTTGTTACCGCCCTGATCCTGGCCGTTCCCGTTGCCGTTCCCGTTGCCGTTGCCGTTCCCGTTGTTGTTCCCGTTGCCGTTCCCGTTGTTGTTCCCGTTGTTGTTCTGGTCCTGACCGAAGCTGTTCGCGTTCGCGTTCCCGTTGACGTTCGCGTGCCCGTTCACGTCGACCTCGTCCCCGCCCGCTTGCCACTCGGGCCGTAGAACCCGCCGCGGTCGGCACTGAGGTTCGCGGCGGGAAAGGCGTTGGACGACACCGTGCCACCGCGGTGGCAGCCGTCGACCAGGATGGTCAGGGTCGAGCCCTGGTGGACCTCGGACGGGGAGAGACGGACGTTGGCCGGACCGTTGCCACCTCCGGTGGCGGTGGCGGCGACCACGGGAGAAGTGGCGCCCATGGCCGCACACGCGGTGATCGCCACCGCGACAGCGCGTGAAGCACGCATGGTTGAACCTCCATCGGAGGTGCGCCCCGGAACGGTGCTCCGGAGATTTCGACGAGAACGCCCTCCATGACGAAACCCTCACCGGCTTGCACATCCGTCGCATTTCGGGACTCGTCCACCCCGGTGATCGACACGCCGGGGCGAGCAGCCCGGATCTGACGGACTCGCAGGTCACGGACTGTCAGAGAAATTGCCCGACTGTCTACTCGTATGGGTCACCCCGACCGGCCGTACCACCCGTTCGCCCTTCTCAGGTCGCGGCCCCTCTGCCATGTGCTTAGCGTGCGGGCAGACGATGAGATGGGAGAACCATGCGCCGGCAGGAGTTCACGGGGGCGGATTCGAGGAGACGCTCCCCTTGGGGCGTACTGGCCCTTGTCATGCTCACAGGACTCGCCCTGGTGCGGAACGGCGTCGACGTCGGCATGGGGCCGCCCCAGCCCGCCGTGGCGGCTTCGCTGGACGACGTACGCGCCAACCAGGACTCCATTCCGCTGCCCGGCACCGTCGAGCCGCTGCCGTACGCCCCGGCCTCGCGGATCGCCATCCGATCCGTCGGCGTCGACGCGCCCGTCATCGACGTGGGGCTCGACACCAACGGCTGGATCGAAGCACCGCCGGCACAGGACACCAATCTCGCCGGCTGGTACCAGAACGGCATCGCCCCCGGCCAGCAGGGCACCGCCGTGGTCGTCGGACATGTCGACAACGCCGGCGGGCCCGCCGTGTTCTACGGGCTCGGTTCGATGCAGAAGGGCCAGCACGTCGAGGTGACCCGCTACGACGGCCGGGTCGCGGTCTTCGAGGTGTACGGCGTCGAGGTGTTCTCCAAGAACAACTTCCCGGGCGCCCGGGTCTACGGCGACACCGGCACCCCTGAACTGCGGGTGATCACCTGCGGCGGCGGCTACGCGCGGGGCACCGGCTACGACGGGAACGTCGTCGTCTTCGCCCGTATGGTCGCCACGCGCTGAGGCCGCTCCCCCGCCGGACGGCTGCCCGTGGGCGGTCCGTCCGGCGGGGGAGCGCGGTCCGGGCGAACAGCGGCGACGCGGTCCCGGCGACGGCAGGGCGGCGCGGCCGCGCGTCCTCCGCTCAGTGCCTGCGCACCAGGGGGAACGGCAGCGTCTCGCGGATGGTCAGCCCCGTCAGGAACATCACCAGCCGGTCCACACCGATGCCGAGCCCTCCGGTCGGGGGCATCGCGTACTCCAGGGCGTCGAGGAAGTCCTCGTCGAGCTCCATGGCCTCGGGGTCGCCACCGGCCGCGAGCAGCGACTGGGCGGTGAGCCGCCGCCGCTGCTCGACCGGGTCGGTCAGCTCCGAGTAGGCCGTGCCGAGTTCGGTGCCGAAGGCGACCAGGTCCCAGCGTTCCGCGAGGCGCGGGTCACGACGGTGCTGACGGGTCAGCGGGGACACGTCGGTCGGGAAGTCCTTGTAGAAGGTCGGCAGCTGGGTCTTCTCCTCGACCAGCCGCTCGTACATCTCCAGCACGACGTCGCCGCGCGTGTCCTCGGGGCCGTGCGGCACTCCCGCGAGGTCGCAGAGCCGTCGCAGCCGCTCGTCGTCGGTGTCGGCGTCCACCGGTTCGCCGAGTGCCTCGGACACTGCTCCGTACAGGGTCTTGACGGGCCAGTCGCCGGAGATGTCGTGGATGACGAGCTTGCCGTCGGGGCCCTTCTTGTGGGCGACCGGAGCGCCGAACGCGGCGGTGGCGGCGCCCTGGATGAGCTCGCGGGTCAGGTCGAGCATCACGTCGTAGTCGGCGAACGCCTGGTACGCCTCCAGCATCGTGAACTCGGGGTTGTGCTTGTACGAGACGCCCTCGTTGCGGAAGGTGCGGCCCAGCTCGAAGACCTTCTCCATGCCGCCCACGCACAGCCTCTTGAGGAACAGCTCGGGTGCGATCCGCAGGTAAAGGTCCATGTCGTAGGCGTTGATGTGGGTGGTGAACGGGCGGGCGTTGGCGCCGCCGTGGATCTGCTGGAGCATCGGGGTCTCGACCTCGAGGTAGCCGCGGTCGAGCAGCCCCTGCCGCAGCGCCTGCACCGCCGTGGAGCGGGCCCGGACGACGCTGCGGGCGTCGGGGCTGGTGACCAGGTCGAGATAGCGGCGGCGTACCCGTGCCTCCGGGTCGGCCAGTCCCCGGCGTTTGTCGGGCAGCGGACGCAGGCACTTGGCGGTGAGCTGCCAGGCGCCGGCGAAGACGGTGAGTTCGCCGCGGTCGCTGGCACCGATCTCGCCGGTGGCCGTGACGTGGTCGCCGAGGTCGACGTCGGCGGAGAAGGCGGCGAGCACCCCGGGTCCTGAACCGTCGCGGGTCAGGGCGATCTGGAGGTCGCCGGACCAGTCGCGCAGCACGGCGAAGAGGACTCCGCCGAAGTCGCGTACGGCCATGACCCGCCCGGCGACCGTGGCTCTTTGCCCGGTACGGGCCCCGGGCGGCACGTCCGGATGGGCGGCGCGTACGGCGGCGAGCGGGTCGGTCCGTGCGGCGATCCCCACGGGGTACGGGTCGACGCCCTGCTCGCGCAGCCGTTCGAGCTTGCGGTGGCGGACGCGTACCTGTTCGGGCAGCCGGCGCTCCCCCATGGGCCGTACGGTGTCGGGTCCGGCGAGTTCCAGCGCGTCGAGCGGCGGGAGGTCCCTGGTGCCGGCGACCGGCCCGGCGACGACGCCGCGCGGCCGCCCGTTGCCCCAGCGCTTGCGCAGCCGGGGCACGGAGACGAAGCCCTCGGCGATCGCCGAGGCGAGGCTGATACGGGCGAGGGCCCCGGCGTCCCCGTAGCAGAGGAAGCGCGGGTACCAGGCCGGCTGGTACTTGACGTTGGAGCGGTACAGCGCCTCCAGCTGCCACCATCTGGAGAAGAACAGCAGCAGCCTGCGCCAGAGCCGGAGGACGGGTCCCGCGCCGATCCTGGCGCCTTCCTCGAACACGGAGCGGAAGACGGCGAAGTTGAGGGAGATCCGGCGCACGCCGAGCTGCGGGGCCTCCGCGCACAGCTCGGCGACCATGAACTCCATGATCCCGTTGGGTGCGTGGTCGCGGTCCCGGCGCATCACGTCGAGGGAGATCCCGTCGCGGCCCCAGGGGACGAAGGAGAGCAGGGCGATGAGGTTCCCGTCGGCGTCGAGGGCCTCGACGAGCAGGCAGTCGCCGTCCTCGGGGTCGCCGAGCCGGTCGAGGGCCATGGAGAAGCCGCGCTCGGTCTCGGTGTCGCGCCACGCGTCGGCGCGGTCGATGATCTGCTTCATCTCGTCGGCGCCGAGGGCGGAGTGCCGGCGGATGCGGGTGGTGGCCCCCAGTCTGCGGACCCGGCCGACGGCCTGCCGGGTGACGCGCATGTCCCGGCCGTTCAGGTCGAAGCGGTCGACGTGCAGGATCGCCTCGTCCCCGAGCTGGATGGCGCCGAGCCCCGAGCGGGCGTAGGCACGCGCACCGTCCTCGGAGGCGCCCATGACGGCCGGCGCCCAGGCGTAGCGGCGGGCGACGTCGAGCCAGGCCTCGACGGCGGGGGTCCATGCCTCCGTGTCGCCGACGGGATCCCCGCTGGCGAGGGCCACGCCGGCCTCGACGCGGTAGGTGACTGCGGCTTTGCCGTTGGGCGCGAAGACGACGGCCTTGTCCCGGCGGGTGGCGAAGTAGCCGAGCGAGTCCTGGGAGCCGTAGGCGCCGAGCAGGGCGCGGATACGGGGTTCCTCGTCGCCGTGCAGCGCGGCCTCCATCCGTTGTGAGCGGAACAGGGTCCGGGCGGAGTTGAGCAGCGCGAGCGCGCCGAAGAGGCCGAGGAGGAAGAACAGGGCGCGGGGCGGAGTGCCGTCGAACTGAGCGTTGGAGACGAGCCCTCCGAGTACCCGGTTGGCGGCCCACAGCAGCCGCTGCCCCTGCGGGAGGTCGTTGGGGAAGAGCTCCACGAGCCCCCAGCCGACGAGCACGGCCAGCACGAGCCCGAGGACGAGCACGAGAAGGGCGTGCCGCAGGGCGCCGCGGCGGGTCAGGGCGTAGAACTCGCCGCGCGCGGCGAACAGCACGCCGAGGGCCATCAGGCACAGGACCAGATTGGGGATCCACGACCAGTCCCGCAGCAGGGCCAGGGTGAGGACGTCGGTGAGGACGAGCAGGGCGAGATAGGCGACGACCAGCCACCAGGCGGCCTTCTTGCGGGCGCCGATGGCCGCCGCCAGCAGGAGCAGGAAGACGGCGTAGGCCAGGTTGGCGCTGACGGGTACGGCCACCAGGTCGAGGAACGCGGAGACCGGGCTGAGCAGCCTGCGCAGCGGGGCGATCAGCGCGATCACCGCGCAGTACACGCCGAGCAGGGCGAAGAACATCGCGAAGGCGCCCGGCACCCTGGCCTTCAGGCCGCTCCGGGCGGCGGTCGCACGCTCCGCCACGCTGATGCTCATGTTCCGCACTCTAGGGAGACGGTCGCCGGGCCGCCTGTCGGGCGGGGCGGGGAGCCCCCCGCGGGGACGGGCCCTGCGGGATCCGCAGGGCCCGTCCAGCCTGGTCGCCTGAGTGGGCAGCCCCGGGGTTCCGAGCGCGGTACGGACGGTCCGAAGGTGATCGTCGCGGGTGTGGACGGTTCGGAGTCGTCGCTACGGGCGGCGTCGTACGCCGGCGGTCTGGCGCGGCGGCAGAACGCGCTTCTCGCCCTCGTGTACGTGCAGCCGCCGATGACGGCGGGCGCCGCCTTCGGCGCCCCGGTCGCGACACCACCGGGGAGACAGCGGAGGGGCTGGTCGCGGAGATCCGCGAGGCGGCCGAGCGGGTGCGGGGCATCCGGGACGTGCGCCGGGAGTTCCACACCTTCCGCGGCGACCCGTACAACGGGCTGGTGGCGGCCGCCGACGAGCTCGAGGCGGACGCCGTGGTGGTGGGCGCGTCGGAGTCGGCGGGACACCGGATCGTCGGCTCGGTGGCCGTACGGCTGGTGAAGGCCGGGCGCCGGCCCGTGACGGTGGTTCCGTAGCCTCCCGGAACCCTCACCTCGGCGCGACCGCATGTCGTCTTCCACCACTGCTCCACCTCGGCCATCATGAGCCGCCATCGGCCGACTGCAGTCCGCGAAGAGGTGTCTCATGGCACGGCTCCGGGTGGGGCAGGGCGTATTGCGCCGCAAGCCCATCGAACAGATCCAGGAGGGCGCTCCGAGCGAGCAGCTCACCAGAACGCTCGGCCTCTGGCAGCTCACCGCGATCGGCGTCGGCGGCATCATCGGCGCCGGCATCTTCGCCCTGGCGGGAGCGGTGGCCCACGACCGGGCCGGACCCGCGGTGGTGGTGTCGTTCCTGATCGCGGGTGTGGCGAGTGCCGCCGCGGCCTTCTCGTACGCGGAGTTCGCCGGCCTGATCCCGAAGGCGGGCTCGGCGTACACGTACGGGTACGCGGTGCTCGGCGAGTTGGCGGGGTGGTTCATCGGCTGGGACCTGCTGCTGGAGTACACGGCGATCGTCGCGGTGGTCGCCATCGGGATCTCCGGCTACTTCGGCTTCCTCCTGGGACAGCTGGGGCTCGATCTGCCCGCGTGGATGCTGGGCGCGCCGGGCACGGGTCCCGGGCACAAGGTCGACCTCTTCGCGATGGTCCTGTGTCTGTTCATCGCCTGTCTGCTGACGCTGGGCATCAAGAACGCGGCCCGTTTCGAGACGATCGTGGTGGTGCTGAAGGTCCTGGTCGTGCTGCTGGTGATCGCGGTCGGCTTCTTCCACATCGACACGGCGAACTACACCCCGTTCTTCCCGTTCGGGGTCGGCGGGGCCGTCACGGGGGCGGCGACCGTCTTCTTCGCTGTGTTCGGCTACGACGCCATGTCCACGGCCGCCGAGGAGTCCAAGGACGCACAGCGGCACATGCCCAAGGCGATCATCCGCTCGCTGGCGATCTCGATGGTGCTCTACGTGCTGGCCTGCCTGGTGCTGACGGGTATGCAGAACTACAAGGAGATCGATCCGGAGAGCGGCTTCTCGACGGCCTTCAAGGCGGTGGGATTGGAGAGTCTGGCCAACGTCATCGCGATCGGCGCCGTCATCGGGATCCTCACGGTGATGTTCACGTTCATGCTGGGCGTGACGCGCGTGTGGTTCTCGATGAGCCGGGACGGACTGCTGCCACGCTGGTTCGCGAAGACGCACCCCACGCGGCACGTGCCCGTGCGGGTGACGTGGATCGTCGGTGCCGGCTCCGCGCTGATCGCCGGCCTCCTGCCGATCGGCGAGGCCGCCGAGCTGACGAACATCGGCATCCTGCTGGCCTTCGTGGTGGTGTGCCTCGCGGTGATCGTACTGCGCTACCGGCAGCCCGACCTGCCGCGGACGTTCCGCTGCCCGGGCATGCCGTTCGTTCCGGCGATCGGCGTGGTGTTCTCCCTCTGGCTGATCACGTTCCTGGACCCGCAGACCTGGGTCCGGTTCGCGGTGTGGCTCGTGGTCGGGCTGATCATCTACTTCGCCTACTCGTACCGGCACTCGAACCTCGCGGGGGAGGAGTCCGCCGGGCCGGCGGAACCGAACGGGTGACCGTGGAGTGTCGCGCGCCGGACGTACTCGTGACGGCCCCTCCCCGTCCGGCGCCGTCCCACCGGATGCGCGGCCGTCGCGAGCACGTCCGGCCGACCGTCCGGCCGACCGTTCGGCGCACCACTCGCCGCTCTGTGCGACCGCTCGTCGCACACCCGTGCTCGACACCTGTCCCTCCGCTCGCCGTTGCGCTCGTATACGCCACGAAGCACACGGAGCACCGACCCCCCGGAAGATCCTGCGGAAAGGGAGCCGACGATGACGACGGCGACGACCGACGAGCGGGCCCTGGCGGAGCTGCAGCGCGAACACGGTCCCGCCCTGCTGAGCTTTCTCGTCGGCCTGACGTACGGGGACCGACAGCGTGCGGAGGACCTACTGCAGGAGACCCTGCTCAGGGCCTGGCAGCACCCCGAGGCGTTCGACGCGCCGTACGAGTCGATGCGGCCGTGGCTCTTCACCGTCGGACGGCGCCTCGCGATCGACGCGCGCCGCTCGCGGCTCGCGCGGCCGGCGGAGATCGGGGACGGCGTACTGGCCGCGACGCCGGACCCCTCCGACGTGACGGACCGGGCGGTCGCCGCGCTCGACGTGCGGGCCGCGGTCAGGTCGCTGAGCCCCGAGCACCGTGCCGTACTGGTGCAGATCTACTTCCAGGGCCGCAGCGTGGCCGAGGCCGCCCGAGCGCTCGGTATCCCGCAGGGCACGGTCAAGTCCCGTTCGCACCACGCGTTGCGCGCCATGGCCCGCGGTCTGCCGGGCTACAGCAGGAGGTCGCTCTCCTCGGCGGCGTGAGCCGCCCGCCCTCCTTGTGCCCACGAGACGGCGCCTCCGGCGACCGCCCGTCCCAGCGGAGCTCGGAACGACGGCCCGCCCGGTCGTCGCGGGCCGCTCCCGGCGCGGCGCCCCTCGTGCCGCACCGGTGCCGCACGAGGGGCGCCGGTGCGAGCACCGTCGGACACGGGCCGGTCACTTCCGCCCCCGGATTCCCACAGGGCACCTGTCCTCCCTGGTGCCACGTTCACAGGCGACCGGATTCGAAACCACCCGTTCGAGTTGAGTAAAGAGGAACCGTGACACGTGTCTTCAGGTGGAGGCTCGTCGTCGAGACCCGTGCCCGAACACGTCCCGGGAGAAGGTGGAGAGAGTGCGGCCCGAGAGTACGAACGGCACCAGCGGAGGCGGTCTGGCAGTCCCCATGGCATGGCTGTGCGCCGAGTACCTCGCCGACGAGGTGCTGCGCACCGGCGGTCTGGTGGAGCCGGGTTCACTGGAGTACAGAGCCGGCCGGGCGACGCTGGCGCTGACGGTCCACCTCTGCGGCGCCGAGGACGGCCCGGCCGGTGTCCCCACCGCGTCACGGCTGGACGAATGGCTGTCCGTCACGGCCTACGGCCATCCGTGGCAGGAGTGGGTGCGCGACCGCATGGCCGAACGGGAGACGTTCGACCGGGACGTCCCCGGCACGGACCCCGATCTCGCCCTGGCCCGCGACACCTGGGGATGGCTGGAGCGGACCGAACTCCTCGCCGCCGATCTGGGCGACACCGACCCGTGGCACCCGGCCCTTCCGGTGGACCCGGCAGCCGGCGAGAACGCCCAGGTCTGGACG
Source organism: Streptomyces marianii (assembly GCF_005795905.1). NCBI lineage: Bacteria > Bacillati > Actinomycetota > Actinomycetes > Kitasatosporales > Streptomycetaceae > Streptomyces > Streptomyces marianii. The sequence continues at coordinate 765,457 of NZ_VAWE01000001.1, forward strand.
CCGGCCTGGCGTCTCGGTCTCCCGCTGGGCCATCTGGCCATCCATCTGTACTGAGCTCTTCCCTGGAGTACCGACGCCGTCCCGGAGGTACCGGCCCCGTCCTCGAGCGCGTCCGCCGTCGGCCTCCGCCCCTGCCGCTCCCCGGTGCGGCCCGGCGCGTCCGCACCGCACCTCACCGCACCTCACCTCACCTCACCGCACCGCACCGCACCGCACCGCACCGCACCGCACCGCACCGCACCGCACCGGCTCAGGTTGCGCCCGCGTTCTTGTGCACGCCCGCGCGGTACTTGGGGATGCGCACGGTGATCTTCATTCCCGCCCCGACACCCGTCTCGATGACCAGTCCGTGGGCGTCCCCGTACACCTGACGCAGCCGCTCGTCGACGTTGGAGAGACCGATGCCGGAGGGGCGGTCGGCCTCCCGTGCGAGGATCCGACGCAGTTCGGCCGGGTCCATGCCGATGCCGTCGTCCTCGATCGTCACCACCGCCTCCGAGCCCGCGTCCTGGGCGGAGAGGGAGATCCGGCAGGTCCGACCGGTGTCCTCGAGACCGTGCTTCACCGCGTTCTCGACGAGCGGCTGGAGGCAGAGGAACGGCATTGCGACCGGGAGGACTTCGGGCGCGATCTGGAGTGTCACCTTCAGCCGCTCGCCGAAGCGGGCCCCGGCGAGGGCGAGGTACTGCTCGATGCAGCGCAACTCGTCGGCGAGATGGGTGAAGTCGCCGTGCCGGCGGAAGGAGTAGCGGGTGAAGTCGGCGAACTCGAGCAGGAGTTCCCGCGCCCGTTCCGGGTCGGTGCGGACGAAGGAGGCGATGGCCGCGAGCGAGTTGAAGATGAAGTGCGGGGAGATCTGGGCGCGCAGGGCACGGATCTCGGCCTCGATGAGCCGGGTGCGGGAGCGGTCGAGCTCGGCCAGTTCCAGTTGGACGGAGACCCAGCGGGCGACCTCGGTGGCGGCCCGTACGAGGACCGCCGACTCCCCCGTGCCGTAGGCGACGAGCGTGCCGAGCACGCCCTCCTCCCCGGTCAGCGGGGCGATCACGGCCCAGCGGAGCGGGCACTCCGCGTCGTCGCAGCCGGTACGGACGCTCTGGCTGCGACCGGATTCGAGGACGTCGCCGACGCGGTGCATCACGCGCTCCCGGTGATGGTCCGCGCCGATTCCGTCCCAGGCGAGGACGGTCTCCCGGTCGGTGAGGCACAGCGCCTGGGTGCCGAGCAGCGAACGCAGCCGGCGGGCCGCCCTGCGCGCGGTGTCCTCGGTGAGCCCGGCGCGCAGCGGCGGCGCGGCGAGGGAGGCGGTGTACAGGGTGTGGAAGGTGGCCCGTTCGACCGGCGTGCCGAGGTCCGGCCCACTGCCGGCCCCGCGGCCGGCCGTCACCCTGCCGAGGGCGAAACCGGCGGCGAGCAGTACGGCCGCGGCCGCGCCGAGTGCCGCCAGCGCCGTCCCGGTCATCGCTGTGCTCCTTCGTGCTGCGGCCGGCCGACGAGGTCCTCCGGCAGATGGAGGCGGGTGAGGATGGCGGCGGCGCCGGGAGGTATGTGGCGGGGCGTCGCCAGCGACACCAGGATCATGGTGAGGAAGCCGAGCGGCACGGACCAGACGGCCGGCCAGGCCATGAGCGTGTGCGGCCACCCCTCGGGCGCGAGTCCGGCCCGGGTGGCCATCACGGCGGTCAGTGCTGCTCCGCCGCCGGTGACCAGTCCGGCCGCGGCGCCCGGCGGGGTCAGTCCGCGCCACCAGATGCCGAGGACGAGCAGCGGGCAGAAGGACGACGCGGAGACGGCGAAGGCCAACCCGACGGCGTCGGCGACCGGCACGTTGGTGGCGACGACGCTGACGGCGAGCGGCACCGCCATGGCGAGGACGGTCGCGAGCCGGAAGTGGCGTACACCGCGCGAGGGCAGGACGTCCTGGCTGAGGACCCCGGCGACGGACATGGTGAGCCCGGACGCGGTGGACAGGAAGGCGGCGAACGCGCCGGCCGCGAGGAGCGCGCCGAGCAGATCGCCCGCGAGTCCGCCGACCATCCGTTCCGGCAGGACGAGCACGGCGGCGTCGGCGTCGCCGGTCAGGGCGAGTTCCGGAGCGTAGATCCGGCCGAGGGCCCCGTACACGGGAGGCAGCAGGTAGAAGGCGCCGATCAGGCCCAGGACCACGAGGGTGGTGCGGCGCGCCGCGCGGCCGTTGGGGCTCGTGTAGAAGCGGACGGCGACGTGCGGCAGGCCCATGGTGCCGAGGAAGGTGGCGAGTATCAGGCCGTACGTGGCGTACAGCTGGTAGCCGTCGCGCCCGCCCGCGAGGGGCTGGGACCAGCCGGCGGGGTCGGCGCCGGTGGACGCCCGTTCGGGTATGTCCGCACCCGGAGGGAAGGTGAGAGTGGTGCCCGACTCCACCTGGTGGGTGCCCTCGTCGAGGGTGGTCCGACCCCCCTCGTGGCGGGTGCCGTCGATCGTGCCGGTCACCCCGACGGACAGCGGTGCGTCCAGTTCGATCCGTACGGTGGCGTCGAGCCGGACCTCCGTGTGCTCGCGCAGGACGGCGGGCGCGTCGAAGCGCGCCCGGGGCGCGTCGTCCCCGGCCCAGGCGGCGACGAGGAACAGGGCGGGGACCAGCAGCGCCGTCAGCTTCAGCCAGTACTGAAACGCCTGTACGAAGGTGATGGAGCGCATCCCGCCCGCGGCGACGGCGCCCGTGACGACGACGGCGACGAGGAGCCCACCGAACCAGTCGGGGGCGCCGGTGAGGATCTCCAGGGTCAGTCCCGCGCCCTGGAGCTGGGGCAGCAGATAGAGCCAGGCGATGCCCACGACGAACAGGCTGGCGAGGCGCCGCACCGCGGGCGACTCGAGCCGCGCCTCGGCGAAGTCCGAGAGCGTGTACGCGCCCGAGCGCCGCAGCGGAGCGGCGACGAGGACGAGCAGCACGAGATAGCCCGCCGTGTAGCCGACCGGGTACCAGAGCATGTCGGGGCCCTGGAGGAGCACCAGCCCGGCGATGCCGAGGAACGAGGCGGCGGACAGGTACTCGCCGCTGATGGCGGCGGCGTTCAGCCCGGGGTTGACGGTGCGTGAGGCGACGTAGAAGTCGGAGGTCGTCCGGGAGATGCGCAGGCCGAGGGCGCCGATGAGGACGGTCGCCAGCACCACCGAGGTCACGGCCGCCACCGCGTAGGTCTGGTTCACCGGTCGTCCCCCACTGGCGGTCTCAGCGGCCTTCGACGAGCCCGGTGAAGTCCTCTTCGTTGCGCTCGGCGCGGCGGACGTACCAGCGGGCGGTCAGCCACATCAGCGGGTAGACACCGACCCCGAGCACCACCCACACGAAGGGCTCGGGCGAGGAGAAGGAGCCGAGGACGGCGGCCGGGAAGGCGAAGAGCAGTGGGAGCGTGCCGACGAGGACGGCCAGCGTGCCCAGCGCGTACAGGGCGGCACGCAGCTGGCTGCGCATCAGGGAGCGCACGTAGACCGCGCCGATCGTGGTCTGCTCGCTGATCTCCGAGTGGGCGGGGGCGTGTCCGGGGCGGCGGCGGGTGCCGCGGGGCACGCCCGTGACGACTTCACGGCGGGGTGGCTGTGCTGCAGACATCGGCGTCCGCTCCCGGCGTTCTCTCGGCGGCTCGTACGGGACGGCCGCTCACTGCGACGGGCGGCCTGCCCGCAAGGGTCGTTGGAGTCTACGCAGGTGGGGCGAGGCAGGGATAGGCGCCGGGGGTCTCGGCGCGATCTCACCGGGGCGCCGGTCCGGGGTACGGCTCGGCCGGCGGGGCAGGCTCTCCCGTCGCCCACGACTGCGGGAGAGCCGCACCGCCCGGCTTCCCCGGAGCGAGGCGTCCGGCGCGGTTGTCGGGGCCCGGCTCGCCGCCACGCGGCGAACTCGCCCTTCCCGAGCGCGACCGGATTCCGCGGTGGAGCCGGGTCACATCCACTGTGCGGCGTCCGTCCGGGCCCCGGGGAGACTCGCGTCGTTGGCACAGCGGTTTCCCCACCGGCGGCACACGGCGCGTCCTCGGCGGTCGCCGCCGTGGGGCCACGGAGGGGCGGCGGTCAGCCCCGGGCGTGGCGCATCAGCAGCTCCCGCAGCTGACGGGCGTGGCGGCGGCTCACGGCGAGTTCCGCCGCGCCCACGCGGACGGTCGTGGCACCCGCGTCCAGTCGGAGTTCGTCGATCCGGCCGAGGGCCACGAGGTGGCTGCGGTGTATCCGGACGAAGCCGCGGGACGCCCAGCGCTCCTCCAGCGTGGAGAGGGGGATCCGGACGAGATGACTGCCGTCGGCCGTGTGCAGCCGCGCGTAGTCGCCCTGAGCCTCGACGTAAGCGATCTCGTCGATGGGGACGAACCTGGTCACGCCACCGAGTTCGACGGGGATCTGCTCGGGCGCGGTGCCCGGTGCGGTCGACCCGGTGACCAGGGGACCGGTGGCGGCGGAGCCCGCCCGGTCCGGGGCCGGCCCGCCCGCCGCGCCCGCGTCCGCGCCGGCCACCGGCGGGGACTGCCGGGCACCGCGCGCCGCGGCGGTCAGATCGCTGACCCGGCGGACGGCTTCGGCGAGCCGTTCTCTGCGCACCGGCTTGAGGACGTAGTCGACGGCCTTGAGGTCGAACGCCTGCACGGCGAAGCCCTCATGGGCCGTGACGAACACGATCAGCGGCGGCCTGGCGAACTCCGAGAGCAGCCGGGCGACGTCGAGCCCGGTGAGCCCCGCCATGTGGATGTCGAGGAAGACGACGTCGATGCCGTCGCCGCCGTCCGGTCCCGCGTCCAGCGCCCGGCTGATGCGGCGCAGCGCCTCCGTGGCGTCGGTGGCACCGTCCGCGCTGCGCACCCGCGGGTCGGATCGCAGCAGGTACAGCAGTTCCCCCAGCGCCGGCTTCTCGTCGTCGACGGCAAGTACGCGCAGCATGCTGCGGATTTTAGGCACGGGCCGCCCGTGCGGCCACGGGCGTGTCCATCACCTCGTCCACCGGGCGCGGCCGCCGGTCCCTCCCGACCCGGCGGCTCCGGTGCCGAAGGAGTCGTCCTCCGCACACGCCGCCCGCAGCTCCTGGGCGTCGGCCATGCCGAGGTACGTGGCACGGCACCGGTGGCAGTGGGTGAGGTGCCCCGCCACCCGGGCCTCCTCGTGGGGGACGAGCACACCGAGGACATACGCGCCGAGCAGCGGCTCCACATGAGGACTGCCGGAAGGTCGCCCGGTCATACGGACGCCCGAATCTCCACCGTTCACCCACCCATTCTGACGGTCCTCTCCATAACTCCGCGCCAGAGTCGCAGCACTGCACGACCCGGTCGCACTTTCCCCTTCCGCCGCTGAGCACGGCACTGCTCCGCTGCGTATTCCAGGGCGACACCCACGGTGCATACGCCTCGTATGCACCGTTCGTAGCCGACGAGCCGAAGGATTGGTCCATGAATCTGCGGGAGCAGCACCGGGATGTGGCCGCATACGCGCTCGGTGTCCTCGACCCCGCGGACGCCTTCCGCTTCGAGGAGCATCTGGCGGACTGCGGCCTCTGCGCCCTGTGGCTCTCCGACTTCGCCCCGGTCGCGTCCGCGCTGGGCGATCTCGCGGGTCCCGGCCGGGCCGACGAACCGCCCGCGCCGCGGCTGCTGGAGCGCCTGCTCCACGAGGTCGCGGCCCGGCGCCGGCGCGCTTCGCGCCGCAGGCTGCGGCTCGTGGCCGCGGCGGCCGCGTTGGTCGTGGCGCTGCCCGCGGCTGCGGTGAGCCTGTCGCGCGGGCCGGACGGCCCGCTCACGGGAGGCCCCGACGAGCGGATCACGGCCACGGACGGCGCCACCGGTGTCTACGGCGCGGTGGACCTGCGTTCCAAGGGCTGGGGCACGGCCGTGGCCCTGCGCATGGCGAAGCTGCCCGGTCCGCGGACCTGCCGGCTGGTCGCGGTCGCCAAGGACGGCACGGAGTACGCCGTCACCAGCTGGTCGGTGCCTCCTGCCGGTTACGGGACAGACACCCCGGGGGCGGAGGAGGAGATGGACATGGAGGCGGGGACGGCGCTGCAGCGCGAGGAGATCGGCCGCTTCGAGGTCCGCACGGACAGCGGCGAGCACCTGGTGTCCCTGGACCGCTGACCGTCGGCCCGGGGCCCGCCCCCGGCGCCCGCGCGCCGTCATTTGAGCAACCGTGACAGCCTGCGGTCCGCCAGCGGCTTGCCGCCCGTCTGGCACCTGGGGCAGTACTGCAGTGACGAGTCGTGGAACGACACCTCGCGGACGGTGTCGCCGCACACGGGGCAGGGCTCGCCGGTGCGGCCGTGAACCCTCAGACCGCTCTTCTTCTCGGCCTTCAGCCGGCCGGCGGCCAGGCCCCTGGAACGCTCGACGGCGTCGGTGAGCGTCGTGCGCATCGCCTCGTAGAGACCGGTGATCTCGTCCTCGCCGAGTCTCGAGGTGAGCTTGTACGGCGACATCCTCGCGGCGTGCAGGATCTCGTCGCTGTACGCGTTGCCGATTCCGGCGATGAGGCTCTGGTCGCGCAGCGCGCCCTTGATCTGCCGGCGCTCCCCGGCGAGGAGCGCGGCGAACGCGTCGCGGTCGAAGTCGTCCGCGAGCGGGTCCGGTCCGAGGCGGGCGACGCCGGGCACCTCGGCCGGGTCGTGCACGAGGTGCACGGCGAGCCGCTTGGTCGTGCCGGCCTCGGTCAGGTCGAAGCCGTCCCCGCCGGTGAGCGCGGCGCGCAGGGCCAGCGGACCCTTGCCCGGGCGGGGCATGCCCGACGGGAGGACGTCCTTCCACTGAAGCCAGCCGGCCCGGGCGAGGTGGAAGACGAGGTGCAGTCCGCCTGCGGTCCCGATGTCCAGGAACTTGCCGTGCCGGCGCACGGAGGTGACCTCGCCGCCTTCGAGGGCGGTGAGCGGCGGGTCGTACGTCTTCAGCACACTGATCGCCACGGGCATCATCCGGGCGATCTCCTTGCCGAGCAGGTTCTCGTCGAGGAAGCCCCTGAGCGCTTCGACTTCGGGCAGTTCCGGCATGGCTCCAGCCTGCCGTACCGGGTCCGCTCGCGCAGGCCCGCCCCGGGCACCGGTCCGGTCCCTGGGGCGGGTCTCGAGAGTCCCGTCCGGCCGGGAACGTCCGCACCGCGCCCCAACGGGCTCGCTGAGAGCTGTTCCGCAAACCCCGGCGGGCGCGCGACGACGGCTACGGCGCCTCGCCGCGTTGTCGGATCATGCGAGTACACCCAGTGTGAGGACGACTCTCCGAGTTGCGATGCACCGCGTCCGACGCCGCGCGCCGGCCCCCGGGGACTGCGGGGCAGCCCTCAGCGGACCAGCTCCAGCAGCGCGGCCATCTCCTCCTCGATCGCGCGGGCCAGCCGGTCCACGTCGGGCAGGGCCTTCCCGTCGGCGACCAGGCCGAAGTACACCCGGCCGCCGTACGTGGACATCGCCACGGCGAGGGACTGGCCGCGGGCGAGCGGGGCCATCGGGTAGATCTCGCGCAGCGGGCAGCCGCCGAGCGACAGTGCGGAGCGGGGCAGCGGCACGCTGGTCGCGAGGAGGTCGAACAGCATCCGGGCGGCGTTGCCGGCGATCGGTGCCCCGAACCGGTGGGCGAGCGGCGGCAGTTGGTCGGCGAGCACGGCGACGGCTCCGGCCCCGCGCAGTGGCCCCGCCGCCTTGTTGCGGTCCATGCCGTCGCGGACCGCGTAGAGCCGGGCCCAGGGGTCGGGCTCGGTGACGGGGAGGTCGAGCAGGTACGCGGACAGCTTGTTGCCGGAGCCGGGCGGGCCGCCGGGACGGCGCCTGGACACCGGGACGAGGGCGCTGGGGTCGGTGGGCGGCAGGGCGTCACCCCGCTCGGTCATCCAGCGGCGCAGCGCCCCGGCGACAGCGGCGAGGAGCACGTCGTTCGCGGTGCCGCCGGCGACCCTGCGGACCTCGTGGACCTCGTCGAGGTCGAGTACGGAGGTGGCGAGCCTGCGAGTGCCACTGGAGCTGGCGCTGAGCGCCGCGGCGCCGCGGGGGTCGAGCCGGCCGGCCCGGGCGAGCGAGGCGCCCAGGAGGGAGGCGCCGACTCCGAAGGCCCGGCCCAGTTCCTCGATGCGGCCGCGGGCCATCCCGGCGACCTGCCAGGGACCGGGCAGCCAGGACCGGGGCGGTACGGCGGCCGGGCCCCGGCCGGACCTTCGGCCGTGCCTGCGGGCGCGCGCCGCGAGCGGCCCGGCGATCTCGTCGAAGATGCCCGCCCCGATGGCGACGGCCCGCATGCCGTCCGCGAGAGCGTGGTGCAGTTTGACCAGGACGGCGAACGGATCGCCCGGACCTCCGGTGAGCAGGTACATCTCCCAGGGCGGCAGCCCCCGTTCGAGCGGGCGCTCCATCAGCTCCGCGGCGAGCGTGGCCGCGGACGCCGCGAAGTCGCCCGCCGGCAGCCGGACCTGACGCAGATGCCGCCGTACGTCGAAGTCCTTGTCGGCCGTCCAGGCGGCGCCGCCCACGGGCAGCAGGACGTCGGTGACGCGCATGCGCAGGCGGGGGATCGCGGAGGCACGGGCGGCGAGCAGCGCGAGGATCTCCTCGCTGCCGGCCGCGGCCGTGCCGGCGTCCCCGGACGCGGGCGGGGTGAAGTGGGCGAGCGCGCCGAGGTGCATCGGGTGGTCGGCGGACTCAAGGTGCCAGAAGGCCAGATCCAGGGGTGCCAGCAGCTCGGTGCTCAAGGGTGTCCTCATGTCCTAGGAGGCCGGAACACAGGAATCAGCAGTCAATCGCCTGCGGTCGGTTACGGTCAAGCGCAATCAGGTTACATAGGGTTACTGTCGGGTGGTCTTCAGGTTGCCGCCCGGACCGGGACGACGAACTCGCACCACACGCACTTGCCGGTGCCGCGCGACTCCACTCCCCAGACGTCCGCCAGCCGGTCCACCAGCATCAGTCCCCGGCCCGAGACCCCGGCGTCCCCCGCCTCCCGGCGCCGGGGCAGGGCGCTGGAGGAGTCCTCGACCTCGGCGCGCAGCCGCCGTTCGGGCCCCGTCAGCACGCGCACGGTCACGATCGCCCCGCCGTCGGTGTGCATCAGGGCATTGGTGATCAGTTCGTCCGCCGCCAGCTCGATCTCGTCCGAGCGGTCCGCCGCACCCCAGGCCCGTACGGCGGCCCGGATCATGTGCCGGGCGGAGCTGAGCGCCTCGGGGTCGTTCTGGGCGACATGCTGCTGGAGCCGCCCGCCGGTGCGCGGGGCGTAGGCTCCGCGGCGCTGGAGCAGCAGCAGCGCGACGTCGTCGTCGCCACCCCGTTCGTCGACCTCCTCGCAGAGCTGGTCCGCGAGCATCTGGAGGTTCTTGGAGCCGCCCCGGATCGCGGTCGTGAGCTGCCGCATCCCGTCGTCGAGGTCGGCACCCGGCTGTTCGACGAGCCCGTCGGTGTAGAGCAACAGGGTCTGCCCGGGGTCGAGTTCCAGGGTGGCGACGGGGTACTCGAGCCGGCCGAACTCCGCGGACAGGCCCAGGGGCAGCCCGCCCTCCACCGGGATCCGGCGGCCCTCCCCGTCGGAGTCGAGGAGCAGCGGGTCGACATGGCCGGCGCGCACCATCTGCACGACGCCCGTGGTGAGGTCGGCCTCCGCGTAGATGCAGGTGGCGAAGCGGTCGGTGTCGAGCTCGTGGAGGAAGACCGAGGCGCGGGCCATCACGGTCGCGGGAGTGTGCCCCTCGGCCGCGTACGCGCGCAGCACGATGCGCAGTTGGCCCATGACCGCCGCGGCGTGGGTGTCATGCCCCTGGACGTCGCCGATGATCGCGCCGACCCGGCCGCCGGGCAGGGGGATGACGTCGTACCAGTCGCCGCCGATGTCGCGGCCGAGGCGGGCCGAGCGGTAGCGCACCGCGATCCGGGCGCCGGGCACGGAGGGGATGCGGCGGGGCAGCATCGCCTGCTGGAGCCCTTCGGCCAGGTCGTGCTCCTGCTCGAAGAGCATGGCCCGCTGCAGGCTCTGCGCGATGCTGCTGCTCAGCGCCACCAGCAGATTGCGCTCCTCGGTGGTGAAGCCGGTCTTCTCCCGGTACAGCAGGCCGAGCGCACCGATCGGCCTGCCCTGGGCGATCAACGGCATGTAGGCCGCGGAGGTGATGCCGAGTCCGCTGATGTGCGGCCAGAGTCGCGGGTACGAGCCGGCGAAGTCCTCCTTGGACTCGATGAACCGGGGCACCAGCGTGCGGATGACCTCGCTCATCGGGTACTGCTCGTCGACCCGGGTGAAGCGGGTACCCGGGACGAAGGAGCCCTCCGGGCCCTCCGCGACGAGATGGATACGTCCGGACTCCAGCAGCCCCATCACCAGGCTGGTGGCGCCGAGGTGTTCCAGCCCGTGCGAGTCCTTGAGCACGTCGATGACGTCCTTGACGGTCCTGGCGTCGGCGAGGGCGGCCGTGGTGCTCTCCACGACACTGGTCTGACGTCGGCGTTCCGCGTCGAGTTCGAGCCGGGCGGAGGATTCGGCGAGCTCCTGGGTGGCGTCGCGGACGATGCCGATGATGCGGTGGGGGCGGCCCTCGGCATCACGGAGCACCGATCCCTGGGTGTGCGTCCAGCGCAGGGTGCCGGTGCGGCAGCGGATGCGGAAGTACGCACCGTAGTGGGAGCTGCCGTTCTTCAGCGCCTGCGAGACCAGCTCGTCCAGCCGGGCCGCCTCGCCGCGCGGGAAGCGCCGGGCCAGGGTCTCCGGGCGGCCGTCGTACTGGTCGGCGGGCGTGTCGAACACGTCGAGAGCGGGCTGATCCAGATGCATCAGCCCGCTGTCGAGGTCCCAGTCGAAGCTGCCCATGCGGTTCAGGGCCAGGCTCAGATCCGGGTTGGCGGGCCAGTCGTCGGGAAGCGACAGGGCCCCCGCTGCCCGATCAGCCATGGTGACACTCTGCCATCATTTGTCCGATTTATCGAGCGAACGGGGCGCTGCGGCCTCAGCGCTGAACACTCCCACCGGCGGCGGGCAGGCCGGCGCCGGTCCCGGCACCGACACCGGCGGGAAGCGGCGCGTCCGGAAGGATGACGCCGGGTCCGCCCTGGGGCTCACCCGCGCCGCCGACGGCACCCGAACCCTGGTCCACGCCGCCGACGCCGCCCGAACCCTGGTCCACGCCGCCGACGCCGCCCGAACCCTGGCCGGCACCGCCGCCGGAGTCCGGCGAGATCAGGATGTCGCTGTCACTCAGACCGGCACCGCCCTGGTCGAACCCGCCCTGGCCTCCGGCGTCCTGCCCGCCGGTACCCTGGCCCGCCCCGTCGGGCAGTGGCGCGTCCGGAAGGATCGGCGGCGGGCCGTCGGGGCCACGGGGCGGCGAGCTCGGGACAGCGGGACGGACCGCGCTCGGAGACGCCGGCTGCGGCCCGGAGGCGTCGGGACTCGGTGGCGGCGGTTCGCTCGGCGACCCGAGCCCGGCCGGCTGGGGCCCCTGAGGAGCGTCGGTGACATGGAGCCCGGGGTCGTACGCCGGCGGCACCTGCGGATTCTGGTCCGCCTCGCCGTCAGAGCCGCTCCTGCGCTCCATCCAGGTGTTCGCGCCGATATCGACGAGCACCAGGCCGTCGATCACGTGCGCGGCCCGGGTGATCACGACCACGCGGTCACGGTCGTACCCCTGCCAGGGCTTGCCCTGCTCGTTCACCGCCCCGGCGGTCACCACGGGGGAGGCGAGCGGGCTCCCGGACCCACAGCGGACCCGTGGTGAGCCGTGCTCGTCGACGAGCACGGCGGTCCCGCCCTGGAGCACGGCCTGCCGGCGCTGGGCGACACCGTCGCGGTAGCCGTGGTTGGTGACCCGGGCGTCGGCCCGCAGCACCACGGGCGTGAGACCCCGCAGGAACCCCGGCAGGTCCTCCTGGCCTACGCCGACGCCCTCGGCGAACGCCTGCGCCTTGCCCTGGTCGGCGACCAGGAACCGGATCTGCTGCTCCACGTCACAGCTCGCGACGGACCGGGTGCCCCCGTACAGTCCGGGCGTGGAGCCCAGCACGGTGCGGATGGACCGCACATCGGGGTCCTGCTGCACGGAGCTGGACGCACGCGGCGTCGGCAGCTGACGGGACACCGCCGTCACGGTGGCCGTGGAGGGCGTGAACGGATCGGGGCCGGGCTCCGCGGCCGGCTGCAGACGGACCTCCTGAGAGGGGGTCGAGCCCGACTGCCCCTGATCCGTGAGACTGCTGCAGCCAGTGACCAGCAGTGCGGCCGACAAGCCGGCCGACATCGCGGCCAGCCCGGCGTGCCGGCGATACATCGGTGAGCGCACGAACATGCCCCGCCATCTCCCGCCTGTTGTGAGGGTGTACCCGGAGTGATCACTCCCTGTCTTGCACCACACTCTCCGGAGCCGCGACTTGAACACGTTCAAGAATCACCTTAGGCTCGAGCGCGGAACTGAACGCGTTCAAGATGGGGGGTGGCGCGATGACCGCGCTGGTCAACGCGATCGTGATGCTCGGGATGCTGGTGATCGTTCCGCTGGGACTGCGACTGCTGCCGGGCCCGGACCCGGGCGCCGTCCGGCGGCTCTGGCCCTTGCTCGCCCTGCCCGGCGCCGTCAGCCTGTGGTTGCCCCGGGGCGCCCTCGCCACGGCCCTGGCCTCGGTCTACGCCCTCGCCACCGCCGCCCTCGCCCTGCACGCCCCGGCCCGGCTGCGGCGCACCCGCTCGCTCGCGCCGGCGGAGATCGCCGTCCTCACGGCCCTGGCCGCGCCGGCCGTGGCAGGAGTGGCCCTGGTGGCCGAGCGCTCCGGCCACGAGCTGCTCGGATTCGACCTGGAGATCCTGGCCCTGACCGTGCCGCACTTCCACTTCGCGGGCTTCGCCGCGGCGCTGGTCGCGGGCCTGGTCTGCCGTTCCGCCGGGGGTTCCACCGGCCGGTTCGCGGCGGTCAGCGTGCCTGCGGGAACCCTGCTGGTACTCGCCGGCTACTTCACGGGCGACCGGGTCGAACTGGCCGGGGCGGTGGTGCTGACCGCCGGGATGTGGGCGGTTGCACTGCTGACCTGGCGCGATGTGCGCACAGGCAGGGCCGAACGGCTGATTCGCACATTTCTCGGGGTATCGGCGGCCGTTCTGGTGGCGACGATGCTCCTCGCCCTGAGCTGGGCACTCGGCGAGGCCACCGGCCTGCCGCACCCCGACCTCACCTGGATGGCCGCGACCCACGGCCTCGGCAACGCCCTGGGCTTCGCCCTCTGCTCGCTGCTGGCCTGGCTGCGGCTGGAGGAGACCACCGCCCAGAAGGCCGACGGCCGCCGCACCACCGCACGAGCCGGATCGACAGGACCCGGACCAAGAGGACCGGAATCGACGGGACCGGAAAGGACCGCCACGTGACCCTCGCCGACGGACTCAACTACGCCGAGACCGGCGCCACCCGCCGCACCCCCCTGCCCGAGGGCTACCACCACCTCCACGTCCGCGTACACGTGGGCCACGGCCCCGCGGCCCTGGAGACCGCGGGCGCCGCCATCACCGGCTGGGCGGTGCACCGCGCGTCCGGAGCGCGGGTGGCCGCCTCCACCGCCCGCGCCGAACCGGGCACCTCGGTCGAGATCTCGCTCGGCGTGGGCCCGCTGCGCTTCCGTGCCCCGTGCCGGGTGATCTGGACCGCGTACGGACCGGACCGCATCGGGTTCGCCTACGGCACGCTGACCGGCCACCCCGAGTGCGGCGAGGAGAGCTTCCTCGCGGAGGCGGCGGAGGACGGCTCCGTGTGGTTCACGGTGACGGCGTTCAGCAGGCCCGCCCGCTGGTACACCCGGCTCGCCGGGCCGCTCGTACCGGTGGCGCAGCGGATGTACGCGCGACGGCTCGGCGCCGGCCTGCGGCGGCTTGTCGCCGAGGCGGATACTGGGGGTACGGGAGGTCCGCGATGGAGTGGTTCTCGGCACCCGACTACTGGTTGAGCAGACTCGTCTTCCAGCGGGCGCTGGCCGCGCTGTACCTGGCGGCCTTCGTCGGGGCGGCCCTTCAGTTCCGCGCCCTCATCGGTGAGCGCGGCATGCTCCCGGTACCCGAGTACCTGCGGTACGCCCCGATGCGGCGGGCGCCGAGCATCTTCCAACTGCACTACTCGGACCGGTTCTTCGCCTGCTGCGCCTGGGCGGGGGCGGTGCTCTCGGCCGCGCTGCTCGGGGGCGCGGCCGACCACCTGCCGCTGTGGACGGCGATGCTGTGGTGGGCGGCGCTGTGGGCGCTGTACCTCTCGATCGTCAACGTCGGGCAGACCTGGTACGCCTTCGGCTGGGAGTCGCTGCTGCTGGAGACCGGGTTCCTCGCGGTCTTCCTCGGGAACGAGCGGGCCGCGCCCCCGGTGCTGGTGCTGTGGCTGCTGCGCTGGCTGCTCTTCCGGGTGGAGTTCGGCGCCGGGCTGATCAAGGTCCGCGGAGACGAGTGCTGGCGCCGGCTGACGTGTCTGTACTACCACCATGAGACCCAGCCGATGCCCGGCCCGCTCAGCTGGTTCTTCCACCGTCTGCCGGGGCCGCTGCACCGGGCCGAGGCCGCCGCCAACCATGTGACCCAACTGCTGGTGCCGGTGCTGCTGTTCACCCCGCAGCCCGTAGCCTCCGCGGCGGCGGGGCTGATCGTCGTCACCCAGCTGTGGCTCGTCCTGTCCGGCAACTTCGCCTGGCTCAACTGGCTGACGATCGCCCTCGCGCTCTCCGCCGTCGACTTCTCCGCGCTCACCGGGCCGCACCCCCTGCCCGCCCCGCCGCTCTGGTACGAGGTCCTGGTGATCGCGGCGACCGTCCTCGTCCTCGTTCTGAGCTACCGCCCCGTGCGCAACCTGATCTCCCGGCGGCAGGCGATGAACCGGTCCTTCGACCCGCTCCACCTGGTGAACACCTACGGCGCGTTCGGAACCGTCGGGAGGGTCCGGTACGAGGTCGTGATCGAGGGCACGGACGAGCCGGTGCCCCGCCCGGGCACCGTGTGGAGGGAGTACGAGTTCAAGGGGAAGCCGGGCGGCCTCCGCCGGCTGCCCCGGCAGTACGCCCCGTACCATCTGCGCCTCGACTGGCTGATGTGGTTCGCCGCCCTCTCCCCCGCCTACGCCCGGTCCTGGTTCGGCGGCTTCGTGGAGCGGCTACTGGAGAACGACCGGGACACGCTGAAGCTGCTGCGCCGCAATCCCTTCCCGGACGCACCGCCGTCGTACGTCAGGGCCCGGCTGTACCACTACGCGTTCACGGACTGGCGGCAACTGCGCTCCACGGGCGCGTGGTGGGAGCGCCGCTATCTGCGCGAGTACCTGCCGCCGACCCGGCTGAGCAGCACGCACGTCCCGGCGGAACGGGTCTGACCCGGCCGTGGGGACCGGCCCGGCCCGCGCTGCGGGCGGGGACGGGGAGATTCGTCCCGTCGCGCCGCCCCGGCGTCCCGCGTGCGGCCGGGGGGGAGGACGGGATGCAGGGACCCCCGGTCCGGAGCGGACCGGGGGGGTGACAGCCCTGGGGCGCGAGATCAGTCGATGCCCTGCAGGATGTGCGGCTCGGCGAGGTCGTCCTCGTAGCCGGCCAGTCTGATCGGCGCGGAACGGGCCCAGACCTCGAGGCTTCCGAGCTCGTCCGGCCGCCCCGGTCGTTCGCCGGGTTCCGCCGCGGGCTTGGTCTTCTTCGTTTCAGTCGTCACCGCGCACTCCTTAGTGTCGCGTCACAGGGACAAGGGCGGTTCGGTCGCGGTGGCGCCGTTCTTCGGGCGGGATCGCGGCCGAGGTTGCGGACCTGTCCCGGGGCGGTCTCGGGAGGTTTCGTGACCCCTTGCCGACCGTCCGTTGGATCCAGACTAACCAAATGAGCGCGGCTGCGCTCGATGGATTACGTCACATTGGGCGTTTCTTTACGGGAAAGCGTCCTAAGGTGACGGCCCATCGGGTACAGGAAACCCCCGGGGAGTCCTGCTCGCCCGGGGGAATCCGCCGTTCGGGTTACCTCGCGACTCACCAGTTCGCGCGGTCGTAGTCCTTCAGGAAGCAGCCGAAGAGCTCCTCGCCGGCCTCGCCGCGCACGATCGGGTCGTACACCCGGGCCGCGCCGTCGACCAGGTCCAGCGGAGCGTGGAAGCCCTCGGCCGCGAGGCGCACCTTGTCCGGGTGCGGACGCTCGTCGGTGATCCAGCCGGTGTCGACGGCGGTCATCAGAATGCCGTCGGCCTCGAACATCTCCTGGGCGCTGGTGCGCGTCAGCATGTTCAGGGCCGCCTTGGCCATGTTGGTGTGCGGATGGCCGGCACCCTTGTAACCGCGACTGAAGACGCCCTCCATGGCGGAGACGTTCACGACGTACTTGCGCCGGGCCGAGGACGCGGCCATCGCTGCTCGGAGCCGGCTGATCAGGATGAACGGCGCCGTCGAGTTGCACAGCTGCACTTCGAGGAGCTCGACCGGGTCGACCTCGGAGACGGTCTGGATCCAGCTGTTGGTGTCGTGCAGATCGGGCACGAGCCCGCCGGCGTCGATCGCGGTGCCGGCCTCGATCCGCGCGAGCGACGCCGACCCGGAGACGAGGGCGAGACCGGTGACGTCCTGGGCGCTCAGCCCTTCCGAGCGGGGCCCGGGCAGGGCCGCGACCCGGTCCACCCCACCGCTGCCGAAGGTGCCGATCACCTCGGCGGCGGGCAGTTCGCCCGCGGGCAGCGGGGCCCCCTCGGCCGCGACGAGCTCGCTGTACGCCTGCGGGGAACGACGCACGGTCTGCGCCGCGTTGTTGATCAGGATGTCCAGCGGCCCCTCGGCCGCGACCGAGTCGGCGAGCGCCACGACCTGCGCGGGGTCACGGAGGTCGATACCGACGACCTTGAGCCGGTGGATCCACTCGTCGCTGTCCGGCATCGCCTTGAAGCGGCGGACCGCGTCGTTGGGGAAGCGGGTGGTGATGGTGGTGTGGGCTCCGTCGCGGAGCAACCGCAGTGCGATGTACATGCCGATCTTGGCCCGGCCACCGGTGAGCAGCGCCCGCCGGCCGGTCAGATCGGTGCGGGCGTCGCGACGGGCCCGGTTCTCGGCCGCGCACTTCTGGCACAGCTGGTGGTAGAAGGCGTCGACCTCGACGTAGCGGGTCTTGCAGATGTAGCAGGACCGGGGACGCTGGAGTATGCCCGCGATCTCCCCCGTCACCGACGAGGACGGCAGCAGCCCCTGGGTCTCGTCGTCGATGCGGTCCGCGGAGCCGGTCGCCGTGGCCTCGGTGACGACCTTGTCGTGGGCGGTCTTGGCGGCGCGGCGCTCCTGGCGGCGGCGCTGCTTCACGGTGCGGTAGATCCCCGCGGTGGCCCGGCGGACCGCGACCGCGTCGGGGTGGTCGACCTCCAGGCGGTCGAGCTCCTCGAGAACGCCCAGGCAGACGGCCAGTCGCTCGGGGTCGATGCCGGGGCCGAAGTCCAGGCTGTCGTCTGTCACCGTCATCGCCGCTGCCGTTCCCTGTGTTCTTCGCATGCCGCTTGGGGGTTTCCAAAAGCGGAACTTTACTTCAGAGGCGGGCGTGCGGGCCAAACCGTTGCAGGGCGAGACCGGCACATGACGTTCCGCATCCAATCCTGCACGGTGCGGAACGGCGATGGGTGTCACCTCATCCGCCGCCCCTTGCCCAACGCGATCACCCCGGGCTTCGAGAGGGTGTACGGCTCCCGGTCCCGTTCCGGATCGACGCCGGGCGTGGCTCCCGGCGGGAGCCGACGTTCTCGTCGAGCACCGCTGCGCGCACGACCGCACCCCGACCGACGCGTACGCTGCCGAGTCCCACGGGTGCCGCGGCCGCCGATGCAGACGGGTGGCCGAAGCCCCCGTACGCTACGGCCGTTGCCCGCCGGGCGGACGGTCGAGGACGCAGTCGCCGCACAGTCCGCCGCCCGGGCAGCGGTAGTAGAGGCAGCAGCTGGTGCGGCGCAGCGCCGGACCCCTCACGGTGCCGGAGAGGTCCGGGTGGTCCAGCAGTCCCGCGGTGAGTGCGGTGGCGCGCTCGGCCACGTCGGGCCGGTCTCGTTCCCGCGCCCAGCGCCGGATCTCGCGCAGGGCGCCGGCGAGGGCGGAGCCGGCGTTGCCCCACAGCAGCCGGTGCGAGATGCGGACGTCGCTCCGCAGGGCATCGGCGAGCGGGACGAGGTGGCCGTACTGGACCGCCTCCCGGATGCCGTCGACGGTACCGGGGAGCATCCCCGCCCCTGTCCAGCAGAGATCGTCGGGTGAGCTGAGCTCCGGGTCCCAGTACAGCGCTGCGGCGGCCGGGTCGGGGAACTCTCCGTGGAGCGCGGCCGGGCCGAGCGCCGCGGACCAGAGCCGGGCGGCGAGCCCGAGGTGGGCGATGGAGGCGGCGACGCGGCGCTCGGGGGTACGCAGCCGGGCCGCGACCCGGTCGACGCGGGCGGTCAGGGGCGCGAGTTCGCCGGCGTGGAGCCTGGACAGCGGCAGATGGCCGGGACCTGGCTCTGCGGTCCGGGTCGCGAAGAAACCGCCGATCGACTCCGTCTCCGTCCGCTCCACGCGCCCCGCCCGGTTTCGTTCCGTCGTCCGTCGTCCCGCTGTCCGGCCGGGACCCGAGCGCCGCTGGCGGGGCCGGGTTCCTGCCTCGTGTGCAGCATACGGCGGCGGCCACGAGGCTCGTCCCCGATTCCGGCACCGGGCTCACCGCCCCCCGTGCCGGCGCCGCCGGAACGCCGTCAGATGCTGACACCGCCCGCACGGAGGTACCTGAGCGGATCGATGTCGGACCCGTATCCCGGCCCGGTACGCACCTCGAAGTGGAGGTGCGGTCCGGTGCTGTTGCCGGTGGACCCTGAACGGGCGATCCGCTGACCGCTGTTGACCCGCTGCCCCTCCCGCACGGTGAGCGCGGACAGATGGGCGTACTGGCTGTACTTCCCGTCGTCGTGCCGGATGACGATCTGGTAGCCGTACGCGCCCGCCCAGCCGGCCGAGAGCACCCGGCCCCGGGCCACGGCCTTCACCGAGGTGCCCGTCGGTACGGGGAAGTCCACGCCCGTGTGATAGCCGCTGGACCAGGACGAACCGGCTCTGCCGTACGGGGTGCCGGTGCCGGCGGCGACGGGTGCGCTCAGGCCGGCGCCGCGCTGGGCGCGATCGGGACGCTCCTGCTGCCGGGGCTTCGGCTCGGTCTTCGCCTGCTGTTTCTGCTGCTTCTGCTGCGGCTGGGCCGCGGGCGGCGCGGCCTTCGGCGGCTGCGTCTTCGGAGCGGACTTCGGCGGGGTCGCCGGCCGGGTCCGGGGAACGCTCTTCGACGGTGCGGGGGCGGCGCCCCGCACGACCAGCTGCTGGCCGGGGTAAATGAGATCGGGGTCGGCGCCGACGACCTTCCGGTTGGCGTCGTAGAGCGCCTGCCAGCCGCCCCTGACCCGTTCGGAGGCGGCGATCCCGGAGAGGGAGTCGCCGGTCGTCACCGTGTAGCTCTCGCGCAGGGCGGGGACGGTGGTCGGGGTCGCCTGCTGGACGGTCGGCCGGGATAACGCTGCCTGAGCCCGGAGCTGCCGTTCGGATGAGACGTCCGGTGTGTCGTCGTCTCGGGTCAGTCCCGCCCGCGCCGAGCAGACCGGCCAGGCGCGGGGCCCCTGACCGTCCAGCACCTTCTCCGCGACGGCGATCTGCTGGTCGCGGGTGGCGAGGTCGGCGCGCGCGGCGTAGGCCGTTCCGCCGTACTCCTCCCAGGTGGACCGGCTGAACTGGAGTCCGCCGAAGTACCCGTTGCCGGTGTTGATGTGCCAGTTGCCGGTGGACTCGCAGGCCGCGACCTTCTCCCACACGTGCTCGGGAGCCGCGGCTGCCGTTCCCGCGCCGATGAGCGGCAGCGCCATGCCCGCACCACCCACGGTGACGGTGAGCGAGGCCCGGTTGATACGGCTCGGCTGGTACCGGCGGTGTCGTCCACGAACGGCCATGAGTTCCCCCTCGAACGCCTCGGCGGCCGCCCAAGCTATTGGCTCGCCGCAAGACATGACAAGGGGGTGCATGCGGGCGCCCCGACGCAGGGCGCACGGCCGTCCGGAGGGAATACGGTGGACGGTGCGCCCCTCGCGCGACTCGTCGCCCATGAACGCCGCACTCCGGTGACGCGTATTCATACTGGCCACGGAGAGGCGCACTTCCGCATGACCGCACGCAGTCGACGGATTCCAGGAGCACACGTATGAGTGGTACCGCCCAGATCGGCGTCACCGGGCTCGCGGTGATGGGCCGCAATCTCGCCCGCAATTTCGCGCGCAACGGCTACACGGTCGCCCTGCACAACCGGACCAACGCCCGCACCCGCGAACTCGTCGAGTCGTTCGGCGACGAAGGGTCCTTCGTCCCCACCGAGTCCGCCGAGGAGTTCGTCGCCGCGCTGGAGCGGCCCCGGCGACTCATGATCATGGTCAAGGCGGGTGCCCCGACGGACGCGGTGATCGAGGAGTTCGCCCCGCTGCTGGAGCCCGGCGACCAGATCATCGACGGCGGCAACGCGCACTTCGAGGACACCCGCAGGCGTGAGCGCGAACTGCGCGAGCGCGGTATCCACTTCGTGGGCGTGGGCGTCTCCGGCGGTGAGGAGGGCGCGCTGCACGGCCCGAGCATCATGCCGGGCGGTTCCCCGGAGTCGTACGACACGCTCGGCCCGATGCTGGAGAGGATCGCCGCGAAGGCCCCGGACGGCACGCCCTGCACCACGCACATCGGCCCCGACGGCGCGGGCCACTTCGTGAAGATGGTGCACAACGGCATCGAGTACGCCGACATGCAGCTGATCGCCGAGGCGTACCACCTGTTGCGGTCGGTCGCCGGGTACTCACCGGAGAAGATCGCCGAGACCTTCCGCGAGTGGAACACGGGCCGGCTCGACTCGTACCTGATCGAGATCACCGCCGAGGTGCTGGCCCACACGGACCCGGTGACCGGGAAGCCGTTCGTCGACGTGGTCGCCGACCGGGCGGAGCAGAAGGGCACCGGCCGCTGGACCGTGCAGATCGCCCTCGACCTGGGCGTACCGGTGTCGGGCATCGCGGAGGCCGTCTTCGCCCGTTCGCTGTCCGGGCACATCGATCTGCGCGAGGCCTCTCAGTCGCTGCCGGGACCGACGCCCCAGCCGCTGGACGAGGCGGACGCCGCCCGCTTCGCGGCGCAGGTCGAGCAGGCGCTCTACGCGTCGAAGATCGTGTCGTACACGCAGGGCTTCCACCAGATCCGGGCCGGCGGCGACACCTACGACTGGAACATCGACCTGGGCTCGGTGGCGGCGATCTGGCGGGCGGGGTGCATCATCCGCGCGGCCTTCCTGGACCGGATCCGGACGGCGTTCGACGCGCGGGCCGACCTGCCCAGCCTGCTGTCGGACAAGCAGTTCGCCGAGGAGATCGGCGCGGCCCAGGACGACTGGCGCGCGGTGGTGGCCACCGCGGCACGCCAGGGTGTGCCGACGCCGGGCTTCTCCGCGGCGCTCGCGTACTACGACGCGCTGCGCGCACGCCGGCTGCCGGCGGCGCTCACCCAGGCACAGCGGGACTTCTTCGGCGCGCACACCTACCGGCGCACCGACCGTGAGGGGTCGTTCCACACCCTCTGGGGCGGCGACCGGTCGGAGGTGGGCACCGGCTGAGCCGTGGGCCGGCGCATCCGGGTCGCATGGTGGCGCGCCGACGCGGCGGATCACCACAGGTCGTGATCCGTCGCGTCCGTGGTGTGGCGCCGGCCCTTACGGCGTCAGCTCAGCGGGCCGGGCTGGGGGTCCGGTCCGGGCACCGGGTCCGGTCCCGGCGGTTTGGGAATCGGGTCCGGTGCGGGGCCCGGCGGCGGCTGCGGCGGGGGTACGGGTCCGGGCGGAGGCCCCGGCGCCGGCCCCGGACCGGGCTCCGGTGGCGGCGTGGGAGCCGGGGGCACGGGGTCGGGTGGCGGCGTCGGTGGCACGGGGTCGGGTGGTACGGGGTCGGGTGGCGGCGCAGGGGGTGCCGGGTCGGGCGGGGGTTGTGTCATGACGGTCTCCCCGGGGATTCGGTCGGCCGGGCGTCGGCTAGGCCGGACGCGCGTTTCGGGTTCCACGCATGCGGCTTCCCACACGCGTCCGGTCCAGTCATCGGCACGTGTGGGGCAAGGGTTGAGGGCGCGGCCGGGGGCGGACCCGTCGGTGCAGCCCGGGGAACGCGCGGTCCGGGCAGGCCGCCGGTCCGCTTGCCTCGAGGTGCCGGCCGACCGGGGAACACGAGGTCCGCGCCCGCCGCCGGCGCTCCCTCGCGCAGGCCGGGGGTGCCGGCGGCTCGCGCAGGCCGGGGGTGCTCACCCGTGTACGCCGGTCGACGGTGCCCGGAACCGCAGGGCAGGGGCCCCGGGACCTCACGGCTCGCGGCGGACCGCCGTCTCCGGTGCCGAAGGGGCTGCCGACGGCTCCTCGCCGTCGACCGCCCCTGCCGCCACCGCCCGTACCGCTGCCGCGAGGCCGGGGCGGGGGCTGGAGAGCACGGGGATGGACGTGGTCACACGGGCGGCCGCGGCCGCCATGGACGCCTGGGCCAGGACGGTCACATCGGCGTCGCGGACGGAGTCGACGGCGGCGGCGACCAGGTTCAGACAGCCGTCGTGGTCGCCGGACTCGAAGCGCTCCCAGGCTCCCCCGACGAGATGGGTGCGCACCGTTCCGGAGCCGTCCGGAACGGCGGGCTCCATCATCCGCTCGCGGTCCGCCGGGTCCAGGGCTTCCCACAGGGGTTCCGCGCGCACCACGGCCCCTCGGCCCACTTCCCCGCGAACCCGTTCCTCCCCGATCAGCGCGACCGTGGGCGCCAGGGTGGTCGCGACCGCCGCGACGACCGCGATCCGCCGGTGGGCGGCGGCGGCCGCGGCCATGGGCCGGTCGACCCGCAAGACGGGCACCCCGACGTCCGCCGGGCACCGCTCGGCCACCGCCCCGATGGTGGAGCAGGTACACAGGACCGCATCCGCTCCCCCGGCGACGGCCCCGGCCAGAACCGAGCGGACGGCGTCGGCCACCGCTGCCGCACCGTGCGACCTGGCCCGGGCCAGCAGGTCCTCGTCGACGGTGTGCCGCAGCCGCAGACCCGGGTGGTGGCGGCCCTGCAGGGCGTCGAAGACGGGCACATGAACCGGGGAGGTGTGCAGCAGGGACAGCACGGGCTCCGCTGCCTCCGGCGGGCCGGCCTCGGGCGAACGCTCCGCCAGCGGGCCGGCCCTGTGCGAGCGGTCGGCCCACGGCGGCAGGGCCGTCACAGCCCCGGGTGCTCCTTCGTCTGCCGCTCGGCCTCCTTGACCAGTTCGGCGGACGGCACGGGAGCCTCGTCCGGGTGCCGCTGCGCCCACTTCGCGGCGTACGGGCAGAGCGGCACGACCGGCACCCCCTCACGGGCGGCCATCGCGTAGAACTCTCGCACCAGGGTGCTGCCGATGCCCTTGCCCTCGTGCGCCGGCTCGACGATCGTGTGCACGGGAACCAGCGCCGCAGGGCGGAAGTCCAGTGTGAAGTACGCGATGTGGCCGACGAACTCGCCGTCCTCGTGCGCCTCCAGCCGCCCCTTCTCACGATCGTCACGGAGTTCGGAGTCAGCCATCGTGCTCTCCTCGGTCAGCGGACGTGCCGTCGGTCGGTTCAGTATCGGGCCACGGGAGCCGGCACGGCGTGCGGGCTGCTCTCCGTGTCGCTCCCGGGGACCGGCCGGGACGGGTCCGAGCCCAGCTCGACGATGCGGTTCCGCCCGTCGACATGGACGACGCGGGGCACCAGCGACCTCGCCTCGGCGTCCTCGACCTGTGCGTAGCTGATGAGGATGACCAGGTCACCGGGGTGCACGAGATGGGCGGCGGCGCCGTTGATCCCGATGACGCCCGAGCCGCGCTCCCCTTCGATCACGTACGTCTCCAGCCGGGCGCCGTTGTCGATGTCGACGATGTGGACGAGCTCGCCGGGAAGCAGGTCGGCTGCTTCCATCAGCTCGGCATCGACGGTGACGGAGCCGACGTAGTGCAGGTCGGCCTGGGTCACGGTGGCCCGGTGGATCTTGGACTTGAACAGAGTACGCAGCACTTTGGACTCCTGAAAGACGGCTCCCTGCCTGCTTTCTGCAGGTCAAGGGCGGTCTTCACTTTACACGGGCACGCGTCGGAGTCGACGGTTGTGAGGAACATCGCTTCTCATCGGGACAGGGCTCCCTGCCTGGGATTCCGCGCCTGACGGCCGCCCCGGCCCTCCAGCCAGCCCGGAACCGGCATCGACGCCCGCACCACCTGCCACTCGGCCTCGGTCATGTCCGACGCATAGCACGGGACATGGTCCGGACGGTCCGCGGCATTCCCGAACCTGTGCACGAGGCAGCCACACGACCGGGACACCACGTTGGACTCGGCAGGCCCGAGCGCGAAAGACTGTGACAGCAGGGCCTCCTGGTGCTGCTCGGTTGGAATCGCAACCCCGAGCTACCAAGAGGCCCTTCCTTCATGCATCAACCTCGCGACCATCACCCGAACAGGAACCCTGTTCGACTGGCCAAGCCCGCTGAACGGAAAGCGGAAGCCTTCTCAGGCGTTCTCGTCATGGATCCGCGCACCCAGATCCTCCGCCCACTCCAGCGCCCACGCCTTGAGCTCTTCGATCTGCCGGGAGGTAAGCCCGTACGCGGTGTAGTCCTCATCCTCGTACCAGTCCGCGCCGATCAGCCGATCCCGGAGGTCTTCGAGGCTGAACTCGTCGTGGGCGCGACGGCGGCCCAGGGATTCGAGGTCGGCGATGGAGCGGTGGCGGGAGGCAGCCTGCACGTCGATGAGGTCGCGGACGGTGCCGCGGTCGGCGAGGGCACGGTGGCGACGTCGAGGTCGCGGCTGAAGCGCTCGACCAGGCCGTGGGCCTGCACGGCGTATCCGCCGGTGAGGACCAGAGGGTAGGGGGAGCCGAGATCGAGGATGTCGGCGAGGAGACGCCCGTGGAGCGGAGTGAGCTTCATGCGGCGGTCGTGTCGGCCGGAGCGGTGCGGAGCAGCTCGGGGAAGGCGTCCTCCCAGACCTCGCGGATGTAGGGACTGATCAAGCGCCGCAGCACGGGCCACTGCTCGGCGAGCAGCCGGTGGTGCAGGAGGGTCACCAGGTCCTCACTCAGTCCTTCGGCGAGGACGGTCCGGTAGAGCGTCATGCGGGACTTCGGACGGTCCAGGCTGTAGCTCGTCCGCCCGGACCAGACGATGTGGAGCGGCAGGTCAACGTCGCCCTCGACGGGGCCGGCCAGCTCCTGCAAGCGCTCGGGCAGCCGGCTGCGGTAGCGGTGCCGCAGCACCTCGGCGCGGGGTGCGGTGATCGTCGTGTCCATGCATCCAGTATCGCTGCTGGGAGGCGGCGGCATGGCGGATACGGGGCGCCCTGACGTACCGCACGGGTCGGGCACCGCCTGCCCTGCTCTCGGCCATCTCATCCCGTGGGCGCTTTGGCTCCGGGGCCTGGATCGTGGTCGGCATCGCCCTGCCGGCGCTGCTGGGCGGTGTCACGCCCGCACTCGTGTTCGTTGCGGTCGAGCTCCGACCTCGGTCCGCTCGGTCGACGGAGCATGATCGACGCCGGCGCGTGAGGGCCGGGGCCGAGTTCCACACCGTGACCCCGTGCCGGACCGCCGACTCCGCCCAGTGCCGAGGGTCCTTGGCCCGGTCCGGCGAGGGAACGACCACGGTGCCGCCCGCCGCGGTGGTGCCGAGGAACTCGACGAAGGACATGCCGAAGCTGGGCGACGAAAGGGCCAGGACCGTGTTGAAGTTTCCCTGGGAAGCTTCACGCGGGGGCGTCGTCGGGTTTCTGGCCAGTGGTGGAACTACGCGCAAGGGTCCAGAACAACACTGCGGTGACGGTGCAGAATGCCGCGCCGACGGCGACGCTCAACTGACTGGCTCGGATGAAGTCCTCTTTGGCCGCCGTCACGATGGCCTCGCGCTGGCCGGGAGTGGGTGCGGGAAGCGGCCTGCCTGGTCCGACCTCGGCGACGTACGCGTACGGGTTGGCCTCTTGGATGATGCGGTCGGTGACCGCCTGACGCGCCCGTGACTCTGGTACCGCCTCCCGCAGTGCGGCGTCGAGGGTGCCTCCCAGCCAGACCGCGAGGATGGTGCCGAGGACCGCGAAGCCGAACGTTGAACCGATGGCCCGCTGGGCATTGAAGATGCCGGAGGCCATTCCGGCCCTGTCCGGCGGGACCGATCCCACGGCCAGAGAGGTGATCGGAATGACGAGCAGAGCGGTGCCTGCGCCTGTGACGAACAAGCCTGCTGCGACCAGGTACACCGAGACCGGCATGCTCACAGCGATGATGGCCAGCCCCACGACCAGCAGGGGTTGACCGATTCTGGCGATTGGCAGAGCCTCGAACCGTGCGACCAGTCGGCCCGCGACCGGCGACAACACCATGAGGGTGAAAGCGAACGGGAGAATCAGCAGCCCGGCCAGTTCAGGCGAATAGTCCTCGACGTTCTGGAAGTACTGCGTGACGACCAGCAGCATGCCGTACACGCCGAAGAACGCGGAGAAGGCCGTGACGATGGCCACGGTGTAGGTGCGGTTTCCGAACAGCCTCACGTCCATCATCGGGTTCGGCGACCCGTACTCGTACCGACCGAAGACTGCAAACCCGGCCACGCCGACGGCCAGCAACGCCAGGACAAGAGGCGACGTCCAGCCGAGGTTCTGGCCCTGGATGAAAGCGTATGCCAGTGCACCGACGGACACGGCGAACAGCATCTGCCCGCCCCAGTCGAAGCCACGGGTCTGCTCCGCACGGGACTCGCCGACGTATCCGAAGGTCAGGGCGAGTGCCAGCACGCCGACAGGGACATTGATCAGGAAGACAGCCCGCCAGCTGACGGCCTCGGTGAGGAAGCCACCGAGCGTGGGCCCCAGAGGTGAGGCGATGGTGGCCACACCGGTCCACAGCCCAATGGCCTTTGCCCGGTCGCCCTTGTCAGGGAAGGCAGAGCTCACCAGGGCCAGCGAGCTCACGATCACCGCCGCTGCGGCAACGCCCTGAACAGCTCGGGCGACCGCCATGACTCCGAGGTCCGGAGCCAGGCCGGCAGCCACGGAGCAGACGGTGAAAACCGAGATCCCCACGACGTAGACGAGACGGCGCCCGAAGCGGTCGGCGAAGGTGGCGGCGGCCATGACGAACACGGACATGCCGATGGAGTACGCCGTGACCACCCACTGCAGGCCGGACTCGCCCACACCAAAGTTCCGCTGGATGTCGGGCAGGGCCACGTTCGCGATCAGCACGTCGAGGGCCACCAGGAAGACACCCAGCGCCGTCGCGACGACCGTCAGCATCTGGCGCGTGTGCAACTGTTGTGCGGGGAGAGCCGGCCCCGCTCCCTGACCGCCGTGACGCCACAGATGACGCGGACCGGGCACGTGTCTCCCTCTGTCTGCCCCGCAAGGGGCGCCGACCAGCAACCTGCCCTGAGCCTGACGACATGGACTCACGGAGGGTTCAAGCAAGTCCGAAAGGCAGAGGAAGGTTCGGGCATGTCCCGGAAGGACACTCGCAAGTCCGATGTTGTATCAGTGGACCGGCAGGAAGTCCTCCCGCCGCGCCGCTGAAGCCTTCCTCCCGCAGCAGATCGCCAACGGTGTCCGCGCCGACCTGGTGCCCGGTCCGGGTCAGTTCTCCGGCGAGTGAACGGGGCGACCTCACCGTCCGTCGGCACAGAGCGCCTATCGATCAGAAAATCATGGGGTTCTCGTCGAGGATGTGACGGACGTGCGGGCCGCCGAAGGAGCAGCAGACGATGTGTGGCTGACGCTGGTGTCTGCGGAAGAAGCGGCGGGTTTCGGCGGCGAGTTCGGCTTGATCTCGGGCTCGGTGCCGCCTGGGCAGGCTCTGTTTGCGGTCGGCGTGACCAGCTCGTCGAAGTTGAGTTCCGGTGAGTACGGCGGCAGGAAGTGCAGCTCGACGTCGTCGGGATGGTCGGCCGGCCACTCCCGGGCCTTCTTGGAACGGTGGGCGGAGTGCCCGTCGACCACGAGGTGGACCTTGCGGTCGAAGTGGCCGGCGAGGCGGTCCAGGAAGCGGCACATCACCTCGGGTTCCGGCGGGGCGCGCGTCAGGCGGACTGCCGGCACGGTCCACGGGTCGGCGGTCAGGGCGGCGAACAGAAGGGCCGGCCCGTGGCGGCCTCGAAGAACGGCCGCATGCCCACCCCCCGTTCGTCCCGCCCCGCGACGGCAACGGCCACGGCCACGGCCAGACTCTGCTGCCCAATTCGGTTGAGCAGCAGAGTCATGCCGGGAAGGCCGCAACGGTCACCGCGTTGTCGCAGGTCATGGTCCGCGTGTCGGAGTTGCCCCGGAATTGGGCAGCAGAGTCGGCCACGGCACAAAGCCAGGTCCTGGTGCCGGTTCACCTGCCGGTGTCCGGCATCAGGACCTTGGCGCGTGCTCCCCTGAGGCTGCCGGTTGCCGGCAGCTGCTCGGAGAGGTGTTCCCCAGGCCCGGCCGTCAGTGCCCGCGGGTCGCGTCCACCGGGCGGCCGGGCCGTGTCCGGCCGGCGTGCCAGGCGTGCTCGGTCAACAGCACGGTGGAGGCCGTGGCGAGGCAGATCGCCCACTGGGCGGGGCTGAGCGGCACGGTGTCGAAGACTCCCCGGGCCATGGGCACGTGCACGGCGATGATCTGGAGGGCCAGGACGGTGGCCAGGCAGATCCACAAGGCGCGGTTGTGCAGCTGGTGGCGGCCGAGGACGGGGCCGTCCTCGGCGCGTGCGGCCAGGGCGTTGCACAGTTGGAAGAGGACGAACGTGGTGAAGGCCATGGTGGCGGCGGTCTCGGTGTCGGTGAGGTGCCGGGCGCCGACGAAGACGGCCAGGGTGCCTGCGGCCATGACCGCGCCGGAGCGGGCGATGGCGACCAGGCGGCGGGCGTTCAGGATG
Organism: Streptomyces marianii; assembly: GCF_005795905.1. Taxonomy (NCBI): domain Bacteria; kingdom Bacillati; phylum Actinomycetota; class Actinomycetes; order Kitasatosporales; family Streptomycetaceae; genus Streptomyces; species Streptomyces marianii. The sequence continues at coordinate 794,327 of NZ_VAWE01000001.1, forward strand.
CGCTCGCCGGGCGGGCGGGGCGGACGCCGCATCACGTTGTCCTGCGGCGGGTCGATGCCCAGAGCCATGGCGGGCGGTCCGTCCATGATGATGTTGACCCACAGCAGCTGGATCGCGGACATGGGCGCGGGCAGTCCGGCCAGCACGGTGGCGAGCAGGGTGAGGATGGCGCCGATGTTGGTGGACAGCTGGAAGCGGACGAACGTGACGATGTTGTCGTAGACGGAACGGCCCTCGCGGACCGCGCGGACGATGGTGGAGAAGTCGTCGTCCGTCAGGACCATGTCGGCCGCCTCTTTGGCCACGTCGGTGCCGGCCATCCCCATCGCGACGCCGATGTGGGCGGCGCGCAGGGCGGCGGCGTCGTTGACGCCGTCTCCGGTCATGGCCACGATGTGGCCCTTCTCGGAGAGCGCGCGGACGACGGTCACCTTGTGTTCGGGGGCGACGCGGGCGAAGACACCGACGTCCTCGATGCGGTCCGCGAGTTCCTGGTCGCTCATCCGGGCCAGTTCTGTGCCTGAGACGACGTCGCCGGTGATGCCGAGTTCGCGGGCGATGGCGGCGGCGGTGTCGGCATGATCCCCGGTGATCATCTTGACGGTGATGCCGGCGGCCTGTGCCAGGGCGACGGCTTCGCGGGCCTGAGGACGCGGAGGGTCGGCTATCCCCGCGATCGCGGTCAGGGTCAGTCCCGTCACCTCCCGGGGGTCCGACCGGTCCGTGGTGCCGGTGGCTGCCCCGAGGACCCGCAGGCCCTGACCGCCCATCCGCCGGGCGGCGTCGGTGACCTCACGGCGGCGCTCGGCGTCGAGGGGGACGCGGCACTGTTCGATCAGGACGTGGGTGCAGCGCTCCAGCAGGACGTCGACGGCACCCTTGGCGTGGACACGGACGCGACCGTCCTCCGCGTCGGTGTGGAAGGTGGCCATGTACTTGGCGGCCGGGTCGAAGGGGATCTCACCGGTACGCGGCATGCGGTCGCGGAGCCCGGCGTCGACACCGGCCTTGGCGGCGAGTACGGCCAGGGCGGCCTCGGTGGGGTCTCCTAACACGCCGGCCGGGGTGACGCGGGCGTCGTTGCACAGCGCGAAGGGCAGCACCGCGTCGCACAGGGCAGGCGGGGGCGCGTCATGCGGGGTCACATCGCGCTTGGCCTCGTCGTGCAGGGCCGCATCGTGCGGGTCCCGGCCGTGCCGTTCGTCCACAGGGCGGACGTTGCCCTCGGTGCCGTATCCCTCCCCGGTCACCTCATAGGCACGCCCGGCGGCCCACAGGGCGCGGGTGGTCATCTCGTTCAGGGTCAGGGTGCCGGTCTTGTCGCTGCACACCACGGTCGCCGAGCCGAGTGCCTCGACGGAGGCCAGGAGTTTGACGATGGCGCCGCGGCGGGCCATGCGGTGGACGCCCAGGGCCAGGGTGAGCGCGAGAACGGCCGGCAGACCCTCGGGAATCGCGGCGACGGCCAGGGCCACCGCGCGCAGTGCGAGGTCGGCGAGTTCCTCACCGCGCAGGAGGGCCACGAGCGCGTAGGCGGCCACGGCGATGCCGCTGACCAGGGCCAGGCGTCGGCCCAGGCTGTCCATCTGGACCTGGAGCGGGCTGGGCGGTTCCGCGCCGGTGCGCAACGCCTCGGCGATCGCGCCGACCTCGGTGCGCATGCCGGTGGCCGTGACGATCATCTCGGCGCGGCCGCGGGTCAGCGCGGTGTTCATGAAGAGCATGCCGGTGCGCTCGGCAACGGGTACGGGCTCGGCACCGTCGGCCTCGGTGGGCGCGGTCGTCTTGGCGACGGGCTGGGACTCTCCGGTCAGCGCGGCCTCGCCCGCCTCGACCGACTCGGCGACCACCAGGCGCCCGTCGGCCGGGACACGGTCGCCGGCTTCCAGCAGGACGACGTCGCCGGGCACCAGGGTGCCGGCCGGGATCTCCTTCACCTGGCCGTCGCGGCGCACGCGTGCGATGGGGACCAGCATCTGGCGCAGGGCCTCCAGGCTGCGCTCGGCGCGGCGTTCCTGCAGGTAGCCGATGGTGGCGTTGATGAGCAGGACGACCGTGATGACGAGAGCGTCCTTGATCTGGCCGATGATTCCGGCGACGACGGCTGCGACGAGCAGGATGCCGATCAGCCAGCTGCGGAACTGGTCCAGCACGCGCAGCCACTGCGGTCGGCGCACCGGTTCGGCCAGTGCGTTGGCGCCCCAGGCGGCGGCCCGCTGCTCGGCGTCCGCCGTGGTCAGGCCCGTGGCCGGGAGCACGGCCAGTAAGCCCGCCACTTCGGCGGCGTCGCGCCGGTAGGCGTCCGGCTGCGGGGGCGTCGGTACCGGCAGGGCGTGGTTTACGGCCGTGGTCTGCTCGGGCAGGGTGTCATTCCCTGCCGTGGACTGCTGCTCAGGCAAGGTCACTCCCTGCCGCGGACGACGGTGACGGGGCAGTGGGCGTGGTGCAGCAGGGCTTGGCTGACGGAGCCGAGCAGCAGGCCGGTGAAGCCGCCCCGGCCCCGGGCTCCGGTCACCACCAGCTGGGCGCCGCGACTGGCGTCGATCAGGGCCGGGCGGATCCGGGAACGCACCAGACACCGCTCGACCACGACCTGGGGATGGACCTTCTGCCAGGAGGCCACCGTCTCGTCCAGCAGGTGCTGCTCGGCCTCGCGGACACGGTCGGCGTCTGCCACCACGGCGGTGAGGGGGTCGCCGGGGCCTTCGTAGGCGCGCTCGCTGAAGGTGTTCCACACATGGAGGGCGACCAGCGGCGCCTTGCGCAGTGCCGCCTCGGCGAACGCGAACTCCACTGCCGCCTCGCCGGCCGTGGAGCCGTCCACGGCCAGGATCACCGCACCGGCCGGATCGGGGCGGCCCCGCACCACCATCAGCGGGCATTGGCCGTGGGCGGCCAGATGTACCGCCGTCGAGCCCAGCAGCAGCCCGGAGAAACTGCCCAGGCCCCGGCTGCCGACCACCGCCAGCGACGCCGACCGTGACTCGATCTCCAGCACCTCAAGCGCCTCCCCGGCCACCACCGACCGGGTGATCTCGATGTCCGGCGCGATCGTGTACGCCCGTTCCTCTGCGCGGGCCAGCGCACCCCGCACCATCGGCTCCAGGCCGTGGTCGGCGGCGTTCCACGGTGGCGCGCCGACCGGCCGATGTCCGGACGCCTGCCCGAAGGCGTGCACGATCCGCAGCCCCACCCCGCGCAGATGCGCCTCACGCGCGGCGACCTCGACCGCGACGATGCTGGAGGCGGAACCGTCCACGCCCACGATCACGGGATCACTCACCGGGTCACGGTCACTCACCGGGTAACTCACTGGATACTCCCATCCCGGACCATCGCCGACGCGCGGCCCCTCGGCTTCCAGCCTCGGTGCGGCCGGCCCGGTACGCCCAGGGGCCGTCAGTCCGGGCCAAGAGGCCACTCGGCCCTGTCGGGCCCCGAGGGTGCTCACGACACTGATCACCTGCCGTGCTGCTCCGGCACCTGCCGTGCGCCCTGTACGACGACTTGAGCGCTCCGCGACGCGTGCCGAAAACCTGTGCACGGCGGGCCGCCGCGACGCCTGCCGAAGACCGTCTACGGCGGGCCGGGGCCATGGCCCGGTGCGAAGACTCCGGATACGTGACGACGGGGAGATCCACATGGACGTCAACGAGGTGCTGCTGCCCGGCGTGGGGCTGCGCTACGAATTCGTCAACCACGAGGGTGACCGGATCGGGGTCGTCGCCCAGCGCTCGGGTGACTTCGAGCTGGTGGTGTACCCCGGCGACGATCCGGACGAGGCTCACCCGATCCTCCGGCTCACCAGCCAGGAGGCCGACACTCTCGCCGAGATCCTCGGGGCCCCGCGCATCGCCGAGCGGTTCGCCGATCTGACCCGTGAGGTGCCCGGTCTGAGCGCGGGTCAGGTCGAGGTGCGTCCCGGCAGCCCGTTCGCCGACCGGGCCCTGGGGGACACCAGGGCCCGGACCCGCACCGGTGCCTCGATCGTGGCCATCGTCCGCGGCGAGGACGTGATCGCCTCCCCCGGACCGGGCCAGACCCTGCGGGCCGGGGACATCCTGGTGGTGATCGGCACCCGCGAGGGCATCGCCGGAGTCCAGCGCATCGTCCAGGGCTGAGCGGTGCACACGCCCATCGCCCTGCTGCTGGAACTGGGCATCATCCTGGCCGTGCTGAGCCTGCTCGGCACCGTCGCACGGCGTTTCGCCCTCTCTCCCGTACCGCTGTACCTGCTGGCCGGACTGGCCCTGGGCGACGGCGGGCTCGCTCCGGTTCCGGCCGCCCGGGACTTCGTCGACACCGGCGCCGCCATCGGTGTGATCCTGCTGCTCCTGGTCCTCGGTCTGGACTTCACCGTCCGGGAGTTCACCGTCAGCCTTCGCCGCCACCGTTCCTCCGCCGTCATCGACCTCGTCCTCAATGCCGCCCCGGGCGCCGTGGCCGGCTGGCTGCTCGGCCTGGACGCCGGCGGGATCCTGGCGCTCGCGGGCGCCACCTACGTCTCCTCCTCCGGGATCGTCGCCCGCCTGCTCGGCGACCTGCGCCGGCTGGGCAACCGGGAGACCCCCGCGGTGCTGTCCGTGCTGGTGGTGGAGGACTTCGTGATGGCCGCCTACCTGCCGCTGCTCGCCGTCGTCGCCTCCGGAGGCACCTGGTGGCAGGCGCTGCTCGCTGTCGCGGCCGCCATGACGGCCGTCACCGCGGCCATAGCCGTGTCCTGGCGCTGGAGCCAGCATGTCGGCCGTATCCTGTCCCACCCCGACGCCGAGCAGGTACTGCTCCGCGTTCTCGGCATCACCCTGATCGTGGCCGCGCTGGCCGAGATCATCCACGTCTCGGCCGCCGTCGGCGCTTTCCTGATCGGACTCGCGCTGACCGGGACCGCCGCCGACCGGGCACGGGCCGTGCTCAGCCCGCTGCGCGACCTGTTCGCCGCGGTGTTCTTCCTCGCCCTGGGTCTGACCGTCGATCCGGGCGACCTGCTGCCGATGCTGCCCGCCGCCGCGGCGCTGGCGGTGGTCACGGCCGCGACCAAGGTGGCCGCCGGCTGGTATGCCGCCCGACGCGAGGGCGCGGGCCGCCGCGGCCGGCTGCGGGCCGGAACCGCGCTCATCGCCCGCGGCGAGTTCTCCGTCGTCATCATCGGGCTGGCCGCCCCTGCACAGGGCCGCCTGGCGGCCCTGGTCACCACCTACGTGATGCTCCTCGCCGTCTGCGGCCCCGTCCTCACACGCTTCGCGCCCACCCGGCAAGCGGCCCCCCGCCCGCCCGCACCGCGGGACAGGGCAGGGGGCCGCCCACCGCACGAGGTCAGTGCCGCGGGTCCACTCCCCGCACCACCGCGACCGGGCAGTGGGCGTGATGCAGCAGGGCCTGACTGACCGAGCCGAGCAGCAGCCCGGTGAAGCCGCCCCGGCCGCGGGCGCCGGTCACCACCAGCTGGGCGGACCTGCTCGCCTCGATCAGCTCCTCCCGCGTGTGGCCGTGCACTACCCGGTGCTCCACCACCACACCCGGGTACCGCTCCTGGCGTCCGGCGAGCGCCTCGGACAGCAGGCGCTGCTCCTCCCCGGCGAGGGCGCCCGGCGGGTTCGCGTAGGGCATCGACGGGTCCTGCGGCGCGGGCATCGGCGCGTTCCAGGTGGTCCAGGCGTGCAGCGCCACCAGCGGCGCCTTTCGCAACTCGGCCTCGGCGAAGGCGAAGTCCACCGCTGACTGACCCGCCGCCGAGCCGTCGACGCCCAGCACGATCGGGCCTTCCTCACTCGGCCGCTCCCGCACGACCAGCACCGGACACCGGCCATGTGCCGCCAGATGGACCGCCGTCGACCCGACCAGCAGCCCGACGAACCCGCCCATGCCGCGGGACCCGACCACCACCAGCTCAGCCGCACGCGACTGCGCCTCCAGGACCGTCAGTGGCTCTCCGGTCACGACGGCACGGCTGACCTCGACCTCCGGTGCCGCGGCGCGCGCCCGCTCGACCGCCTCGGCCACCAGACGGTCGGCCAGGTTCCGGAGCCCGCCCTCGGGGGGGGCCCGAAGGTGACGGGCCCAGGGGCACATGCAGCGCGGGCCAGATGAACGCGTGCACCACCCGCAGCCCCGCCCCGCGCAACCGCGCCTCCCGTGCCGCGGCCTCGACCGCGGCGAGACTCGACGCAGACCCGTCCACACCGACTACCACCACACCGCTCATCGTGCCTCCCACATCCAGTGCCTACGCCATTGCTCTCACCCGTCACACTCCCCCGCCCGCGCCCCCGTGTGCATGGGCCTGATGGCGCCACGGTCAGGGCCGACCGGCGCTCCTTCGCGGCGGCGACGTACCCGCCCTCGCTCCGGCGGGCGATCGTTGCGGCCCACGCCGTGGCGGTGTCGTCACCGACCGGGTCCAGGCGGCAGGGGGAAGGTTCGCCTCGCGGCTCAGGGCCGGTCGGCCCTGCCCCGTCGAGCCGGTGCGCGGGAGGCTGTAGAGGCATCGAGGACCGGCCACCCGGGACGGTCCAACGGGACGGCAGCGGCCGGACCGGCCACCCTCACCCGAGAGTTCCGGGCCCGATGCCGGCCACCGGCACCTCGCCCTGTGGGGGACACGGGACGACCCGCAGCGGCCGTACGCGGGGAAGGCGATCGCCCTCCACGGGCACCGGCAGAGACCGGTGACCCTCCACGGACACCAGCGGAGAAGGGAACTGCCGTGAAGACATCCAAGGTCGGCGAGGTGATGACCCCCGACGTCGTCCAGGCGTGCCAGGAGACTCCGTTGAAGGACGTGGCACGGCTGCTGGCCCGGCACAGGATCAGCGGCCTGCCGGTGGTGGACGCCGATGACAAGGTCCTCGGGATGATCTCCGAGACCGACCTGGTCCGCCGGCAGGCGGCGCAGGCCCGGCGAGCCCAGGGCATCCGCTCCCGGCTGCCGGCGCTGCGCCGCAGGACCCGAGTCGCCGCCGCCGAGGCCCGTGCCATGACCGCCGGGCAGCTGATGTCGACACCCGCGATCACCGTGCACCCGGAGCAACGCGTCGCGGACGCCGCGCGGGTGATGGAGCGTCATCAGGTCGGACGGCTGCCCGTGGTGGACGAGGAGGACCGCCTGATCGGCATCGCCACCCGCCGTGACCTGCTGCGGGTCTTCCTGCGCACGGACGAGGAGATCCAGCAGGAGATCATCGACGAGGTCCTGACCCATGCCATGTGCCTGCCGCGCCGCACCGTCATCGTCTCGGTCCACGACGGGACGGCCACGCTTGCGGGGCGCCTGGAACGCCGTAGCGACATCCCGGTGGCCGTCCGGCTTTCCTGGCGGGTGGACGGCGTTGTGGGCGTGATGAACAGTCTCACCTTCCGCGTCGACGACAGCCGCCCGCCCGAGAAGCACCCCTTGCGCTGGACCCCTCCGGGCTCCCCCCTGGCTCCCTGAGCGCGTTGCCCGTCTCCGGCCCCCGCTCCATGGTGCCGCCGCCGCTCGGCCTTCGACCGGCTTACCGGTATCCCGCCCGGCCGTGGCATGCCCGGATGAGCCGGTCGGTGCCGTAGAGCGCGACGCGCCGGTAGTCGCCGATGATCCGGCCGCGGCCGTACAGTCGGGCAGACCGGTGATGATCCTCTTTGATGCTCGTCGCTCGTGACACCCCCGGGGAGGGCCTCTCGGCGCACCTGGGGCACTCCACCCGTCCCTCTCGTGCCGGGCCGTAGGTCCCTGCCGGACCAGGGCCCCGCTTCTCGTCGCCTCGCCTGGTACAAGACCCGCCGTGCACCGCCTCGCGGGAGCACAGGCAACCGGGGCACCCCCGCCGGCAAGCGGAGGCACCCCGGTCCGGCAAGTGTCCGGCCCTCACAGGAGCCAGCGGTTGCGGCTGACGAAGGGCAGCCGTGCCCATGCCTTGCCCAGGCCCCAGGTGGCGCCGGCGCCCGCGGCCGCGAGGGCGATGAGGACGACGGCGTAGATGAGGTGGTAGTCGGCGAACGGGTTGGCCGACATGCTGGCCGACCCGTCGGACAGGTGCCGGGCGGGCGGCCACTCCGCGATCCACATCAGCGCCATCATCAGCGTGCCGGCGACCGCCGCGAGCCGCAGGCCGATGCCGGCGACCAGGGCGAGACCGATGCCGAGCAGGCCGAGCATGAACAGCCAGTCGGCCCAGGCGGCCCCGGCCCAGACGTGGAAGGTGGACTCCATCGGCCCTACGGCCACACGGCTGAGGAAGCCCTCGGTGGGTGAGCCGCCGTCGGTCCAGCCGCTGCCGGACCGGGTGGCGTAGCCGAAGCCGAAGGTCTTGTCCAGGAACGCCCACAGGAAGACGAACCCGGTCAGCAGACGCAGACCGGCGAAGGCGTACGCCTGGGTGGCCGTCGCCGCCGCGGTCGCCACCTCACCGGACGCGGGCGCCGTCCCGCTCCGGCGCAGGGACGGGAAGCGGAGTCCCAGGTGCCGGTGGGGGTGGTTGTGCACTGCCATGATGCTCATCCCTTTCGAGGGCTGTGACGCACAGGATGGGGTCGACTTCTCGTGGTGCCTTCAATGTCCCGCGTCGCTCACGCCCGTCGGAGGGGCTGCGAGGCCCCGGGCAGCGGGCCGAACGTCCCGCTGCCCGGGGCCTGTCGGCATCGGGTTCAGCCGTCCCAGGACCAGTCGGCGACCTCCGGCAGGTCGACGCCGTGGACGCGGATCCACTCGGCGTGGCGCAGCCGGGCGTCCTCCATCCGCTGGCGTACGGCCGCGGCGCGCACCGCCAGGCCGGGCACGCGGTCGATGACGTCCATGACCAGCCGGTAGCGGTCGAGGTCGTTGCCGACGACCATGTCGAACGGCGTGGTCGTCGTCCCGATCTCCTTGTAGCCGCGCACATGGAGGTTCTTGTGGCCGGTGCGGCGGTAGGCGAGGCGGTGGATGAGCCACGGGTAGCCGTGGTAGGCGAAGATCACCGGCTTGTCGGTGGTGAACAGGCCGTCGTACTCGAAGTCGCTCATGCCGTGCGGGTGTTCCTCGCTGGGCAGCAGCCGGGCGATGTCGACGACGTTCACGACGCGGACGGCGAGGTCGGGCAAGTACCGGCGCAGCAGCTGGGCGGCGGCCAGTACCTCCTGGGTGGGCACGTCGCCCGCGCAGGCCAGCACGACGTCCGGCTCACGGCCGTTCTCCGTCCCCGCCCACTCCCAGATCCCCGCACCACGGGCGCAGTGCGCCTTCGCCTGTTCCATCGACAGCCAGTCGAAGCAGGGCTGCTTGCCCGCCACGATCACGTTCACGTAGTCCTTGCTGCGCAGCGCGTGATCGGCGACCGACAGCAGCGTGTTGGCGTCCGGCGGCAGGTAGACCCGTACCGCTTCCGGGCTCTTGTTGAGGATGTGGTCGACGAAGCCGGGGTCCTGGTGGGAGAAGCCGTTGTGGTCCTGCCTCCACACGTGCGAGGTGAGCAGGTAGTTGAGGGAGGCGATGGGAGCGCGCCAGGGCAGGCGGCGGGTGACGCGCAACCACTTGATGTGCTGGTTGACCATGGAGTCGACGATGTGGACGAACGCCTCGTAGCAGGAGAACAGCCCGTGCCTGCCGGTCAGCAGATATCCCTCCAGCCAGCCCTGGCAGGTGTGTTCGGACAGGATCTCCATCACCCGGCCGTGCCGGTCCAGATGCTCGTCCACGGGAAGGGTCTGTGCCTGCCAGGCCTTGCCGCTGGCGTCGAAGACGGCCTGGAGCCGGTTGGAGGCCGTCTCGTCCGGTCCCACGAGGCGGAAGTCACGCCGCTCGCGGGTGGCGTGCATGACGTGCTCCAGCAGATCGCCGAGGACACGGGTGGGTTCGTGCAGGGTCGCGCCGGGCTTGTCGACGGGCACGGCGTAGCGTTCCAGCGGGGGCAGCGGCAGTTCGCGCAGCAGCAGGCCGCCGTTGGCGTGCGGGGTGGCGCCCAGGCGCCGGGAGCCGTCCGGGACGCAGGACAGCACCTGCTCGCGGGGGCTGCCGTGCGCGTCGAAGAGTTCTTCCGGCTTGTACGAGCGCAGCCATGTCTCCAGCTGCCGCAGATGCTGCGGGTTGTCCCGTACGGCGGCCAGCGGCACCTGGTGGGAGCGCCAAGTGCCCTCCACCGGCAGTCCGTCGACCACCGCCGGGCCGGTCCAGCCCTTCGGTGTGCGTAGCACGATCACCGGCCAGGGCGACCGCTCGGACACGCCGTCTTCGCGCGCGCTGCGCTGCAGGAGCGCGATGCGGTCCAGCGCGTCGTCCATCGCGGCGGCCATCGCCCGGTGCACCGTCATCGGGTCGTCGCCGCTGACGTGGATCGGGGTGTGGCCGTATCCCCGCAGCAGGGCGTCGAGTTCAGCGTCGGGCAGGCGGGACAGCACCGTCGGGTTGGCGATCTTGTAGCCGTTGAGGTGGAGGATCGGCAGGACGGCGCCGTCGTGGACGGGGTCGAGGAACTTGTTGGAGTGCCAGGAGGCGGCGAGCGGGCCGGTCTCCGCCTCGCCGTCGCCGATCACACAGGCGACGAGCAGGTCCGGGTTGTCGAGGGCGGCGCCGTAGGCGTGGGAGAGCGCGTAGCCCAGCTCGCCTCCCTCGTGGATCGAACCGGGTGTCTCGGGGGCCACGTGGCTGGGCACGCCGCCGGGGAAGGAGAACTGCCTGAACAGCCTCTCCATGCCGGCCGCGTCCCGGGTGATGTCGGGGTAGGTCTCGCTGTAGGTGCCCTCCAGCCAGGAGTTGGCGAGAACCGCCGGGCCGCCGTGACCGGGCCCCCAGATGCACAGGGCGTCCTGGCCGCGTGCCTTGATGACGCGGTTGAGATGCGTGTGGACCAGGTTCAGCCCGGGCGAGGTGCCCCAGTGGCCGAGCAGCCGCGGTTTGACGTGCTCGGGACGCAGCGGCTCGGTCAGCAGGGGGTTCGACATGAGGTAGATCTGACCGACGGACAGGTAGTTCGCGGCGCGCCAATGGGCATCCAGCGTCCTCAACTCGTCCTCGGTGAGCGCAGCGAGACGGGGGTCTCCCCGGCCGGAGGCTGGGAGAGGGGCGGACGCCTGCCGTGTGTCGTCGGACATCGAAGGTTCCCTTCCGGGTCGGGGCGGTCGGAGGTGCAAGAGGGTCCGTGCCTCCCCACCCTCCCCCACCCCGCCGGGCACCCGACAGGGCCGACCGGGCCATCCGCGTGGCCCGGCGGCGGGCGTCAAGTGGTCGGCACCAGCACCACGGGGCAGTGGGAGTGAGGCGAGCTTCTGAGACACCGGTCAGGCGTCGTGCCCCCGGTGCGGCACGATCGCGACCGCGCAGGCGGAGTGGTGGAGCACCGCGTGGGCGGTACGGCCGAGCTGGAACCCGAGTTGCCCCTCGCGCCGACTGGCGCCGACGACCAGGAGGTCAGCACTGTGCGAGGCGTCCACCAACGCCCGGCGGGCATGGCCCTCGACGGTGCGCCGGCGCACCTCGACGTCCGCCGGGAGGTCCTGCAGCGCCCCTTCGAGTTCCTCGATGGCCCGTTCCTCGTACTGGCGGGTGGGTTCGCCGAGCATCAGGGGATAGCCGCCGGGCTCGTACGCGGGGCAGCGCCATGCCCGTATGGCCTCCAGAGGCACCCCGCGCCGCCGCGCCTCCTCGGCGGCGAAGCGAACCGCCGCCGATTCCTTCGCGTCCTCGCCGACGCCCACGACGACCCGTCCGTGCACCGGTGGCGTCGCCTGGTTGTCGTGGCTGCCGCGCAACACGATCACCGGGCAGTCGGCGTGGGCGGCGACGGCCAGACTGACGGAGCCGAGCAGCATCTCGGCAAGGCCGCTGCGGCCGCGGGTGCCCACGACCAGCGCGGAGGCGTTCCGGGCCGCGCGGACCAGGGCGTACTCCGGCTCCTCGAACACCACGTCGGCGGTGACCCGCAGCCCTGGGTGCCGGGCGCGTGCCCGCTCGGCGGCGGCGCCCACCACGTCCTGGGGCAGGGGCGGTTCGGTCGGTTCGCCGATGTCCCGGGCGAGCGCGGCACCCTCGTACCGGTCCCAGAGGCAGGCGTACACCACCCGCAGTGGCACCCCGCGCAGGGCGGCCTCGTCGGACGCCCAGTCGGCGGCGCGCAGGCTCGGCTCGGAACCGTCGACGCCCACGACCAGGGGCCCTCCGAGGGCTCGCTCGGCCACTGCGTTCTCGTCCGCTGTGTTCATGTTCTCCACTTCCTTCCGAAGGCGCTGTCAGTCGTGCGCGACGACGGCGACGGGGGCGGCGGCGTGGTGCAGTACCGCGTGCGTGACGGGGCCGATGTGCACGCCGAAGGGGCTGCGCCGGACCCGGCGTCCGACGACGACCAGGGACGCCTCGCGGGAAGCGTCGATGACGTGGTTGGCAGGGCTTCCGGACGGGGACTCCTCGACGACCTCGACGTCCGGGTACTTCTGCCGCCAGGGCCGCAGCACCGCGGCGAGGGCGGCGGCTTCATGCCGGCCGAGTGCGGCGTTGAGCTCGGCGTCGGCGGGCACGCCGTAGGCGGCGTAGGGCGGGAGGTTCCAGCCGTGCACGACCCGCAGTGCGGTATCGCGGAGGGCGGCCGCCTCGAAGGCGAAGGCGATCACCGTGTCGTCGGGGTGGGTAGTGTCGAGGCCGAGCACGACGGGCTGGTACGGGGTGGCGGTGGACGGAATGCCGGCGGGGTCCATCTCGTGCTCGTCGGCGGCTTGTTCCCCGGCCCGCACCAGGACGACGGGGGTGCCGGTGTGCGCGATCACGGCCGCGCCCACGGACCCGACGAGGAACCCGCCGATCCCGCTCAGCCCACGCGAGCCGAGGACCAGCAGTTCGGTGTCCTTCGCCGTCTCCGGCAACGCGTCCATCGGCTTGCCGGGAACCTGCTCGGTCTCCACCCGCAGGCCGGGGTGGCGCCGACGCAGACCCTCGGCCGTCTCGCGCGGAATCCGTTCGCTCCAGTGCCGCAGCTTCTCGGCGCCGAGGGGGGCCTGCGCCTGGGCAATGGGCTCCGGAACGGGCTCCCAGACGTGCACCAGCCGCAGCGGCAGACCGCGCAGCTTCGCCTCCCGGGCCGCCCACTCGGCAGCCGTGCGGCTCTCTGCCGAGCCGTCGAGGCCCACGGTGACGTTGCGGGACATGCTGTCCACCTCCTGTGTCGGGGTTGCGATGCCAGCGTGGTGGCGGGAGAGGCCGCGGGTGCAGGTACCGCAGGTCCCCCGTCCGGGGCCGACCGGCCCCATCGGCCCAGGCGGCATCCCCGCACCACGCTGCGGCGCCGTTCGGCCCTGGCTTCCCGGCACCCCGTTGGGCCGATGCGTCCGAGTCGGTGGGACCGATGGACCCCTCATTGGCCCAGCACCGCGAAACGACGGCGGAACGCGGCCGCTCACCACGCGGAGCGTCCCTGATCGGCCACAGCCGCCCTGCACGCCGGACGGCGTGACGTTGTCGTGCACGCTGAGGAAGCCACCGGCCACGAACTCGTCGACCAGCTCCAGGACCGGCTGCGCCGCCGGACCGACAAGGCGGCCCGCTCCGGACACAACGGCCACCGTGCGGGGTCCCCGCCGTGGCGCGTCGGCCCCGGTACCCCGCATCCCGCGGAAAGCGGCGGCAGGACGGCGGACTACCACCCGGCGTGAGACCCCGGTACGTACCGGCCCGGTCGGAGAGGGTCCACCGACCAGGCTTGCGTTGTGGCCCGCGCCGTCCACGGAAGCCCACCTCGCGGGCCCTTCGGCCCACACAGGTGACCAACGGCCCGCAGACGGCGCTCACCGGCCCGGGAAACGCTGATACCGGTGGTTCCCGATCAGCGGGCGAGAGCGAGGAGTTGTGTGGTGGCGAAGGCTTATCTGGTGGGCAGCGGAATCGCGGCGCTCGCCGCGGCCACGTTCCTGATCCGCGACGGGGGGTTCGACGGAACGGACATCCACCTCTTCGAGGAGCAGCGGAGCATCGGCGGCAGCCTGGACGCGGGCGGCACGGCTCACACCGGCTACTCCATGCGCGGCGGGCGGATGTTCGAGGCCGAGTACCGCTGCACCTACGACCTGCTGTCCGGCATCCCGACTCTCGACGACCCCTCCATATCGGTGACCGACGAGATCCTGGCCGGACACGAGGACTTCGCCTGGGACGACACCGCACGCCTCGTCGACGGCGACGGGAAGATCGTCGACACGCGCTCGATGGGCTTCTCCGAACGTGACCGCCTGGAGCTGGTCCGCTGCCTGGCCACCCCCGAGGGGCACCTGGACGGCAAGCGGATCACGGACTGCTTCGGCAAGCACTTCTTCACCACGAACTTCTGGTACCTGTGGTGCACCACGTTCGCCTTCCAGCCCTGGCACAGCGCCATCGAGTTCCGCCGCTACCTCAGGCGCTTCATCCATCTGCTGCCCGAGTTCGCGACCATGTCGGGCATCCACCGCACCCGCTACAACCAGTACGACTCCATCGTGCGCCCCCTGACCGCCTGGCTGCGCGAACGCGGTGTCACCCTCCACACCGGCTGCCACGTCATCGACCTCGGGTTCGCACCGGGCCGCCGGAGTACGCGGGTCGAGACGATCCACCTGTCCCGCGGCGGCCGCGACGAGCAGATCGAGGTGGCCCTCGAGGACCTGGTCCTGGTCACCAACGGCTCCATGACCGACGCCTCCAGCCTCGGGTCGCACACCTCCGCACCGTCCCCGCGCCCCCACCGCTCGAACGCCTGGCTGCTCTGGCACCGACTGCACCGAGGGCGCGACGACTTCGGCGACCCGGCGGTCTTCGACAAACGCGTCGACGAGTCCCGCTGGGAGTCGTTCACGGTCACCGCGAGCGATCCCGCCTTCCTCGACGCACTGGAGGAGTTCAGCGGCCGCGAGACCGGCCGAGGCGGCCTGATGACCTTCACCGACTCCAACTGGCTGCTCACCCTCGTCGCCCCGCGCCAGCCCGTCTACCGCGACCAGCCCGAAGGCGTCTTCGTATGGTGGGGCTACGCACTTCGCCCCGGCCGCGCCGGCAACCACACACCCAAACCCATGTCGATGTGCTCCGGCCGGGAGGTCCTCGAAGAGACCCTGCACCACCTGCCGTTCGACGAGGCCGTGGCGGCCCGGGTGCGGAAGACCTCCACCGTCGTGCCCTGCCTGATGCCGTACATCACCAGCCAGTTCCTCGCCCGCCGCCGCGACGACCGCCCCAAGGTCGTGCCCGACGGATCGGTCAACCTCGCCTTCATCGGCCAGTTCACCGAGGTACCGGACGACGTGGTGTTCACCGTCGAGTATTCGGTACGCACCGCCTGGACGGCCGTGGCCCAACTGCTGAAGCTCGACAAGCACCCGCCCGCTGTCTACAAGGGCCACCACGACCCCCACGTCCTGGCCGCCGCACTGGAGACCATGCACCGCCGTTGATCAGCTGCGGATGCCGCTGTGCCACAAGGATCGGCAGGTCGGCTGCGCCGCCGTGCGGCAGACGGTGCAGACGCGGGGGCGGCCCCTCGCGTTCTGGCAGGACGGGCAGACCGCTCCCCGTGTGGAAGTGGGCGGCGAAGGACGCGATCCGGCGCGTGTTGCGACATCACACACTGCCGCCCGTGGAAGCCAAGGACAAGCGTTACGACGGCGAGGGCGTGAGCGCGGTCGCCGTCCACCAGCTCCTCACCCACGGCAGTGACCAAGGGCTGTCCCGTGATCACCGGTGGATCAGCGCGCGGCGTCGGATGCGGTGCATCGCAAGGCGGAGGGTCGTCCTCATACTGGGCGTATTCGGGCGATCCGTCAACGCAGCGAGGTGCCGCAGCCGTCGTCGTGCGCCCGCTGGGGCTTACGGGACAGCCCTCACGCGCACGACGACGCCCCGACAGCCGCCGTCACCCATCCCAGCCGGGCCGTCACGCCGAGCTGACCCTCCAGGTACGCGCCTCCAACGGCCCGTTGGGCGACATCCGCGTCCTCGATGTCGACTTCGCCACCACGCCCGAGCAGGCGACGGCCTGGATCGGCTCCCGTACTCCTTGACCGTCCCGTTTCCGCCTCCGACACGAGCAGGCCGTTGGTCGGAGTCGGGTGATCGGTCCGGGTCGCCTCTGCGCGCCTCGCCGGTCAGGGCCTTCCCGCGCGGTGGAACCCTCTCCGTTCATGTCGGCGCCCGCACCGGCGACGTCCGCGTCCCCGCCATCGTCACACCGCCGTGACCTGCACACTCACGAGATCACCGCGACTTTGCAATCGCCCCGCGCCAGTCCCCGACCCCACTCTCACCGGACCCCGAAGTCAGCCCATGGGGGCTTCTTCCGCGGTAACCGGCTGAAGGTCCACCGGATCCAAGGAGGGCTTGTAGCCGCAGTAGGGGATGTGTTTCCTTGTTTGGACGTAGCGGGCGGTGACGTACCTCACCCGGTCCACATTCAGCCGGTACCAAAGGTCGTTCCCATCGACTTCCTGACCGCGAACTTTGCAGGTGAACCCTGCCAAGGCTCCGGCGTCCAGAGTGCTCCACGCGGTCGAGTTAGTCGTGGGTTCCCCCCGAACGTTTACGCCTTCATTACTGGTGATCACTCCGGCCTTCCATGACAGGGCAGGGAAGCCCTCTCGGTCACTTGCCGAGGCCACACCAGTTGACGCGGTCATGATCAAACCAGCAACAATGCTTACACACATCACGTTCTTCACGCGACACTCCGATCGCCAACCCGAAGGACAACTCTGCGAGAAATTACCCAGAGCTATACATTCGGTCAATAACGCGAATGTCCTCCATATCGGTTATACATAAAGACCGTTGGACCGACTCCGCCGCCGAGACCTGCGGGTCGGCTAATACTCCAGCTGTAGATCGTGATCTTGCTGGGGGCGTGATCGAGAGCCTCAGCTGGCCGATGTGCGTGTTGCGCTGAGGGGTCTGGGGCGTTGGGCCAGTCTTGAGCCCGTCGGGACCGTAGCAGTGGGCCCGCGCCCCAGGTGTCGATGGCTGCACGTACGGTCTGCGCATGACTGATCAGTGGTGGGTGGGCGTGCGTCAGCGGCTCGAGGCGGCGGGTGCAGGGCCTTCCGGCAGCAGGGTGTTTGGGGCATTGGGGCACAGGTGGATCGTGGAGGACCCGCTTACCCAGGGTGAGCTTGCCGAACTCGAGGCTCAGACGGACGTGCGGCTGCCGGAGGAGTACCGGACATTCCTGCTCCACGTCGGTGCGGGTGGCGCCGGCCCCGCGTACGGCCTGTTCCCAGTTCGGCGCGTGCAAGGCCGCTGGCGTTGGGAAGGCGACGGCGCGGACCTGGCCGACCTGACGAGACTTGCCGCGCCGTTTCCCGACCAGGGCCCGGACCCGAAACTGCTCGACGACCTTCTTGCCCAACGCCCCGAGGAAGAGGACTTCGACGACATCGAGGACTTCGACGACGCCATCGAGGCTTGGGACGAGCGGTGGGAGGCCATCATGTTCGCCCCGGAGCGCACCGCCGGCGCCATCGTGATCTCCCACCTGGGCTGCGCCCAGAGAGAATGGCTGATCATCAACGGCAGCCACCGTGGCACGATCTGGTCCGATTGCCGGGTGGACGACGTCGACCTCGCCCCGCTGCTCGACGACGACGGTACGCCGGTGACGTTCGCCCGCTGGTACACCGACTGGCTGGAGAAAGCCGAGCGCACAGCCCTGTCGGCACCGTAGGCCCATCGGCCTGTGCTGTTGAGCGTTACGGTGAAACGGGCTAAGCAGGGCCCTCAGCCAAGGTGGGCCGGTGTGGAGACGGGTGCGGCCACCGTTGATCATCGTGACTTGTGTGGAGTAACGATGAGACGGTGGCCGCAGGTCACAGCATAGATCCCGTCCGTTGGCGGGATGCGTTCGAGGTGGCCATGGGCCGGATCGCGGGCCGGTTCGTCCGGGTCGAACCACGGCAACGGGCCGGGCGGTTGGTGCTGGGCCTGCTGGCGGACCTGCCGCGCAAGAACTGCTGGACGATCGCGGAGTGGGCCGGGGAGGCCAGCCCGCACGGCATGCAGCATCTGCTGTGCCGAGCCGTTTGGGATGCCGACGGCATCCGTGACGACGTGCGCGAATACGTCGTCGAGCACCTCTATGACGAGGCTGCGGTCCTGGTTGTCGACGAGACCGGCGACGTGAAGAAGGGCACCCACACGGTCGGGGTCCAGCGCCAGTACACCGGCACCGCCGGCCGGATCGAGAACTCCCAGGTCGCGGTCTACCTCGTCTACGCCGGGACGCGCGGGCACGCGGCGGTCGACCGCGAGCTGTACATCCCGCGCTCCTGGACGTCCGACCCGGACCGCTGCCGGGCAGCCGGACTCGGCCAGGACACCGTCTTCGCGACCAAGCCGGAACTGGCCCGCACGATGATCGAACGGTTCCTGGACGCCGGACACCACGTCGGCTGGGTCACCGGGGACGAGGTCTACGGCGGCAACCCAAGACTCCGTACGGCTCTGGAGGAACGCGGCATCGGCTATGTCCTCGCGGTGGCCTGCTCGGCCGAAGTGTCCACCGGCGCAGGCAAGTTCCGCGCCGATGCCCTGGCGGCGAAGGTGCCGAAGCGGGCCTGGCAGAAGCTTTCGGCCGGACACGGCGCGAAGGGGCAGCGATTCTACGACTGGGCCGTCATCGACCTCGCCGACGAAGCCCCGGGCCACCACCAGCTGCTGATCCGCCGCAACCGCAGCACCGGTGAACTCGCCTACTACCGCTGTCACTCCACCACGCCGGCATCCCTGGCCACCCTGGTCAAGGTCGCAGGTTCCAGATGGCGGGTGGAGGAGACCTTCCAAACAGAGAAGGGACTGGCCGGGCTGGATGAGCACCAGGTCCGCCGCTACCCCTCGTGGGCCCGCTGGGTCACCCTCGCGATGCTGGCCCACGCCTTCCTCGCCGTCGTCCGCGCCGACGAACACGCACACCGACCCACGCCGGACGACCTGATCCCGCTGTCCTGCAACGAGATCTGCCGCCTGTTCATCGCGCTCGTCGTCCGGCCCGTCCTCGACGCGGCCCACCGGCTTGCCTGGTCCGACTGGCGCCGCCGCCACCAGGCACGATCACGCACCAGTCACTACCGGCGGCAAGCCGCATCCCAGACATGAAGATCACGATCTACAGCTGGAGTACTAACCGAGTTGCCGGTGCGGCTCTCCTCACCGAGGTGAAAAGCCGCCGGTGCCGACGGTCCCCGCAACTTCGACGACACTCCTCGAACCGGACAGCTCCGCCAGCCCCTCACCTGCCGCAGCGGCTACGCGTCCACCGAGGCTCCCGCCCGTCCGAGAGGCCGGTTGACGTCCCGGAAGTTCCGCACATACGATCGACCCAGTTTCCGCAATACGACTCACAGATTCCGAGATACGGAAATCGTAGGAGATGTGGTGCAGGACCTCGGGGCACTGGGACCGATCACCGCGTCCACGGACCGGTTCGTCGCCACGGTCACCTCTCTCACCGACACCCAGGTCGCCGGAGGCACACTGGTACCGCCATGGTCCCGCGGCCATGTGATCACCCACGTCGCGCGGGCCACGGACAGCCTCTGCCGGCTGCTCACCTGGGCCCGTACCGGCACGGAGACACCGCAGTACGCGAGCATGGACGCCCGCGCAGCCGAGATCGAGGCCGGGGCCCGGCGACCGGTCGCCGCGCTGGTCGCCGACGTCCGCGACACCGCCGCCCGCTTCGAGGAGGCGATACGCACCCTCCCCCCGGCGGCCTGGCGCGCCGAGGTGCGGATGCGCACCGGCGAGCTGCGCACACCGACGACCCTGGTCCCCACGCGGTTGCGCGAACTGGAGATCCACCACGCCGACCTGGACGCCGGCTACCGCTTCTGCGACATACCGGCCGACGCCGCCCGCTGGATCATCGACGACATCGTCGAGGCGCTCACCCGCCGCCGGGGCACCCCGCCGTTGCGCCTGGAGGCGCACGACACCGGCCTCGTGCACACGCTGGGCACCGGCGGCCCCACGGTCGGCGGACTCCAGGCCGACCTCCTCGCCTGGCTCAGCGGACGCTCCCCCGGCACGGGACTCACCGCATCCACCGGCGAGGTTCCCGCAGCGCCGTTCTGGATCTGAAGACGCCCGGCACCGAGCGCTTCGAGATCGGCGGAACGGCCAGGAGACACCTCACCCCCGGCCACGGAACAGACCACCGCCCAGCCGGGAGCACCACCGCCCCGGACGCAGACAACCGTCGCTCGTCGTGGCCGCGTCCGGACGGAAGTCGCGCACGGAACCCGCTTCCCGGCGGACCGACTTCCCCGGACGACCCCCTTCAGGTTCCATGCGCCGCGTCGGTCACACGTCACCACAAGGGTCAGTTGCGGTGCAGCGGGATCGACCGGTCCTTGCCCTGGGAGTAGATCGTGTCCGCGCTCGCCTCGAGCAGGCGGCCGGAGCGAGGCGGTCACTCACGATCCAACTCAGGCAAATTATTAACCCAGTTCATCTATGCTGTGACGGAGCATCCACCGTCCGCCCCTGCCCCGGACGGTGTACGACCATCGCCACCGAAGGGTTTCGATCGATGACGTCACACGTCCAGGACACCTCCGGCAGCCGGGACTCCGCCCCGCTCGGCGGCGAACTCGCCGTGGAACGCGCGTATGTCGCGATGTGCCGCGAGGCGATGGGCCGTCAGGTGGAGGACGCAGACCGTCAGGTCGTCGCCGGCCAGGACGTGTCGGGCGACGGCGCGAGCGCGGAGGCGCTCGGACGGTATCTGCGCACACGCGCGCGGCGGACGGCCGAGGAGCCCGACGGCCCGCTGTTCTTCGGCCGTCTCGACTTCGAGGACGCGGAGGCCGCGGGCGACCACCGGCGGCAGCGGTACCACATCGGCCGCAGGCGCGTCTCGGAACACCCGGCGGCACCGCCTCTGGTGATCGACTGGCGCGCCCCGGTCGCGCGGACCTACTACCAGGCGAGCGCCCTGGAGCCGCGCGGCGTCTCGGTGCGGCGCCGGTTCGGCTGGGCGCCGTCGAGCCACGGCGCCCCGGAGGATCTCACCGGGCTGGAGGACGAGCACCTGGGCCGACAGGCGGGCGGCGACGCGGCCAGCGCCATCGTCGCCGCCGAGATCGAGCGGCCCCGCCTGGGCCCGATGCGCGACATCGTCGCCACCATCCAGCCGGAGCAGGACGACCTGGTGCGCGCCGAGTTGGCCGAGTCCGTCTGCGTCCAGGGGGCACCGGGGAGCGGCAAGACCGCCGTCGGACTGCATCGCGCCGCGTATCTGCTCTACACCTTCCCCGAACGGCTGCGGCGCAGCGGTCTGCTGGTCATCGGTCCGAACCGGACCTTCCTCCGCTACATCTCGGAGGTGCTGCCCTCGCTCGGCGAGATCGACGTCGCCCAGCTCACGGTGGAGGACGTGGTCACCCGGCACCCGGTCCGGCGGGGCGACGGAGAGGAGGCCCGCGTCCTGAAGCACAGCGCCAGGATGGCCACCGTTCTCGAGCGGGCGCTGCACGCCCGGATCAGGCACCCCGAGGAGTCCGTCACCGTCACGGACGGGTCGTACCGCTGGCGGGTCGGCACGGGCGAACTGGCCCGGGTCGTTGAGGAGGTGCGGGCCCTAGTACTGCAACCGCATGTGGCGTGACGGAGTGTCGTGTTGGTCGTTGGGCTGACTGTGTGATGAATCGCTGACGGTCGCGCAGATCGAGGACTGGTCCGACGGGATAGCTGGTCTCCATGCCCGGTTCGCAGGACGTTTTGGCAGGTCGGAGCCGCGTGAGCGGGCGCTGGACTACCTGTCCACCTTGCTCTCGCCGCTGGAGAAGAAGAACGGGTGGACGCTGGCGGAGCAGGCCGGCCAGCGTCGGCCGGACGGTTTCCAGAGACTGCTGAACTTCGCCGACTGGGACGAGCACGCGGTCCGTGACGACATCCGTGACTTCGTCGTCGAGACGATCGGAGCGAAGGATGCGGTCCTGATCGGGGACGACACCGGGTTTTTGAAGAAGGGCGTCAAGTCAGCCGGAGTCCAGCGGCAGTACTCCGGCACGGCCGGACGCACGGAGAACTGCCAGATCGGCACGTTCCTGGCCTATGCCTCCGCCGCGGGCCGGGCCTTGATCGACCGCGAGCTGTACATCCCGGTCTCCTGGACGGACGACCGCGAGCGGTGCCGGGCGGCCGGGATCGGTGACGAGGTCCCGTTCGCCACGAAGATCGAGCACTTCAAGTGGATGCTGCAACGCGCGATCGACGCACGCGTCCCCTTCGCCTGGGTCACCGCAGATGAGGCATACGGCCAGGTCAAGCACCTGCGGGCCTGGCTGGAGGAACGGCACGTCGCCTACGTGCTGGCCACCAAAGTCAATGACACAGTGACCACCGCCGACGGCACCGACGCCGAGGTCCGTGCGCTGATCACCCGCCTGCCCCGGCAGGCATGGAAGCGGATCTCCGCCGGTGCGGGCGCGCACGGCCAGCGATTCCACGACTGGGCCCGGATCGCGATCCGGGCCCAGTGGGTGGACGGTTTCGGGCACTGGGTCCTGGCCCGCCGCAACATCAGCGACCCCACCGAGATCGCCTACTACGTCTGCTACGGGCCCGTCACCTCGCGGCTGAAAGACCTGGTCAGGACCGCCGGAGCGCGATGGCAGGTAGAGGAATGCTTCCAGACCGCCAAGGGAGAATGCGGCCTGGACCACTACCAGGTCCGTCTCTACCGGGCCTGGTACCGGCACATCACCCTCGCGATGGCCGCCCTCGCCTACCTGACCGCCATCCGCGCCACAGAAGCCGCAAAAGGGGCAGCCCAGACGACGAGCGAGGCCTCATACCCCTCAGCGTCCCGGAGATCCGCCGGATGATCGGGCACGTCGTCATCACACCCCAACGCCACACCAACGAGCATCGTCTGCGCTGGTCACACTTCCGACGCCGTAGCCAAGCCCGAGCCCGCCGCTGCCACTACCAACGCCGAGGCCACGACCCACACATGCGGTTGCAGTACTAGGGGTGCCGTACGCCATGGGCCGCGAACATGTGCGCACCCGCGTGGTGATGCTGATCCAGCAACAGGCCGAGCGGCGGGCCGGCCCGAGGAGCGTCACGTGGAGCAGGCGGATCGGCCGGTCGAAACCGGTGGCGGCGCTCCTGGAGGCCGTCTGGCCGTCGGTGCGGCCGGAGGAGGTGGTGGCCACGCTGCTGAGCGACCGGGCGGTGCTGGCCGCAGCGGCGCAGGGCCTGTTCGACTCGGGTGAACAGGCCGCTCTGCTGTGGTCCGAGCCCCCTCGGTCGGCGAAGACCGCCGCGTGGTCGGCCGAGGACATGCTGCTCCTGGACGAAGTGGCCGGGCTCATCGAGCGCCCCGAGGGGTACGGCCACGTGGTCGTGGACGAGGCTCAGGACCTGTCGCCGATGCAGTGCCGGGCGATCGGGCGGCGCAGCGTCTTCGGATCGATCACCGTGCTGGGCGATCTGGCGCAGGCCACCGCGCCCTGGTCGGCACGGAACTGGCAGGAGCAACTGCGGCACCTGGGCAGGACACGGGCCACGGTCGTCCCGTTGACCACCGGCTTCCGCGTCCCCGCCGCCGTGATGGAGCTGGCCAACCGGCTGTTGGACGTCCTCGGCGTGGACGTGCCGCCGGCCCGCTCGCTGCGGCGGGACGGCGAGTTGACGATCCGCGAGGTCGGCGATGTGACGGCCGGCGCCGTGTCCGCGGTGCGCGCGGCGCTCGACCGCGAGGGCTCGGTAGCCGTCATCGCCGCGGATCGCGATGTGGCTGCCACGTCGGCGGCCCTGCGCGAGGCCGGCATCGAGACGGCGACCGGGGAGGAGACCGCCGCGAACGCCCGGGTGACCGTCATGCCCGCCACGTGGGTCAAGGGGCTCGAGTACGATCACGTCGTCGTCGTGGAGCCCGCCTCGATCGTCGAGTCCGAACCGCGAGGGCTGCACCGGCTGTACGTCGTGGTGACGCGGGCGGTCTCCCGGCTCGACGTGCTGCACGCCCGGCCGCTGCCGGGGCCGCTCGCCGCCTGACGCCGCCGGGTGGCCGAGACATGCGGCCCTCGGCTCGGTGCGACCGGCTTCTCCCAGGGGTGCCGAAGGTCCCGGGCCAGCGGGCGGGCAAGCCGGAGCTGGGTGTATACGGAGATGATCAGCCAGGTCCATCGGTCGGCGGCCTCCGGCTCCCGCAGCCGAGGCTTCGTCCAGCCCAGGGTCTGCTTGAACAGCCGGAATGTGTGCTCCAGATCGAAGCGTCGCAGGAACGCCGGCCAGGCCCGGTCGACGTCCGCGTCGCTGGAGCCTGTCCTCACGGTCCTTTGACAGGTGCTCGACCTCCAGACGGATCAACGTTCCCTCTACCAGAGGTAGTTCACCTGCGTGATCCAGCCAGGCGGCCCGGCGGGTCAGCCTCGGGTGGACCCGGGGACCACGCCTGTGTGACGGCCTTGCCGTAGTTCGCCGTGGCGGTTCGAGTGGTGACAGCCGGTTCGGGCCAGGTCTCCGGTCTAGCAAAACGGAACTCCGGACCGTGCTTCGGCGGCCGGCCGTTCGTCCCGGGCAGCCGCGGCCGCTTCGGTAACCACATCACGCGGTCGCCGCGGATCCGCCCGATCAGCTCGACGGGCAGATCCCGCAGGACCCAGGCCAAGCGGGTCACGTCGTATCCGGCGTCCGTGACGATTACGATGTCCGGCTCGCCGGGCCGCCACTGCCCCGTCGCCCGGCCGACGACATCGCGCCGTGCCCGCGCCGGTGCTCGGGCAGCAGCGTCAGCTCCACCGCCGAGTGCACCGCACCCGGCGCACACAACACCGCATCCGACAGCTCGAACAGCTCGTCGCTCCGCACGGTCAGACACGCGCACGACTCGTCCCGAAAGCGTGACGCTTCCGCGGACGCCTCACCCACAGCGGCTCCAGGCAGCAGACTCACCCCCCACGGCCTTCGTCATGGTCGGAGCACCTTGGTCGGAGCACATGATCAGACGGAGGTCGCCTCGGCGTCCGGCACATGACCATGTGGGCGAAGCAGTTCGAGACGCCGTTCGAGGCGTGAGGCCGTTCAGTCGGGCATCGCGACGGTGAGGTCCACCTCGACCAGCTGCCCTGCGAAGCCCAGTTGCGCAACCCCCAAGAGCGTGCTGGCGGACGTGAAGGCCGGCCCGAGGACGGAAGCGGTGAGCCGGTTCCAGGCGAGGCCCAGGTCCTCCCTGTCATCGCTCCGCACGTAGATCACCGAACGCACCACGTGCTGCGGCTGAGCATTCACCGCCGCAAGGGCAGCAAGTGCGTTCACGACAACCTGATCGACTTGCACCTCGAGGGAGCCCGGGCCGACGAGAGAGCCGCCCGGGTCGAGGGGGCACTGCCCCGCCAGATAGGCCGTTCGGCCGGTCTCCACCACGGTGATGTGGTGGTAGCCCGGTGTCTGATGCAGCTGATCGGGGTTGATACGGCTGATCTTCGCTGTCATGCCGTGAGTCTGACCAGTCTGCCCCCGACACGCACGGGAATTTATCCCACCGCGCGACCGACCGACGCGGCGCGAGGTCAAGGAACAAGCTCAGCCGCATCCGCGCGAGTGGCGCGCGGGGCCGGCGGCCGCGGACCGGTCGGCCGTGGCGTCGGCGGCGACGGCGACGGCGTTGGCGTTGGCGTTGGCGTTGGGCAGGGGCGTGCCGAGGAGCCGCCCGGTTGCCGGAAGGTGTTCACGAAGGCCGACAACGCGGGTGTCGCGCCGACCGTTCGGTTGTGGCCGCCGCTGTCGCCCGTGGGGGCCGTCGATGAATTAGTGGGTTGCTTTGCCCTCGCGGTCTGCGGCTGTCGCGTGCATGACGTAGTTCGCGAGGTCGCTGGGGTCGATCAAGCGGGCGTGGATCGGTTCCGGGTGGTGGCCCAGGTCTTCCAGGATGGGGCGGACCTGCTTGATCAGGGCTCTGATCTGGTTCTCTCCGACGCGGAAGAGGTATGAGATCAGCGAGCGGGACAGGCCGCGCTGGTCGAGGATGGCGGCCCAGATGATGTTCTCCGTGGTCATCTTGCGGTGCCGGGGCCGCTCCTTGGGCGGCAGGGCGTCCAACCGGTCGCGGACACCAGCGGTGATTTCGTCCAGGTCATGCCGCTCGAGGCCGGTCAGCAGGGGGTGTGTAGCCAGGGTCGCGCCGAAGGTGTGCGCGTGTCGGGGGTGGATCTGGAGCCGCGCGGGTGTAGCGGGACGTCGGGGATGCCGGGCTGGGGCGGGATCGTGTAGTTCCACTCCCCATGGAAGTCCTCCGGGCGGATTGTGAGGGCTGCCGCGTGCTGTTCGCTGATCTCGATGCCGGTGGGATAGCTGCCAGTATCCAGGCGGGCGGTCACGGTCAGCCCGGTGCGGGTGGTGGTCGCCGAGATGAGGTTGATGGCGGTCTCGTAGCTGGTCAGCGGGTGGGCACGCCAGTTGAGGGAGATGAAGGAGAACAGCCGGTGCTCGACCCGATTCCACTTCGAAGTCCCCGGAGGCAGGTGGCACGGCGACTGCACCGGCGCACCACGTGGGAGTCGACCGACCTGGCCCGGATGATCAATCCGGTGGTCCGGGGATGGGCGAACTACTACGGGCGTTTCTATCGCTCGGCGCTGTACCCGCTGTTCGACCGCATCAACACCTGCCTGCTGCGGTGGATCCAGAAGAAGTACCGGGTGGGGATGAAACAAGCCCTGCGGCGGCTGGCCGAGGGCCATGCACGCCGTCCGAGGTACTTCGCTCACTGGACCTGGGTGGCCCCGACGGGTTGACGGCCAGGACGACAAGAGCGGAATGACGGGAGACTGTCACGTTCCGTTCCGTGGGAGCCGGGGGGTGAGACTCCCCCGGGCGACCCGACTACAGGGGGGTAATGGCCGGTGGGATGTAGGTGTCGTCGGCCACATTGCCTTCGGGTCCGTAGACGCGGAGCATGATGTTGAACTTTCCCTGGGGGGCAGGGAGCCAGTTCGATGTGGGTGCGCCCGGCGGCAGGGAGGGTGCCATGTAGATGGAGATGGATCCGTCGGCGTTGGTCACCAGGCCGGGGGTGTAACTGGCGACGACGTACTTGTCGAGGACGTTGGGAACCAGGGTGATCGACCTGGGAAGGTAGGCGGTGATGGACCAGAACCGGCTCGCTTCGGGGATCTGCCCGGCCGGGAACGTCATGACGTAGCCGTGGGTCGAGGCATCGAGCTGGGCGCCGGAGCCGTCCTTGAACGCGTGGTAGTAGGCGGCGGTGTCGATGTCGTTGCCCCACTGGAGGAACTCGGTGGTCGAGGAGCGGTTGAGGTAGTTGGTGCCCCAGCGGCCGATGTCGGTGAAGTGGATCCAGTTGGTGGGCCCGGTGTGGTCGAGGTAGTTGGCGATGATGGCGGCGTGCTCGTCCCTGGTCGCCTGCTCGAACTCGTCGCGCAGGGCCGGGGAGGCGATCGCTCCTTTGCCGAAGAGTTTGTCGAAATGCTGAGACAGGGCCACGTCCGAGGCATTCAGCGGCACGGTGGTGGGGGAGTGCATCGCCGTCTGGAGCTGTGCGAGGAAGGAGATGGGATTGTGCTGGGTTTCATTGTCAGCCAGGACTTTGAACCTGACGCCGTACTCAGACACACGGATCAGTTCGGTGGCGCCGGTGGTGGGGTCGTTGAGGTAGTCGCTGAGGGCGGCGAGGTGCAGTTCCTTGCGGAACTGTTCAGCCGCCGCCGTCCGGTCGATGCCGTTCACGAACTTGTCGACTCGCAAGGCCCACAGGGTGTCGGTGTAGGGGACGTCGATCCGGGTGAGCCCTGGAGGGAGGGTGCCCGTGAAGCCCGGTGGGACGAGCGCGTAGGTGCCTGCCGTGTCATTGGGGACCTCGGAGGTGAAGGTGTTGCCGAAGACGTCCGAGGTGAACAGGGACCAGGTGGTCGCGGTGCTGGGGACCGTCAGCACGACGGGTCCGGCCGACAGATCGACGAAAGTGCCCGCGTACAGGGTGTCGTCGTTCGGGGCGACCACCACCGCGAAGGTCGGGGTCATCGTCAGCGGACCGGTGAGGTGGTTCGAGTCTTGGGCCTGCTGGTAGCTCAGCCACCTGGGGTAGAACCGCTCGACGTACTGCCGCGTGACGGTGTAGGCGTCCGAGCGATCGTGGCCGTCGCCGGTCGCCTCTGCGGGTGTGGTTGCAAGAACGGCACCAAGTGTACAGAGCAGGGCCAGCACGCAGGTACGGATACGGGAAGCTGTTTTCACCGCTGATCCACCGGGCTCAGGCTGTGCTCGCGATCGTGGTCCTCGCGATGATTGTTGCCGGCGTTCAAGGGAAACTGCGGCGTGGTCACCAGCCTGTTCGCCGTGCGTACCCGGACGTCGTCGGTGACGGTCTCGGTGCTGTACTGGCTGACCAGTTCCGCCCTGTTGTCGTGTCCATGTACTGCTGCCCAGTGTGAGCCTTGGCCGGGCTTGTCGGCGGGCTTCAGCGGCCGGTACGTGAGGCGGACGATGGGGAGGGACTCGAAGGGCGGCAGGTCGCTCTCGATGCGTGTGAGGCACGTTGCCAGTGCGTCGGTGGTGGTGCAGAGCACCCCGGCGGTGGCAGGACGGGCTACCTCGGACCACACCGTCGAGTCGAGCAGAGCGGCAGTGACCCCCAAGGCGCCCCCCAAGGGGGACACCGAGGAGATGGGCGTAGGCGCCGTGTTCACGAGTGTGAGCAGATCAGTCACCGAGCCGTCCCGGTTGTAGGTGCGGACGAGCCCCACAGCCGTGCTCGTGTCCCCGACGGCATGCGCTGGAGCCACCACGGCCAGGGGAAGCAAACCACCGACGACAAGAGCCAGAACGGCGGAAGAGCGGGATGCGCGCGAATATCTACACAACATGCGCTTTTCCTACCAAGGTGCCAGGGCGGTTGCAAGTTGCGAGGTCGTGGGAGCTTGTCGGTTTGGGGTGGATAGAGGGGCAGGCGCGAGCCTTCGCGATCATTTGGGTGTCTATGCCCGTTGATCATGAGGTGACCGTGCCTGCTGCCATGTCTTTTCCTGTCCCTGCCGTGCTGGTGGCGTCCTGCCATATGAGGACTCCCACCTGGTACCGCCAGCCGTCTTTCGTCTGGCGCCGGGCAGGTGCTGTCACGTTGTCGGGTGCGTGAGCGTCTGATGGTGTGTGGGGGTGTGGTGGGGCTGGTTTTCGGGTCCTGGGTCAGGCTGCGGTGGGCAGGCCGGCTGTGCCGGTGATGTGGTCCAAGAGGGTGAAGCGGAGGGTCATCTCGAAGCGGTACCGAGCGGCGGCCAGGAGGTGGCGTCGGGGCCGGAAGTGGGGTGAGATGCCGCTGAACGCGGACAGGAACCCGTTGCGCCGCGCCGGGTGAGCGGAAGTACTTCATGGCGCGTTCACGCTGGCGGGTGGGCTGGTGGCTGTTCTCGGCCCGGTTGTTCAGCCCCTTGTGCGAGCGGTGCTCGACCGAGGCCATGAGTGCGCGGTGGGCGGCGCCGTAGCTCCTCAGCTTGTCGGTGACGAGGACCCGCGGGACGCGGCACTGCTTCTGGTCATGTGTCGGGTAGGTGCGGCGCATTGCTGCGCCGGGGGCCGTCGATGAATTAGTGGGTTGCTTTGCCCTCGCGGTCTGCGGCTGTCGCGTGCATGACGTAGTTCGCGAGGTCGCTGGGGTCGATCAAGCGGGCGTGGATCGGTTCCGGGTGGTGGCCCAGGTCTTCCAGGATGGGGCGGACCTGCTTGATCAGGGCTCTGATCTGGTTCTCTCCGACGCGGAAGAGGTATGAGATCAGCGAGCGGGACAGGCCGCGCTGGTCGAGGATGGCGGCCCAGATGATGTTCTCCGTGGTCATCTTGCGGTGCCGGGGCCGCTCCTTGGGCGGCAGGGCGTCCAACCGGTCGCGGACACCAGCGGTGATTTCGTCCAGGTCATGCCGCTCGAGGCCGGTCAGCAGGGGGTGTGTAGCCAGGGTCGCGCCGAAGGTGTGCGCGTGTCGGGGGTGGATCTGGAGCCGCGCGGGTGTAGCGGGACGTCGGGGATGCCGGGCTGGGGCGGGATCGTGTAGTTCCACTCCCCATGGAAGTCCTCCGGGCGGATTGTGAGGGCTGCCGCGTGCTGTTCGCTGATCTCGATGCCGGTGGGATAGCTGCCAGTATCCAGGCGGGCGGTCACGGTCAGCCCGGTGCGGGTGGTGGTCGCCGAGATGAGGTTGATGGCGGTCTCGTAGCTGGTCAGCGGGTGGGCACGCCAGTTGAGGGAGATGAAGGAGAACAGCCGGTGCTCGACCCGATTCCACTTCGAAGTCCCCGGAGGCAGGTGGCACACGCTGATCTCCAGGCCGGTCTCGGTGGCGAGAACGGCGAGATTGGCCTTCCACGCTTTGGCGCGCGAGCTGTTGGAGCCGCCGCCGTCCGCGGTGATCAGCAGGCGTTTTGCGCACGGGTAGACCGCCCGTCCTTCCTCGGTCCACCAGCGGCGCAGGCTGGCCACGGCGAACGCGGCGGTGTCGTGATCGGTGCCGATCACGACGAAGCCGGTGTTGCGGCCCAGGTCGTAGATGCCGTACGGGATCGCAGTGCCCGTGGCGTGGGAGGGGAAGTCGTGGTCGAGGACCTTGACCGGGGCGCCCGAAGGGGCCCACTCGCGACCGGGGCGGGCGAAGAGTCCGATCTGCTCTTTCTTCTTGGTGTCCACGCTGATCACCGGGTCACCCGCCTTCAGGAAGTCGGCCACCGTGGCGTTGAGGTGCCCGAACTGGGCGTCCCGGTCCGGGTGATGACTGCCAGCCAGCACCCGCGCGTTGCCGCGCAGGCTGAACCCGGCCGCCTTCAGCAGGGCGGCGACGGTGTCGTGGCCCGCCTTCCTGCCCTGGGCGGCGAGTTCGTCCGCAAGGCGGCGCAGCGACTTCGTCGTCCACGTCAGCGGCTTCATCGGATCGCCCTGTGTACTGTCCTCGACCAGCTCCAGCAGGGCAGCCACCAGTCCCGGGTCCTTCTTCGCCAGGGCCGGTCGGCCGGCCCCCGGACGCCGTACCCGCCCGTCCGGTTCCTCATCCGCCTCGACTTCGGCCAGGCCGCGGCTGACACAGCCCTTCGAGACACCCGCTGCCCGCGCCACCGCGGCGATCCCGCCATGCCCCAGCTGCCGGGCCTCCGCGCCGTACAGGATCCGGCGCTGCCGCTCGTTCAAATGCGGCGTCACCGCCTCGAACTTCGCCCGTAACGACTCCATCGAGCCATCAAAACGCCCCATACAACATCAACGAGCCCAACTACCGCAAGCAACCCACTAATTCATCGACGGCCCCACCCACCGAGGGAGGCGGCCGGCGTCTTCCGCGGCGGACACGAGAGCGGATTCCCCGTCCGGGGCAGTTCTCGCACCTGATCAGCTGATTGCCTCGGTGGGAGATGCGTTACGATGCCCCGGTGAACGCCCCGACGGGCTTGCGGGAGCGCAAGAAGCAGCGAACGCGGGAGACGATCTCCGACACCGCGATCACGCTCTTCCTTGAGCACGGGTTCGACCGGGTCTCGGTCGTCGACGTCGCGGCCGTGGCCGAAGTCTCCAAACCCACGCTGTTCAAGTACTTCCCCACCAAGGAAGACCTGGTCGTCCACCGGTTCGCCGACCACCAGACGGTGAGCAGCAGGGTCGTGGCCGAACGGCCCCCCGGGGTATGCGCGGTCGACGCCCTGCACCGGCACTTCCGAGACGGGCTCGCGGCCCGGGACCCCGTCACTGGGCTCAACGACGACGAGGACGTCCTCGCCTTCCACCACCTCGTGTACTCCACGCCGAGCCTGGTGGCGCGCGTCGGCCAGTACCTGGCCCAGGCCGAGAAGGCGCTCGCCCAGGCCCTGGTCGACGCGCTCGGCTCCCACCGCGAGATCACGGCCGCCCTGCTGGCCGGCCAGGTCATCGCCACCGAGCGCATCCTGGCGTCGGCGAACTGGCAGCGCATCGTCGCCGGCCGGTCCGCGGACCAGGTCCACCCCGAAGCGGTGGCCGACGCCGACCACGCCTACGGCCTGCTGCGGCACGGCCTGGGCGGCGTCGGCCGGCAGAAGTGAGCCACCGACGACGGCGCCTCCCAGCAGGTTGAGGCAGCCGGTGAAGCCGTGAGCCTTGGCCTTCGGCACCGACGTCGTGGCCGGGCCGGCGGCTTCTCCCCCCTCGACCGCCCCCGGCGGGGGTCCGGTGCGGCGGATCAGTCGATGCCCTGGGCGAAGCGGAAGAACCGGTGCGGGTCGTAGGTCTTCTTGACGGCCCGCAGCCGGGCGTAGTTGTGGCCGTAGTACGCCTCGCGCCAGTTGGTGAGCGCCGGGTCCATGTAGTTCTGGTACGAGCGGTGGTTGGAGTACGGGGCGAGGGCACCGAAGCCGCCGTCCACCCAGGACCTGGCACGGTCCTTGGCGTCCTGTGCGGGATCCGGGCGGTTCAGGCCGACCGCGAGGCCGACGTTGAACAGCGCGTCCCGGTGCACGAACGCCGTTGCTGTGGAGGCGACTTCGTTGATCCTCCCGCCGTACGGGAAGAAGCCCATGAACCGGAACTGGCCGGGCGTCGGCTCTGCCGTGAAGGCGCTGAGAGCCGCCTCGGCGGCGGTGCAGGTCCAGGGTTCGGCGAAGAACCGGTTGCGCTGCGTGGTGTGGTTGTCGCGGGACAGCTGCGCCTCGGGCGAGTAGCCCAAGCGGTGGCACTGGGGGACGGTCTTGTCCCCGCAGCCGAAGACGCCCGTCATCGCCTGCTGGTAGGGGAGCTCGACGGTCTCGCGACTGATGGTGGGTGCCGCGGCGGCCACCAGCCGGTCGAGGACCCGGTCGCAGTCCGCCTCGGAGCCGTGGAAGGCCCCGGTGAGGACGACGTTGGGCTCGGTACCCGCGGGAGCGTCGGTGGAGAGCAGGAACATCAGCTCTGATGCCAGCTCCCTGGGAGCGATGGACATCCACTCCTGCCAGGCCAGGATCACCCGGGTCGCGTCCGCCCAGCGGAAGTTGAGGTTGTACGTAGTGAGGGTGGGGATGCGGACGGGCCGCACCTCGAAGTCGGTGACGATGCCGAAATTGCCGCCGCCTCCTCCGCGCAGCGCCCAGAACAGATCGCGGTGCTCGTGCCGCGAGGCCGTCACGGTACGGCCGTCGGCGAGCACGACCCTCGCCGACTCCAGCAGGTCGCAGCCCATGCCGAACTTGCGGGAGGCGAAGCCGAGTCCGCCGCCCTGAATCCAGCCGCCGATCGCGACGGTCGGGCAGGTGCCGCCCGCGACCTGGAGGCCGTGGGGAGCGAGCGCGTCGACGATGTCCACGCCCTGGCTGCCGGCGCCGAGGTGCACGGTGTCGCCGGTGACGCGGACGGCGTTGACCCGGGACAGATCGATGACGAGGCCGGGCCCGGTGGAGTAACCGGCATGGCTGTGGCCGCCGCTGCGGACGGCGGCGGGTATCCCGTTCTCCCTCGCGAACATGATGCACGCGGCGACGTCGCTCTCCGATGCGCAGTACGCGACGGCCCGCGGGCGGACCGCGTCGAACTGGGCGAGTTGCAGCTGCTTGGCGGTGTCGTACGCGGCGTCGGACGGAAGCACCAAGGTGCCGCTCAGCCTCCCCCGCAGCTCGCGCCAGGGCACCGCCGCGGCGGCCTGCGCCAACATCACCCCGCCGGTTCCAGCGGTGAGCGCGGCGGCGGCCGTGGCGCCGGCACCGGCGCGGATGAGCGAGCGTCTGCTGATCACGTGGATACACACTCCGTTCTGTCCGGGCGCGGGCCCGGTGCGATACGTGCTGGCGGGGCGGCGGCGCCCCGCAGAGGAGGGACGCCGGTGACGTAGTGAAGGATCGGCGAGCGACCAGGGCGCGGTGGGAAAGGATCGCGAATCCGTCAGATCCGGTCGCCGGGGCGCCGCGGACCGCGCCGCGCGTACCCGGCCGTCGCGGCGACTCCGAAAGGCGCCGGGGGTTCGAGCGG
Source organism: Streptomyces marianii (assembly GCF_005795905.1). Lineage (NCBI taxonomy): Bacteria > Bacillati > Actinomycetota > Actinomycetes > Kitasatosporales > Streptomycetaceae > Streptomyces > Streptomyces marianii. The sequence goes on from NZ_VAWE01000001.1 coordinate 828,193, forward strand.
CTGATACCGGCTGTCGAACCGGCTCATGCGGTACACGCTCCGCTGGAACAGTTCCTCCGCGGTGAGCGCGGGGAAGCGGTGTGGGCGCTCGACCCGGCCGGGGACCGGCAGCGGCGCGAGCGTCGCCCAGGGTGCGGGATGACAGAACTGAGCGATGGAAAGGCGCCCTTCGCGCTGTCCGGGGACTGCGACGACCCGCTGCACCGCGGCCCGCGCGAGCCCGTTGGTCAGCCGGTCGAGGACCGTCCCCACGTTGACGGCGGCGTACCCCTCGGGCACGTCGACGGCAGTCCACTCGTGGTCGATGAGGACTTGGAGTCCTCCGGCGGTGGCCCTGGGCTGCGCGGTGATCAGGTCGGGGTCCCGGTACTCCGCCGCCCGCGCCCTTCCCGCGGGCGGCACCGGGTCCGACGGGGGGTGCCAGATGGCCCGGTTGACCACCGGACCGTCCTCGAGTATCTCGCTGAAGTAGTCCGGATGGGCGCCGAGGGCGCCCCCCACGGTACGGGCCACGTCGTGCTGGAAGCGCAGCATGCGCCCGTGCAGCTCGCGCAGCGCCGAGCCGATGCCGGGTACCAGGTGGTCGGGAAAGTAGGGGGCCGGGTAGCGGGCGGGGAAGCGGACGCGCAGCGGGTGGCCGGCCGGCAGCGTGGAGCCCCAGCGGAAGAGTTCCCCGCAGTCGGCAGTGGTGCTCTTCCCGGCGGTCGCCACCTGCGGTGGGGCGTAGCCGGACTGGCCGTTGCCGCCCGGCACCCGGCAGTCGGCCTTGGCCTCCGAGGGCAGGGCGAAGAAGGCGAGGAGGAACCCGTGGGCCTCGTCGAGGAGGGATTCTGGCACGGTGCTTCGGACGAGGAAGCTGCCGTCGCGCAGCGCGCCGCGGATGTGCTCCCGGTCGCCGTGCGGCCCCAGGGGGATCTCTGTCAGCATGACATGTCCTTGATCAATCCTTATGGGCAGGTCGGGGACCGGTCCCGGTCCGGTCGGCGGCGGTGGCGCGGACGTCGTCGTGGAACGAGGCGCCGGGCACTCGAGCCGGTGGCCGGTGGTCAACCCCTCGACCGGGCGGCGGAGGGTGACCATCCGGACGGACACCTACGGCTCGGCGAGACTCCGGACGCCCACCGTGCCGTCGCGCGAGCAGCCGGCCGGCGCCGTTCACCACGGAATGCCGCGCGGACGATCGGAGCGGACTGACCGGCCGAGTGTTCCCACAGGTCGATTCCTCGCACGCCACCGACCTCTCGTCATGGCTTCCCGGCCGTACCGACACTAAGGACCACCCCGGCAAGGTCGCGAGCCCTGCCCGCCGGATATGGCAACTTGACGTGTCGTTGGAGCCGGTTGACGCATGGGCGGACTCTCCGAGCGCCGTGACACCACCCCGCGGGCGGGGGCTGCGCGCATCGCCCCTCCGGCCCGGCCGTTGCGGTGCGGCGGGCCTTCGACGAGGCGCCGGTGAGACTCCACGGCGGATACCGGGCGCGCGAGGTCCCCGCCGGAGCGGCGGGGACCTCGCGTGTGCCGCCCGGCCCGGACCGTGTCGGCCGGTTGCTCGCGCAGGCGGCGGGAACTCGAGTGGGCGGGGCGGGAGCGGGGCAGGGCACCCCACGCCACGAGGTGCAGCCGGTCGCGACACGGGCAACGCGACACCCCGCAGTCCAAAGCCGGCGACCTCTCGGCCTCGCGGCTCGGGTCGACCAGGTCCCGTCGCGGGTGAGCGTCATCGACGGCTGCGCACGGCGACCGGGCCGTCGGCCCTCACGGAGCGTTCAGACCACGGATCCGCCGGGAATGCATCCGCTCCCGTAAAGGCCTTGCGGCGGACACGTGACCACCGGTCATGGAATGTGGAGCGGCAGCACCAGGGGGCGTGCCGGGTACAGGCGGTGGGCCCGGCACCTCTCGGTGGCGCCATGAGGCCTGCGGCGCGTACCCGCCGCAGGTGGCGGCGTGGGGCACCTTCAGCGTCTGCGGAACCGGAACGCTCTCGGCCGTCCCGTCCGCATTTCGGCCCCGCGCGCGGGCGGGACTCCCGCACCGCGCGAACCCGAGCCCGGCACCTTGCGCCCGCACAAGACCACCGCCGCAAGCCGCCGCCGTCCAGAGATCGATGCCATCGATCGCGAGGACGGGGGGCACCTCACTGTCAGTCGAAGACGGGGCCCTGGGTGCGGCTTCGCTTGAGCTCGGAGAAGCCAGGGGTCCCGGCCACCAGGAGGAGGCCGTCCCACAACCGGGCAGCCGCCTCGCCCCTGGGTGCGGGAGTGACCACCGGGCCGAAGAAGGCCAGCCGGCGGCCGTCCGGCCCGGGCAGGGCCACCACCGGAGTGCCCACATCCTGGCCGACCAGGTCGATGGCCTGCTGATGGGAGGCGCGCACCGCGAGGTCGTAGGTGTCCCGGTCCGCGTGGAGGACGAGGTCCGCGGGCAGGTCGGCCGCCGCCAGCGCGGCGGCCAGGGTCGCGCGGCTCGGGCCGAGTCCCTGGCGGTGGATGCGGGTGCCCAGTTCGGTGTAGAAGCGGCCGACCGTCTCACCTCCGAACTTCTCCCGGACGGCGGTGACGACCCGCACCGGCGGCCAGCCCTCGGTGAGCAGCCTCCGGTAGCGCTCCGGTAGGCCCTCCTCCTTGCCTTCGTTGAGAACGGCCAGGCTCAGCACGTGCCAGCGGATGTCGAGGTCGCGCAGGCGTGCGGCCTCCAGGAGCCAGCGGGAGGCCATCCAGGCCCACGGGCAGACGGGGTCGAACCAGAAGTCGACGGGGGTTCTGGACGCGGGTGACATCTATTCCCCTCCGCGGTGGTCCGCGATACGCGTCAGCAGGGCGTGGGCAGCGGTCAGGGTCTCCTGCGGCGCGGGAGCGGTGCCGCTCACCTGCGGCAGCAGGTCTCCGAGGAGTGCGGCGAGCCGGCCTCCGTTGTCCTGGAGGAACGAGCACGATCCCTCCCAGAAGGCGGCGCGTATCCGGGTCTCCGTGAGCTGCCCGTCCCCTGCGGCTGCAAGGGTCAGGAGCTCGGCCATCCGGCGCTCCAGCGGGCTGGGTGCCCACCTGCCCTCGGCCATGTCCTTTGCCAGCAGCGCCACTTGTCGGTGCGGGACGTCCGGGGTTGCTCCGGCCGGGGCGGTGACCGCGGCCGGGCTTCCCGAGGTCTTCGTGGTCTCCGTCGTCATGTGGTGGTGTCGCTTCCTGTCGTCGTACGGCCGAACGGCCGCGGTCCTCACCGTCGGCGCGGGCGGTCAAGGAAGGACCAAGGCGTGGCGAAGGGCGTCGGCCGATCAGGACCGGACGTCCAGGGTGAAGTGGAGGGCGGCGATGCGCATGCGGTGGACGTGGTAGAAGCGGTGGGCGTCGTGGTTGGCGACCCCGGAGTCGAGTTCGACGCGGACGCAGCCTGCTCGGACGGCACGTGACGCCAGCTCGTCGACCAGGAAGGCACCGGTGCCGGCACCTCGCTGGGACGGGTCGGTGACCAGGTCGTCGATGAACAGCACCCGCCCCCTGCTGGTGGCCAGCACACGGTGGCTGCCCACGCCGAGACAGCGGCCGGAGGCGTCGTACGCCGCCGTGAAGACCAGACCCTGACGGTGTGCCTCGTGAGCGAAGGCATCGGCGGCGGCGTCCGTCAGGGCAGGGCGCAGGACGCGCAGCAGGGGGCGCACGTCCGAGGAGAAGCGCGGGTCTTCGGGTGCGACGTCGGATGTGTACCGCATCGGCGAGGGTGTCATGGCGGGCAGCCTACGGTCCTGAACCAGGGGTTCCGCAGGCCGAGTTGACACACCGGGCGACGGACCTGACGGACCGTCCCCGGTTGTGCGGCCGGAACCGTCCGTACAGGTGCTCCGGTGCCACACTCCGGGGCATGCGTGCCGCTTTCATCACCCAGCTCGGCTCACCGGACGTCATCCGCCACGGTGAGCTTCCCCCGCCCGTACCCGGTCCGAACGACGTCCTCGTCGACGTCGAGGCCACCGCGGTCAACCACGTGGACGGCTTCGTCCGTTCCGGAGCCTGGCGCACTCCGCTCGAGTTCCCCTTCGTGATCGGCCGCGACCTGGTCGGCACCGTCGCCGCCGTGGGCCCCGGCGCCCCCGGCTTCCGCCCCGGCGACCGCGTCTGGTGCAACAGCCTGGGTCACGACGGCCGCCAGGGAGCCGCCGCCGAACAGGCCGTGGTGGCCGCGGACCGGCTCTACCACCTGCCCGAAGGGGCCGATCCGGTCGCGGCCGTGGCCTTGGCGCACCCGGCCGCCACCGCCCATCTGGCCCTGTTCGCCCACGGAAGGCTGCGGGCCGGTGAGACCGTCGCCGTGCTCGGCGCGGGCGGCAACGTCGGCAGCGCGATCGTGACGATGGCGGCCAGGGCCGGAGCCCGGGTGATCGCCGTCGCCTCCGGCCGGGACGAGGACTACGTCCGCTCGCTCGGTGCCGACGAGGTCGTCGACTACCGGCACAGCGATGTCGCGGGCAGGATCCGCGCGGCCGCTCCGGCAGGGGTCGACCTCCATGTCGACACCTCGGGGCGCAACGACCTCGACACCGCCGTGGACCTGCTGGCGAGCCGGGGCAGGCTGGTCCTGCTGGCAGGACTGCGAACCCGGCCGGTGCTGCCGGTGGGGCCGCTGTACCTGATGGACCGCTCGGTCCACGGCTTCGCCATCTCGCACGCCGACACGGCCCAGCTCGCCGCTGCCGCCCGGGGCATCAACGGGCTTCTCACGTCGGGTCACCTGCGTCCCCGCGCCACGGAGGTGCTGCCGCTGAGCGAGGCGGCCGATGCGCACCGCCGGCTCGACGAGGGCAAGGTCCGGGGCAAGCTGGTGCTCGGAATGCACCGCTGAACAAGCGAAGTGCACCGCTGGACAAGCGAAGTGCACCGCTGGACAAGCGAAGTGCGCCCGGAAGAACGGCCGAGGCACCGCGAGATCACCGCTTCTCATGCCGAGCCGAACAGCCACAGAGCGTCCTGAATTCGACTTGACGGACCCGGAAAACCTTGATTGACGGTTCTTCGCAGCCGTCGGCAGGATTGCCGTCATGACCACCAAAGAAAGCGTCATCAACAATTCGCCGCTCTTCGAACTCGACGCCCGCATTAGGGTTTCCGCGTCCCCCGCGGAAATCTACGCCGTTGTCAGCGACCTCACCAGAAGCAAGGAGTGGAGCCCCGAGTGCATGGGCGGTGAGTGGATAAGCGGCCCACCGTCGGCCGTCGGCTCGGTCTTCCGCGGCGAGAACCTGCGCAGCGAGGACGTGGTCGGCTGGGCGCCGCTGGTCCGCGGCACCTGGCACACGGAGGCCCGCGTGGTCGCCGCGGAGCCCGGCAGAACCTTCCGCTGGATGATGCTCACCCACGCCCGAGAGGACCAGGAGTCCGTCTGGGGCTTCGACATCGAGGCTGCCGGCGACGGCACCTCGTGGCTGATCCACCACTTCCGGATGGGCAGAGCGACCGCCGGTATCCACAAGATCGTCGAGACTCTCGACGAGGGCGCCCGCAAGCGGTTCGTGTACGACTGGACCGCAAAGCTGGAGCAAGACCTCGACGACACCCTGAGCCGCATCAAGAACGTCATCGAGAAGAACTGACGCGTCTCGAGATCTCGACGCGCAGCGGCGGTTCGGGGAAGCCCCGCGACCCCTCCCCGCCCCTCCCCCATCAATTGACGAAATCCACAGTCATGGACGAGAGATCGGGTACATGTTTCTCCAGCGAATAGGAAGCAAAGGAATCCGCCTCGGCACGCTCTTCGAAAGAGCCGCGGCTCGGCACCCGGCGAACTTCGTGGTCCTCGACCACGACCTGGACATCGCCCCGCAGCTCGCACGCCGCTCCACGCTGACCGAACTGGCCGACCTGGTGGACGATTTCGCGTCCCGGCTGTGGGCCGCCCAGGTCCGTCCCGGCGACCACGTCGTGGTGCACAAGAGCGACAACTTCGACATCTCCCTGCTGGCCTGTGCCGTCGCGCGGACCGGCGCCATCCCGGTGCTGCTGTCCCCGAAGCTCGACGGCGCCACCGTGGCCGAGCTGCTGCGCCGGGTCGGGCAGCCGTTCCTCGTGACCGACCAGGACAAGCTCGACAACGATCTGCCGGCCGAGGTCTTCGGGCTCTCCCGCACGGTGCTGCTGGCCGGCGGAGAGCACGAGGGCGCCACCACCCTCGCCTCGCTCGCCGGGGTGGAGCGGGTGCCCGCGGTCGCGATGCCGGTCGACCACCCGACGCTGATCACGCACACCTCCGGCACCACCGGTACGCCGAAGCTGGCCGTACACACCGGTCTCAGCTTCCAGGCCCGCTACCGCCCGCAGGCCGCCGTGGTGGCCACGGCGGTGGCGAAGCGCGAACCGATCGCCGTGCACGTGTCGTTCGTGCACTCGCGGATGTTCACCGCGATGCCGATCTCGATCCTTCAGGGACACCCGCTGATCATCCTGCGGGACGACGACCCGGCGACCGTGGGCGAGCTGTTCAGCCAGGTTCCGCCCGGCTTCATCGAGGCCCACCCCAACACGTTCCTGCGCTGGGAGGTGCTCGCCGACGACCCCCGCGGTCCGCTCGCAAACGTCAAGTACTTCTCCAGCACCTTCGACGCGATCCACCCGCGCACCGTCAACCGCCTGCTGCAGGCCTCCCGCCGGAAGGGCCGCCGGTTCGCCCAGGCTTACGGCCAGAGCGAAGTCGGCCCGATCGCGGCCAGGACCTACTCCCTCAAGGACGGCGCCGACTTCAACGGCCGCTGTGTCGGGGTGCCCTTCCCCGGCATGACCGGGGTACGCGTGGTCAGCCGCGACGGCAACCCGCCCAGCAAGGAGAACCCCGGGTTCATCGAGGTCAGGAGCGACGGCAGGATCGTCACCTACCTCGGCGAACACGAGCGCTGGCAGAAGCAGGTGCACGACGGCTGGTGGCGCATGGGCGACGTCGGATACCGCACCAAACTGGGCTGTCTGCACCTGCTCGACCGTGAGGTCGACGAGATCCCCGGAGTGCAGTCCACCCTCGAGATCGAGGACAAGCTGTTCACCCGGCTGCCCGAGCTCATCGAGGTCATCATCGTGCCCGGTGCGGACAACCGCCCGGTGCCGGTGGTGTGCACCCGCGAGAACCAGCCACTCGACCCGATCGCCTGGAAGACCGCGGTCGTCGACCTCCCGGCGCTCGCCGAGCCCGTGCAGTGGCGTCTGGAAGACCTGCCCCAGACGGCCACCACCAAGATCAAGCGTCTTGAGCTGGCCAGGCTGCTGACGTCCGGCGCGGCATAGAACAGCCGCTTCCCCCCTCTGTCTCCTCCTGCTCGCAGCCGCGGCCGGTGTCCCGCACACCGGCCGCCGCCTGGCGGTGTCCCACAGCAGTGACCCGAAGCAGTGACTCGTAGCAGTGTGCCCCGAAACGGAGCCTTTTCATGAACGGAACCCGCCTCGAAGTCTGCATCGTCGGAGCCGGGCCGCGTGGTCTGTCGGTCCTGGAGCGGCTGCTGGCCAACGAGCGCCACCGGCCGACGCACCGGACCGTCACCGTCCACGTCGTCGACCCCTCGGCCCCGGGGGCCGGCAACGTCTGGCGCCCCGAGCAGTCGCAGCATCTGCTGATGAACACCGTCGCGTCCCAGATCACCGTCTTCACCGACGACAGCGCCACCATCGACGGGCCCGTCGAGCCGGGCCCGAGCCTGTACGAGTGGGCCAAGAGCCTGGCCCTGCTCGGCGACCCGGCAGACCACGACGCCGAGGTGCTCGCCGAGGCGGAGCGCCTCGGCCCCGACGCCTACCCCACCCGCGCCTTCTACGGCCGCTATCTGCACGACTGCTTCCAGCGGGTGGTGGCGAACGCCCCCGCCCACACGGAGGTCAGGGTCCACCGCTCGCGCGCGGTCGCCATGGCCGACACCCACGGCGTGCCGGGAGGTCCGCAGGGCATACGCCTGGAGGACGGCACCCGGCTCAACGAGCTGGACGCCATCGTGATGGCACAGGGCCATGTGCCTGCCAGGCTCTCGGCCCGCGAGGCACGCACCGCGAGCCTGGCCCGGATCCACCACCTCACCTACATCACCCCCGCCAATCCGGCGGATCTGCCGCTCGACGGCGTCGAACCCGGCGAGAACGTGCTGCTGCGCGGCCTCGGCCTCAACTTCTTCGACCACATGGCCCTGTTCACCCTGGGCCGGGGCGGCAGCTTCGAGCGCGTGGACGGCCGACTGGTGTACCGGGCGTCGGGCAAGGAGCCGCGCCTGTTCGCCTTCTCGCGCCGCGGTGTGCCCTACCACGCCCGGGGCGAGAACCAGAAGGGCGCCACCGGCCGCTACTTCCCGCGGTTGCTCACACCCGAGTACATCGCCGAACTGCGCGAGCGCGCGGCGGACGGCGTCCCGGTCAACTTCACCGTCGACCTGTGGCCGCTGATCTCCCGCGAGGTGCAGAGCGTCTACTACGGAGCGCTCCTCACCGGCCGCGGGGAGGCTCGGCTGCGCGAGAGTTTCACCGAGCGGTTCCTGTCGCTGGCCCCGGACGCGGACGCCGGGGCCCTGCTCGCCGAGTACGGCCTGGGCGCGGACGACCGATGGGACTGGAAGAAGCTCTCGCGGCCCTACGGGGAGAGGCGGTTCGCGGACCGCGACGACTTCACGGACTGGCTGCTCCGGTACCTGCGGCTCGATGTCGAGCGCTCCCGGGAGGGCAACGTCTCAGGACCCGTGAAGGCCGCCCTCGACGTACTGCGCGATCTGCGCAACGAGATCCGGCTCGCCGTCGACCACGGTGGGCTGGAGGGCAACTCGCACCGGGACGACCTGGAGGGCTGGTACACACCGCTCAACGCCTTCCTGTCGATCGGCCCGCCGGCCTCCCGGATCGAGGAGATGATCGCACTGATCGAGGCGGGCCTGCTCACCGTGACGGGCCCCGGCACCCAGGTCCGCATCGACACCGCCGCCCAGGTGTACGTGGCCCACTCCACCGTGGTGCCGGGCGAGGCGATCCGCGCCACCACGCTGATCGAGGCGCGGCTGCCGGAGCCCGACCTGCGCCGCACCGACGACCCGCTGCTCCGGCACCTGCTCGACACCGACCAGGCGACACCGTTCCGCATCAAGGGCGAGGCGGGCACCGAGTACGAGACCGGAGGTCTCGCCGTCACCGAACGGCCCTACCGGCTGCTCGACGGCAAGGGCCACGCCCACCCGCGGCGGTTCGCCTACGGTGTGCCCACCGAGTCGGTGCACTGGGTGACGGCGGCCGGTATCCGGCCGGGGGTGGACTCCGTGACCATCGGCGACTCGGACGCGATCGCGCGGACCGTCCTGAGCCTCCCCCCGGCCGCCAGCGTCCCCAGCGCGGTCCGGCCGATGGAGACGGACAACGACCTGTTCGGGGTGATCGTGTGAGCCGGCTCCCGGCACCGGGGACCGCGCACGGGACGAACGGCGCACCCGCGTCCGGGGCGCACTCCGCCCGCACCGGACTGCCACCGGCCGGAGTGCGCCCGGCGGCCGGCCGGACGGCGGCACCGGAGGCGCTCGCCGACGCCGGGCTGCTCTCCCCGGTCCGGGCCGGCACCCCGGTGGAGGCGGCCGTCAGCGACACGGCGTGGCTGCAGGCCATGCTGGACGCCGAGGCCGCTCTCGCCCGGGCGCAGGCCGGGCTCGGCACGCTGCCGCAGCGGGCCGCCGACGCCATCACGGCGGCGGCCCGCGCCGACCGGCTCGATCTGCGGGCCCTGGCGCTCGCCGCGCGGGAAACAGCGAATCCGGTGGTCGGTCTGGTGCAGGCCCTGACCGCGGTGGTGGCGGCCGACGACCCGGCAGCCGCCGAGTACGTGCACCGCGGCTCGACCAGCCAGGACATCCTCGACACCGGCGCGATGCTGATCGCCGACCGGGCGCTGGGGATCATCCGTGCCGACCTGCGGTCGGCGGCCGCCGCGTTGGGCACGCTCGCCGCCGAGCACCGGGACACCCCGGCGGTGAGCCGTACGCTCGGGCTGCACGCCGTGCCCACCACCTTCGGCCTGCGGGCGGTGAGCTGGCGCCAGCTGCTGCTGGACGCGGAGCGGCGACTGGGCCGGGTGCAGTCGGACGGACTGCCCGTCGCCCTCGGCGGGGCGGCCGGCACGCTCGCCGGCTATCTGGAGTACGCGGCGATCGGCGCAGGAGGGCTCCGACCCGAGCCCGGCGCGTATCTGGACCGTCTGGTGAACGCGTTCGCCAAGGAGACGGGTCTGACCCCTCCGGTGCTGCCCTGGCACGCGCTGCGTACGCCGATGGCCGATCTGGCGGCCGCGCTCGGCTTCACGGCCGGTGCGCTGGGCAAGATCGCCGTCGATGTGCAGTCGCTTGCCAGGACCGAGGTGGGGGAGGTCGCCGAGCCCGGTGCGGCGGGGCGGGGCAGCTCGTCGGCGATGCCGCACAAGCGCAACCCGGTCCTGGCCACCCTGGTGCGCAGCGCCGCGCTCCAAGTCCCGGTCATCGCATCCGGCTTGACGCAGTGCCTGGTCTCCGAGGACGAGCGCTCCGCGGGTGCCTGGCACGCCGAGTGGCAACTGCTGCGGGAGTGTCTGCGGCTGACCGGCGGCGCCGCCCACACGGCCGTGGAGCTCACCGCGGGCCTGGAGGTGCGGCCCGGGCGAATGCGCGAGAACCTCGGCCTGACCGGCAGCCAGGTGGTGTCGGAGCGGATCGCGGCCGTACTCGCCCCGCTGATCGGCAAGGCGCCGGCCAAGCGGCTGCTGACCGATGCCACCGAGACGGCCACCCGCACCGGCCGGCCGCTGGCCGAGGTGCTCCGGGCGCTGCCCCACCTGCCGGAGGGTGTCACCGGCGACGGACTCGCCGCGCTGTGCGATCCCGCCGGGTACACCGGCGCAGCCTCCGCCCTGGTGGACCGCGCCCTGCTCGCATGACGCCCTTCCGTCCCGCCCCGGTGCGTCGGCACGCGCGGGGGCGGGCTCCCGAATCGTGGAAATACGCGTGGAAGCCGCGTGGAAAGCCGAGGAGAAGATGACCACCGGACGTGTCTCCGGACGATGGCTCGAGGACTGGGATCCGGAGAACGAGGAAGCGTGGGAGCGCACCGGCAAGCGGATCGCCCGCCGCAATCTGGTGCTCTCCGTTCTCTCCGAGCACATCGGCTTCTCGGTATGGAGCATGTGGTCGGTCCTGGTGCTGTTCCTGTCGGACGAGATCGGCCTCGGTTTCGCCGCCGACGAGAAGTTCCTGCTCGTGGTCGTTCCGGTGCTGGTCGGCGCGCTGCTCCGGCTGCCGTACAGCTATGCGGTGACCCGCTTCGGCGGGCGCAACTGGACGGTGTTCTCCACGGCCGTACTCCTGGTGCCCGCTTCGCTCACGACGTACTTCGTGCAGCGCCCGGGCACCCCGTTGTGGATCTTCCTGCTGATCGGCGCGAGCGCCGGTCTCGGCGGCGGCAACTTCGCCTCGTCGATGCGGAACATCACCGCCTTCTACCCGCAGCGGCACCAGGGCTGGGCCCTCGGCCTGAACGCGGGCGCCGGCAACCTCGGGGTCGCGGTGGTGCAGTTGCTCGGCCTGCTGGTGATCTCCACGGTCGGCGACACCCACCCGGCGTACGTCGCCGGTTTCTATCTGCCCCTGATCGTCCTGGCATCGCTGCTCGCGACCCTGCGGATGGACAACGTCGCCATGGTGCGCACCGAGCGCGGCGCTCAGCGGGAGGCGGCCCACGACCTCCACACCTGGTGGATCTCCCTGCTCTACGTGGGCACCTTCGGCTCGTTCATCGGGTTCGGCTTCGCCTTCGGGCTGGTCCTGCAGTCCCAGTTCGGGTCCACACCGCTGGAGGCCGCCTCGTTCACCTTCCTCGGTCCGCTCCTGGGCTCGGTGACGCGTCCGTTCGGCGGCCGCCTCGCCGACCGGTGCGGTGGCGCGAGGGTCACCCTGTGGAGCTTCGCCGGCATGGCCGCGAGCACCGTGGTACTCCTCTGGGCGACCCACGCGGCCTCGTTCCCGCTGTTCGTGGCGGGGTTCAGCGTCCTGTTCGTGATGAGCGGCATCGGCAACGGCTCGACGTACAAGATGATCCCCTCGGTGTTCGCCCGACAGGCGCAGGACGCGGTCACCTCGGGCCGGGACGCCGCCGAGGCCTTCGCGAGGGCCCGCCGGCTCTCCGGTGCGGTGATCGGCATCGCCGGAGCGGTGGGCGCGCTCGGCGGAGTCGCCATCAACCTGGCGTTCCGGTCCGCTTACGGCTCCCTCGGCACCGGTGAGCCCGCGTTCTACGCCTTCCTCGCCTTCTACGCGGTGTGCGCGGTACTGCTCCGGACGGTGTACCTCCGGGACGGCCGGACCCGGCCGCCGGCCGTCGCGCCGCGCAAGGAGGCCCTCCGTGTCCACTGAGGAGTCCACTCCGACGGCGATGACCCACTGCCCGTACTGCGCGCTGCAGTGCGCCACACTGCTCTCCGGCGCCGACGCACCCTCGGCGACCGTACGCCCGGACCCCGTGTTCCCCGTCAACCGGGGCGGGTTGTGCCAGAAGGGCTGGACGGCGCCCGAGGTACTGCGGGCCCCCGACCGGCTGCGCGCCCCGATGGTGCGCGGCCCGGACGGCGAGCTGACGCCGACGGACTGGGACGACGCCCTCGACCTGGTGGCCGATCGCCTGCGCGAGCTGCGCGCCCGGCACGGTGCCGACGCGGTCGGTGTGTTCGGCAGCGGCGGTCTGACCAACGAAAAGGCTTACGCACTGGGCAAGTTCGCCAGGGTGGCGCTCGCCACCAGCCAGATCGACTACAACGGCCGCTTCTGCATGTCCTCGGCGGCCGCGGCCGCGAACGCGGCCTTCGGCCTCGACCGCGGACTGCCGTTTCCCGTAAGCGACCTGGGCGAGGCGGACGTCGTCCTGCTCGCCGGGTCCAATCCGGCCGAGACCATGCCACCGCTGATGCGCCATCTGGAACGGCCGCAGCTGATCGTGATCGATCCGCGGGCCACCCGGACCGCCGAACGCGCCGCGCTGCACCTGCGGCCCGCGCCCGGCACCGACCTCGCCCTGGCCCTGGGTCTGCTGCACCTCGCGGTCACCGAGGGACGACTCGACGAGGACTACGTCAAGGAGCGGACCGCCGGCTTCGAAGAGGCCTGGCAGCAGGCGGTGGGGTGGTGGCCGGAACAGGTCGAGCGGATCACCGGGGTGCCCGCCTCGGACCAGCGCGAGGCGGTGCGGCTGCTGGCCGAGGCGCCGCGGGCGTACGTACTGACCGGGCGCGGCGCCGAGCAGCACAGCAAGGGCTCCGACACAGCCGCGGCCTTCGTCAACCTGGCGCTCGCACTCGGCCTTCCGGGCCGGATCGGCAGCGGCTACGGCACCCTCACCGGCCAGGGCAACGGGCAGGGCGGCCGCGAGCACGGGCAGAAGGCCGACCAGCTGCCCGGCTACCGCATGATCACCGATCCTGACGCGCGGGCCCATGTGGCAGGGGTCTGGGGGGTGGACGCCGAGGCACTGCCGGGCCCGGGGCGCAGCGCCTACGAACTCCTCGACGCGCTCGGCACCGCGCAAGGGCCCCGGGCGCTCCTGGTGTTCGGGTCCAATCCCGTGGTCTCCGCCCCTCGCGCCGCGCACGTCGCCGACCGGCTCTCCGCCCTCGATCTGCTGGTCGTCGCCGACTTCGTGCCCTCCGAGACCGCGGCGCTCGCCGATGTGGTGCTGCCCGTCGCGCAGTGGGCCGAGGAGGAAGGAACGATGACCAACCTGGAGGGCCGGGTGCTGCGCCGCCGCCCCCTGCTCAGCCCCCCGCCGGGGGTACGGACCGACCTGGAGGTCCTGCGGGGGCTCGCCGTGCGTCTGGGCCAGCCCGCGCATCGGTTCCCCACCGCGCCCCGGGAGGTCTTCGCCGAGCTGCGCCGCGCCTCGGCCGGCGGCCGGGCCGACTACTCCGGCATCAGCTACGACCGGCTGGACGCGGGCGAGGCCCTGCACTGGCCGTGCCCGGAGGGCGACGGGGCACACCCGGGCACGCCGCGGCTCTTCCTCGACCGCTTCGCGCATCCGGACGGGCGGGCGCGGTTCGCGCCGGTGGACCACCGGCCCTCCGCCGCCGTCCCGGACGCCACGTTCCCACTGCTCGCGACGACCGGCCGGCTGCTCGCCCACTACCAGTCGGGCGCGCAGACCCGGCGCGTCCCCGCCCTGCTGGCCGCCGCGCCCGCCCCCTTCGTCGAGGTGCACCCCGACACCGCTCTGCGGTACGGGCTCGCCGACGGCGAACCGGCCGTGGTGCGTTCGGCCCACGGCAGCGTCGAGGCGCGGGTGCGGCTGTCCCGGGCGCTGCGCGCCGACACGGTGTTCCTGCCCTTCCACTTTCCGGGGCCGGGCGCCGCCAATCTGCTCACCGGTTCCGCGCTCGATCCCCGCAGCAGGATGCCGGAGTTCAAGGTGACCGCGGTCGCCGTCACGCCCTCGGTCGCCGCAGACCCCACCGGAGATGAGGCACCGTGAGGACCATCGTCGTCGCCGGCAACGGCCCGGCCGCCCACCGTCTCGCCCGGCAGCTGCGCCGGCGCGGCCACCGCGGTGCCCTGACCCTGGTAGGCGCGGAGCCGGTACCGGCCTACAACCGTGCGCTGCTCGGCTCGGTCCTCGACGGGGCCCTGCGGCCGCGGCAGCTGGCGCTGCCGGCGCTGCCGGACGACGTGCGGGTGGTGACGGGCACCCGGATCACCTCGGTCGACCGCGCCCACCGGGTGGCGCACACCGACGACGGCTGCCGCCTCCCCTACGACACCCTGGTGCTGGCCACCGGTGCCCGCCCCCGCATCCCGGAGGTGCCCGGAGTGCGCACCGCGTCCGGTGCCCTGTCCGAAGGGGTGCGCACGGTCCGCACCGCGGCCGACTGCGGTCCCGCCGTGGAAGGTCCCGTGGTGGTGCTGGGGGCGGGGTGCTCGGCGTCGAGACGGCCCTGGCGCTGCGCCGTGCCGGCCATGAGACGGCTCTGGTGCATCCGTCCGCACATCCCCTGGACGACCGTCTCGACGCCACGGCCGGCGCCATGCTCACCGAGCGGCTGGCCTCTCGTGGTGTCCTCGTCCACCTGGGCCGCAGCGCTGTCCAGTACCTCCCCGGCAAGCTGCTGCTCGACGACGGGCAGATCGTCGGGGCGTCGACCCTGCTGCTGTGCACCGGCACCACCCCCGACACGGAACTGGCCGCGTCCTGCGGGCTGACGGTCCGCGGGGGCGTCCTGGTGGACGGGCTGCTGCGGACCGACGACCCGTTCGTCCACGCGATCGGCGACTGCGTGTCCTTCCCCGGAGCGCCGCACGGCTCCCTCACACACGCCTGGGAGCAGGCGGACGCCCTGGCCCGGATCCTCACCGAGGGCCCGTCCGCCCCCTACCGCCCCGGCGGACGGTCGCTGCGTCTGCGCGGCCCCGGCACGGACGTCCTGGTTCTCGGCGGCCCCGAGGGCGACGCGGACGGGACAGTGCCCTTCGACGAGACGGTGTCCTTCGTCGACCGGGCGGGCGGCCGCTACGCCCGGCTGGTCCTGCGCGGCGGCCGGGTCGGCCATGCGGTGCTGCTGGGCCTCTCCCCCGCCGTCGCCGCCGTGAGCCAGCTCTACGACCGGGACGCTCCGCTGCCGCCCGACCGGTTGGCGCTGCTGCTCGGCAGGGACGACGAGTACGCCGGCGGCGCCGAGCCGCCGGACCACCTGGTGGTCTGCCACTGCAACAACGTCACCAGGAAGGACCTCACCGACGCGTTTCACCAGGGGGCGCACGACGTCACGGCGCTCGCCGGCGCCACCCGCGCGACCACGGGCTGCGGAAGCTGCGCCCCGGTGGTCCGATCGCTGTGCGCGACCCTCGGCAGGCGCGCCGACGACCGGAGCCGCGCCGCCGACGACAGCCGCACGGACGCCAAGAGACAAGGGAGCACACCCCCATGACCCGCACGCTCGTCGTCGTCGGTCACGGAATGGCCGGGCATCGACTCGCCGAGGAGATGCTGAAGGACCCCGCGCAGGAACGCTGGCGGATCGTGGTGCTCGGCGAGGAGCCGCGGCCTGCGTACGACCGGGTCGCGCTCTCCTCGCTGCTGGGCGGGCGCACCGCTGACCAGCTCGGTCTGGCGGCACCTGGGTTTCTCGGTGACCCGCGGCTCGAGCTGCGACTGGGCACGCCCGTGACCGGTGCCGACCGGCGGGCGCGCACCGTCAGCTGTGCGGACGGGTCCCGGGTCGGATACGACGCGCTGGTCCTGGCCACCGGTTCTCGGCCGTTCGTGCCGCCGGTGCCGGGACACGACCTGCCCGGGTGCTTCGTCTACCGGACGGTGGAGGATGTCGAGGCCATCCGCGCCGCGGCCGTCCCCGGCCGTCCCGCCGTGGTGGTCGGCGGCGGTCTGCTCGGTCTGGAGGCCGTGGGCGGCCTTCGGCGGCTCGGGATGCGGACCCATGTCGTGGAACTGGCGCCCTGGCTGATGTCCCAGCAGATCGACGCCGGCGGCGGCCGGGTCCTCGCCCGGCTGATCGGGCGACTCGGGGTACGGGTGCACTGCGGCCGGACCCTGCGCACGGTCGAACCGGGGCCGGACGGGCGGGTGCGCGGGGTGGCCCTCGACGACGGCACCGCACTGGACACCCCGCTCGTGGTCTTCTCGGCCGGTGTCCGGCCCCGGGACGACCTCGCCGCCCCCCTCGGTCTCGCACGGGGCGAGCGTGGCGGCTTCCTGGTGGACGAGCACTGCCGCACCGCGGACGAGCGCGTCTGGGCGATCGGAGAGTGCGCCGCGGTGGCCGGGCGCTGCGTCGGCCTGGCCGCCCCCGGCTACCGGATGGCCGAGAGCGTCGCACGCCGGCTGCTCCACGGCGCTGGCCCCGCCCTCACCGGCGCCGACACCTCGGCCAGGCTGAAACTCCTGGGCGTGGACGTCGCCGGGTTCGGTGACGCCCATGCCCGTTCCGAGGGGGCGCTGGAGTTCATCCGGGACGACCACGGCGCGGGCAGCTACGCCAAGGTGGTCCTCGCAGCGGACGGCCGGACCCTGCTCGGCGGTGTCCTCGCGGGAGACGCCCGCGCCTACCCGGCGCTACGGGCCCTGCTCGGCCGGGAACTTCCGATGGCACCGGAGCGGTTGCTCACCGAGGCGCAGCGCTGACCCGGGACACGCCGAACGGCACGACCGGTACGGGGAGCCTGCCGGGCGCCCGGGAGGGAAGGGGCGCCCGGCAGGCTGGTCGGGTCCACGCGTCCGGGGGGGACGGACAGGGAGGGCGGACCCGCGTTCTCGAGGCGTGTCAGCCGTCGTAGGGACGGCGCGCCTTGGCCTCCTTGGTGGCCGTCGCCCACCAGCTGAGCTTGTCCCACAGCACCTTCGCCGCCGCCTCGGCGTCGGTCGGGTCGATCAGCGCGCCGTTCTCGTCGAACTGCCCCCACGGGCCGTGGAAGCTGACGGCGTCGCGCACCGGGACCGCGTGCAGCTCGGTGAAGATGTGCTTGAGCTGCTGGACCGCGCGCAGACCGCCGGCCAGGCCGCCGTAGCCGACGAAACCGACCGGCTTCGCGTGCCACTCCATCTGCGTCCAGTCCGCGGCCACCTTCAGCGATGCCGGGAAGCTGTGGTTGTACTCCGGGGTCACGATGACGAAGCCGTCGGCCTCGGCGAGCCGCGCTGAGAACGCGCGGTGCATCTCGGCGACCTCGGGGGTCGGTTCGTCGGTGAGGGCGGTCGGCAGCGGGAAGTCCGCCAGGTCGATCAGGTCGGTCTCGAC
The DNA here is from genome assembly GCF_005795905.1 of Streptomyces marianii. Taxonomy (NCBI): domain Bacteria; kingdom Bacillati; phylum Actinomycetota; class Actinomycetes; order Kitasatosporales; family Streptomycetaceae; genus Streptomyces; species Streptomyces marianii. The sequence goes on from NZ_VAWE01000001.1 coordinate 845,938, forward strand.
GTCATCGCGCTGGGCGGCGGTACTGATGAACCAGTTGGCGATCGTCGGGCCGAAGCGCCCTTTTCGGACGCTCGCCAGGATCACGGCCACACGGATACGCTCGCTCGACATTCCAGTCCCCATTCACGGCTCCACAGCGGTTCATTTGCTTGACCAACAGTCAAACAAACCCGCATGCGGGTTTTCAATCGCCATCGAAGACTTCGATGAGCCGGCAGGTGGGGACCTGCGGACCACGCGGCGCAGGCCCGGCGGAGGCCGGATACGCGTCGCACCGCGAGAGCGTATCCGGCCTCCGCCGGGCGACCTGTGCCTTCACCGGTGGCCTCCGCCGCCAGTGCTGCGTCAGGCAGGGTTTGCCCGTCAAGGAGCGGCGTCCGGTGCGGTAAATCGCAAGGCGCCGGATCGACCTCGTAGTGGGCCGACTCGGTTGATCCGGCAACGCCGCGAGTCGCCGCGCCGGGCGCCGCGACGGGGCGAACGCTGCCTGATGCGGCACTAGCGGGAGGCCTGCGGCTCCTGCACGGCGTCCCGCTCCGCCCTGATGGACTCGGCCAGCAGACGGGCCAGTTCGAGCCGCTTGATCTTCGCGGTCGCGGTGCGCGGCAGCTCGGCGAGGGTGCGCTGGAGCGGCTCGGCCAACGGCGGCTGGTCGGCGACGGCCGCGGCCCAGCGGGCCGGGTCGAGAGGCCTGTCGCCACGGGTGCAGACGACCGGGATGGCCTCCTGGTCCGGACCGGGCACGATGACCAGCTCGGTCAGCTCCTCCAACCTGTGCAGCACCGCGTCCTCGACCTCGAGCGTGGAGTCGATGCCGGGGATGACGTCGACCTCGCGGTCCAGCAGGTGCAGACAGCCCCACCTGGTGCGGTACCCGACGTCGCCGCCGCGCCACCACTCGCCGATGACCTGCTTGTCGAAGCGCTCCTGCTCGCCGAAGTACGTCAGCGCACGGCCTGCCGTGGAGACGTCGATGTAGCCGGGCGACTCCTTGGTCGGCGGCTTCCCGTCCCGGCTCACCAGCCGGTACTTGGTCATGCCGGGCGTCGGATAGCCCTGGCAGCGGCCGTCGGCCTTCAGGGCGTTCCGGCGGCGGTACGTACGGGCCGCCAGCGGACCGCACTCGCTCTGCCCGTACACCTGCAGGAAGACGGGGTGGTCCCGGTCGGTCGCGTGCAGGAACTTGTGCATGGTGCTGGGGTGGATCGCGTCGAAGGTGCTGTTGAAGTACTTGACGTTGGAGATGGGCCGGCGGGGGTCGTCCAGCATCGCCTCCCACTCCAGGAACGAGTTGGGGTGGGTCTCCAAAACGCCTGGCCGGTGCTTGACGAGGACATCGGCCACATGCGCCGGAGAGGCGTCGTTCATGAACACCATGGGCATGCCGCGCAATTGCAGGACAGCCAGCCCGAGATACATGCGCGAGTGCACGTAGGACACGTGCATGGCGACGGTCTCGCGCTTGCGGATCATCCGGACGACCTTGTTCTGCCAGTTGCCGCGGGCGCCGAGCGAACGCGCCGAATGGACCACCAGCTTCGGGATGCCGGTGGTGCCGGAGGTGTGCGTCATCAGTGCCGGCTGGTCCGGGGCGAGCAACACCGGCTGACGCTCCGGCGCCCCGGCGAAGTCGGCGAGCGGGACGGCGCCGGGGTACGACCCCACCGCCGTGAGGACCCGCGTCGTCAGCTCCGCGAGTGGCGAGCCGGCCAGCTCACCGGACAGCTTGGCCTCGTCGGTGAGGAGCGTGGAGCCCTGGAGCCGCTGCAGGAGCTTGTCGATGGTGGGGCCGTCCAGATGAGGCGAGAGCATCACCGGCACCGCGCCGATCCGGGCGACGGCGCAGGCGAGGACGGTGATGTCGAAGTTGGAGGTCTTGTAGATGGCGACATGCTCGCTGGGCCGCACCCCGGCGGCCCAGAGCCGGTTGGCGGTCTCCGCGACATGGCCGGCGAACTCCCTGACGGTCAGCTTGCGGCCGGCCTCGGGGAAGGCCTCCATGTCGTGGTCAAGAGTGATCGGGGTGTTGCCGTGCTTCACGGCGGCACGGTCGGACATCACCCCGAGGTACAGGAACTTCTTGCTCTGCGGAACCTTGAACATCAGGATTTCTTCCCCATCTTGAAGTCGACTCGCGAACTCAGGCATCGCTCCCTATTAAATTGCCACGGCGCGCAGGCACGAAGAAGTCGTGACCCGGTAATGCGTCAGCTCGGTCCGAACGGCCCAAAGGGCACGCAGCGGGAAGGCCGGACCGCCGTGCCGCGGTCCGGCCTTCCCGGAATTGCGTGAGGGGGTGCCTTCACGCCTTGCGCAGACCCGTTCGCAGGGCCTCGGCCACCTCGAGGGTCCGCACGGTCTGGTAGCCGACGGCAGCGAGGTTGTCGTCCGTGACGTTCTGCGCCAGGTGACCGGGAATGGCCTGCAGCCCGGAGGTGGCGCTCACGCCGTACGGATTGCCGTTGCTCGGCGTCAGCAGGATGTCGTCGGTCACGCCGGGCGGCACGATGATCGCGCCCCAGTGGTAGAAGACGTTGCTGAGGGACAGGACGGTGGACTCCTGGCCGCCGTGCGGGGTACCCGTCGACGTGAACACGGACATCGCCTTGTTCATCAGGCCGCGCCGGGCGTGCAGCTCGAAAGTCTGGTCGATGAAGTGCTTGAGGGGTCCCGCGAGCAGGCCGTACCGTCCCGGGGTGCCCCAGACGACCGCGTCGGCCCAGTCCAGGTCGTCGATCGTGGCCACCTCGACGTCCCGGCTCGCGCTGACGTGCTCGGTGTTCGCCTGGGACCATTCCTTGTAGTTGGGCGCGAGCGGCTCATCGGTGATCTCGGCGACCCGGCGAAGGCGCACCTCGGCCCCGGCCTTGTCGGCCGCCTCCGCCGCGGCGACGGCCATCTTGTGAATATTGCCGGTGGCCGAGTAGTAAACGATGGCGACCTTGGTCATGAGCGTACTGCTCCTTTGCTGGGGTGCTCGCGCCGAAGCCGGCTGCGAACTCAATACTTTCTGGCTACTATATCGACGACATATCCTGTCGTGGATAGCGGCACCCGCCAGGAGAATGCGAATAATCCGTCAAGTCAGCCGCGCTCGACACCGGGCGGGTTGTCGATGACATAGCGCCAGAGCCCGTCGGAGCCGCGCCGCGCCACATCGGTGGCCGTACCCTCGATGTGCACCTGCTCACCGTCCGGCTTGGTGCCGTCGATGACGAAGTCGCCTATCACCAGGGCGATGTCGTCGTAGACGTACGTGTGCCGGACCGAGATGTCTATGGGGACGCCGAGGCTCAGAAAGCTGCTGGTGGCCTGGCGGCGTCCGTCGCCGGTCACGACGACGCCGGGGGTGAGCACGCGTACCGCCTCGGGCTCGAAGAGCCGGTCGATCGCGTCAAGATCTTTGGCGTTGAAGGCTTCCACGAAGACTTCAGGCAGTTGTGCCGGATCGCTGACAGCCATTCTCGCTCCTGTGTGAAGAGTTCGGTCGGAGGACGGCAGAGCGCCCGTCCGTCCCCGTCGCTGCGCAGGGCGGGGCCGGAGTAAGGCTTCGCGGTACGTGCGGTTGCTCCGTCGTGCGGTGGGTGGGGTGGTGCGACTGCTCCGTCATGCCGTGGATCGGTGGAGCCGCACGACGGTAGAGCGGGGTGTCAGTCGAGTTGGACGCCGGTGCTGCCCTCCGGCAGTACCGGCGGCGTGGGCAACCGGTCGAGACGGAAGCCGAAGTACCTCTCGTACGCGGCCAGGACGGCGGCGTCGTCCGCCAGCACCTGCCGCGTGCGCTCGCCCCGCTCGGTGCGGGTCAGCACGTTGCCCTTCAGCGTGACGCGGCCCTCGATCGTGGGCAGCGAGCAGAAAAGGTCCTGGCGGAAGGGGGAACCCGGGCAGGTCCGGAACCACCACAGGGTGGGGCCGAAGTCCTCGATCCGGCACGGCCTGGGGTCCACCAGGTACAGCGGCGTTCCGTCCAGGTCGAGTTGCAGCCCTTCGGCCGTCTCGTGCAGCTCATAGCTGCCGTGCGGATCCTGCTGCGGCCCGGCGAGGCCGATCCGCAGCGGCCGCCGGCTGTTGCGGCGGAACCCGGCGTCGACGAGCCAGGAGGAGCCGTCGGGCAGGTCGACGCGGAGCACCAGATGGCCCTGGCGCGAGCCGAGGCCGTCGGGCCGGTGGACCTGCGCGGGCAGGATGCTCACGGTGTACCCCAGGGCTTCGAGGAGGAGCCCGAGTGCCGGATTGATCTCGTAGCAGCCACCGCCACGGCGCAGGTGCACGATCTTGTCCAGGACCCGTTCGTCCATGACGATGTCGGTGTCCTGGTCGAAGTGGTAGTCCAGGTTCTCGAACGGCACCGAGAGAACGTGGCGTTCCTGCAGCCGCCGCAGTGCCGCCGAATCGGCCCGCTCGGGGCGCTCGGCCCCGATGCGTTCCAGATAGGCGTCCACCAGGCTCTCGCCGATCACGACGCACTCACTTCCCTTCCCACTTCCCGTCCCACTTGCCTTCCCACTTGCCTTCCCATTTCCCGTCCCACTTCGCGTCGGTCCTGCCGCGACCGGCCTCAGCCGGCGGAGGGGACGGGGGCCGGGACGGACACGGTGGCGGATGTGTTGAGCGCCGCGGCGACCTCGATCGTGCGGCGGGTCTGGTAGGCCATGGCGCCGACGTTCTCCTCATGGATGAACCCGGGGCGGTTGCCCGCGACGGTGCCGGCGCCGTACGGGTTGCCGTTGTTCTTCTCGTAGAGGACGGCATCGGTGGAGCCGGTCGCCACGATGACCGATCCCCAGTGGCAGATCGCGTTGTGCAGGGCGAGGATCGTGGTCACCTGGCCGCCGTGCTCGGCGGAGCCGGAGGCGAAGGCGGAGACGGCCTTGTTGAGCAGCTTCCCGGGGATGGAGAGCGCCGAGGTGGTGTTGATGAACTGCATCAACTGCGGTGCGGCCAGGCCGAAGTGCACCGGCGAGCCGAGCAGGATGGCATCCGCCCACTCCAGGTCGTCCAGGCTTGCCTCGGGTATGTCCGCGGTGGCTGCGGCGTGCTCCTTCGAACCGGCCCGGCCGGTGGCGGCGAACTCCGCGACCCGGCGCAGGCGGACCTCGGCGCCTTCCTTGGCGGCCGCCTCGGCGGCGGCCTCGGCGAGCCGGTGGGTCGAGCCGGTCGAGGAGTAGTAGATGACGGCGACATTGGTCATAGTCAAGGGCTCCCTGAGCATACGGAGGGTGCGGCGGATGAGGACGCAACGAATGGTGTTGCGGCGGGCCGGGCCGTCGCAATGACGTGCCCGGCAGTACGTCAAGTCCTGCGGGCGGCCCGCACGGCGAGGCCGACGCCGAAGGCGGCGACGGCGAGAGCCACCGCCAGGACCAGCGCGAGCTGGCCGAACCCGTCCAGGATTCCCGGGAGTTGGGCGCCCGCCCCGGCCCCCACGTTCAGCGTGAAGCCGTACAGGGCGATGGCGGTGGTCTGCGCGGCCCCGGCCTGGCTGCCGACGGCCTGGATGAGGGCGGGTCCGAGCGTGGAGAAGCCCAGCATGAAGACGAACAGGGCGCCACCCAGCATTACCGCGTCGCCCCCGCCGTAGCCGACGGCGAGCATCGTGGCGCCGATCACGGCGAGCGCGCCGAACGCACGGTGCTGGGCCTTGAAGCGGCCGAGCGCGGGCGCGAGCAGGACTGCGATGACCAGCGCCGGCAGGGCGCTGGCGCGCAGCGCGAGCATGGCGGCCCCGCTGTCCGCCACCCCCGGGGGCCCGTAGAGCTCCACGCCGGTGTAGAGCGCGGTGAGGGCGCCCGCACCGACGAGGATGACCAGGTACAGCGGCACGACGCGGCCCGACAGCGCGCCGCGGGTGGCGTCGCGGCCGGCGGTGGGCCGCACGACGGCGGGCACGAACGGCGGGTCGGGAAGCAGCACCCGCCAGGTGACGGCGGCACCGGCCACCAGCAGTGGCACAGTCACCCAGAACACCGAGGTCCAGCCGAGCAGCGACTCCAGGAGCTGCGCCTCGACCTGGCCGAGTACCACGGTGGCGCCCATGCAGGCGGAGACCACGGTCAGGGCGAGCGGAACACTCTCCTTCGCGACGCGGGCGTGGACGTACGCGTACGCCATCGGGATGAAGGAGCCGGCGAACAGCCCCTGGAAGGCGCGCAGGGCGACACCGGTACTCAGGTCGGAGACGAGCGGCACCAGGGCCGTGACGACGGCCATCGCGAGGACGTTGGCGACCATCACGGTGCGCCGCCCCCAGCGGTTGGAGAGCGGCCCGCTGACGAGCGAGCCCACGGCGTGGGCGAGGGCGAAGGCGGTGGTGGACAGGGCGGCCGACGCGGTCGGGACCTGCCACGCGTCCGCGACCTGCGGCATCAGCGGGATGGTCACATACATCTGCCCGACCACGAGCACGCCCATCAGGGACACCGTCGCCACGGTCGCGGCGAGCGGTGCCGTCTTCGAAGTCGCCTCGACGACCTTTGAGTTCGGCATACAACGATCCTCTTGGCGGGCGGGGCGGGGCGACAACCCGGGACACCGTCATCCGTCAGGTCGCCGCCCCCGCCCGGCGTGTGTCCCGGAACCGCCGAACCCCCGCACCACGGGGGACATGGGTGCGGGGGCTGCATCCGGGCGCGGGCCGAAGACCGGCGACGACCGCTCCGGACGGCGGGTCAGACCTGGACGGTCTGCGGCTCGTCGGCGGCCGGGGTGGCCTTCGGAGCCGAGTCGGCAGTCTTCCTCTCCGGCTTGGAGAGGCCGAGGGAGACCAGGGCGGTCAGGCCGATGCCCGCCGCGGCGAGGAAGACCGCGGTGCGCAGGCCGTCGGTGGTGGCGGTGGTGAGCGCCCCGCCGCTCAGACCCTCAAGGCCCGAGTTGGCGACGGCCACCAGGACGGCGAGGCCGACGGCGCCACCGATCTGCTGGGTGGTGGAGGCGGTACCGGAGGCGATGCCCTGCTCCATCGGGTCGACGCCGACGGTGGCGGCACCGAACATCAGGGTGTAGCCGGCGCCCTGGCCGACACCCATCACGATCATGCCCGGGACCAGTGCCAGGTAGGAGGTGTCGGTGGCGAGGGTCAGACCCACGATCACCGTGCCGACCAGACCGACGACCAGGCTGGCGATCATGATCGCGCGGATGCCGTACCTGGTGGCCAGGCGGCCCGCTGTCTGGGCGCCGACGGCGATGGCGACCATCGGGACCAGGAAGGCGAGGCCGGTCTCCAGGGCGCTGTAGCCCTGCACACCCTGGAAGTAGACGGTGAGGAAGTAGAGCAGGGTCCCGAACGTGGCCATGTAGAGGAAGGTCACGGCGCTGCCGGTGCTCAGGTTGCGGTTGCGGAGCAGGCGCATCGGCATCAGCGGGTCACTGCTGCGCTGCTCGATGACGAAGAACGAGACCAGCAGAACCGCACCGACGGCCAGGGCTCCCAGGACGGTCGAGGAACCCCAGCCCGACTCGGGGCCCTGGACCAGGGCGAAGACGACGGCGGTGGTGCCGATCGTGGCGGTGAGCGCGCCGGCCAGGTCGAAGCGGCGACGGACCTCGCCGAGGACGTCCGGGGCGATCAGCGGAACGGCGAACAGGATCGCGACGAGGGCCAGCGGGACGTTCACGAAGAACACCGACTCCCAGCCGAAGGCCTCGGTGAGCACGCCGCCGAGCAGCGAGCCCACGATCATGCCGGAGCCACCGGCGGTCCCCCAGACGGCGAAGGCGCGGTTGCGCTCCTTCCCCTCGGCGAACTTGGTGGAGACCAGCGTCAGCGTGGCCGGGAAGAGGAAGGCGCCGCCGATGCCCTGCACCGCGCGGGCGGCGATGAGCATTTCGGGCGAGGTCGCGAGGCCTCCGACGAGCGAGGAGACGCCGTACAGGGACAGGCCGAGGATGAACATCCGGCGCGGGCCCCACAGGTCGCACGCACGTCCGCCGAGGAGCAGGAATCCACCGAAGGCGACCGCGTATGCACTGATCACCCACTGCAGGTTCTGGGCGGAGAACCCGAGATCGGAGCCGATCTCCGGCAGGGCGACGTACACGATGTTGTAGTCGATGGAGATGATGAGCTGGGCGAACGCCAGCAGCGCCAGGAGGAGACCCGGCCGGCGACGCGGCGCCTCGGTGACGGCGCCTGTGGCCGAAGACGGCATGACTGTGCCTTTCCATACGGGGTGGGAAACGGGGGGGCGGCCCCTTGAGCGGGCCCGCGGTCGTTCCGGACGTGGTCAGTTCCGGTCGAACCAGTGGCGTACGTAGTCGGAGGCGGCGGGGTTGGCCCGCCGCACCTCGGCCGCGAGGTCGGCCACGGTCCTGGCGGCGAGCTGCCGCCGCCAGGCCAGGTCCGCCAGGGAGAAGGCCCGGGCTACCGTGCACCGGGTGCGGTGCTCTTCCGGCACGGCGAGTTCACCGGCCGGACCCCGGTGGCGGATGCCGGTGCAGAGGAACGCCTGCGCGGAGCCGTCGATGGCCGCTGCCACGTCCATCAGGGAGATCTGGTCCGGCCCGCGGCCGAGACGGAAACCGCCTCGCGGGCCGGATTGGGACGAGACGATGCCGGCTCGTCCCAGAGCGTTCAGCTGCTTGTTCAGATAGGCGGTGGGCAGCTCGTAGAACGCGGCGAGCCGGGCTGCCGTGACCGCCTTCTCAGGTGCGACCCAGGAGAGGTTGATACAGCAGTGCGCTGCCCACTCGACGCCCTCTCTCAGCTTCATGTCGTCGACGTTATGCGTCCGGGATGTCCACCAGAAGAGCCGCCCGAATTAAGTGTCAGGTTCGTTTCTCCGGCGGTTCCGAGGCGCTGCAGCGGGTCGCCCGTGGCGGGCCGCGGACCCGTCAGAACGGTCCTCAGCTCCGTCTCCAGAAGCCCCAGATCGGCCGCGTGACCATGCGCGGCGATATGCCCGTCGGGTCGCACCAGGTAGTACCCGGGTCCACCGCAGCCGGTCGCTGCGCGCAGTTCGCGGCGCCTCAGGACGACGGTGCGTATCCGCGCGCCGTACCGGTGGACGACGTGTCCGGCCTCGGTCAGCCAGGCCGCGTCGGACGGCACCAGCACCAGGGTCCAGGCGTGCGGGTCGGCCGACGGTCCGGAGATGCCGTGGGCGACCGCGTACCGTCTCGGGAAGACGGCCCCCGGCTTGAGGCCGCCGGGGACTCGGTCACGCAGCTTGCAGCGGGTGAGCCCGGAGGGCCGCTGGCTCTCGCGCACCGGCGGATAGGCGAGTCTGCGTCCGGCCATCACCGGCGTGTAGAACCGGGTGACCGCGCCGGTGCGCTCGAAGAGGCCGAACGCCGCGTCTCTGGCCCAGACCTTGGCGCGGCTGTCGGCCACCCACGCCCGGGTCTGCAGGTCGGTGTCGCGGACGATCTGCCGAGTGGCCTCGGAGCGCTCGGCTCCGTAGGTCTCCAGCAGCGTGGCGGGTGACTCGCCGCGGATGACCGCGGCCAGTTTCCAGCCCAGGTTCTGGGCGTCCTGCAGGCCGTTGTTCATGCCCTGGCCACCGGCCGGGCTGTGCACATGGGCGGCGTCGCCGACCAGGAAGACCCGGCCGGCCTGGAAACGGGACGCGTGCCGGGCGTGCACCCGGAACACCGCCTGCCAGACCGCCTCGCTCAGACGCACCCCGCGGGGTCCGCGCTCGTCGACGAGTTCCTGCATCATGCCGAGGGTGACCTCGCCCCTGCCCTGAGGCATGACGGACAGGAAGCGGTGGATCCCGTCCGGCATCGGCACGATGACCAGGGCGCCGCTGGGTGCCTGGTAGAACAGGCACTCGTCCCGCGGGAGTTCACCCTCGATTCGGGCGTCGATGAGGGCGAACGCCATTTCGTAGGTGCTGCCCTCGAAGCCGATGCCGAGCTGCCCGCGGACCGCGCTGCCGGCGCCGTCCGCGCCGACGACGAACGGCGCGGGGATACGCTGCACGACGCCGTCCGCGTCCTCCACGACCGCGGTGACGCCGTCACTGGCCCCGAGGTCACCGGAGAAGTCCACACGCTCCAGGGCGAGCAGCCGCACGGACCGCTCGACCTTCCCGCCCAGCTCGTGCAGCCGCCGGGTGAGCAGCCGTTCGGTGTCGTGCTGGGGCAGCACCCGGCAGGCGGTGTCCTCCGTCAGTGCGAACGAGGCGAGCGGCTTGCGCTCTGAGAAGTAGCTCAGCCGGTTGATCTGTACGGACTCCTGGTGCACGCCGTCCCCCAGGCCCGCGTCCCGGAGGATGTCCAGGGCGCGCGGCCAGACGGACAGTGCCTTCGGGGTGGTCGCCGGCTCCGGGTTGCGATCGATGACGCGCACCCGGATACCGCGGCGCAGTAGTTCGACGGCGGTCAGCAGGCCGGAAGGGCCCGCGCCGACGACCAGGACGTCGAAGTCGTCCGGCGCGCCGGATTCGTTGTCGCTCATCTCGCTCATTCCGTCCGCACGCCGGCGGTGACGCCGAGGCCGGGCTCCTTGGGCAGCCGGTCCAGGCCGATGCCGAAGTACTTCTTGTACGCCGCGAACACCTCGGCGTCGTCGGTGAGGGTCTGCTTGCTGCGCTCCTCCCCCGCGACCCGGCTCATCTGGGTGTTGCCCTTGAGGGTGACCAGGCCGTCGGGGGTGCGAATGGAGCAGAACAGCCCCTGGAGGAACGGCGACTCGGGAGAGGTGCGGTACCACCACAGAGTGGGAGCGAAGTCCGCGACGCGCACCGGGCGCTCGTCGACCTGGTAGAGGGGCTTGCCGCCGAGGTGGATGTCCACGGTGCCGTTGTCGGCGTCGGACAGCTGGTATGTGCCGTGGGGGTCCTGCTGCGGCTCGCGGGAGCCGAGGCGCAGCGGCTGCCTGCTGTTGCGGCCGAAGCCGACGTCGACGAGCCAGGCCTCGCCGTCCAGCCACACGCGCAGCGCCAGGTGGCCGAGGAGCGGGCCGAGGCCGTCGGGGCGGTGCACCCGGCCCGGCAGTATCTCGACCCGGTATCCGAGTGCCGTCAGCAAGTGCGAGAAGGCGGGGTTCAGTTCGTAGCAGCCACCGCCGCGGTTCTTCCGGACGATCTTCTCCAGGACCCGCTCGTCCATGAAGATCTCTTCGTCCAGATGGTAGTCGAGGTTCTCGAACGGCACCGACAGGATGTGGCGGTCCATCAGGTGCCGCAGTCCTTCGAGGTCGGCCTCGGCGGGCCGGGTCGCGCCGATACGGCGCAGGTACTCCTCCATGATGTCGTCCAACATCACTGTCTCCTTGTGTGTAAAGGGGGATCGGGGTGTGGGTGCGGGGTCGTGCGTGAGTAGCGGGGTCAGTGGGCCCGGCCGTGCTGCGGGCCCTGCCATGTGAGCAGTGACAGGCCCATCGCCATCCCGCCGCCGAACGCGGCGAGCAGGACGAGGTCGCCGTCGGCGAGCTCACCGGAGCGCGCGGCCAGGTCGAGGGTGACGGGCACCGAAGCCGCTCCGGTGTTGCCGAACTCCTCGTAGCTGACGCGCGTCCGTCCGTCCGGGACGCCGAGTGCGGCCGACATGTCGTCGAGCATCCGCCCGTTGGCCTGGTGCGGCACGAAGTGGGCCAGGTCCTCGACGCGGTGGCCGGCGTCCGTGACGAACGCGGAGATGGCCGGGACGACGTTGGTGTTCACGAAGTCGCGGACGCCGCGGCCGTTCATGGTGAAGTACTGAAGCCCCGCGGCGAGGGTCTCCGCGGTGGCCGGGAACCGGCTGCCGCCGCCGGCCACCTCGATCAGATCACGGTCGGCCGCGAAGCTGGCCAGCCGCCCGGCGACGAGGCCGCGTCCCTGACGTGCGGGGCCGATGACCACGGCGCCGGCGCCGTCGCCGAAGAGGACGGCGGTGCGCCGGTCCTCGGGGTTGAGGATGCGTGAGTAGATGTCCGCTCCGATGACCAGCGCGTACCGGGAATCGGCACCCTTGAGCATCTGCTCGGCGGTGTTGAGGGCGAAGAGGAAACCGCTGCAGACGGCGTTGACGTCGAACGCGGCGGTGCCGGCGGTCGCGCCTAGCCCGTCGGCGACCACACAGGCGGTGGGCGGCTGCGGGTAGTCCGGAGTCGAAGTCGCCACGATGACGAGTGCGAGCTCGGAGGCCCGGACCCCGGCTGCCTCGAGCGCCGCCCGGCCGGCCACCACGGCCAGGTCGGAGGTGGCCTCGTCGGGCTTGGCCCGGCGGCGGTTGCGGATGCCCGTCTTGCCGCGGATCCAGGAGTCGGTGACACCGGCCCCGGCCCCCACCTCCGTGTTGTTCACGACGTGGGACGGAAGGCAGGATCCTGTGCCCAGGATCGCTGTGCCGGAAGACGGCCGGCCGGACCGTGCAGTGCCCGTAGTGATCATTGTGTGACCCTTCCTTGAGAGCTCGGGTCTCCCCGCGCAGCAGATGCTTCCCGGGTCGGAACACACGGGCAAAGCACGGCCGGCGAACCCGTCAGGTAGTCGGGGAGTACGTCAGATAGGAGCCCTTCGCCTCCTGCGGAACGGCGAGCGGATCCGGGGTCAGCAGACCCGAGACGACGCCGGCGATGATCGGGACGCCGTTCTGGGTGAGCACCGACTCGGGGTGGAACTGCATGGACGCGAAGTGCTCTCCACGCAGCGCGTGCACCTCGCCGTTCTCGGGGTCGCGGGCGATCTCGACCATGCCCACGCCGGCTGCCTCGGCCCTGTCCTCCTCGCTGTGGGCGGCGAACGTGTTGTAGAAGCCGACGCGTTCGCGCCTGCCGAACAGGTCGATGTCACGCTGTACTCCCTGGTTGGGCACGGCCCTGCGGACCAGGTCGAGCCCGAGCTCCCGGCTGAGCACCTGGTGGCTGAGGCAGATCGCGAGGAACGGCAGCCGCTCGTCGAGCAGCCTGCGTACGGCGCTCCGCAGATGGGCGATCTTGGGATGATCCGGGTCGCGCGGATCGCCCGGTCCAGGGCCCATCACGACGAGGTCGTGGCCGGTGAGGTGGTACGCCTCGTCGTAGCGGCTGACCGTCACCTCCAGCCCCAGCGAGCGCAGTTGATGTCCGATCATGGAGGTGAAGGTGTCCTCCGCGTCGACCACGAGGACCTTGCGGCCGGTGAGTGCCTGCTGCTCCGGGGTGCGGGGCGCGTCCTCGTCCAGCCAGAATCCGGAGATCGTCTCGTTGCGCCGGCCGAGCGCGCCGAGGACGTCGGGGTGGGCGGCGAAGCGGGTGGGCCCGTCGGCCTCCAGGGCCGCGATGAGACCGGCAGCCTTGGCCCGCGTCTCCGCGACCTCGGACTGCGGGTCGGAGTGGCGGACCAGGGTGGCACCGACACCGATCCGCACCCGGCCGCCGGCGTCGATGTCGGCGGTGCGGATCAGGATGGAGGAGTCGAGGGTACGGCCGCCGTCACCGTCCCGGCCGATCAGCGCGAGAACACCGCTGTAGTAGCCGCGCCCACGTTCCTCGTACCGCCGAATGACCTGGCAGGCACTCTCCAGAGGAGAGCCCGTGACGGTCGGTGCGAACAGGGTCTCGCGCAGGATCTCCCGGGGATCGGCGTCGGTACGGCCCTCGATGAAGTACTCCGTGTGGGCGAGCCGGGCCATCTCCTTGAGGTACGGGCCCACCACCCGGCCGCCGCGCTCACAGATCCGGCCCATCATCTTGAGCTCTTCGTCCACGACCATGTACAGTTCGTCGGCTTCCTTGCGGTCGGCGAGGAAGTCCATCACCTCGGGCAGCACGGGTCCGGAAGCCGGGTACCGGTAGGTGCCGCTGATGGGGTTCATCACGGCGGTCCCGCCGTGCACGCTGATGTGGCGCTCGGGCGTGGCGCCCACGAGGGTGCGGTCGCCGGTGTGGACCAGGAACGTCCAGTACGCGCCCTTCTCCCGCTCGAGGAGCCGCTTGAAGAAGGTCAGTGCGCTGTGCGGGGTGTAGTCGGTGATGTCGAGCGTGAAGGTGCGCTTGATGACGAAGTTGGCGCCCTCGCCGGTGCCGATCTCGTCCGCGACGACCCGGCGCACGGTCTCGGCGTAGGCGTCGTCGGACACGTCGAAGTGACCACCGGTGGTGTGCAGCGGACCGTCCGGCATGCGCTCCCTGGCGGTGGCGAGGTCGACCGTGGACTGTCCGGTGATGCTCAGAGCCACCAGGTCGGCGTCGTCGTGGGTGCAGGCGTAGCCACGCTCGGCGATCTGCCGGAACGGCACGAGCGCGAGCACCTCGTGCCGGGGTGTGCCGTCCGGCTCGTCCGGCTCCGGGAGCGGTATGCCCGCCAGTGCGTCGGGCGTGGAGACGTCGCCGACGAGTACCTCCAGGACGTCGCCGTTTCGCTCAGGCCGGTGCAGCAGGGCGAAGGGCGGGGGCTCGGGGCGCAGGATCCGCTCGAACAGGTCGGCGGTGTCCGGCCCGTTCTCCGGGGTGCCGGTCATGCGAATACCTCCTTCGCGGTGGTGACCACCGCACAGCGCCGGGCCGCGTACTCGACGGCCGTCCGGTGGTGGCTCTCGTTGAAGTCGGCGACGGCGTCGGCGACGAGGAACGTCTCGATGTCGTGGCTGAAGGACTCGACGGCGGTGGCGAGTACGCCTACGTGGGCGTAGACGCCGCACAGGATCAGCTGGTCCCTGCCGTGGAAGCGCATCCGGGTGAGCAGGTCCGTCTGGAAGAACGCGCTGTAGCGCCACTTGGTGAGCAGCCAGTCGCCGGGGCCCGGCGTGAGCGGCTCGACCACCTCCCGGTCGGCGGGGGCCGGACGCATGCCGGGTCCCCAGAAGTCCTTGAGGAGGCCGCGCTGGTGCTCGCTCATGCCGCCCGGCTGCGCCGTGTAGGCGACGGGTACCCCGAGTTCGGCCGCGCCGCGCCGCAACACCGACGCGTTGTCGATGAGCTGCGTGCGCAGCGGTTCGGGGAAAGGCCCCAGGAAGTAGCGCTGCATGTCGTGCACGAGCAGCACCGCGCGAGCGGGGTCGACGTTCCACTGCGCCGTGTTGGCGGGGAGGTCTCCCGGCGTCGGCAGCGGATACGCCTCGATGGTCGGTAGGCCGGCCATGGTGTCCTCGTTTCCTCTCTCGGTACGTGTGCGTGCTGCGTGTCTGCTCGGTGGACGCGTCTCAAGCGCCCAGTCCGGCGCCGCCGTCGACGGTCAGCGTGTGCAGGGTGATGTGGGCCGCCTCGTCCGACAGCAGGAACGCCACGGCGTGCGCGACGTCCTCGGGGCGGGCGAGTTTCCGCAGCGGTATCCCCACGCGGAACGCGTCGGGGCGGCCGTCGATGGTGCCCCGTGGCCCGGAGGCGTCCCGCCACATCGAGGAGAGCATCGGGGTGTCGGTGGAACCGGGGGCGACGATGTTGCAGCGGATCCCGTACCGGGCGACCTCCAGGCCGAGGCTCTTGGTGAACATCTCGGCGGCCGCCTTGGACGCGGCGTAGGCCGCCATTTCGCTGCGCGGGGTGGCGGCCGCATTGGAAGCGACGGTGACGACGGCGCCGCGGGCACGCGGCACCATCCGGTTGACGACGGCCCGGGACAGATGGAAGACGCCGGTGGCGTTGACGGCGAAGGTACTGTTCCAGTCGTCGTCGGACAGGGTGCTGACCTCGCCGAGACGCAGTACGCCTGCGGCGTTGACCAGGAAGTCGATGGCGCCGAAACGCTCCTCGACGGCGCCTACGACCGACTCGACGTCCGCGCTGTCGGTCACGTCGGCGGGGAACGCGGCCGCGGGAAGCCCGTCGGCGGTGAGTTTCTCCACGCTCTCGCGCAGCCGCTCGGCGTCCCGGTCGACGGCGGCGACGGTCACACCGCGCTCGCCCAGGACCCGGGCCACCGCGGCGCCTATGCCGCCGGCGGCTCCGGTGACGACGGCCAGTTTGTTCTCCATTACGCAGTTCTCCTTAGGTTCGCGACGGAGGGAAGCCCGGGCAGGAGGACCGGTCGAGGTCACTCGCGCCAGGCGGAGACCACGGAGACGGCCTGTCCCGCGTTCAGCCGCGGGTCGCAGAAGGTCGCGTACGCGTCGCCCACGCGGTCGGCGGAGGCCTCGTTGGGCACGCACTCGGTGACGGCGTCGGGGGTGGTCTCCAGGTGCAGACCGCCGGCCGTACCGCCGTTGTCGGTGACCGCGTACTGGAAGGCGACGACCTCGCGCTCGATGGTCTCCACGAAGCGGGTCTTGAAGCCTGCGGGTGTCGAGACGGTGTTGCCGTGCATGGGGTCCGTGAGCCAGATGACCGGGTGTCCTGCGGCACGCACCGCCCGCACCAACGGGGGAAGCGCCTCGGCCACGGTGTCCGCGCCCATGCGGGCGATCAGGGTCAGCCGTCCCGGCTCCCGCCGCGGGTCGAGCCGCTCGCACAGGTCGAGCAGTTCGGCCGGTGACATCTTCGGGCCTACCTTGCACGCCACCGGGTTGACGGTCTCGGCGAGCAGCGCGACATGGGCGCCGTCGGCCCGCCGGGTACGCTCACCGATCCACGGCCAGTGGGTGGAGGAGAGCAGCAGACCGTCGCCCTCGCGCCGCAGCATCGGGATCTCGTAGTCGAGCAGCAGCGCTTCGTGGCTGGTCCAGACCACGGGGTCGATGGCGGTCTGCCCGTCCTGGCGGCGCCAGCCCAGATGGCGCATGATGTCGTCGGCCGCCATGTAGCCGGTGAGCAGCCGCAGCGGGTCGGGCCTGCGCCCCTCGGGAGTCGGTTCCGGGCTGTTCACCATGTGACCGCGGTAGACCGGCAGTTCCACACCGTCCACCTGCTCGGTGTTGTTGGAACGCGGTTTGCCGAACTGTCCGGCCACCCGGCCCACGCGCACCACCGGCTTCCCCGTGGCGAGGCGCAGTGCGCCGGCGAGCAGGTCGAGTACGGCGGCCTTGCGGGCGACCGCGCCGGGGTTGCAGTCGTCCGGGTCCTCGGCGCAGTCGCCGGCCTGCACCACCAGGGCCTCCCCCGCTGCGACGCGGGCGAGCTGGGAGCGCAGCGTCCGGACGCTGTCCGCGCTCACGAGCGCGGGCCGGTTGGCCAACTCGGCGCGGACACGCTGCACTTGGGGAAGGTCGTCCCACTGCGGCTGCTGCGGGGTCGGTCTGGCCTGAAGGTCCAGCAGGACGTTGTCCACGGTTGTCTCCTCCATACGGGTGCGGTGTGCGGATGTGGTCGTGCGGGGTCGGGAACACATCGAGGGGACCTCGAGCGCCGTACGGCGGTTCGAAGATGCCTCGGAGTGCCGTACGGGCGGTTCGTATGCGGCTCGGAGCGCCGTACGGCGGGCCCCGGGCCGGGTGGGGCGGGCTCACGCGCGCGGCAGCCGGCTGACGAAGTCCCAGAACCTCAGATGCTGGAGCTGCGGCGTGACGGTCGCGGTCACCGAAGGGCCGCCCAGGATCAGCGTGCTGGGACTCTCGGGTGTGAACCGGGGCCAGTCGGGGATGTTCCGCGTGCACGGACGGGAGGTGCGGGCGAAGGCCGCGACTGCGTCGACGAGGATGTCGGAGAGCAGCCGTTCGACCGGCCCGTCACCGAACACGGCGGCGAACTCCGGCAGTCGATGGGTGCCGAACAGGAACGGCGAGGTGGCCTCGTGCGGCGTGCCGAAGTGCGGCGCCCGTGCCGGGTGGGCGAACTCCATGGCGTACCACGGTGTCGTCCCCTCGCGGGCGTGCCGCTCCGCGAAGCGGACGATCTGGTGCCGGAACATCAGGTCGCCCCAGACCTCGGTCCACAGCGCTCGCGGGTCGGTCGGCAGTCCGGCGACGGCCGCGGCCTCCCGGTAGGCGGCGACACAGGAGTCGGCGAGGCCTCCGTCCGCCTCGGGCACCGCCAGCCGCATGACGTCAAGGACGGCCTTGCGCAGGGCGAGCGGGCCGTCGGGCGCGGGAGCGGGCTGCGGGGAGGCGGGTCCGGTGTAGAAGGACCCCTCGGTACGGGTGTGCACGGACAGCACGGGCAGGTTCACGGTCGGCAGTTCATGGGCGTAGTCCGGCATGGTGCGCCCGTCGACGACCGGCCCCCGGTACCAGCGGCCGCTGCCGACGATTCGGTCGTCCGGGTCGCCCGCGAAGATCTCGTGCCACGCTCGGCCGAGCGCGTCCGCCGGGACCGCGCGCAGTCCGGCCACCGTGCTGCCGAGTCGCCTCGCCAGGGTCTCGTAGACCGTGCGGGCATCGTCCGGTGTCAGCGAGGTGGCGGGAGCCAGCGCATGGCTGGGGCTGATCGGCACGATGCGCCGGACCAGTTCACGCACCTGCGGCAGCAGGGCCAGCTGCCAGGTGGAGGCGCCGCCCGCGGAGGTGCCGCACAGGGTGATGTTGCCGGGATCTCCGCCGAAGACCGCGGCGTTGCGGTGCACCCAGTGCAGGAGCGCCAGCTGGTCCTGGAGCCCCCAGTTGGCGAACTCGCCCGTCACGGGGTCGGTGAGGTCCTCGTGCAGCCCGAACCCGAAGACTCCCAGGCGGTAGTTGAAGGTGACGACGACAAGGTCGCCGCGGTCGGCGAGGCGGGTGGCGTCGTACGCCGGGAGGCTGCCCGCTCCGGTGGTCCAGCCGCCGCCGTGGACGTAGACCAGAACCGGACGCGAGCCCTGCGTGCTGGGGGTCCAGACGTTGGCGTACAGCGAGTTCTCGCCACTGGCGGGCGACGGGCGGTTCGGCAGGGGCTGCTGCCAGGAGGCGAGCGCCGGCCGTACGGCCTCCCGCACGCCTCGCCAGGGCACCGGCGGCCTGGGAGAGGCGAAGCGCAGCCGGCCGACCGGCGGCCTGGCGTACGGAACACCACGGAAGACCGTGACACCGTGACCGCGTTCGCCGGCGACGAGACCGGCCGAGGTGCGCACCACCGGACGGCCGCCGGCCGACGCCGGCGGCCGGGTCGCGGCCGCCTCACGGGCAGACCGCGGTCCAGCGGCGATCTGTAGCTTTCCAGCCATCGGAGCTCCTCGACACTCGGGCGGTTCGGTTTCCGCCGATCGTGTGTCGGGAGCTCTGAGGCAGCCAACGGAGCCCGGGCAATCCGTCAGATGGTGCCGTCAGTACGTCAGGTCCGGGATCCTCCGCTCCCCGGACCTGACGCAGCGACGTCGGCTCATCCGACGGGCAGGGTCATCAGTCCTAGAATGCGCCCGCGCCGGGGCGCTTGCCGCACCGGTTCAGGCAGTGGCCCGCGCCTCCTGGTCGTGAGTCGCCACCAGGGTGCTGCCGGCCGTTCCGGAGAGCACCTCGACCGCGTGAGCGGCCGAGGCGAGGGTGGCGTGGCGATGCCAGCCGCTGAAGGAGCGCCCGGAGAAGTCGCTGATGCCGACCTCCTCCGCGATCTGTGCGTAGTCCCGGTCGACCTGGCGGGTGAGCCG
Source organism: Streptomyces marianii (assembly GCF_005795905.1). NCBI lineage: Bacteria > Bacillati > Actinomycetota > Actinomycetes > Kitasatosporales > Streptomycetaceae > Streptomyces > Streptomyces marianii. Next base: position 865,215 of record NZ_VAWE01000001.1, read on the forward strand.
GGCCAGCCTCAGGAGCTGAGCCGGGTGGGCGCCCGCGATGTCGCTGAGCCAGAGCTCGGCCGGCCAGCGGCCCCCGCTCTCGCCGATGCCGAGCAGCACCATTTCCCGGGCGGGACGGCGCGCGGATCCGGGCCCCGCGGGCATCTCCACCCGGACGCAGGCGGCGAGTCCGGTGCGGGAGGCATCACTTCGGCCGCTCGCCTGCTGGATCACCGGATGGCGCAGCGGGCGTGCCACCGTCATGATCTGGTATGCCGTCAGGCCGGGCCTGATGCGCGGCAGGCCGGGGTCGGTCACGGTGAGGCGCTCCCCGGGGCCGATGCGCAGGAGCATCGGTGCCCCCGCTGCCGAGAGACGGCGTACGGTGCGCGCGAGATCCGCCTCCCGGGCGTCCATGACGACCGGCCGGGTCGGCAGTCCCCACCCCTTGGTGATGCCGATGTACGCCTCGACGGCGCACTGGTCGAGGGTCTCCGGCAGCGCCGTGTCGGGTATCGACGCCTGGCGCCGGCGCATCTCGTCCTCGAGCCAGGCATCGGGCAGGTGCAACCGCCAGTTGACCGGGGTGCTGCTCTCGTCGGACACGGCCCAGACACCCACGGCCTGCTGCGCGTTCATGATCTGGCCGCGGAGGGCGCAGAAGCGGCGGTCCACGCCCACCGAACTGTCCCCGGCCTTCGGGATGACCAGCGGCCTCAGCACGTGGGCCCGGGTCGGGGAGATCTCCTCCATGTGCCGGGCCAGAGCGCGGCGCACCGGGGCCCAGTCCCAGGTCGAGCCGCTGATGAAGTGGTGCAGGCTCTGCTCTGCCGACTCGCCCCCGAAGAGGGACGAGATGTTACGGATCGACTTGCGGCCCTTGACCCCGAGCAGGCCCTGGACGTACTCGACGCCCTTGCGGCGCTGGTCCCTGCGCGGCAGGGAGGCGAAGAGCACCGAGCCGAGCTCGGCCAGGACGGTGGCCCGGTTCTCCGTGTGCACGGTGCCGGGCCAGTCGCCGTCCGCCGTCCAGTTCTGCGGTCTCATCGTTCGCATCGCAATCCACCTCGCCGCTCATTCCGGTTATCGGCCTGCGTAACGCTCTTGCAGGAGCTTCGACCGGCCCGTCCAAGGAGCCGCCAAGCGGCGGGAAAGAGCCAGGTCAGGTGGTACTTCAGGGACTCTGTGAAGCCACCGGGAGGAAGCCGGTTGAAGACCTGGGGCGGAAGGCCTCCGATGGGACCGCACGCGAGGGGACGGACGAGGCCGCTCGCCGGCCGGCACCAGGCGTGACGGGGGCGGGGCGGACCGCGCCGGGTGCGGTGCCCGGCCGTGTCCTCCCGGCGGCGCGCCGGGCCGGGCCCGCGCCGGTACCCGGGACCGTCTCCGGGTCCCGTGCCGCAGCAGGGCGCTACCGCCCCGCGGGAATCCGAGGAGCCCTCAGTCGAGCTGCCGGGCCGGTGTCCGCCACCGGCCTCCCGGGCACCGGACCCTGCGGCTCGCCCGCGTCGATCCCGTCACGCCGCCTCGGTGTTGTGACGGAACCGGACTTGTTGCCCCGCACGCCCCAGGGCGGGCGGGATGCACCAGCCGAGACCGAGCACGGGGCGGTCGTCGGCGGCGTCGGTGGCCGTCTCCCGGGGCGCCGGCGGTTCGATCTCGATCCCCGCCGGCACCACCAGCCACGCCGGCGCGAGCTCCTCTTCTGCAGCACCCATTCCGTTTCCCCTCATCGGCTCGGTCGTGACCGGATGGGCCCGGTCACGGTCCCAGCGTCGGGCCGGCCGATCAAGGCAGGGCGAAGAGGCGGTCAAGCCCACGGCCACCGCACGCCCGTGCCTCACCCCGTGGCCGTGAACCGGCCGGAGCCGGAGCGTCCGGCCAGGGGCAGGACGCGGGCGTCCGACGTCTCCTCCCGCGCTGTCGCCATGCGGATGAGGTCGTGGACGCGGAAGGTCATGGCCGCGGCCGTCGCCGCCTCTTCCTGCTCCGTCGCTATCACCACATGACGGTCCAGCAGCCGGCCCACAACGGACTGCGCGCTCCAGGTGTCGCAGTCGAGCAGCTCGCCGGCCCGCGCGATGTCGAACGGGTCGGGTGCCGCTGCCGCGAGGAGGTGCAGCGCGCGGCGCAGCGGCGGGGCGAGCCGGGCGATGGCACCGGTCGCCCTGGCGAGCGCGTTGCAGGCGTCGTCGCGCAGTTCGGCCGCCAGCTGGTTCTCGTCGCGCAGGCCGAGGGCGAGATCGGGGAGCGTCCACATCGGACGGACCGCGAACTTCTCGCCCACCGCCCGCAGCGAGAGCGGGAAGTTGCCCATGAGCTGCACGACCTCCCGCAGCGCCTCCGTGTCCCCTCCGACCCGCGAGGCGCCGGCCACGCGGGTGAAGAGGGCGGCCGCGTCGTCGGTGGTCAGCGGCGCCAGTGACAGACCTCGGGCACCGGTCAGTCCGGGCAGCCTGATCCGGGACGTCACCAGGACCAGGCTCCGGGTGCCTCCCGGCAGCAGGGGCAGCACCTGGTCGGTGCCCGCGGCATCCTCCAGCAGCAGCAGCAGCGAGCGTTCCGAGCTCCAGTCGCGGAAGACGGCGGCGAGTTCGTCGACCGGCCCCTGGGGGTCCAGTTCTCCCGCCGCGCCGGCGGACTTGAGCAGCGCGCGCAGCACGGAGCCCGGTTCACGGGGTTCGTCCGCGCCGTCGTGCAGCCGGGCGTGCAGCTGGCCATCGGGAAAACGGTCGCGCAGCAGGTGTGCGGCGTGCACGGCCAGGGCGCTCTTGCCCACGCCGGCGGGGCCGAGCACGGTCAGCACCCGGGGGCCGGGCTCGTCAAGGCACTCGGTGATGAAATCGAGTTCGCTCTCGCGTCCTACGAAATCGGCGGTGGGCAGCGGCAGTTGGGACGCAACGGCGGGTGCGGTCCCGGCCCGGCGGGACGGCGCGGCGGACCGCGTGGGCACGGCCTCGACGGGCGCCTCCGCGCCGAGCACGGTCCGCTGCAACTCCTGGAGCCGTTCCGACGGCTCGATGCCCAGTTCGTCGACCAGGCTTCGGCGCAGCCGCGTGAAGGCGTCGAGGGCCGCCCCGCGCTGACCCGCCCGATACGCGGCCGTCATCAGCTGGGCGGTGAACCGCTCGTTGAGCGGATGGTCGGCGGTCAGCTTGCGCAACTCCCCCACCAGGGCCCGATGACGCCCGAGTTGCAGCTCCGCGTCGATGCGCAGCTCCAGTGCTCCCAGCCGGCTGTCTGCCAGATGGGCGATCTGCGCGGCGAGGAGCGGACCGGCCTCCAGGCCCGCGAACGGCTCGCCGCGCCACAGCCCGAGCCCTTCGCGCAGGAGTCTGGCGCCCTCTACGGCATCGCCTTCGCTCAGGGCGATGCGTGCCCGGGCCACCCGGTGCTCGAACTCCCACAGGTCCAGCTCACCGGGGCGCAGCACGAGCCGGTAGCCGCCGGAACCGGTCTCCAGGCGGTTGGTGCGGCGGGTGTCGGCGGAGTCGCCGGGCCTGAGGGCCTGGCGCATCTGGTAGACGTACGTCTGCACGGTCTTGCGGGCGAGCCTCGGCGGCTCGCCCTCCCACAGCTCCTCGATCAGGGCCGAGGTCGACACCAGCCGGTTGGCGTTCAGCAGCAGCGCCGCCAACGCCCGCCGGGCCATGGGCGCCGTCGGTGTGCGGTCCCGTCCCTCCGTGCGGACCTCCAGGGGGCCCAGTATCCCGATCCGCAGCGCCGCCGGTGCGGCGGCGGCCGAGGAGGCTCCGGGTGGAGTGGCCTCGTTCATGGTGTCTTCTCCCCTAGTCCTGTCCTGTTCCGTTCGTCGGCGGTGCCGGGTTCGGCGATGCCGGCACTTCGGGACTCGAACCACCGCCGCAGCCGCGATCGGCGGAGTTTCCCCGCGCCCGTCTTCGGAACGTCGTCCTTGGACAGCGGCACGACGTGGTCGACGCGCAGCCCGAGCCGGTCCGCCACCCGGTCCCTGATCGCGGCGGCGGCGAGCGAGGTGTCGAAACCGGACCCGCCGCCGTTCCGGGGGTGGAAGAACACGGCAAGCCCGTCCCGGCCCGCTACGGTGACCGTCGAGGCCACCGTGTACGAGGGCGTGACGAAGTCGAGTTCCTCGGCCACCGCCTCGATCTCGTGGCCGTGCCGGCTCGGCTCGCTGCCCGTCCCCCCGACGACGTCGTCGGCGCGACCGGTGACGGTGAGGACACCGTCCTCGACGTAGGCCAGATCACCGGTCCTGAACCAGCCGTCCGCGGTGAACGACCGGCGGTTCTGCGCCGCGTCGTCGTAGTAGCCGGGGGTGACCGACGCGCCGGTCACCTGCAGATGTCCCGGGGTGCCGAGGGGAACGGTGCGCCCCGCGGCGTCGACGCAGCGGACCGCTGTCCCGGCCTGCGGGCGCCCGGCGGGGACGTACCGCTCGTCCTCGGCGGCGGGCCCGGGGAACCGGCCCTCCACCACCCCGGCAGCGGTCTCCGACATGCCCCAGCCGGGGAACACCGCGTCCGCGGGCAGTCCGAACGGTGCGAGCAGTTCCAGGAAGCGGCGCACGACGGCTCCGCGCACCGCCTCACCGCCGTTGAGGACGTAGCGCAGTCGGCTCAGGTCCCAGCTTCGGCCGCCCAGGCGGTGTGCCTGGTCGTTGACGAGCCCGAAGGCGGAATCGGGCGCCCAGGTGGTGCAGACCCGGTGCCGGTCGGCCATGTCGAGCCAGCGCAGGGGGTCCTCCAGGACCCAGGCGCGCGACGCGTGCACCTGGTGGGCACCCACGAGGACGTCGCGGACGTGGAACAGCAGGAGTCCGCCCGCGTGGTCGAGCGGCATCCAGTTGAGACTTCTGGTGGCGCTGGTGAGCGCGTGGGCACGGGCGGTTGCGGTGCTGCGGCTGAGGATGTTCCGGTGGGTGAGGGTGACGGCCTTGGGCGCGCCGGTGGAGCCGGAGGTGAGCAGCACCAGGGCCAGGCCGTCGGGGCGCGCCGGATACCACGCGCGGTCGGCCCTCGCGCCGCGCAGCCGGTCCGGTGTGCCGAGCCAGGCACCGGCCCAGCGCGGGTCGGAGCGGGTGGCCGCGCCGATGCGCGCGCCGCGCCCGGTGATCGCCGGTGGTCTGCCGTACCGGGTCCAGACCGAGTCGAGGAGCCGGGGCGCGGCCTCGGGGTCCCCGGCCCCGACCAGGACGGGCACGAAGCCGCCCAGGACGCAGGCCCAGAAGGCGGCGACGAGGTCGGGGGGGTCCGCGATCTGCAGCAGGACCAGTTCCGCGGGGCGGACCCCGGCGGCCCGGATGCCGGCGAGCAGCCGCGCCGCCTCGTCGAGCAGTTCGGCATAGGTGCGGTGGGTCTCGCCGCCGTCGGCACCGACGAAGCGGAGACCCTCGGGGGCGCCTGCCACGGCCGCCCGGCGGAGCGCTTCGCCGAGGTTCGCGCAGTCGGGCTCCGGGGCGCGACCGCCGTCGAGGAGCGCGAGCCCCTGAGGGGGCCTCACAGTCCGGCCCTCTCCTTGCGGAACTCCCGTGGTGTGGTGCCGTACCGCTCGCGGAAGAGCCGGCTGAAACGGGACGCGCCGTAGAGGCCGGCCCGTTCACCGATCAGCGCGACGGGGAGGTGGTCCAGGGCCGGATCGGCCAGTTCCGAGCGACAGCGCGCCAGTCGTTCGTCCCTGACCCAGCGGGCCGGGCTGATGCCGAACTCCTGGAAGATCTTCTGCAGATACCGCAGCGAGATGTTGTGGCGGCGGGCGATGACGACCGGGCTGAGATCGGGTTCGGCGAGGCGCTCGCGCACATGTGCCTGGATCCGCAGCATGAGGGCCTGTCTGGCGACCTCGGAATCGGCCGCGACATCGCGCATGCGTTCGCTGAACAGGGCCGCTGCGAGTCCGACGACGCTGCCGCCGAGAAGGTCGACCGCGGTCTCGACCTCCTTGCCGTGCCGGCCGAGCCCGTCGAGGAGGGTGGACAGCAGCGCGGCGAGCCCCTGGTCGCCGGCCCAGGGCTGCGCGGTGAGGTTCTCGGCCTCCGTGCCGCTGATGCCCACCAGGCGGTGCGGCACCATCACGTCGACCATGCGGAAGTTCTCCGGCATGATCACTTTGTACGGTCGGGTGGAGTCGAAGCAGATGAGCTGGGGGCTGCGGACCACGCCGTGCCGGCCGTCCTGGAACACCCATATCTCGCCGGTCAGCGGACGGCAGACGCGCAGGTACCCGTCCCGCGCGGCGTCGATCCGACGGCTCGGGAGGACCAGTTCGCGCGGCCCGCCCCGCACCAGCGACACCGTCACCCCGCCGAACCGGTGGCGGGCGGTGGTGCCGTCGAGTGTCTCGCCGCGCGCCGTGGTGATCTGTACGCCGCCACGGTCGACGGGAGCCTTGCCGGCACCCGCGGCCGCCGTCTGGTCCTGTGGTGCCAGGGCATCCACGCGTGGCATCTCAACCCCTCCTCATGCATGAGGACCCGGGGAGCCGACCCGGTGGGACGGCTCCGGCAGATCCTCCCCATGAAAACATACCAGCATGCTGGTATTCAAACCTGATCGCACCTTTCGATGAAGAGGACCGAACGGGGCGTTCCGGCAGGGAGTGATCGGCTCATGCCACGTCCCGGTAGGCGCGGCGCTCACACAGCGCGGCCGCGACCGCTGCACGAGCCTCTTCGCTGCGCCGCCCGGACCGGACCAGTGCCCACCGCTCCAGCCCGGTGGCCAGTTCCCGGTAGCAGATGCCGAGTCCGGGCAGGGCGGCCAGCACCTCCCAGGCCGCACGCTCGGTCAGAGGCCCCTCTTCGGCACGGGTCGCGGCCCGTGCCCCGACGGGCGCCGGCACCGCCCGGAGCGCGTCCCACGCGACCAGGCCCAGATCGCCCCCGGACGGCCGCGCACCGTAACCGGCCCTGCGCTCCGACCCGTTGCCGTACGGCGGGGCGAACGGCGTGCCCCACAGCAGCCGCGGCGCCCGGGCGCCGTGCCGGGCCAGGCCGGCCCAGCGGGCGCTGCCGAGGAGCCGACCGTGGAGTTCGCGCACGATCCGTGCGCTCGCCACCGCCACCCGGCCCCGCACCGCGCCGGCCGCGCCGCCGTCCGCCTCTCCCAGCCGCCGTTCGACCGCGGCGTCCAGGCCGTCGACGGCGAACGACAGGACCGGAGCCACGCGGGAGGGGTCCCGCCCCGCCCTGACGGCACGCTCCAGTCCGGCGAAGCAGGACTCGACGACACGGACGTACCGCTCCACGGAGTAGACGTGCGTGGCATGCACGCCGATCCCCGCCGCCAGGCACTCCTCGACCACCCCGAGGCCCCGCAGGGTCGCGGGGATCGCGACCAGCACATTGCTCCGGCCGACGGCGCGCCCCAGCCGCCGCGCGGCGGCCACCGAGGCGACCGGGTCGTGCGCGAGACGGGGGTCGAGCGCGACGCTGACCTGCCCGTCCGCCCCGCCGGAGGCCTCGTGCAGCGGCCGCAGCAGGTCGGCCGCCCAGCGTGCGTCGTAGGCCAGCAGCTCCGCGAGCGCCGCGCCGGGGGACAGGTCGCGCCACGCCAGGACGGCGAGATGGGGTGCGTACGCCGACGGGCCCGCACTCCCGTCGGCGGCCGGGACGCAGCAGACGCCGCGGACCCCGTGCTCCCGCACCAGCCGGCCGAGAGTCCCGTCGTACAGCTCCTGGCGGCCGATCCCGTCCAACCAGAGCCCAGCGCCCGCCGACCTCACCGCACGGCCCTCCGCGCGGCGCGGAGCAGGCTGCTGCGCGCGGCCGCGGCCACCCGCTCGGGGGTGAGCCCGAACTGCTCGTACAGCCGCTGGTAGGGCATGCTCGCCCCGAACTGCTCGATGCCGACGGCCTCCCCGGCCGACCCGAGGAGCACGTACCAGCCGAGCGCCGAACCGGCCTCGACCGAGACCCGGGCCTCGACGTCCGGCGGCAGCACCGCATCGCGGTACGCCGAGTCCTGCTCGGCGAACCACTCCAGGCACGGCATGGACACCACGCGGGTGGCGACGGACTCCTCCTGGAGGATGCGTCGGGCCTCCAGAGCGATCGGAACCTCGCTGCCGGTCGCGATGAGGACGACGTCGGGGGCTTCGCCGGTGGCCTCTGCGAGGACGTAGCCGCCGCGCACGGCGCCCTCGGCGGAAGCGAGCCCGGAGGCCGGGGAGCGGTCGAGCACGGGCAGGTTCTGCCGGCTGAGGGCGAGCCCGGCGGGCCGGTCGGTGCGCTCGAGGATGCCGCGCCACACCGCGACCGTCTCGTTGGCGTCCGCCGGGCGCACCACATCCAGTCCGGGGATGGCGCGCAGCGACCACAGGTGCTCGACGGGCTGGTGTGTCGGACCGTCCTCGCCCAGGCCGATCGAGTCGTGCGTCCAGACGTACGTCACGGGCAGCCTCATCATCGCGGCGAGCCGGACTGCGGGACGCATGTAGTCGGAGAACACCAGGAACGTCCCGCCGTAGGGACGGGTACCGCCGTGCAGCGCGATGCCGTTGAGGATCGCGCCCATCGCGTGCTCCCGGATGCCGAAATGCAGAGTGCGGCCGTACCGGTGACCCGGGAAGGCGGCGGTGGCGTGCTCCTCGGGAACGAAGGACGGCTCGCCCCTCATCGTGGTGAGGTTGGAGTCGGCGAGGTCGGCGGACCCGCCCCACAGTTCGGGAAGGGCACCGGCCAGGGCGGTCAGCACCTCGCCCGACGCCTTGCGGGTGGCGATCTGCTCACCGGCGGGGAAATCGGGCAGTGCCCGCTGCCAGCCGTCCGGGAGCCGGCGCGCGCTGATCCGGTCGAACTCGGCGGCCCGCTCCGGCTGGGCGGTCCGCCAGTCCCGGAACCGCTTGTCCCACTCCTCGTGCGCGATCCGGCCGCGCTCGGCCGCGCCGCGGGTGTGCGCGAGGACGCCGTCGGGCACCTGGAAGGTGAGCTCGGGGTCGAGCCCGAGTTCGCTCTTGAGGGCTGCCAGTTCGGCGGCGCCGAGCGCGGCGCCATGGATCTTGCCGGAGTTCCGCTTGCCGGGAGAGGGCCACCCGATCACGGTGCGCAGGGCGACCAGCGACGGCCGGCCGCTCTCGCCGCGGGCGGCGGTCAGCGCATCCTGCAGTGCCGGGACGTCCTCGGCATAGCCCTCTCCCTCGGTCCAGTCCACCCGCTGCACATGCCAGCCGTACGCCCGGTAGCGGGCCAGCACGTCCTCGGAGACGGCGATGGACGTGTCGTCCTCGATCGAGATCCGGTTGTCGTCCCAGAGCACAACCAGGTTGCCGAGTTTCTGGTGCCCGGCCAGCGAACTCGCCTCATGGCTGATGCCTTCCTCCAGGTCCCCGTCCGAGGCGAAGGCCCAGATCGTGTGATCGAAGGGGGAGTCGCCGGGCGCGGCGTCGGGGTCGAACAGGCCACGTTCGCGGCGGGCGGCCATCGCCATGCCGACCGCGTTGGCCAGACCCTGCCCGAGCGGCCCCGTGGTGGTCTCCACACCCGGAGTGTGCCCGTACTCGGGGTGGGCCGGGGTCGAACTCCCCTCGGTCCGCAGCGCCTTGAGGTCGTCGAGGCAGAGCCCGTAGCCGCTCAGGTACAGCTGGGTGTAGAGGGTCAGGCTGGAGTGTCCGCAGGAGAGGACGAAACGGTCCCGACCCGCCCACGTCGGGTCGGCCGGGTCGTGCCGCAGCAGCCGCTGGAACAGCAGGTGGGCGGCCGGGGCCAGGCTGATCGCGGTGCCCGGATGGCCGTGCCCGGCGCGCTCCACCGCGTCGGCGGCGAGGGCGCGTGCGACATCGACGGCCTTGCGGTCGATCTCCGTCCAAGGCGGCGTGGTCGTTCTCGGGTGGTGGTGCCCGGTCGAAGCGGTGGTCATGGTTTCCTCTTTCGGTCAGGCCGGCGCTCAGCAGGCGATGCCGGTTCGGGAGGCGTCCTCGGTGCGGGCGGGAAGCAGCAGTGCCGCCGTGTGGGCGACGGAGGCGAGCGTGGTGTGCCGGTGCCAGCCGGCGAAGGAGCGGCCCGCGAAGTCGTACAGACCGACCCGGCGCCCGGTACCGGCCGCTTCCCCGGCCACGAGGCCGGGGGCACGGGTGAGCCGGACCAGGGCGCCGATGGGGTGGTCGGTCAGATCGGTGAGCCAGAACGCGGCGCGCCGGGGATGGCGCGGATCCTTGTCGACGAGCAGCACCGACTGCCGCGGCGCTCCGGCACCCGGCACCCGGCAGACGAACCGGCTCACCTCATGGGGCGCGCCGGTCGGGCCGGTCGTGGCGAGACGGGTGGCTGCGGAGGCGTCCGCGGCCAGTTGCTCCGCCGTGACGGCCGCTCGGGTGCGCCGCGGGGGCTCCCCCGCCGGAACGAGCAGTTGCGACGCACTGACGCGGAGCAGATGGGGCAGGCCGCGCGCACCGAGAGCGGCCACAGTCCGGGCTGCACAGATGCGCCGGGCGTCGAGCAGTACCGGTGCATGCCCCCGGGCGCCGTACTGCGGAGACCCGGGGAGCATGTCGAGCCCGGCACCGACCGCGTCCAGCGGGCGGGCGTCCTGCGGGATACCGACCCGCGCGCGCAGCCGGGGGTCGTCCAGCCAGCGCCGCGGGAGCAGCAACCGCCAGTCTGCCGGGAAGCCGCCGAGCGGCGTGACCGCCCAGAGCCCCACGGAGCGCTGCCCGTTGACGCGGACTCCGGCGCGGGGGGCCGCACCGGAGTCGGCCCGGGCGGGGGCGCGGCCGGTGCACGGGGCGGCGACAGCCCGCACCACCCACGCCGACGGCTGCACGTCGCGCGCCAGCCGGTCGGCCAGGGCCCGCCGCACCGGAACCCAGTCCCAGGTCGACTCGCTGATGAAATGGTGCAGCCGTTGGGCATCGGCGGTCCTGCCGGTGGGTGAGGCGACATTGCGGATCGTCTTGCGCCCCTGGGCGGCGAGGAGCCCTCTGATGTAGAGCTCGCCGCTGCGCCGCTGGTCGCTTCGGGGCAGCGAGTGCAGCACCTGCCGCGCCAGTTCGGCCACCAGGTCGGAGCCGCCGGCGGTACCGGCCCGGCGCGGGCCGGTTCCTCGGGCCGGCTCCCTCGCGGCCGCCGCCGGCCGGCCCGTTCGGTGTCCGAGAACGAGCCCACGGGAACTCACGTGCCGATCCGGGTGAACGCCTCGGTCAGCAGCGCCTCTTCGGGGTCCTCCAGCAGCACCGGTCGGCCCGGTGCCTCCAGGACGACGAGACGGAGCCGGTGGCCTCGGGGCCCGTTGTCCACGGCGAACGCCGGACGCAGCCGCTCCCATGCCTCGCGCGGATAGCCGGTGGGCAGTCCGACGGAGACGAGCAGCTCGCGCTGGCGCTCGACGTGCTCGGGGTCCAGCCGGCCGTCGAGCGCGGCGAGTTCGGCGGCGAAACTCATCCCGATGGCAAGGGCGTGGCCGTGCCGGATCCGGTAGCGCTCCGCATGTTCCACGGCATGGGCGAGAGTGTGGCCGTAGTCGAGGAACTCGCGGCGTCCGTGACCGTGCGGCGGCTCGGCGACGAAGCCGGCCTTGACCCGCACGGCACGCTCGACGAGCTCGGCGGTGACCGGACCGCGGGGGTCGGTGGCCGCGCGCGGGTCGGCCTCGACGAGATCGAGGATGCCCGGGTCACCGGTCAGCCCCGCCTTGATGACCCCGGCGACCCCGCTGGCGTAGTCCGCGGGTTTCATCCCCTGGAGCAGGTCGAGGTCGCAGATCACGTGGTCCGGGGTGTGAAAGGCCCCCACAAGGTCCTTCCCCCGGGGGATGTTGATGGCCGTCCGGCCGCCGATCGCGGCGTCGACCATGCCGAGCAGGGTGCTGGGGACCAGGGTCAGCGGCACTCCTCGCAGCCAGCTCGCCGCGAGGAACCCGGCGAGATCGGTCGTCGCCCCGCCGCCCACTGCGACGATGGCATCGGACCGGGTGAACCCCTCTTCCGCAAGGCGCGACCACAGGTACACCAGCACGCCCGCGTCCTTGGCGGCCTCACCGGGCGGTACGACGAGCGGCAGCACCTTGCGTCCGCTCTGCTCCAGCTCCTCCGCGATCCGCCTGGCGTGGACGGCCACGACCGGCGGATGCACGAGGGCCACCCGCACCGCCGTGCTGTCGAGCAGGTGCCCGGTCTTCAGGGAGACACCGGCCCCGATGACGACGGAACAGGAGGCCGTACCGGAGACGGTCAGACGGGCGGGGGGTGTCGCGGCGGACGGGGGACGGGCCGCGGGGGCCGCGGGGGACATGGATTCGCTGAGTGTGGGAGGCATGAGTTCCGTCATCCGGGAGCGAGGTGGGTGAGGTAGGAGCGGAAGTTGCGGGCGGTTTCCGGGACGCTGTCGCCGCCGAACTTCTCCAGGGCTGCGTCCGCGAGCACCAGCGCCGTCATGGCCTGCGCGACCACGGCCGCGGCGGGCACCGCGCAGACGTCGGAACGCTGGTGGTGAGCGGTGGCGCTTTCGCCGGTGGCGACGTCCACTGTGGCGAGGGCGCGCGGGACGGTGGCGATCGGTTTCATCGCGGCCCGGACGCGCAGGAGTTCGCCGGTGGACATGCCGCCCTCGACCCCACCTGAGTGCGCCGTCCTGCGGCCGATCCGCCCGTCGATGGAAACGATCTCGTCGTGCGCGCGGGACCCGGGAACGCCCGCGAGGGCGAACCCGTCACCGAGTTCGACGCCCTTGATGGCCTGGATACCCATCAGCGCTCCGGCGAGACGCGCGTCCAGCCGGCGATCCCCGTGGACGTGGGACCCGAGGCCCGGCGGCAGGCCGTGCCCGACCACCTCCACCACCCCGCCGAGGGTGTCCCCCGCGCGCCGCGCGCGATCCACCTCGGCCACCATCGCGGCAGAGACCTCGGGGTCGAGACAGCGGACGGGGTCCGCGTCGAGCCGTTCGGTGTCACCGGGACCCGGCAGTACTCCGGTGTCGGAGTGTGCTCCACCCAACGCCACGACATGGCAGACGAGTTCGATGCCGAAGGCCTGCCGGAGGAACGCCTCGGCGAGAGCGCCCAGCGCCACTCGGGCCGCCGTCTCACGGGCACTGGCCCTCTCCAGGACCGGCCGGGCGTCGTCGAACCCGTACTTCTGCATTCCGGCGAGATCCGCGTGGCCCGGCCGCGGCCGGGTCAGTGGTGCGTTGCGCGCCTGCCGGGACAGGATCTCCGGCGCGACGGGGTCCGCGGCCATGACGGTCTGCCACTTGGGCCATTCGGCGTTGCCGACCTGGACGGCGATGGGGCCGCCGAGGGTTCGGCCGTGGCGTACTCCGCCGAGGAAGGCCACCTCGTCACGCTCGAACGTCATCCGGGCACCACGGCCGTGACCGAGGCGGCGGCGGGCCAACGCGTCGACCAGGTGGCCGGTGGAGATCTCCACCCCGGCCGGCAGCCCTTCGAGCACGGCGGTCAGTGCCGGTCCGTGCGACTCACCCGCGGTGAGCCATCGCAACGTAGCCAAAGCAGTTCCTTCGTTGTGTTCCGGGTGTGAGGTCCTAGGGCGTGTCGCGAAGGTCCCGTCTGGGCGGGGGCGGACGACGCTACTTTCGCAACACGCCCTCCCGCGTCAGGTGAGGTTTGCCCGTCAAGGAGCGGCGTCCGGTGCACGGGGTCTCCCCGGGCCCTCCGGCCGGTGGGGTCTCCCCGGGCCCTCCGGCCGGTGGGGTCTTCCCGGGTCCTCCGGGCCGAGGGGGTGGGGTCTCCCCAGGCCCTCCCGGGCCGAGGGGAAGATCGCAAGGCCCCGGATCGACCTCGTAGTGGGCCTACTCGGTTGATCCGGCAACGCCGCGAGTCGCCGTGCCGGGCGCCGCGACGGGGCGAACGTCGCCCGATGCGGCACTAGGGGGGCCGGGTGCGGGAGGGCCCGGGCCGGGGCAGCCGGCGCGGGGTGCCGAGGCCGTCAGGGGCTATTCGTGGAGCAGGTCGGGCTGCTCGGCGGTGATCTCGTCCCAGAGCAGCTGAAAACTGAACCGCCCCAGCTGCTCGTCGCCGAAACCCGCGCCCGCAGAGACGGCCTGCTCATGGGAGAAGGTCTGCGGGGTACCCGCCGCCCGGGCGAGCAACTGCACCTGGGCGCAGCTTTCGTAGGTGAGGAACCAGTGCACCGCCTCCTCCAGGGAGCCCCCCACCGTGATCAGCCCGTGGTGGCGCAGCAGGATCGCGCGGTTGCCGCCGAGGCTCTCGGCGATGTCCCGGCCCTGCTCGACGGAGACGGACGGGCCCTGGTAGTCGCCGTAGAGCACCTGCCGACCGTAGAAAGCGGCGGACTCCTGGTCGATGGGGTCGAGGAGTCTGCCGAGGGCGCCCAGGGCACGGGCGTGCGGGGTGTGGCCGTGGGCGGCGGCCTCGGCACCCGGCAGGAGTTCATGGATCTGGGAGTGGATCACGAAGGCACTCGGATTGACCTGGTGGCTGCCGGCGACCACGCGCCCCGCGGCATCGACGCAGATCAGGTCGGCGACTCTCACCCGGCGGAAGGAGACGCCGAACGGGTTGACCCAGAAGCGGTCCGGGTACTCGGGGTCGCGCACCGATATGTGGCCGGAGATGCCTTCGCCGAAGCCGTGCCTGCCGAAGAGGCGCAGCGCGGCGGCGAGCCGCTGCTTGCGGTGCCTGCGGGCCTCGTCCGGTCCGGAGGGGTCCGGCTCGCCGGGGATCGGCAGTCCGGTGGCGGTGTCCGCGAGAAAGGGCGGGCGGGGCTGGGGGGCTGGGGGTCTCATGGCGCGTGGCACTCCTTTCGGGGCGGGCGGTGCGGCGGTGCGGGCCGTCGGGACCGGGCTCAGGCGGCGGCTTCGGCGCCGCCTCGGGCATGGCCCACGGTCCCGGCGTGCTCGCGGATCGCGGCCACGATGTCCTGGCTGCGGTCGACCAGGGAGGGGATGCCGAAGGTGAAGAACAGCGCTCCGGCGGCGATGTTGCCGAGGCCGTAGAGGCGCGGGTCGGGGCGACCGTTGCGGGTCAGCCGACTGGTGGCGCGGGCGAGTTGGACACCTCCGTGCGGATGGCGGCTGGCGGCGCGCGTCCGGATCAGGGAGGTCACGAGAGGCTGGGCGTCGCGCGGGATGCGGCCCTCGGAGGCGTTGACGGCGTTGACGACCCGGTCGGCGTGGAACCGTGTGCCGTCGGCCGCGATGACGTCGAAGCCGGCGTCCGCGGCCGGGGTGATGTCCTGCAGTCCGGAGAACATCTCCAACTGGTCTGACCGGACGAGGTCGAGGAGGACCGACGCGCTGCTGGGCGGCATGGGGCAGCACATGCTCATGATGGTGCGGTAGTGGGCTCGCAGGAGTCGCACCTTCTGCTCCTCGCGCAGCAGCGGCCAGATGTCGGGGCCGGTCTCCGGTACGGCGCGCTGGAGGATGCGCAGGCCCATGTTGGGCGAGTCGACCTCGTCGATCTGGCGGCGCAGCCGGTCCACCGGCTCCTCGAGGTCCACCCGGAGCATGTCGTGGACCACCGTGTCAAGGTCGGCCCCGGCGTCCCGGAACTCGGCACGCAGCACGGTGGCGAGGCTCTCGATGCTCACGCCGTCGCCGCTGAGGGCCAGTTCGGCCACCCGCTCCGGGACGAGGTGGCGCAACGAGAAGGAGGCGGGCCGCTGCCGGACGCCTGGCAGCACACCGCGCCGGGAGAGCAGGCTGATCCGGCCCCGGTGCCCCTGGGCGGCGAGCGCGAGCACCACGTCGACGGCGGTCAGGCCGGAGCCGATGACGGCTACCTCGTCGTGGTCATCGATGTCCCGAAGCTTGCCGGCGACCGGGTACGGGTCGGCGATGAAACCGGGGGCCCCGCTGAGCCCGTACATGTCCTTGGGACCGTCGCCGCCTACGTTCAGGACGACGTAGTCGAAGGCACGGGCGCGACCCCGGCGGGTGTGCAGCAGCACATGGCCGGACAGCCGGTCGGCGGCGGTGACCGCTCCGCCGATGATGTCCACCCGCCAGCCGTCGCGGCGCAGACCGCGCAGGGCCTCGTGGGCGGACTGCTCCAGGTACTCGCCGTAGACGGTCCGCGGCGGGAAGCGGGCGCCGGACAGCCGGTCGACGCCCTGGGCGATCCCGGTGATACGGTCCCGGGCCTTCAGCCAGCGCGCGAAGTGGCCGGGGTCTCCCGCCCGTACGGACATGTCGTCCGGGGTCGAGTTGACCCGCAGGATCTCGGTGTCCACCTGGTAGGCCCGGCCGCGCCACAGGTGCGGTGAGGGCTCGAAGACGGTGAGACGGCCGGGCTCGCCCGTACTCCGGGCCAGTGCGTCGATCAGGCAGACAGCGGCGGCACCGCCCCCGACGACGCCGATCGAAATTCCACGGGACATCTGTCAGTCACCAATCAGTATGCGGGCGGCGGCTCTGGTGCGACCACGCAGAGCGGCGCCTCGGGGAACACGGGTGTCCAGGTCTCACGGACACGGTCCGACGACCGTGACTCTACGAACCGGCGCGACCGCGCAGTTGCCGTGCCGCGCACCGGCATTTGCCGAATCACGCGCGGCCTGATCCGCGCCGGCACGGCGGCGAGCGGGCACGACCGGCACCCTGGCGGGCCGGCCGTGCCGGGGGCCGGGCACGGTGCCGGAGGTGCCTCGGTGCCGTGCGCCCCGTGCGCTCAGGCCGGGATGCGTCGCGCAGCCGGCCGCGGGCAGCCGGCTTCCTTCGCACGTGCCACGTCGCGGTGGGCGGCCTCGGTGATCTCGATGATGCGCTCGGCGTGCGGCAGGAGCCGCAGACCGGCTTCGGTGAGGGCGAGTTGGCGTCGGCTGCGGTCGAACAGCACTGCGCCCATGGCCTCTTCAAGGCTCTTGATCTGGGCGGTGACGCTCGACTGCGCGTAGTGGAGGTTCCTCGCAGCGCGGGTGAAGCTCAGTTCCCTCGCCACCTCGCGGAACGCGCGCAACTGCTGGATCTGCACGTCACAGCCCCTTCCTGCGGCCACGAACCGCCCCCACTCCAAATAACATACCAGCATGGATGTATTTTTCCAGTGCCGCGAGACGACTCACCGGATGCCGCCCGGTTCAGTCGGACATCGCGGCCGGCGACATCAGGTCGCGCGCGACCTGCGGCAGCACCTGGTCGAGCAGCAGGTCCTCACGCACCGCACCCTCGGCGGAGCGTGGTATGCCGTCCTGGGCGACCGCGTGCGAGAACAGCCCGGGCAGGCGGCGCTCACAGGCGGCGAGCACGGCCCGGCGCCCGGCGATCTCCAGTTCGGGTGAGAGCGGGACGTACACCGCGAGTACCGCCTCGCCCACCTCGGGCAGATCGGTGCAGACGATCGCGGACTCCTGGATGCAGGGCAGTTCGAGCAGATCCAGTTCCAGAGCGAAGAAGCCGTCGTCGAGACCACGGGCGCCGACGGTGTCGAACAGGTCGGCGGCGTCGGCCTCGTAGGCATGGCCGTCGTACGCGTCGGCCTCGTACGCGTAGTCGTCGTACGCGAAGTCGTCCACGTCGAACGGTTCGCGACCGTAGGTGTCACTCATGCGGAAATCTCCTGGTGCTCCGACTGCTCGAGCTGCAGTTTCAGGGTGATGATCGGGACGACCGCCTCGAGCAGCTCCGCCGTCCTGATCCGGCCGGTGGGGCTGTAGGGAATGGTGTCGACGGCGATGACGTGCGCCGGGATCGACGGCACCCTGCGGGCACAGGCCTCGCTCAGAGCGCGGTAGCCGGTGGTCTCGCGGCCGACGGCCACCGCGGTGAAGGGCACGACGAGCGAGTCGCCGAGCGCGGGTAGATCGACCCGCAGGACTGCGGTGTCCCGCAGGCAGGGCAGGTTGAGCAGATCGGACTCGAGCCGGAACAGCGCCGCGTCGACGGCGCTGTCACGCGGCGGCCGGGGCGCCCCACCGCCGCGCCCCGTCAGCGTCAGCAGCCCGTGGCCGTCCAGCACGCCGCGGTCCTCCGTCACGAAGAACCGCTGCGCACCCCGGCCGGTGTCGACCATGGCGAAGGGCCGCTCGCCGTCGAGATAGCGGTCCATCAGCCGATGGCCCGCGACCGCGACCCGGCCTGGCGTTCCCGCCGCCACCGGCCGGCCCTTCCGGTCGAGGACCACAAGGGTGCTGCCGAGTGCCGCCCGGCCCGATCGCATCCGGGCCACCAGGGACTCGTCCGGCCCCATGACCGCCGCAAGTCCGGTCTCGGGCGGCGCGTACGCGAGGTGCAGCACCGGACCGAGCCGCTCCCATGCCGAGTTGACCACCCAGCGACCCAGGTCCCGGCCGGAGGCGACCACGCAGCGGAGCGGGCCGGATCGGGCGTGCCCGGCGGAGGCCGGGTGCGCGAGCAGCCGGGTGAGGACCGCCGGTGCGATCACCGCGGTGGTGACCCCCTCGCCCTCGAGCAGCGCGCAGAGCCGCTCGGGGATCCCGGCCCGGTCGAGAACGACCGTGGCGCCCACGGTCAGCAGCGTCCGGGTCATGCTCTGCGCCAGCGGTTGCCACAGCGGAGCGGACGTCAGCTGGACGTCGCTCGCGTCGAATCCGAACTCCTCGACATGGTCGATGAGTTCCCGATCCTCGGCACCGGCCGGCCGGACCGCGACCCTTGGCACCGCGCCACGGGGAACCACGATGAACGACTCCTGGTCCGGCGGCGCGGGCAGTTCCCGCAGCGGCCGGGCCGCGAGGAGGTCGGCGAACGGGCTCTCGCCCGGTTCGGCCGCCTCGACGCCGTCCAGCAGGACGCGCAGCGCCCGCTCGCCGGCGGGCCAGGAGCACGATCCGAGCAGAGTCCGGTACTCCTCGGCGACGAGAACCACGACGGGGTCGATCTCTCGCAGCGCGTGCGTCAGGGCGTCGGGGTGCTGGGCCGGGTCGAGCCCCGTACAGGAGACCCCGAGGGTACGGCAGGCCGCCATCGCGACCGCGAGCTCCCATCCGGTGTCCGCGAGGAACGCGGCACGGACCGGGCGGCCCTGGGGCAGCAGAGCCGCCAGCCCCGCGGTGAACCGGTCCACGACGTCGGCGAACCGAGCCCAGGACAGCCGGTTCTCGCCGTCCACGACGGCGGACCTGTCCGGGCGGTCGGCGGCGTGCCGACGGATGTCGTCAAGTTTGATCATCTGGCTTCTCCACTCCTGGACACGGAAGCTGCGGGCCCCGCGGAGCCAGGAGAAGAAAAACAAACCGGCATGCGGGTATGCAACTGCCATCGGAAAGAGCGATTCGAGACAGCGGCAAGTTCGCCACCGTGTGTCAGGTAGGGGTTCCGGAGTCCGTCGGTGCGCCGCAGGATCGACCACCTGACCGGCCGGGGCCGGCCGACCCCATGAGGCGGGATCCCGGCGCACGCCACCGAGTCGCCGGTCTGGTCGCCGCGCCCGGTGGAGCGGTCGCCGCCCCGCGCGCCCTCCGGTGCTCGGCGCCGGGGCGGCGACTCGCGCCTCACCTGCACCTCTGTACATCCCGGGAGGCGACAGCCCACCCGATTCACACGGAACCGCTCCCGGCCATTGAAAAACAAACCCGCATGCACGTATCTTACGGGGCACGGGGGTGGGACCAGCCAACCCGTCATGCACCTTCACAGCAGCAGAGAAGGAAGAGCAATGACTCCGAGCACCGCAACGGCAAGGCCCAGAGGTTCCCATGGGGGGAGACACCAGGCGCTTCTTCCGGCCATCACACCCGAGCCCGCCACTCACCGCACGGTCGAGGCCGTGGCCAGGAAGCTCGTCCACCGGACCTATCCGCGCGATGTTCTACCGACCGGCATCACCCGGCACACGGACGAACACTTCACCGTCTCCGTGCGCTGGCCGGCCACGCACCCGCTGTACCTGCGGGACGGGCGCTACACCCCTTCGCTCGTCATCGAAACGGTCCGCCAGGCCGGCCTGCTGACGTCGCACGCGGAGCTCGGCGTGCCGCTCGGCCATCAGTTCGTGGTCTGGGAGATCAGCCAGCACTTCGATCCGCGGTTCCTGGAGAAGGCGCACGCACCCACGGATCTCGAACTCGATGTACACGTCAGTGAGATGCGCACGCGGGGAAGGATCCCCGCGGAGGTCTCCCTGCAGATGGCGATCCGGATCGACGGCCGGGTCGTCGGCAAGGGATCCACCCGCTACGGCATCGTCTCACCCGGCGCGTACCGACGGCTTCGCGGCGAACGGCACGACATCGAGTGGCCGCCCACGGACATCACGCTGCCCGAACCGGTGGAACCCGCCGCCGTCCGCCGCACCAGGGAGTGCGACGTCGCACTCTCACCGGACAAGCGACCCGGACGGTGGCAGCTACGGGCCGACACCGCCAACGAGCTCCTCTTCGACCACAGCAACAACCACGTGCCCGCGATGGTGCTGCTCGAAGCGGCCCTGCAGGCCGGGTATCCCCTCTTCGGCGGACGGCCGTTCACGGCGTCGTCCTGCGAAGTGACCTGCACCCGGTACGTGGAGTTCGACTCCCCCTGCTGGATACAGGCGGACCTCGCCACAGGACCGGACGGCTCACCGTCCCTCCGCGTCACCGGCGAGCAGGCTCAACAGCCCGCCTTCGCCGTACAGTTCCACCAGGCAACCCCGCTCTGACAGGCTGCGCCAGACCGGAGTCCCCCTCGAGACCGATGCCGCACCTTCCCGCCGCATCCGAACTCCTCCGGTTCCGGACCGCTGCCGCCGTGCCGGTCCGACGCATCGCAGCACTTCCACTCGCTCGATCGCACCTCCCGACCACACCGTTCCCGAGGTCCAGCGCATCGGCTCACCACCGGCACGAGCCCGGTCGACCGCCCGCAACGGGCCCCACCCCGTTCGGCGTCCCCCGCTCGACCACCCTGCACCACCGCGACATCGAGCGACCCGGCCCGCCGGCGCAATGCGCGAGCCGTCGCCATCGCCCCCGACGGAACGGGCTGCTCGCTCTCACCACCGCACGCCTGACGATGCATCCCTGTCCGGGATGCATCGTCAGGGACGTCCGGCGGGTGCGGAGTCGTTTCAGCGGACCGTCCAGCCGCCGTCCACCGGCACCGTGGCGCCCACCACGAACGACGAACGGTCGCTGCCGAGCCAGGCCGCGGCTTCGGCGATCTCCTCGGCCTCGGCGATCCTGGGCAGCAGCGCCGTCCGCAGCAGCCGGCCCTCGGCCTCGGGGTCGCTTGCGATCCAGCCGTCGATCATCTCACTGTGCGTTGTTCCCGGAGTGATTGCGTTGACCCGGATGCCCTGCGCGGCGTATTCGGCCGCGGCGGCTTTCGTCAAACCGAGTACGGCATGTTTGGAGGCGATATAGGGCGCTGCGACAGGGGTGGCGACAAGGCCCGCCGTACTGCTGGTGTTCACGATGGATCCACCATGCTCAAGCATTGCGGAGATCTCATGACGCATACAGTTCCAGACACCTCTCACATTGGTGTCCATAATCATGTCGTAGATTTCTTCCGACATGCGGTGCATCGGAATTTGCGCGGCGCCGGCACCGGCATTATTGAAAGCGACATCAAGTCTTCCGAAGCGTCGCACCACGTGCTGCACGGCCGCGGCCACTTCGACGTCGCACGCAACGTCGGCAACCGCGTAGTCGGCCTCATGCCCCTGCTCACGGAGTTCAGCGACGAGCGCGGCGAGCTTGTCCTCGCGCCGGGCCACCAGCGTGACGGTCGCCCCCTCCTTGCAGAAGACCTTGGCGGCCGCAGCACCGATTCCGCTGCTGGCACCGGTGATAAGCGTGTTCTTGCCTGCCAGAATTCCATCTCTTGCCATGTCGGAACGCTACCAGAATTTCCACCTCCGGCATGTCGCGCCGGAATGCAGGAGCAGGTTCCCGGGCCCTGGCCGGTATAGCGCAGGAAAGGCAGGCAGGAATGACTCGCAGACGCATACTCATAACCGGAGCGACGGGATTCGTCGGCTCCCGCGTCGCCGCCCTCCTCTCGACCGGCGACGCGACGGGCTCCTCGCCGGCGATCCGACTGCTCGCCCATCGAAGACGGCCCCGGCTCGGCCCCGGCGTCCGGACCGAGGTCCGTACCGGGAGTCTGGACCGGCCCGACTCCCTGCGCGGCATCTGCGACGGGGTGGACACCGTGCTGCATCTGGCCTCGAAGATCGGCGGCACGCTTCGGACCTGTACGGAGGTCAACGACGGGGGTACGGCGGCGCTGCTCGCGGAAGCCGAGCGGGCCGGGGTCCGGCGGGTGATTCAGCTGGGGACCACCGCCGTGTACCGGGACGGTCGCCATCTCTGCGCACGAGAAGGCGAGTTGACGGTCGGACCGACGACGGCGACCAGTGTGACGCGGCTGGCGGGCGAGGAGCGCGTACTGGCCTCCGGTGGGCTCGTGCTGCGGCCCCACCTCGTCTACGGGAGCGGTGACACCTGGGTGGTGCCCGCGCTCGCCGAGTTCATCAGGGTGGTGCCGCACTGGGTGGCGGGCGGGCTGGCGCGCGTATCGGTGATCGGGGTGGCCGACCTGGCCCGGGTGATAGCGGCGCTCGCAGTGCGGGATTCCCTGCCGGTCGGCGAGGTGCTGCATGCGAGCCGACCCGAGCCGGTGCGGGTGCGCGCTCTGATCGAGGCGACCGCGGCCGCCCTCGACCTGCCGCTTCCGCAGGGTGAGCTGACACGGGCGCAGGCGGCCGAGCAGCTCGGCGCGGCACGCGACGCGACGTGGCGGCGAAGGCTGTCCCTGCTCACGGTCGATCACTGGTACGACAGCTCCCACCTGTGGAATCTCCTCGGCACCGGCCCTGCCCTGGAATTCGCCGCGGACTTCGCCGAGAGCGTGCCCTGGTACCGGGCGTCGGCCGGCCTGTCGCCGCGCCGGGCTGCCGGCCCGGGTGGTGGGCTCGCCGGACCGTGAAACCCCCACCGTCGCCGGTGCGCCGGTGCCCTCGGCCCGGTGGCCCGCGCACCGGCTCACCCGACGATACCGACGCTGTAAGGGTTGTGCGGGGTGCCACCGAGCAGCTGGGCACCCACGGACTGGACGACCTGGTCCTGCGCGATGACGTGCTGGCACATGGTGTTGAGGTCGCGCAGCCAGCGGTCCAGGGGTGACGGCCGGTAGACGGCGGCGGTGGCCATCAGGTCGAAGAGCCGGGCCACGACGGACCGGGCGGTCCGGAACGCGCCCACGCGGGCGAGGACCGTCGCGGCCCGCTGGTCCGGGGTCGCGGTGCCGCCGTGCCGCAGGATCCTTCCCTGGTCGCGCAAGCTCCCGTATACGGCGTACCGCGCGGCCGAGAGATCCATCTCGGCCTCGGCGACGGTCATGTGGACGCGGTAGCTCTCCGACCACGGTGTCCCCGTCGGCCGGTCCCGGCGGGTGGGCACCAGTTCGCGCACATGGTCCAGGGCGGCCCGCGCCACCCCGAGCGGCACACCGGGCATGTTGCGCAGAACCGCGTCGGGACCCGGGGCCACACCGCCGGGCCGCTGTTCGGCGAAGCTGAATGTGTGCTCCTCGGGGACGAAGAGGTTCTCGGCCCGGTAGTCGTGGCTGCCGCTGCCGGCCAGTCCGGTGCTGTGCCAGGTGTCCATGATCTCGAAGGCCGTCACGGGTGCCACGACGATCCGCCAGTGCTCGGAGGTGCCGCGCGGACCCGGCTCGGGCTCGCCGTCACGGGTCACCAGGACACCGCCCACGACCCAGGTGCTGTGGGTGATGCCGCTGCCGAAGTGCCAGTGGCCGCTGACCCGGAAGCCACCGGGTACCCGCTCGGCCCGTCCCATCGGCATGATGGCGCCCGCGGTGATGGCGTCGGGGTCGGTGAACAGGCCGCGGGCGACGTCCTCGTCGAGGTATCCGGCGTAGATGGGGGTGTCCATACCGATCATGGCGCACCAGGCGGCCGAGGCGTCCCCGTGCGCCAGTGCCTCTATCACCTCGGTCTGCTGGACCGCGTCGAGTTCGGGCCCTCCCCGGGACCTGGGCAGGGCCATCCGGAACACGCCGGTCGTACGCAGCATCTCCACGACGTCAGAAGGCAGCCGGCGTATCCGCTCGATCTCTTCGGCTCGCTCGCGGAGCCTCGGTGCGGCCTGCTTCGCCCGCACCAGGATCTCCTCTGCGGTGAGGGGGTCCACCACCCGTCCGGTCGCGGCGTTCTGGACATCGGGGACGTCCGGGATGTGAGGCAGACTCATTTCGGGACTCTCCCAGCGTGAGCACGGGCACGGGCGGTGGTGCGCAACGGGTCAGGCGTAGCGGCCGGGCGCGATGGCACAGTGCGGGTCGACCAGCTCCTTCAGGCGCCGGGCGAAGGCCCGCGCCTCGGGGTCGGGGGCCGGCCGGTCGGCCCGGTCGGCGTCTTCGATCCCGAGCCGGTAGGGGGTGAAGCCGTCCGCGGCGAACAACTCGTGGAGCCGGTCGTGCGCCCGATGGGCTCGCTCGACCGCCGCACCGTCGTCGCGGTCGAACCTGATCGTGATGACGCAGTCGACGACATCGGCGTCGAGGGCGTTGGCGGTGGATCCGCAGCGGATCCCGGTCTCGGCCCGCACCTGGGCGAGCAGCTCGTCTGCCCGGGCGAGGGCGGGGCCGGTGAAGGGCACCAGGGGCAGGAAGAAGAGGAATCCGCCGTCCTGATCGAGGCGGGCCGCCGAAGCCCCCGTCTTGGCCTCGAACAGGACGTCGGCGGCGTCGGGTTCGCCGGCGTAGGCCCGCTCGACGAGCCGGGCGACCTCGTGGCGCGGGCTGTCGGGATCGGTGGCGTCGGTCGAGGAGACGTCCTGGAAGAGGCCGGAGCCGGCGGCCTCCTCCGTGACGATGCGGGTCAGCGCGTCGACCGCCCGCCGGCTTCCGTCGACGCACACGTGCGCCAGATGGAGCCCGGGGGGACTGCCGTACGCCCGCGCCGCCGCCTCGTTGTACATCTTCACCACACCCCTGGCCAGCCCCTGGCTCACCCAGCTGCGGATCTCGGCCGCGACCTGCCCGAGCACCTCGGGCCGGAAGTCGAGCCGGACGACCCGCAGGGCTTCGGGGCGGGGAAGCAGACGTACGGCCGCAGCGGTCACCACTGCGAGGTTCGACTGGACGAACAGCGGCAGCAGCGAGGGGCCGAGCCCATGGGCGTACACGGGGGTGGTCATGTGCGGGACGGGCCACCAGCCCACCCGTATCAACTCTCCACTGGGCAGGGCCACTTCCAGTCCTGCCAGATCGTCGACCCGCTGACGCCGCAGACCGACGCCGCGGTCGAGGGCGTTGCCCACGACGCTGGTGTGAGCGGACGAGGCCGTGAGGTTGAGCATCCGCCCGGTACCCGCGAGCCGTTCGGCGAGAGAGGCCTGGGTCACTCCGGGCTCGAGCACGGCCCAGCCCCCGGCTGTGTCGAGGGCGCGGATCCGGTCGAGTCCGGCGAGGTCCACTGCCACGGCTCCGTCCCGCGCCGGCTCGCGCGAGCCCAGGCCCCAGTTGCCGCCGGTACTGAAGGCATGCAGCGGCGCCAGGTCGTCGTCGGCGAACAGTTCGACGAGGCGGCGGACCTCTTCGGCCGTACGCGGCCGGACGACACCGGCGACCGCGCGGGAGCGGTATCGGCTCACGTTCGGCCCGAGCCCCGCCGGCAGCGGGGTGACCCGGTCGGCTCCGACCACCTCCGCCGCGATCTGCAGGTCCGGCCCGAGGCGGCGTGCGGACGGCGCTTCGCGCTCGGTCTCTTCGGTGCGCAGGACAGTCATGGGAGCACCTCGGGGCACCTTCGTCGGTGGTTTGAAGCCTTCCGGGGCCGGCAGCTCTCCGCGTGAACGGGGCATCCGGCCGCGGCGGGCCCACCCGGACGGTGCGCTCTCGCTCCGCACCGAGGTCCCGCGCCGTCGCCGACTCTAGACGGCGGAGAGGCCCCGGTCTGGCGTGGTCGCGCACGTCCTCTGCGCACTTCGCGCACCGGCCGCCGGTGTGGGGACCGGAACCGCGTCGGGCGGGGTTCGCCCCGTCGCGGCGCCCGGGACGGCGACTCGCGGCGTTGCCGAATCAACCGATCAGGCCCACTGCGAGGTCGATCCGGCGCCCTGCGATCTTCCCCTCGGCCCGGAGGGCCTGGGGAGACCCCACCCCCTCGACCGGAGGGCCCGGGGAGACCCCGTGCACCGGACGCCGCTCCCCGACACGGGCACGTCCTGCCTGACGCGGCACTAGTACTGCAACCGCATGTGGCGTGACGGAGTGTCGTGTTGGTCGTTGGGCTGACTGTGTGATGAATCGCTGACGGTCGCGCAGATCGAGGACTGGTCCGACGGGATAGCTGGTCTCCATGCCCGGTTCGC
This sequence comes from Streptomyces marianii, assembly GCF_005795905.1. Classification (NCBI taxonomy): domain Bacteria; kingdom Bacillati; phylum Actinomycetota; class Actinomycetes; order Kitasatosporales; family Streptomycetaceae; genus Streptomyces; species Streptomyces marianii. The sequence goes on from NZ_VAWE01000001.1 coordinate 891,369, forward strand.
AGGACGTTTTGGCAGGTCGGAGCCGCGTGAGCGGGCGCTGGACTACCTGTCCACCTTGCTCTCGCCGCTGGAGAAGAAGAACGGGTGGACGCTGGCGGAGCAGGCCGGCCAGCGTCGGCCGGACGGTTTCCAGAGACTGCTGAACTTCGCCGACTGGGACGAGCACGCGGTCCGTGACGACATCCGTGACTTCGTCGTCGAGACGATCGGAGCGAAGGATGCGGTCCTGATCGGGGACGACACCGGGTTTTTGAAGAAGGGCGTCAAGTCAGCCGGAGTCCAGCGGCAGTACTCCGGCACGGCCGGACGCACGGAGAACTGCCAGATCGGCACGTTCCTGGCCTATGCCTCCGCCGCGGGCCGGGCCTTGATCGACCGCGAGCTGTACATCCCGGTCTCCTGGACGGACGACCGCGAGCGGTGCCGGGCGGCCGGGATCGGTGACGAGGTCCCGTTCGCCACGAAGATCGAGCACTTCAAGTGGATGCTGCAACGCGCGATCGACGCACGCGTCCCCTTCGCCTGGGTCACCGCAGATGAGGCATACGGCCAGGTCAAGCACCTGCGGGCCTGGCTGGAGGAACGGCACGTCGCCTACGTGCTGGCCACCAAAGTCAATGACACAGTGACCACCGCCGACGGCACCGACGCCGAGGTCCGTGCGCTGATCACCCGCCTGCCCCGGCAGGCATGGAAGCGGATCTCCGCCGGTGCGGGCGCGCACGGCCAGCGATTCCACGACTGGGCCCGGATCGCGATCCGGGCCCAGTGGGTGGACGGTTTCGGGCACTGGGTCCTGGCCCGCCGCAACATCAGCGACCCCACCGAGATCGCCTACTACGTCTGCTACGGGCCCGTCACCTCGCGGCTGAAAGACCTGGTCAGGACCGCCGGAGCGCGATGGCAGGTAGAGGAATGCTTCCAGACCGCCAAGGGAGAATGCGGCCTGGACCACTACCAGGTCCGTCTCTACCGGGCCTGGTACCGGCACATCACCCTCGCGATGGCCGCCCTCGCCTACCTGACCGCCATCCGCGCCACAGAAGCCGCAAAAGGGGCAGCCCAGACGACGAGCGAGGCCTCATACCCCTCAGCGTCCCGGAGATCCGCCGGATGATCGGGCACGTCGTCATCACACCCCAACGCCACACCAACGAGCATCGTCTGCGCTGGTCACACTTCCGACGCCGTAGCCAAGCCCGAGCCCGCCGCTGCCACTACCAACGCCGAGGCCACGACCCACACATGCGGTTGCAGTACTAGGCCTCGCGCTCCGCCATCAGACGCCGGCCGAGGTCCGGGGAGATGTCCAGTTCCGCGAGAGTCTCCGGCGTGGCGATCAAGGGCATCAGGATCGAGTACAGGTTCGCGATGCGCTCCTCCAGGTCGTCCCACCCCGTCATCACTCCGGACATGATCTGGACGCCGGAGAAGACACCGACGAGGAGTTCGCCGTACATCCTCACATCCACGTCCGGCAGCAGCTCGCCGCGCTCCTTCGCCTCGCCGAGCACCTCGGTCTGGAAGTCGACCCAGGCCTGGTACGGCGGCCGGCGGTCCAGGTCGCTGCCCTGGTCGATGGAGAGCCGGATGCTGCCCTGCAGCAGGCTGTCGAAGTGGAGCCGGTGGGCGACCAGCAGAGCCGAGTCCACCGCCTCCTGCAGCTTCACCTCACGTGCGTACCCCGGCAGATGACCGGTCTGACTCACCATCTGCGTGTCCAGGACTTCCTGGGCCAGCTGCTCCTTCGAACTGAAGTGGAAGTAGAAGGCCCCCTTCGTCATCCCTGCTCGCTGGTAGACGTCGGAGATCCTCGTCGATCCGTATCCCCGCTCCGCGAAGACCGCGCCTGCGGCCTCGAGAATCGCCTGCCTCGTCCTGACCGCACGCTCCTGCTGCGCCATACGGACTCCCCTCTTGCCTGCCGCCGCCTGGTTCCGGCGGACCGTGCTGTTTCCAGGAGGCCAAAAACAAACCCGCAGGCACGTATCTTACTGCGTGCTACCACCTTGGGGCCAGTCGAGCGAAGGTGGACATTCCTCGATCCGTGCAACCGCTGACCTACGGCCGTTTCGCCGGGTGAATCCGCCCCGCACAAGGCGATGGCGATCACGTCACAACCACACACCGTCACAATTTCTTCGCGAACAGCACACTCTCCCGACCGTCCCATCGGCGTCCCCGCGGTCGCATGGGGATTCCGGTTCGCCTGACCAGACTGACTACCGGGCGGCGGCCCGGGGCGACCGCATTTCACGGCAAAGCGCCCGGCCGCATGCGTTCCGAGTCCGATGCCCGCAGCACCGTTCCCACCACGTCCCCGGGACTCCGTCCTCGAGGGGTGGAGACGCCTGCCCCGCCCCCACGGCAGGCGTCCATTCGCGTCAGTCGTGCAGGAGCCCCGCGGCCGTCGGCGCCTGCGAAGGGGCCGTCCCGTAGACCCGTCCGTACGCGGCGGAGAAGGTACCCGGGTCGCCCCAGCCCCAGCGTGCGGCGACGGTCTCGACCGATTCGCCCTCCCCCGGCTCCGCCGCCCGGAGTTCGCGGTGCGCGCGCTCCAGGCGCACCCGGCGCAGGTAGCCCATGGGGGTCGTGTCGTGGAAGTGGCGGAAGCCGTCGTGGAGGGTCCTGGCGGAGACTCCCGCCGCGGCGGCCAGGTCCGTGAGCGTGATCGGACGGTCGGCGTGGTCGTGGATGTACTGTGCCGCCCGGTCCACCGTCGCCTCACCGACGTTGCCGGTGCCGGAGGCCAGTGGGTCGTGCTCGGTGTAGCTGTTCGGGAACATCGACAGGGCCACCGCCGCGACCATGCGGGCCGCCGCGTCGCGCGAGAGCGGGGTACCGGCGGCGCTGTCCTCGCCGAGCAGATCCCACGCCCGGCGCGTCGCGGCCTGCCAGACCGCAGCCTGCTCGGCCGGCGCGGGCACCTGGGACCGTGGCATCCGCATCGGCTCGCGCGGCTCCTCCTCACCCAGGCCCGCGACGTCGCGCAGCAGTTCCGGCTCCATCCGCGCGGTGCGTGCCTCGACGTGGTCGGCGTGCGTGCGGTGGGGAACGTCGGGCCGGCCGGCGGGCATCACGTCCCCCGGCAGCCATCTGGTGTCGGTGCCGGCGCAGTCGACATCCTGGCGCCCGGAGAGGAGTTGCGTCATCAGCAGGTGCCGCGCGGGTTCCAGGAAGTAGCGGGCCTCCGCCGGAACGCGCACCGCGTCCAGGGCCAGTTCGGGCGTCGCACGCCGCTCGTGCCGGAACGGCGCGCGGAAGGACGGCGTCGGCACTCCCATTCGGATGTCCGCGCCGTAGGCGGAGGCCAGATACGCCCTGCCCCGTTCCGCATCGGTCGTGGAGAAGACACTGCGGACCACGTCGTCACGACTGCTGGCACTCATCGCGTTTCGCCTCACTTCACCGGGCTGCCCTCCCCCGCCTCGGCCGCGGCAGACGGAGAGGCGAGCCCGTACGCCCTCGCTTTCGACGTTACGCCGACGCCCCGTGCCGGGCGATCCGGGGCCGTTGGACGACTGGGCCGGTGGCCCTTCGCCGGATGCGGTCAGGTGGAGAGCACCGAGTCGTCCTCCGGGCGCGCGCCCGGGAGATGGAAGCGCGCGGCGATCAGTGCCGCGTCGACGTCGCTCGTTCCCGTGGACACGCACAGGGTGTACGCCACGTCCTCCATGCGGCGGCGGACGGGCTCGCTGCCGTTCTCGGCGTGCAGGAGCCGGAGCGTCTCGTACTGTTCCACGAGGTTGTCCAGGACCGCAGGGTGTGCCATCAACATCGAAAGTCGCCTCGCTTCGGCCGGAGGACCACCACCCGGGGTGCCGCGGTTGGTACCTGCCGCGTCCTGCGCCCTGAACGGCGTGCCGAAAGCGGGCTCGACCAGTGGCCTCCGCGGTCACCGGCTGCACGCGGCAAGCGGTTCCCTTTACCGTACAACCGCTGCCCGCCGACCGTACGGTCGTCGCTGCCCGTGTCACCCGGGGCACGGACGGGGACGCCCCGGTGGGGCGGCCCGTCCCCGCGGAGGCCGCGCCCGAGGGTCGGCCGTTGTGGAAGATCGCCCCGCTGCGACTGGGGCTCACGGTCGTCCTGATGGTGCTCGGCGTGGTCAGCGGCGCGATCGTCGTGTTCACGGGCGGTCTGGCCCGCAGGACCGGCGAGGCGCTCGGCATCGGGGGGACCACGGTCACGGTGTGGTCGATCGCCAAGTGGCCGGTGCTCGTCGTCCTGGTCACGCTGATGATCGCGCTCCTCTACCGGGCGGCGCCGAACGCCCGCGGCCACGGCTTCAAGTGGGTCACCTGGGGCAGCGCCCTCGCCGTGCTCATCCGGCTGGCGGCCTCGGGCGGGTTCGCGCTGTACGCGTCCCGACTCGGCTCCTGCAACAGGATCTACGGGACCCTCGCCGGCGTCATCATCTTCCTGGTGTGGCTGTGGATCACCGCCCTAGAAGCTGCCGTAGTTGACCTGCCAGGTCGGCAGGCCCATACGCCGCCAGACGGCCACGACACGGTCGCGGTCGTCGAGCGAGACGCGTACCGCGAAACGGCTGCGGACGTGGCGGTCGAAGAGTTCGGCCTTGACGACGTCGTCGCGCCGGTGGTCGCCCGCCGCGCGCATCCACAGCTCGTCGTAGGGCACGTCGTGCCGCTCCAGCCATGCCTCCGTCCGCTCCCTGTGCTCCTCACCGCGGCCCGAGAGCAGCACGATCACATCGCCGTCGGCACGGCGGAAGGAGCCGAGGGCGTCGCGCACCGCCACGTTGAGGAAGTCCTCCTCGCAGCGGGTGAAGTCGTAGGGCCCCCGGTCGCCCCGGAGGGCGAGGGTGCCGTCGATGTCGCACATCACCGCCGCCGGCAGCGCGGGGTCGGCGGCGTACGGCTCGACCGCGGGCTCGTCGTTCAGCCACTCCGCCGTCAGCCGCCAACCGCCCCTGGTGGCCTTGACGTGCTTCTCGGCGAGGATCCGGATGATCTCCTCGCCCACCGCACGCTCCCGTCCGGCGTCGCGCCGGACGCACTCCTCCACGGGTACACCGGTGAAGTCGTGCACGACGAAGGTCGCCTGCCCGGCGACCGCCGCCTTCAACCGCTTCGGGATGTGGGGCGTGAGGTGGGTGTTGTCCACGACGACGTCGAAGCCGCCCTCCACGGCCGCCCGCACCGCGGCGTCCTGGATCGCCAGAACGGTCTGCTCGTGGGCGTGCGACCGGCCGCGCTCGGGTGCCGGCACGTCGAGCATCCGCCGCAGGTCGTCGAGGTTGACGCGGCGCATCCTGCCCTCGGCACCGGCCTGCAGTTCGCGGGCGGCGGTGGTCTTGCCCGAGGCCGGCAGGCCGGTCATGACGTGTACTACGGGCACTTTCAGTTCTCCTCGTCGGATGTGAACGGATCGGACGCCTCGGGCCGGACGGACCGGTAGGTCATCAGCTCGGTGGAACGGCCGTCCAGTCTCTGGAACATGGCGGGCCGCACCGCTGGGTCGGGCAACGCCTTCGCGGCATGCGCGAACGCGCCCCGGTCCCCGGCAAGATGGGCGATGGAGCGGTACGCCTCGTCGATGGCGCGCTCGCGCTCCGCCACCTCGGTGTCGATCCGCGCGATCACCTCCCGCACCCAGGCGTCGAACTCGTCGGGCACCTGCTCCAGCAGCGCGTCCAGGGGCCTGCCGCCGGACGCCTCGATCTCGGCTGCGGAGCAGTTGAGTGCCTGGGCCAGCTGCTTGACGGGACGGCCGGCGAAGCGCTGGATGCCGTGGCCGCGCCAGATGTCCCGCTCCGTCACGCCCGTGAGCACCTTGTGGAGCCGTACGTACTCGGCGAGTTTGGCCTTGGCACGGACTCCGGAGGCGAATCGCAGCACGAATCCCTCGGCCTCGGTACCGGTGGCCGTCCGGCCGCCGGGCAGCCGGTTGGACTCGGCCAGCGCCAGGAGTTCGGCGAGCGGCACGGCGGGCCACACGGTCACGACGGAGCCGATGGCCTTCCAGCCGACGGCGGCCTCGTCCAGCGGGACTTCGCGGCCGTCCCTGGCGAAGGCGGCGAGCAGCACCAGGTCGCGGCGGTCCCCGTAGTCGACGACGATCCGGTTCTGCGGGTAAAGGATCTCGGCGAGGTAGGTCACTCCGGGCACCAGCGAGGACGTGTCCCTGCCGTCGAGCAGCCGCTGCGCCCAGGTGGCCTGGGTGCTGATGAACGACCCCTTGGACGCGACGTGCCAGCGGCCCGCGTAGTGGAACACCACGGCCAGGCTTCCGTCGACCTTGTCGTACACCTCGAACGGCTCGTCCGGGAGGGCGGGCGCATGGGGCAGACCGGCCTCGTGCTCGCCGACGTTGAAGAACTTCGGCAGCGGCAGGGCCACGACCTCGCCGGTCTCGTCGTCGGCGACGAGACCGCGGCAGCGAGTGGTCACCCGGTTCCACACCCGCTCGTACTGGCACGTCCTCGTGTACGTGTAGATCGACAGCGGCAGCCGGGGGTGGCCCTTTCGGGTCACGTGCCCCGCGTCGACGGCCGCCGCCAGTTCCTGCGGCGGCAGCAGCTCATGGAGAGTCAGGTTCGCCCGGCTCATTGCGTCCTCCCGTTCGTGAGCCTTGATTCTCGGCCGCGGAAGGCGTACTTGCGTACTGAATTTGCGCACACGGCCTTCGCGGAGACACAGGTCACGGCCCCGTCGGCGTGGGCGGGGCCGGGTCCCTGGGACGTCTTCCGCGGGGCGGTCGTCGAATGGGCGCGACCCACGACCCGGTCGCCTCCCCGTCCCGGCGCGGGTGCTCCGGACCCCGGGCTCCGCGCGCGCCGGCCACGTCGGTGTCCGGGGACCTCCGGGGCCGCGGGCCCGGGTGTGCCGCCCGAGTCGGGCTCCGCCGCCCCCCTGTTCGCGGCGCCGGCACCACCGTGCGGCGTTCTCCGCCCGCGTCCTCCAACCCGAGTCCGTCGCCGCCGCGATGCGCGTGCGATACATTTTGCCGCGCCTTGACCACGATCATTCTCGGACGACGGAGACTGCCTTCCCCATGACGGACATAGTCAACGGACTCGGCCGGGCCACCGCTTACGGTGCCCTCGGCGTCGTGCTGTTGGTCCTCGGCATCGTGCTGGTGGACGTACTGACGCCCGGAAAGCTCGGCCGCCTCATCTGGGAGGAGCGCAACCGGAACGCCTCGGTTCTGCTGAGTTCGGCGCTGCTGGGGATCGGCGGGATCGTCTTCACCTCGATCTGGACGACGTACGACGACTTCGCCAAGGGGCTGGCGTCGACGGCCGCGTTCGGCGTGCTGGGGCTGGTGCTGATGGCCGTGGCCTTCCTGGTGGTCGACCTGGTGACCCCGGGCAAACTCGGGGCGACGCTGGTGGAGCCGGAACCGCACCCGGCGGTCTGGGTCACGGCGTCGTGCAACCTGGCGGTGGCCGCGATCGTCTCGGCCTCGATCGCCTGACGCCCGGCCGACGGCGGGGACACACGTCCGGCGATCGGGCCCGGGGGGACCCACCTCGCGCTGCCCGACCCGGGTGGGGAGCCGCTTCGCGGCCGCCCGGACGCCTCACGCCGCCGGGCCGGTACGGTCCCGGCGGGAGCGGGGACGGACCTCCCTCGGACCGGACCGCGCGCCACCCTTTGCGCGGTGTGACCGTCCGCTCACAACGGGCCGCATTCCCGGCTGGTTTCGCCTGCCGGGCTGCACCGCGCCGGATACCGCGTGATGCTGGTACTCAGTCCCCAGCTACGGGATTCGCCCGGAGGCAGATCATGAAGCAGGACAACACAGGAGAGCAGCAGCCCGAGAGCAGGCAGCGGCCGGTCCAGCTCTTCACCGGATCGGAACGGCCCTTCGATCCCGAGGACCTGGTGATGGCGTCCGGCCGTGAGTGCACGCCCGAAAACGTGGCCCGTGCCCGCAAGGAGATCGCGGAGAAGGGTGCCGCCGCGCTGGAGCGTTACCTGCCCTGACGACGGGCCGCGTTCACCTCACCCGCCGCCACGTACGGTCGGCGAACGCTGACCGCACGTAGGCGGATCACCCTCTCTCGGACGTTCACGGCATCCCATCGGCGACGCCCGAACGCCGAATGCGTCAAATAGGTACATTTGGGTATCAGGCCGACAGAGCCCGACCGACGGTCCCGCCACATCCGGTGGCGCCGGCCCCCTTCCGTCGAAGGACGCTCATGTCCAGCTTCCCGATCACCCGTGACCCCGACGTCGGTGCCGCCCGGCCGGGCCGGCCGGCGGCGCTCGACGATCTGCCGGAGATCCCGGATTTCCGGACCGTCAGCGCGCTCGACGCGCGTGCCCTGTCCCTCGCCCTGTTCCAGCGGCTCCGTACGCTGGACGAGGGCTCGGCGGAGTACTCGTACGTCCGCAACACGCTGGTGGAACTCAATCTGAGCCTCGTGAAGTACGCCGCGGCCCGGTTCCGGGGCCGCAGCGAGCCGATGGAGGACATCGTGCAGGTCGGCACGGTCGGCCTGATCAAGGCGATCAACCGCTTCGACGTCGAGCGTGAGGTCGAGTTCACCTCCTTCGCGCTGCCCACCGTCGTCGGCGAGATCAAGCGCTTCTTCCGCGACACCAGCTGGGCGGTACGCGTGCCGAGGCGGCTCCAGGAGCTCCGGCTGGACCTCGCCAAGGCGTACGACGCGCTGGAACAGGACCTGGGCCGTGCCCCCACGGCGGCGGAACTGGCCGCCCACCTCGAACTCACCGAGGAGGAGGTCGTCGAGGGCCAGCAGGCCGCCAACGGCTATGTCGCCCGCTCGATAGAGCCGCTCGAGGACGACGAGAACGAGAGCCCGCTCGCCCGCCGTCTCGGCCACGAGGATCCGGCCCTGGACGTCGTCGAGTGCCTGGAGTGCCTCAAGCCGCTGATCGCCCGGCTACCGGATCGCGAACGCACCATCCTGTCCCTGCGGTTCGGGGAGGACCTGACCCAGTCCGAGATCGGCGAACGACTGGGCATCTCGCAGATGCACGTGTCCCGGCTCCTGGCCCGCGTCCTGACCGAGCTCCGCGCGGCGCTGCTCGCCGAGGACGGCGCACCGGAGCACGGAAGACCGCGACACTGAGGCCCCGTTGCCGAGGTGGCGCCGTCGCACGCACGGGCCGTCCGTCGGCCGTGCGCTCCGCAGGACCCTGCGGGGCACGGGCACTCCTGCCGTGACTTGCACCCCGGAGAAGGGACGACGCCATGGGCGCAGGCATGTGGGGCTTCCCTGAGGGTTCGGGACACGCACCGGGCGCGGAACTCGTCGGTTACCGCGTCGAGGCCACCGACGGGTCCATCGGCAGGATCGACAAGCACTCGGAGGACGTGGGGCGTTGCTACATCGTCGTGGACACCGGCCCCTGGGTCTTCGGCCACCACAGGCTGATCCCGGCCGGCGTGGTGTCGCGCATCGACCGGGCGCGGGAAGTGGTGTACCTGGACTGCTCCCAGGAGCAGATCAAGGATGCCCCGGACTTCGAGCGGGGGCGGTACGACGGCGACGCGGCCACCGTCCGGCTCATCGAGCAGCATTACGCGAACTGGCACCTGTGACGCACGAGTTCGGCCGGGTGGCGCCCGTGAAGCCGGGATCCGCGGGGCGCCCGTGAAACCGGGATCCGCGGGGCGCCCGTGAAACCGGGGTCCGCGGGTGGCCCGAAGTCGCCGGCCCGGACGGCTCCGAGGGCGGCGGAACGGCGAGGCTCCTCTCCGCGGCGGGCGGCTCGCAGGCGGAACGGCCCCGGCCCGGTACCGTGGGCGCCGGGCCGGGCTGCTCCCCTACGTCCTCGGCTCTCCGTCCCCGGTTGCCACACCGCCGCCGGTACGGGGTCCCTGCCGACGCGGCACCTGCGCCGGGCCGGGCCCGCGGTTCCCCGACCACTTGGTTCAGGCGCCGCTGTTCGGCGGCGCGGCACTGATGCCGGCGAGGGCGGAACCCGGTTCACGCGCCCTCGCGAGGTCGCCCAGACTGACGACGCCGACCGGATGGCCGTCGTCCTCCACCACCGCGAGCCGGCGCACCCCGTGATCTCTCATGACCCTCATCGCCTGTGAGGCGTCCGTTTCCGGGCGGACCGTGAGAACGTCCGGAGTGCAGACGGACCGGACCGGCATGATGTGCGGGTTGTGCCCCATGGCCACCGACCGCACCGCGATGTCCCGGTCGGTCAGCATCCCGAGCAACCGGTCCCTGTCCGCGACGAGGACATCCCCGACGTCCATGTCACGCATCAGCCGGGCCGCCTCGACGAGCGACGCCTCGGGCGGGAGCGTCAGCACTCCGGCCGTCATCACGTCCTTCACCAGCTGTGTCATGACCCAGCTCCCTTCCCTGACACACCGCGCCTGCCCGGGTTCCTCCCGGATATCCCGGAAAGCGCCGGAAGGGAGGTCCACGGCCTGCCGACGGGACCGCCGTTCGCAGGGGCCCGCGCGCACGAGACCTGGGCGCGGGCACCGGGCACCGAGCAGGGCAGGGCAGGGCAGCGACATCGTGCGTACGGGCTCCTCCTCCGTCCCGGACGGCTGCCGGCCGGGACGGAGGAGGAACACCCCGGCAGGAAGGCCGTTCGTCACGCTGGGTGACGATGTGCGGATGCGCCGGCGGCCCCGCCGTGTTTGCCTGGCAGGTGGCCCCTGGCCCGGCGGCGTCAGGCGTCCGGGCCCGGAAGGAGGAGCCATGAGCACAGCACGCGAACCGGTCAGGACGTCGGAGGAGCTCCGGTTCATGGCCGACGAGCTCACCCGCGGCGCGGAGCGCTGCAAGGACCCAGAACACCGTGAACGACTGCACCGCAGGGCGGAGGAGTTGCGCCGCCAGTGCGACACCGGCGAAGGCTCGGAGGAGAGGCCGCCGGCGCACGCGAGGCAGGAGACGTACCGACCCCAGCAGCACGGCTCCAGAAGGCCGCAGAGCCGGCGGTCCGAGCGGCCGCGTGACACCTGACCGTCGAGGCGACGGCCGCCGGACCCGTCACCGGGTTCGGCGGCCGTACGCCGGCCGGCGGCCCGGAGCCCGGGGCTGTACACGGGTAGAATCCGGTTCGTCACGCTGGAGACGACATGACCATGTCCGAGCAGGGACCGGTCGAGCCGGGGCCCGACCCGCTGGCCGATGCAGTCACGCAGCTCACCGCCGAACTCGCCGCGCTGCGCCGCGATGTCGCCCGCCGTCATCTCCTGGACCTGGCCTGCGGTGTGCTCGTCGCGCGGCACTCCCTCAGCCCCGGCGAGGCGATGGACCACCTGGCCCAGCTGGCCGAGGCCATGAACGTCGGCGCGGAGGACATCGCCGCCGACATCGTCAACGGCGCCACCCGCCCGTCCGGGGCGGCCGGCGGTCCGGTGTCCGAGCGGAGCGCCGACCCGCGGACGGCGGACGGCGCCGCACCGGCCGAGGCCGACGAGGAGCGGACCGAGGGCCGCAAGGCGCGGTTCGTCGAGGCCGCCGCCGAGGCGGCGGCGCAGACGGGAGGCACGGTCGACGAGATCGCGGCGACCCTGCTGAACGGCGGAATGCGCCCGCTCGGCGCCCGCGCACTGTGGTTGTTCCGCCGCACGGAGACGGACTGCCTGCGACTGGCGGGCCAGGCCGGGGCGAACTCGCTGGAGGCGGCCCACTGGCGCTGGGTGCCGCCGGCCGCGGGCAGCGCCCTGCACCGGGTGCTGAACGACGGAACGCCCCTGTGGCTGCCCGACGGCACGTCCGCGGCCGAAGCGCTGCCGGGCCCCGCGCCCGGCTCCGCGCGGGCGGTGCTGCCGCTGCGGCAGCGCGGTGTCGTGACGGGGCTCGCCCTGGTCGACTGGCCGGGCCCCGCGGATCTGGACGAGTCCGTCCGGCGGTCGCTGACCGGGCTGGCCGTACCGGCCGCCCGGATCCTGGACGCGGGCGCTCCCGGCACCCCCGACCCCGGGGTACTCGCCCCGCTGCTCGATCTACTGACGCATCCCGCCATGGCCCTGCGCGCGGACCCGGAGAGCGGCACCCTGCACATCGAGCACCTGAACCGGCCGGCGCTGGACTCGGCCCGCCATGTGCACGGTCCCGCCGGCCGCCCACTCGCCCAGGTGTTCCCGGCCGTGCACGCCGACCTCGTACGGCTCGCACGGACGGCCCGGGAGTCGGCGGCGCCGCAGCGGGTGGCGCGGGTGCCCGTCGAGCACCGGCCCGGCGGCCCCGACCCGCTGCACGACGTACGGGTGCTCCCGGTCGGCCCCGACCGTACGGTGGTGTTCTGGCACGGTGCCACGAATCCCGAACTCTCCCTCAGCCGGGTGCTGGGCCGGCTGGAGAACCTGGCCGCGTTCGAGGACGACCTGATCACGGGGAAGTCCCGGTGGAGCGAGCAGGCGTTCCGGATCTTCGGGCTCGAGCCGGGCAGTTCCCCGGTGCCCCTGCGGCGGCTCGCCCCGCATCTGCACCGCGAGGACACCGGCAAGCTCAACGACCTGCTGATGGAGCTGACACAGCGCCGGGAGGGCACCGACACCGTGGTGCGGGCGGTCCGCGAGGACGGCGGGCTGAGACATCTGCGGATCGCCGCGGAACCGCTGCTGACGGGCGGCGTCCTCACCGGGATCACGGGCGTGTACCAGGACGTCTCGGCGCAGCACCACACCGAGATCGCGCTGAGCGCCACCTTCGACCGGCTGACCGCCGCACAGACCCAGGCGGCGCTGCGGCACCAGCTCGTGCTCCAGCTCCAGCAGGCGATCGTCCCCGAGGTGCCGGAACTCCAGCGGCTGCCCGGTCTGCAGGTGGCGGCCCGCTACCGGCCGGCCGCCGAGGAGTACCGGGTGGGCGGCGACTGGTACGACGTACTGCCGCTGCCCGACGGCCGGGTGCTCGTCGTCACCGGGGACATCGCGGGGCACGGCATCGACTCGGTGACGGGGATGGTGGCGCTGCGCAACGCCCTGCGCGGGCTTGCGTTCACCGGGCACACCCCGGGCCGGCTGATGGCCTGGCTCAACGAGGTCACGCTGCAGACGCACGGGCATCCGACCGCCACCGCCGTCTGCGGCCTGTACGACCCGTCGGACCGCTCGCTGTGCTGGGCCAGCGCCGGTCACCTGCCGCCGGTGCTGCTCCGCGAGGGAGCCGCCGACCTGCTCGAACCGCCGAGGAGCATCCTTCTCGGCGCGGTCCCGGCGGCCGCGTACCAGGAGACGGTGACGCGGCTGGAACCCGGGGACACCCTGATGCTGTACACGGACGGGCTGGTGGAGAGCCGCCGCACCGGTATCGACGAGGGCCTGGACACGCTGCGGAGGGCGGTGGAGCGGCTCGCCCCCGCCGGTCTGGACGAGCAGGCGGACGCGCTGCTGGCGGCGGTCACCGGAGACACCGACGACGACACGAGCCTGGTGGTCGTCCGGGTGTCCTGAGACTCCGGAGGCGCCGCCCGGCGGCTCGCGGGCGGCTCGCGGGCGGCTCGGTCCGCAGCGCCGGCCGGACCCGAACCGCTTCAGTCGCGGTCGAGCCAGTGGTGCACGCGTTCGACCAGGTCGTGGGCGTCGACGGGTTTGGTGATGTAGTCGTTCGCCCCGGACTCCAGGCTCTTGGCCCGGTCTCCGGGCATCGCCTTCGCGGTGACCGTGATGATCGGCACGTCGGCGAAGCCCGGCATGTCGCGGATCGCGGCGGTGGCCGTGTGGCCGTCCATGCCGGACATCATCACGTCCATCACGATGAGGTCCACCTCCCGGTGGGCGGTGAGCAGCTCGATACCGGAGCGCCCGTCGGCGGCGGTGAGCACATGCACCCCTTCCGCCTCCAGGATCTCGGTGAGGGCGTACACGTTCCGTACGTCGTCGTCGACGATGAGCACCACGCGTCCGGCGAGCGATCCGCGGTGGGCGGCCGAGGTGTCGCCGCCGGGCTCGAGGGGTCCCTCCGGGGCGCCGGAGTCCGGGCCGCGCGGCAGGCTGACGCCGATGGGGACGTAGAAGGTGAACTCGCTGCCCTCGCCCAGCCGGCTCTCGGCGACGATCACCCCGCCCAGGAGCTGGGCGACCTCACGGCTGATGGAGAGACCCAGTCCGGTACCGCCGTAGCGTCGGCCGGTGGCGAGGGCGCCTTGCTGGAACGCTCCGAAGATGGTGTCCAGGTGCTCGGGCGCGATGCCGACGCCGGTGTCCCGCACCCGGAAGGCGACCACCGACATGCCGCGCATCCGCTCGGGGAGTTCGTCGTCGGCAGCCTTCTGGACCCGCAGTTCGACCCCGCCGCGCTCGGTGAACTTCAGGGCGTTGGACAGCAGATTGCGCAGCACCTGCCGCAGCCGCGGCTCGTCCGTGGTGATCTCCGCGGGCACCCCGGGCGCGGTGACGACCCGGAACTCCAGCTCGCGTTCGGACGCCAGGGGCCGGAAGGTCATCTCGACGTACTCCAGCAACTGGCCCAGCGCGAAAGGCTCGCGGTGGATGTCCATCTTCCCCGCCTCGACCTTCGACAGGTCGAGGATGTCGTTGATCAGCTGGAGCAGGTCCGAGCCGGCGGAGTGGATGACCTCCGCGTAGTCGACCTGCTTCTCCGTCAGGTTCCCCTCGGGGTTCTGTGCGAGCAACTGGGCCAGGATGAGCAGGCTGTTGAGCGGGGTGCGCAGCTCATGGCTCATGTTGGCGAGGAACTCGGACTTGTACATCGACGTACGGGAGAGCTGCTTGGCCCGTTCCTCGAGCTCCTGCCGGGCCTGCTCGATCTCCAGGTTCTTGCGCTCGATGTCGCGGTTGCGGTCGGCCAGCAGGGCCGCCTTCTCGCCGAGTTCGGCGTTGGAACTCTGCAACTCCTCCTGCCGCACCTGGAGTTCCTGCGAGCGGGCGCGGAGTTCCGCGGTGAGCAGCTGGGACTGCTCCAGCAGTTCATCGGTCCGGGCGTGTGCGATCAGAGAGCTCACGATGACTCCGACCGTCTCGATGAACCGGTCGAGGAAGTCGCGGTGGAGGCCGGAGAAGGGCCGCAGCGAGGCGAGTTCCACGGCGCCGAGCACCTGGCCCTCGACGAGGATCGGCAGCACGATCAGCGCCCCCGGCGGTCCGGCCCCGAGTCCGGAGGAGATCGTGAGATAGCCCGGCGGCAGGTCGTCGACCGCGATGGTGCGGCGGCTGAGCGCCGCCTGGCCGACCAGGGACTCACCGAACCGGAACCGCGTCGGCGGTTCGGACGGGCCGGCGGGCGGTGCCCCGTAGGAGGCGATCCTGACGAGCTCGGTACCGGCCGCCCCCTCGCCTGCGCCCGTGCCTTCGCCTTCCCCGGTCCGCTCTGTGCCGTCCGCGCGCTCGCCCGTCCCCGCTCCGGACCCCGTCCTCCCGCCCGCGCCCTCGCCCGCCGGCGCCGCCAGGAAGAACGCCCCGTACTGGGCCGCGACCAACGGCGGCAGCTCCTCCATGATCACGTGGGCCACCTGGACGGGGTCGCGGCTGCTCTGCATCAGCCCGGCGAGCCGTGCCAGATTGGTCTTGAGCCAGTCCTGCTCCTCGTTGGCGCGGGTGGTGGCGCGCAGGGACTCCACCATCATGTTGATGTTGTCCTTGAGGTCGCCCACCTCCCCCGGCGCCTCGACCGTGATCGACCGGGTGAGATCGCCCTCGGCGACGGCGCTGGTGACGCCGGCGATGGCGCGGACCTGGCGGGTGAGGTTCCCGGCCAGCTCGTTCACGTTCTCCGTGAGCCGCTTCCAGGTGCCGGAGACGCCCTCGACCTCGGCCTGGCCGCCCAGCCGCCCCTCGCTGCCCACCTCACGGGCGACCCGGGTCACCTCGGCGGCGAACGACGACAGCTGGTCGACCATCGTGTTGATGGTCGTCTTCAGCTCCAGGATCTCCCCCCGCGCGTCCACATCGATCTTCCGGGTGAGGTCGCCCTGGGCGACGGCCGTGGTCACCTGGGCGATGTTGCGCACCTGGTTGGTCAGGTTGTTCGCCATGGAGTTGACGTTGTCGGTGAGGTCCTTCCACGTGCCGGACACCCCGCTGACGGTGGCCTGACCGCCCAGATCCCCCTCGGTGCCCACCTCGCGGGCCACCCGGGTGACCTCCTCGGCGAACGACGACAGCCGCTCGACCATGGTGTTGATGGTGTCCTTGAGCTCCAGGATCTCGCCCCGTGCGTCGACCCGGATCTTCTGCGTCAGGTCGCCCCGGGCGACCGCGGAGGCGACCTGGGCGATCGACCGCACCTGCGAGGTGAGGTTGTCGGCCATGGTGTTCACACCGGTGGTCAGCTCCTGCCAGACCCCGCTCACGCCCTTCACCCGGGCGTGCCCGCCGAGACGTCCCTCTCCGCCGACCTCGCTGGCGACCCTGGTGACCTCGGAGGTGACCAGCGACAACTGGTCGGCCATGCCGTTGTAGACGGCGGCGATCTCGCCCATGATCCCGTCGGCTTCCTCGGGGAGCCGCGCGGAGAAGTCGCCGTCGCGCACAGCCGTGAGCCCGGCCAGGAGCTTCCTGAGCCCTTCCTCGCTCAGTTCCGCCGGCGGCCGGACCGCTTCCAGCGCCTCGCGCCCCGTGGTGGGCCGGGTGTGTCCGGATTCATCCATGGCCGACCTCGTGTGCCCAATCGTCCTGCGTCCCGTGGCCAGGGTCCCGCCCGGCGGGCAGTGCGCCCGGCCCCCTTACCGACTGTCGCACGGGGAGACCGGGACGGCGCCCCGTGCCGCTCACGGCCGGCGGGGGGCCGTGACCTCCGCCCACACCGTCTTCCCGGAGTCCCGGGGCACCGAGCCCCACGCCCGGGCGAGCCGGCCCAGCACCACGAGTCCGTGCCCGCCGGGTACGGCGGGGTCGGCGTGCGGACGCGGCCGGGGCGGCACGGGGCTGCCGTCGCTGACCTCGATGCGAAGCCGCTCGGGGGTGCAGTTGAGGACGAGCTCCAACGGCCCTCCGGCATGCAGACAGGCGTTGGTGACCAGCTCGGACACCACCATCAGGACGTCCTCGGAAATCGCCCGCCGTTCGTCGTCCCAGTCCGGTTCGGTGTCGGTGCTCGTGTCCCAGGCGTACGGGTCTTCCCCCGGGAACTCCTCCGGGGGCCTGGCGAGACCGCCGGGCGGCAGCCATTCCCAATCGGCGAGGGCCGTCGCGCTGAAGTCCCGGCAGCGGCCGACCACGCCCCTCGTCCCCGAGATCCCGAGACGGCGGGTCTGGCCCTGCTGCGGAAGCGCCGCGCTCACGGTCACTCCTGTCGTGGGCCCGCGAGCGCCTCGCCGAGGCTCGCGTACCGGGGGAAGACCGCCCCCGCACCGGTGATGGTGAGCATGCGGGCCACCTGCGGCCGCAGCGCCGCGAGCTCCACGCGGGCCTCGCTCTCCTGCGCGGCGAGTCTCGCGCGCAGCAGCACGTTCAACCCGGTGGAGTCGCAGAACAGCAGCTCCGCGCAGTCGACGAGGATCCGCCGCGCCCCGCCGGCGATCGCGTCGTCCAGGGCCGTACGCAGCGGTTCCGCCGTGTCGTGGTCGAGCTCGCCGGTGAGTGCGACCACCACGATGCCCGGTTCCGGGCCGGGCCGGGCCGTGACCGTGAACCGGCCACCACCGCTGCTGTCGCTACCGGCCCAACCGTCCTGTGCTGACACCATGCGCGGTTCTCCGTCCGTCTCTGCCGGTTCTCCGTGCGCCGGCCCCACCACCCGCCGTTGCTCCGTCCGTCCCCACCGGGACTCGGCGCGTCGACCCCATCGGATACCCGCGCCTTTCCGCCGGTGACAACCCCGGCTCCGGTGACAACCCCGACTATGGCACCGCCTCCGCCACACCGCCCCCGCTCCGCGGACTCGCGACGGCGCGGCGCTCCCGGTCCGGCCCTGGTCCCGGGTCCGGGTCCGGGTCCGGGGCCGGTCACCGTAGGCCGCTGAGGAGCCTCACGCGGCGACTACCCAGCGCTCGCATGACTAGGCTGAAATACCCGTCGATTCTTCACACGAGCGGCGAAAGCTGGCGCATGCGATGAACGTAGTCTCCGACTTCGAACTGCTGGGCGTGACGATCCAGGTGGAGGGGCGCCCCGACATGCCCGTACGTCTGGCGCCCGCCCAGGGACACGGCGCCGGGCCGCCGCCCGCACCGCTGGTGCTGCGGGAGGGGTCGGAGTTCCGGGTGCGGCTGGAATTCGCCGTGGGGGCCGGTAGAGACCTGGA
The DNA here is from genome assembly GCF_005795905.1 of Streptomyces marianii. Classification (NCBI taxonomy): domain Bacteria; kingdom Bacillati; phylum Actinomycetota; class Actinomycetes; order Kitasatosporales; family Streptomycetaceae; genus Streptomyces; species Streptomyces marianii. The sequence continues at coordinate 909,493 of NZ_VAWE01000001.1, forward strand.
GGGGTTGCGGTTCATCGACGAGCGCACCCGCCAGGGCATGACGGTCGGCCATCAGGAGATCCTGCTCGGCGACTACCGACGCGGGGGGCCGTACGAGATCGTGCTGCCGCCGGAGCGACTGCCGGTCGGCCATATGGCCCGGGACGTCTACCAGGTGATCGGCACCTTCGTGGACAAGGAGGGCCGGGTCCTCGGCTGCGAGTCCCACAGCTTCGAGATCACCAAGGACTGGCCCCACTGATCCCGCCCGGCGCCCGACCCCGCCCGTGTCGGCCGCACTCCCGCAGTCGTCACGGCGCACCCGTCGCGGTGCGGAGCGGCCGCACGGCTCGGCCGCACCCCGTTCGCCGTCGCCCGGCAGATGGCGCCCGGAGCAGGAGGCCGGCCCGGCGTCGCTCGAACGGGTCGGCAGGGGCGTGCGGCCCCCGGCGGCCGGACTGCTGCCGGGCACGCCCCGGCGACGGCCACCGGTCCGTGCGCAGGACTCCGGCCGGAGCTTCCCGGATCAAGCCGTGCATTCGGCGCCCGGACGGCTCACGATGGGCTTGAGGCGAACGGAGGCACAGCGATGAGCAGCTCTTCGATACGGATCACGGCCGCACTGTCCACGGAGCACCGCGGCCGGCTGATGGAAATGGCCAAGGACGTCAAGTTCCCGGAAGGGGCCCGTGTCTTCGAGGAGGGCCGCCTCGCCGACCGGTTCTGGATCATCCGGTCGGGGACCGTCACGCTGGACATCCGTGTTCCCGGCCGGCGCCCCGCCGTGATCGAGAACCTCGGCTTCGGTGAACTCGTGGGGTGGTCGTGGCTGTTCCCGCCGTACGTCTGGCAGCTGGGCGCCGAGGCCATGACCCCGGTACGCGCCCAGGAGTTCGACGCGGTGCCCGTCCGCATGCTGATGGACGCCGATCCCGCGTTCGGCTCGGCGATCGGCCAGTGGGTGGGCCGCGTCCTGGCCCACCGGCTGCACTCGGCCCGGGTGCGGCTGCTCGATCTGTACGCCCCGTACGGCAGCGGTCTCACACCGTGAACCGAGCACCGTATCCTGGCTCCGGGCGACGGACCGCGATCACCGCTCCCGGGTCCGCTTCCGGGGTGTCTCCCCGGTATGCGCTCCCCCGGGAACCCGGCCCGGCGCGTGCCGTCGTCACGCCCCTGTACCGCCGTCGTCGTCCGGAGGAGTTGGGAAGTGCACCATGAGCTATGAGGTCCGTGGCGGTCCGGCGGTGCCCGCTGGGGCCCGTGCGGGCAACAGCGGCCGGGGCAGCGGCCCCAGGCTCGTGGCCGTCAGCGATCTGCACGTCCGCTACGCCGAGAACCGCTCCGTCGTCGAGCGGTTGCGCCCGGAGTCGGACGAGGACTGGCTGCTGGTCGCCGGTGACGTCGGCGAGTACGTGGCCGACGTGCGCTGGGCGCTGGACCTGCTGGCCGGGCGGTTCGCCAAGGTGGTCTGGACGCCGGGCAACCATGAGCTGTGGACGCCTCCCGACGACCCGGTGCAGTTGCGCGGCGAGGAGCGCTACGAGCACCTGGTGCGGCTCTGCCGGGAGCTGGGTGTGGTCACTCCCGAGGACCCGTTCCCGCTGTGGGAGGGGCCCGGCGGACCGGTGGCGATCGCCCCGCTCTTCGTGCTGTACGACTACTCGTTCCGGCCCGCCGGAGCACGCTCCAAGGAGTCGGCCCTCGAGATCGCCGAGCAGGCCGGAGTGGTGTGCACGGACGAGTTCCTGCTGCACCCGGACCCCCATCCGTCGAGGGACGCCTGGTGCCGCGCCCGGCTTCGGACCACGGAGGCGAGGCTGGCCGAGGTACCGGCGGAGCTGCCCACCGTCCTCGTCAACCACTATCCGCTGGTGCGCGAGCCCACCAGGGTGCTGTGGCACCCCGAGTTCGCCCTCTGGTGCGGGACCGAGGCGACGGCCGACTGGCCACGCCGGTTCCGTGCGTCCGCCGTCGTGTACGGCCATCTGCACATCCCGCGGCTGGTGTGGTGGGAGGGCGTACCCCACCAGGAGGTGTCCCTCGGGTATCCGCGCGAGTGGCGCAGTCGCCCGGGGACGCCCGGCCGCCCCGTGGAGGTCTTCCCGTTGGTTCCGGACGGAGCGTGCGCGTGATCGGCAAGCTGCTGCCCCCGCCGATCGCGGTCTGCGAAGTCTTCGCCGACCCCCCGGTGTTGGAGATGTACCCCGAGGAGCGCGCCGTCGTGGCGAACGCCGTGCACGAACGCCGGCGGGAGTTCGGCACGGTCCGGGCGTGCGCCCGCAAGGCGCTCGGAGAACTCGGCTACGCACCCGGGCCGATCCTGCCGGGAGCCGCGAGGGCCCCGCAGTGGCCGCCCGGCGCGGTCGGCGCCATGACCCACTGCCGGGGTTACCGTGCGGCGGCCGTGGCACACGCTGCCGACGTCGTGACGATCGGCCTGGACGCGGAGCCCCATCTGCCCTTGCCCGACAAGGGAGTCCGCGAGCTGGTCACTCTCCCCGAGGAGCGCACGGCGCTGGACCGGCTGAGCGCCCTGCGCCCGGAAGTCTGCTGGGACCGGCTGCTCTTCAGCGCCAAGGAGAGCGTCTACAAGGCCTGGTACCCGCTGGCCCGGCGATGGCTGGACTTCGAGGAGGCCGCCCTCACGATCGACCCCGACGACGCCACCTTCCACGCCCGGCTGCTCGTGGACGGCCCGGTTGTGGACGGCCGCCCGCTGACGGGATTCGACGGGCGCTGGCTCGTCGAGTCAGGGCTGGTGGTCACGGCGATCGCGGTGGTGCGCTGAGGGGCGAGCGCTCGGGGTGTACGGCGATGGCGGCCACGCCGCTCGGCACGGGGACGACCGGGGCGCGTAGCCGTGGCCGGCCGGTCCGGGGCGTCCCGCCCATCGTGCGGCCGACCCCGGCGAGCCGCCGAATCCCCTTCGAGCGGGGCGCCGCGTGGTGCCTGCGGTCGCCATCGAGCTGACGTCTGAGCTCATGCAAGCAGTGGGAAGCACGGTAGTGCGAGACCTGGGTGTCGGTCAGTCTGCGTACGGCACAGTCGCCACACTTGCTGCACCAGCCGAAGGCCTCCCTGGCGAGCAAGTCAGTGACGGTCGGGAGATCGTCGTTGGATGCGACGCCATGTCTCCCGGGCACTGGTTCATCGGCAGGCCCACGCTGTGTTCCACCGGTGCCCGCGCCGCGGAGAGCGCGCGGTTGACGGTTCGCTGGGTTGGTGTGAGGTCGCGGCCTGGCGGGCGACTGAGAGCGGCCGTCACCCACGGGCCGGCTCCCATGTGGGCGCGGTCGGCGAGGACGGGGATACCCTGGCATTCGCAGATCCGGATGATCCGGTGGGTGCGGGCCGCGGTGAGGCCGTGGGCACGGCCGGCAGCGCGGGCGAGATATGACGACCACTCACCTGAAGCCCGGGGGTCGGGGTAGAGTCGGAATGTGCGTCTTGGGCCAATCAGATCGCGCGTGTTGCCCGGGAGCAGCATTCGGGTGCGCATGCATGCGGGGGAATGCTTTGAAGGAACGCTCGCGGAGATCGACGAGGACTGCCTCGTCATCCGTACCGCGGACGCGGAGATCATCCTGGAGGCGGAAGCCATCCAGCTGGTCGAACGCCGCTCACTCGGACCCACCTCCACTGGCGAGGACGTAACCGACGCCCCTACGGGAGCAGTTCGGCGGCCTGAGCCCCAAGCGCCGCCAATGCCCGATCCCCCCGTCGAGGTCGTGCTCCCGCCCGCCGCCCTGCTCGCCCTGGCGGAGCTGGAACAGCGGGTCCGCAGCCTCCCGCTGCGGATTGCGGAACCGGATTTCGCCGTATACACCGATGACCTGAACGACGAGACCCGCATCCAGCTGGACCGCGACATGCTGAGCATCCGGAACAGCTACAGCTACGCCCTGAGAGTCAGGGACACGGCCAAGATCCTCCAGTGCGCTGGCCGTCTCCGAAGGGTCTCGGACCGCTACGACGCCGCCGACTGCCTGCAGATCGCGGGACGGATGGTCTGGCTGCTCGGCGAACGCGGCAAGGCCCTCGAACTGTTCGCCGACGCTGCAGACGCCCTGAACGACAGTTCCTCCTGCTTCGATCTGGCGGTGGCCCAGCGACACGCTGGTGAACTCGCCTACGCCACCACCTTGCGGAACTGTCTCGACCAGGACGTCCCCGCGAACGACCCCGCTCTGACGGCACTCGTCGCCTGTGTACTCGTCGACGGCGTCGGCGCCGCCGAACTCGCCGGTCTCGTCCAGGACGCCGCCGGATGGGAGCCCGGCCCGGCCCGGCTGAGCGTCCTGCACGGCGGCCTGCTGTGCGCTCCCCGGGAAGGGTTGACCGGTTTCCCGGTCGACGACTGGAACTCGCCCGGTGCCCCCGCCGACGCGTTCGCCGTGGTCGCCGCGAAGCTGCACCCGGAGCCCGCTCCCGCCGCCCCCGTACGGACCGCGAGGCGGACGCCGATGCCCCCGCCACCACGTCCGGTGCCGCGTACCGCACCGACCGGTCCGCCGCGTCCCATTCCTCCGCCGGCCGTACGCACACCGCAGGTTCCGCCACCGGCCGCACCCGCGCCTGCCCTGAAACCCGGGCTGCCGCTCGCCGCGCCTGCGCCGGACCCGCAGGTCCGGACGACAGGGCTCGACGACACGCGGGTGCGAACCCTGTCGGACAAGGTCCGTGCCTGCGCCGACCGCGGGGACCTGGCCTCGGCCCGGCAGGCGCTTTCCACGCTGAAGTCCCTCGCGCCCCGCCACTCCCTGACCTGGGGTGCGGAGAAGTACCTCTCCCAAGCCGTCGGCACCCCTGCCGGCGCTTCCGCCAGTACCTCGCTCCGGACCGCTACGGCCACCACTCGGCAGAACCACGAGGCGTACAACGGCGCCCAGCAGGACAAGGGCCACTTCGCCCGTGCCGAGGCCGCGCAGCGCCGCCAGGACTACACGGCTGCGAAGCGCCATTTCCAGCAGGCCATCGAGCAGGGAGACCACCGTGCCCGCGCGGTGCGCAGGCTCGTGAACCTGCTGTCGACCCGCCTGCGGAGCCGCGACGAGGCGCTGGCCCTCCTCCAGGAGCACAAACATCTGTTCGTAACCGACGCCGAGCTGTGGAACTGGTCCCAGCAGCGCAGCACCATCCTGGAACACTCCGGAAGGTGGGAGGAGGCACTGGCCGAGTTGCGCGGCATGCTCGGCCGGGGTCCCACCGGCGACGAGCGGGTTCGGTTGGTGGGCCGGATCGCCATGGCGCTGCTCAAGACGTTCCAGCCGCAGGAGGCGAAGAAGCTGCTGGAGGCCGAGCTCCAGCGCGACCCGCAGCAGCAACCCCTGCGCGCGGCCTTGAACCAGCTCATCCAGGCGATGGAGACGAACGTCTACTCCAAGGTCGACGCCGTGGTGCAGCTCCAGTACGCGGCCACGTCCCATCTCAGTCCACTGCTGACCTTCCATCTCGACCGCTGCGAGTACCGGGGCGTGCGAGCGGAGAAGGTGGCCAAGCGGACGTTCACGGAAGACGACATCAAACGCCTGGACGACCTGGTCTCAGGACGGGCCAAAGGACGGCTCGGCAGCAACTTCCCCCGTGAGCGCGCCGACTACAACCTCTCGGCCGCCCGGATCATGCGTGACCTCGGGATCACGGACGACCGGTTCCGCAGCCGGCTGCGGTACTTCGCGGCCGCGATGGGAGACGCCTGCGCCATCGAGGCGAAGGGCAACCCGGACGTCATCCGGACCTACTATCTGGAGTCGGTGAGCGTCAAGAGCGACTGGGACGACCTGGTCGACGTCAAGCTCCGGCAGCTGGTGATGTCCTTCACACACAGCGGCGTACAGCTGCTCGACATGCGTCGGCTGCCGTCCCTGGAGAAGGCGCTGGCCCTGGTGATGGCCGAGAAGCACCTGACCCAGGTGGTCTTGGTGACGCTGCTCTCGCTCCCGACGGTCGGTGAGACGGTCACCCGTCTGATCAGGCGGGTCTGGGCGGACCGGACCACACGCGAGATCTTCCAGAAGGCGCTGACGGACCACCTCGACGAGGACGTCACGGTGACCGACGAGTCGAGCTTCACGCAGGCCTGGCTCGCGGCGGCGAGGGAGGGCGTCCACCGCCGGAACGTCTACCACCAGATAAGCGTGCTGGCGGAGACGGCACCGGCCCTGACGGCCCTGGACCGGCACACCACAGAGCTGGAGCGGATCGCCGAGGCAGTGATCGGTCTGGCTTCGGCGACGGACCGCGCCAGGATCGAGCACTGCCGTTCGGTCGTCACGGAACTGCGCCAGTACGTCCGGCAGAGCGTGTACGTCGAACGGGAGCGGCTCTTCGGCGGCACGAGCAGGACCATCCGCGCCCATGTCCAGGAGTACGAAAGCGCCCCGACAGCGCTGTCGCTCCAGATCCTGCACCCCTACCTGTGCGTGCTCGACACCGAGCTCAGGAAGCACTTCGAGGTGTACCAGAAGAGCGTGGAGCCGGAGAACCTGAAGGTGGAACTGGTCATCGACCGGTATCTGCCCAGCGGGGGCCGGGTGGACGTCCAACTGGAGGTGTCCAACGAGCCGGGAGCAAGCCCGGTCAGCAACGTCGTGCTGACCGTCCTGCCCAGTGCCGACTACACGGCCGCCGAGGCCACAATCTCGGTGGCCGAGTCCATCGGGGCGGGTGAGTCGAAGACCTGCCAGATCTCCCTGGTCGCAGGCAAGCCCACCATCGAACAGGAACTGATCACCCTGGTCAGCCGGATCGGGTTCACGCTGCGCTCGCAGCGACGGGTCGAGGCCGAGGTGGAGCCGAAGTCGATCCGGCTGCACACCGACACCGAGTGGACCGAGATCCCCAACCCGTACAGCGCGGGTCTTCCGGTGGAGAACCCGGACATGTTCATGGGCCGCGACCCGCTCATCGCCAATCTGGCGGAGACGGTGACGGGGCCCCACCGGGGAAGCGTGATCGTCTACGGACAGAAGCGCGCGGGGAAGTCGTCGGTCCTCTTCCACCTCCGGGAGAAACTGACGCTGCCGAGTCTCGCGGTGAGCTTCAGCATCCAGGATCTGGCGGGCGGCATCTCCTTCGCCGACTTCCTCTACCGCATCGGTGACGACTTCCACTGGTCGATCAGCAACCTGGTCGCGGACGAGGGCTGGGAGACCGATCCGCTCCCCGAGCCCAGCCTGGAGCAGATCAGGCTCGCCCCCCAGCAGAAGTTCATCGAATACATGCGTCGTCTGCTCGCATGGCTGAGAGCCACGCCGCCCCTCGCGGACAGCCATCTGGTGCTGCTGATCGACGAGTTCAGCATGGTGCACAAGGAGATCCGCAGCGGGAATCTGCCCGAGAGCTTCATGAAGGGCTGGAAGGCCATGCTCGAAAAGGGGTTCTTCCGCTGCGTCCTGGTGGGAAACGATCTGATGCCGAGATTCATCCAGGAGTTCCCGAACGAGTTCCAGGTGGCCACGGAAGCCCGGGTCTCCTACCTGGAACGCGCCTATGCGAAGGACCTCATCGAGAAGCCGATCCGGCTGCCCGACGGAGCCAGCCGGTACCGGGGCAACGCCGTGGACCGCATCCTCGAACTCACCGGCCAGAGTCCGTATTACATTCAGTTGTTCTGTCACGAGCTCGTGCTCTACATGAACAGCGAGGACGTGCGCGGGCCGGCCATCGGGCCGGCTGACGTCGAGGCCGTCGCGGACCGGCTCATCGTGGCCCTGGGCGAGAACGAGTTCGACAACCTGCTCACCCCCGGCGACAGCGAGGTCACCGACATCAGCGGCGAACTCGTCATGGAGGTCCTCCAGGTGACCAGGCGGGAGGTCGGACGGGCCATGTACCACGTGGGGGACGGGCACGCTCACCCGGAGGCCGAGCGGGTCATCCAGGACCTGGAACGCAGAGAAGTACTCCAGCGCCTCTCCGGAAACCGTTACCGCATCAGGGTCGGACTCTTCAGCCAGTGGTTGCAGCATCGATGGGCGTGAACGCGGCGGAGCCCGACGGCCCCCTGGACCTGATCACCAATCCCTACGCGGGGTACGGCTCCCCCGTCGCGGGACCGGAGTTCGTCGGCCGTACCACAGCGATCAGCTCGATCCGAAACCGGACGTTCACCTCGCTGGAGACGGCATCGGTGTCGATCGTCGGACCGCCCAGGGTCGGGAAGTCCAGCCTTGCCCGGCACGTCCACGACCAGCTCGCCACCGGCCGCAGTGTCCGGGGCCTGACCTTCGTGCCGGTGTGGATAACGGTCAGCGGCTGCGACTCGGAGCAGTCGCTCTTCCGCGAACTCGCCTATGCCGTCCAGACCTGGATGTCCGACCGCGACCTGCACGCCGACCGACTGGAGCCGTTGTACGAGTCCCTGTCCGCGGTCGTGTCCTGGGACGACATGCGGATGCGGCTGCGCACCTATATGCGCCGGCTCCGGCGGCTCCAGTACCAGGTCGTGGCCGTACTGGACGAGTTCGACGCCGCCCGGAACGTCTTCCGGCGCCCCGAGCCCTACGAATTCCTGCGCGCCCTCGCCTACGAGCCGGACGTGCGCGTCGCCCTCATCACCACCTCCCGGCGGGGCCTGGCGGAGATCGTCGTGCGGTCGACACCCGAGTTGTCCACATTCCCGCAGATCTTCGGACTGCCGGTCACCCTGGGGTGCTTCGACACCCGGGAACTTACGGCTCTGATCGCGAGATCCCCTCACATCGGCCCGGACCTGAGACAGCCCCTGCTGACCTGGCTGGGCCGGGAGGCCGGAGGCCAGCCGTTTCTGGCGTCCGCGCTGCTGTCCGTGCTGCACGACCGATGGGCGATCCACGGAGTCCCACCACCCGCCGAGCTGCCGCACCACCTCGGCGAGGCCGTCGCGACGTGCAGCGACCTGACCGTCCGGCACCATGAGCACATGCTGGAGCTGCTGCGCGACGAGGACCGGCTCAAGACCCTCCTGGAGGTGCTCTTCGGTCCCCAGGTCAACGCACAGCCACAGGACGCCGAACGACTGGCCAGGGAGGGGATCATCCGCCCGACCGCCGATGGCTGGGAAGGGTTCTCGGAGAACTTCCAGGAGTACCTAGGCCTGCTGGAGCGGAGGTCGGACGACTGGTCGTTGTGGCAGCTGACGGAGACCAGACTGCGGGCTGGCCTGACCACCGCGCTGCGGGCCGCGTACGGCGACCTGTGGCTGGTCAAGCTCAGGGAGTGCCAGAAGCGGCTGATCGAGAAGTGCGAGAGCCGGCAGGAGCGGGTACAACGGGGCTTTCGCGAGCTCGCTCCGGACGAGAGCCCGCTCGACTACGCCTACCCGCAGGACCTGCTGGCCATCATCATGATGCACTGGGAGCAACTGCGGCCGGCCCTGGGCCACTCGAAGGACGGCTGGCAGGAACGGCTGGAGCTTATCGCGCGGGTGCGCACACCGATGGCGCACAACCGGCGCTCCGGCACCTCTCCCCTGCTCATGGAGCGGTTCCGCGAGTACTGCCAGGACGTGCTGCGTTGGCTGCCGCAGCCGACGGATCGGGAGCCGTCCTCCGCGTCCTCAGGGCTCCGCCGTGCTCCCGTCGGTGACGTGGACGCTGGGCCGGTCGATCAGAGCGCTGTAGACGCCGGAATCCAGCCGTAGCTCCCTGGTACCGGGAATGGGCCGGTGCTCATGGTCCGGGCGTGTACAGGTCGGGAATGCCGAGTACAGCGCGTAGCGTCGGCCCTGCGACTGGTAGACCTTCTTGACCTCTTGGACCATCGGGCCAAAGTCGGAGTCCTGGGACAGGATGATCAGCGTGGAGTACTCCTGCTGCCAGGCACCGCGGAGCGCAAGGGACGCGAGCCTGATGTCGGCGCCCTTCTCCTTACGGCGCCCCGCCGTGGCATTCAACGTGCCGCAGTTCCCGCACGTCACGCTGCGGTCCAGCGACGTAGTGCACTGTGTGCACACCAGTTGGTGGTAGCTGAAACGGGCTTGCTCATGGCGCACGCCGTAGTTGCGGAGCTTACGCAGACGCTTGCGCCAGGCGTGGAACTCCGGCGCCTCTTCCGGGCGGTTGCGGTCGGGGAGGGCCATAACCACGGCAGCTCCGCTGACAGTGTCCGCGCCCGTTTCGGCTGCCACGTGCAGGGCCAGCCGGTCGAGCGGGAACTTGGCGGCGGGACCGTATCCGAAGCACCGCAGGGCGGCGACGTAGTGGTTCCATCCATCGACCAGAACCAGGCAACCCGATTCCACCCTCTGCTCCCCCTTGAGAAGAAAGTGACCGAGAACAAATGACACAGAAAAACCCCGCTGGGGGCCACAGGTCTGTTTCCAGAGGCGACGCTAGCAGCGGGGGCACTACAGAGTGTAGCGAACCGGTGAGAAGGCTTCAAGCGGTTGCGCCCCGGGGGCGGGCTCCGACGTCCGCGGAACCCGCCCCCCGGGTCCCCCTCACCGGTGGGATGTCAGGCCGCGTCCTCCTTCCCCGGTTCCTCGATCTCCTCGGCCAGCCCACCCTTCTCGTTCGCCGCGACCTTGAAGCTCAGCAGCGCCCCCGGCGCGAACCGCTGGACCGCTGAGCGGGGCGTGAAGACGTGGTGGCTGTTGCCGAGCTGGTCCTGGACGCGCAGCCAGCCGTGGGCCTTGCCCTCGGGCAGCTTCAGGGTGCCCTCCGCGTAGTCGTCCACGAGGAGGATGCCTACGGCATGGCGATTGCGCTCGCTGTCAACCCGTCCCGTCGCCACGAACACGATCCGGCTGCCGACCCGCAGGGACTCCCCGACATCCTCCGGATACACCAAGTGGCCGGCACGGAAGTAGAAGTCCTCGCCGGACCGGGAGTCGCGGACGAACCCGAAGTTGGCACCGGGCTTCCAGCAGGTCACCTCCCCGGAGTGCCGCTCCTCCAGGGCTCCCTGGCGCTTGTCCTGGGCCGGCTGCCGCTTGCCTGCGGAGCGCTCGACGGGGAGGCGGGTCGTGCCGGGCGGCGAGGACGGAGCCTGTCGCATGCGGTCGGTGTTGCGGGTCACCGCCTCGGACTTGAGCCCGTACAGCTGTTGGTCCCACAGGATCTCGTAGTACTCCACCGGTTGGTCGAAGCCCTTCAGCGGGGCCCGTTGCACGTCTCCCTGGTACTGCTCAGGGGCGCGGCCGAGGGCGATGCCGAGCCGGCTGGCAATCTTCATGACGTTGGCCGCAGACGCCGTTGCCCGGTCGACGAAGATGGCCTTCGGGGAGGCGGCGTCGCACAGGCGCTTCGCCTTGTCGACCACCGTGCCGACGTAGTCGTGACCGCCCGTCGGCGTGGTGAAAGCGACGACCGAGCCCGTGCTGACACCTATGCTGCAGTTGAAGTCGATAACGCCCCTGGCCCCCGTACGGCCCTGGTTCGCGTCGTGGACTGCCTCCTGAACGGACACGGCGACGTTGACGGCGTCGGTCGCCCGGTCGCTGTCGAACGTGATCATGATGCCGTCGCCGAGGTACTTGATCTCCGCCTCGGGGTCCGCCTGCACGGCGAGGGCGGTGACCGCGTCGTACAGCCAGCCGAGTGCCGGCAGCCAACTGGCCTCGGGCTGCTGCTCCTTCATGACAGTCGAGCCGACCTGATCGATGAACAGAACGGTGCGCGCTTCCCGGGATTGGGGTTCGGCGAACGCTTCACGAAGCTGAGTGGCCATGTGTCTCACCCTTCGATGCGATGCGATGCGGACTGGAACGGGGCCCGGTCGGCCTCCGACACCTACTAACGGACACGGTTGCAAGGACCCCGCACCGAGCCGCTGTTGACACGGTGGTGACAGGCCGTCATAGTGATGCGACCGCATCGCTGCGGCCGAGCACTTCGCTCCTACTGTGCTGTGCACAGGACACGTTGACCCTACGGGCCGACCCCACACATGTGGGTCTCCTCATCTCCAGGGAACGTGTCATGTCGAAGTCCAACTCCTTCTGCACCGCCCCCGACACCTGTCTGCCGCGCAGCGCGACCCTCGTCTGGGGCATCACCCGCCAGGTCCGGCAAGCGCTGCACGAGGCACGCCGGTCGGGCCCCTGTCACCGCCCGGCGCCGTTCGGGGAAGCGGACCCGACGGCGAGCCGCCCCCGTGACGTGTGCGAGAGCGTCGGCTGTGTCGACCTCTTCATGGAAGTGTGGATTCCGGCGCACTCCGCGACGCACGCCCGGTTCCGGACGCACGGCCCGGTCCCCGACTCCGCTTTCGCCTACCTCACCAGCAGCGCCCGTTCGCAGCTCGCGGAACTGAACCGCCAGAGCCGCGTGGCCCGAGGCGGAGTGGCCCGGCCCCAGCGACGGGACGGGACCATCGGCCGGATCGCGGTCTCCTACGAGGACCCCTGGTCGGCCGACGTGTTCCGCTTCCTTCTCGGCTATGCGGCCGCCGCCGGGCCCCAGCCGGGTACCTGGCCGCTGGATACCCTCATCTGCCGCAAGAACGCGTTCGACGGGGGCGACAGGGTGCCGGGCAGCCGGGCGGCGCGGGACGAACTGCGAACCGACGTCGAGAGCTGTCTGGCGGTGGTCAGGCACGTGGCGGGCGTCAGGTGGCTCCACGACTGCATCCTGCTGCCCTTGGCCAACCGGGGAGGAAGTCTGGCTGTGCCGATGGACGACGATGCGCGGTCGGCACTGGTGGGCGAGGAAGCCGACGACGGGCTCGATACCGCCGCGACCGTGATGCTCCAGGACCTGCTGGACCGGACCGCTGCCGGCGTCGGACCGGGCGCTGCCCTGCGCGCCGCGGTCGACGCCTGGATCGGTGACGGTCCCCGTCCGGCGGCATGGGCGGCGACCCGCGGCAACGACATCGCTCTGCGACGCCTGGCGAAGCGCCTGGTGTCGGACCTCGTCCAGCAGAAGGAGGCGGCGTGAACACCACCACCCGACGCCACGTGCGGACCGCGACCGTGACTCCGGCCGAGATCAACGCGCTGATCGACACGACCCGGCAGGAGAACGCGCGGGCCGACACCAAGTCCGCCGCTCTCCTCACCGTCGTGGGCATCGGATTCACCGCGTTCTCGGTCGCCGGTGCGTCGGCCGTGACGGTGCCCCTGCACGGTGGTGCCCGCTGGCTCTGTGTCTCGGCGTTGGCCGGGGTGTGCGTGGTGGCGGAGCTGCTGCTGTTGGTACTGCGCCCGGTGCTGGGGAAGGGCGACGTGGGCCAGCGGTACTTCGCGACCTGGCGTCACTACGCCTCGGCCCCCGAACGGCTGGCGAGGGAACTCTCCGTCGACGAGGAGGCGTGCCGCACCCTGATCCAGCTGAGCAGCATCGTCTGGCGGAAATACCGGCTCATCAGATGCGCGGTCGACCTGATGATCGTGGTACTGCCCCTCATGGCCGCCGCCCTGTCCGTGGCCCTCCTGACCCGCAGGTGACCTGGCCGTACCGTGCCTACGAACGCCTTCGGGTGGGTGGCACCTGCCACCCACCCGATGCGTCTCAGCGTGTTGCGCGCACCGCGCTCGCTGCCGAGCCCGACCGTCGTGACCCGCTGACCGGGTCAAGGGCGCCGGTCCCCAACTGGTTCCCAAAAAATGATCAAGGGCCGGTTTCGGATGCCTCCGAAACCGGCCCTCACCTGCGAATTCGAAAAGTCGGGACGACAGGATTTGAACCTGCGACCCCTTGACCCCCAGTCAAGTGCGCTACCAAGCTGCGCCACGTCCCGATGCGCTGATCCCCCCGGGGTCTGCTCCCCGGCTGAGCGCGCAGGAGAACATTACCCCAATCCGCACCCCGCCCGGAGACACGACCCCCGCCGAGCGCCGTGGACCCGCCGGTGGGCCCGGTGGCGGGTCAGGGGTGACAATCGGGGCGTGACCAGGACGTCGAGGGATCGCGATGACGAGGGTCGGGCGCGCAACGCCCGTCCGAGGGACGGGCTGGGGCGGCCGCTCCCCTACGGGCAGGAAGGGGTGGGCCGGCAGCCGGAAGGGGTGGTCCGCTCGCCCGATGAGACTCTGGCCGAGGCGCAGCGTCTGCTGGACGCGGGCATGCCGTTCCATGCCCATGAGGTGCTGGAGGACGCCTGGAAGTCCGGACCGGAGGAGGAGCGCGGGCTGTGGCGGGGCCTGGCGCAGCTGGCGGTGGGGCTGACGCATGCGGCGCGCGGCAATCCCACGGGCGGCGCCGCGCTGCTGGCTCGGGGCGCCGGCTCCATCGCCCCGTACGCGCCGGGGCGGCCGTACGCGGTCGACGTCGTGGGGCTGGCCCGGTGGGCGGAGGCGCTGCGGGACGAACTGCGGCGGGACGGGAGCCCGGTCCCCGCCGCGGAACGGGCACCACGGCTGCGCGCGGACTGAGCCCGCATTCCACGGACGGAGGCGCCACCACCGCGTACAACCACTCGGCGGACCGAGGTGTGGGGGGATGCACCCGGACGGTCCGGGACCCCGACGCCGGGGACCTGCTGCGCGAGCTCGCGCCGGTCGTCGGCATGACACCCGGCGCTTCCGCGACCTAGGCCTCGCGGAGGACGCCGTCCAGGAGGTGCCGCTCGCGGCCTCGCTGCGGCGGCCGGAGGAGGGCCTTCCGCGCAGTTCCCGGGGCTGGCTCATCCGGGTGGCGAGCCGGCGCATGACCGAGCGGCCGGAGTGCAGGAAGGCGACGGTCTCCCCGTCCGGGAGACCGATGGTCTCGTCGTCCGAGGGGGAGCCGGCCTCCGCCTCAATTGCCCATCGGCCCGGAGGAACGCTCGCGTCGGAGCGTCGTCGCAGGCCGGCGGTGCGGGCGGGAGCAGCCCGCACCCGTTCCCGGGGGGCGCGCGGGGGGTGACAAGGGTTTTCCCCGTATCGGGTTCACCGCGCCGTTCCCTACTGTCTGCCGCACCGGCGGTTCCCGGCCAACCGACCTGAATGTCAGGTGCATGTTAATGCTGGGTTACGTCCGGTGGCGGCTCTTGACCAGGGGCCGTCGTGCAGGAGGCGGCGCACGGGCTCACCCGGCCCGGGGCACCACGGATCGCACCCCCACAGCGAACCGCGGAGGCCATGCGCCGCCCCTCTGCGTTCCTCACCGTCAGTTGAAAGGGATCATCTTGAACGGTTCCGGACGGAGACTCATATCCGTCGTGGCCGCGAGCGCCACGATATTGGGTGTCGCCGCCACTTCCTCCGTGGCGTTCGCCGCCGCCTCGGGGGAGCCCTCGCCGAAGCCCGCACCGGCTTCGCAGTCGATGACCGCGCTCCCCTCCTCGCCCGTCGAGAAGGTCATCGTCACCTACAAGTCCCAGGCCGCGGAGGCGGGTTCGAACACCGCCGCCGCCGGTGACGCCAAGGCCAAGGGCTCCGAGACCGGGGAGAGCCTGCGCTTCGAGCGCCGTCTCGCCGGCGGTGCCGCCCTGGTCGACCTGGGCGGAGAGGCCTCGAAGAAGGACCTCGCCGAGGTGATGGACGCCTTCCGCGCCGACCCCTCGGTCGCCTCGGTGGAGCCGGACATCCGCGCCTACGCGATGGCCGTCACCCCGAACGACACCGACTACGCCAAGCAGTGGGACCTGTTCGAGGCCACGGGCGGCATGAACGTCCCCGGCGCCTGGGACAAGACCACGGGCAACGGTGTCACCGTCGCCGTCATCGACACCGGCTACGCCACCCACTCGGACCTGGCCGCGAACGTCGTCTCCGGTTACGACTTCATCTCCAGCTCCGCGGACGCCCGTGACGGCAACGGCCGCGACAGCAACGCCGCGGACGAGGGCGACTGGAACGCCACCGACAACGAGTGCGGTCTCGGCTCCAAGGCGAGCGACTCGTCGTGGCACGGCACCCACGTCGCGGGCACCATCGCCGCGACCACCCACAACAGCAAGGGCGTCGCGGGCATCGCGTACAACGCGAAGATCCAGCCCGTGCGTGTGCTCGGCAAGTGCGGCGGCTCGTCCTCGGACATCGCCGACGCCATCACCTGGGCGTCCGGCGGAAGCGTCCCGGGCGTCCCGGCCAACCCGACCCCGGCGAAGGTGATCAACCTGAGCCTCGGCGGGGCCAGCTCCACCTGCCCGAGCGTCTACCAGAACGCCATCAACGGAGCCGTGTCCCGCGGCACCACGGTGGTCGTGGCGGCCGGCAACAGCAACGCCAACGCCTCCGGGTTCACCCCGGCCAACTGCGCCAACATCATCAACGTCGCGTCGACGAGCCGTGAGGGCAACCGGTCCTTCTACTCCAACTACGGCTCGGTCGTCGACGTGGCGGCGCCCGGCGGAGAGACCCGCCGTGGCACCGACACTCCCGGCACCGTCACCACCCCCGAGAACGGCATCCTCTCCACGCTGAACTCGGGCGCCACCACCCAGTCGGCCGAGAACTACCAGCCCTACCAGGGCACTTCGATGGCCGCGCCGCACATCGCGGGGCTCGCCGCCCTGCTGGAGTCCGTCAAGCCGGCGCTGACCCCGGCCGACATCGAGTCGGCGATCAAGGCCAACGCCCGCCCGCTGCCCGGCACCTGCACCGGCGGCTGCGGCACCGGCATCGCCGACGCCACCAAGACGGTGAACGCGGTCTCCGGCACCACGCCCGGCGGCACCACCTTCACCAACGGCACGAACGTCACGATCTCAGACAACTCAACGGTCACGTCCTCGATCGCCGTCACCGGCCGCTCCGGCAACGCCCCCGCCGCCCTCAAGGTCGACGTGGACATCAAGCACACCTGGCGCGGCGACCTGGTCATCGACCTGATCGCCCCGGACGGGACCGTGCGCAACCTGAAGACCTCGTCCGGCTGGGACAGCGCCGACAACGTCCTCGCGACGTACACGGTCGACGCCTCCAGCGAGGTCGCCAACGGGACCTGGAAGCTGCGGGTCCGCGACGTGGCATCGGGTGACACCGGCTACATCGACAGCTGGAGTCTCACCTTCTGAGACACCGGCACGACCGGCATCCATGCAGGTCAGGGGCGCGTCCGCGGGCATGGTCCGCGGGCGCGCCCCGCGTTCGGCCCGGTCCGGACCTGTCCGCATGCCGGACACGGGGCCTGGACTGGGCTGATCGGGTTCGTATCCTCTGCTCGAACGGGCAGGGGGCCCGCGCACGCCGGAAGGTGGTGGTGGGTACGTGAACGTCGGCCCGTACCTCCCCCTGCGCGCGAACGCGGGGAGACCTCCCGTGCCGGTCGGCCGGGCCGAACTCCTCGACCGCCTCGACCGGGTCCTGCACGCCCGCGGACGCGCCCTGCTCACCGGCCCCGCGGGCGTCGGCAAGTCCGAAGTGGCGCTCGCCATCGCGGCACGCGCCGAGGCGCGCGGCGAGAAGGTGCTGTGGCTTTCCACGCTCCCCACCGACCGCGGGATCCCCGGAGCGGCGGCGGCCGCGCTCGTGGCCTCCGTCACGGCGTCGGCGGCCGACCCGGGGCAACGGCCGGACCCCGCCCCGAGCGGCGGGAGTCCGGCCGAGGAACAGGACGCCCTCCGAATGTTGCCCGGCCCGCAGCGCGACGCCGTGGCGATGCTGTGCCGGGAGGCACCCGTGCCCGAGGAGGGCTGGGACCGCATCGCCCTGCGGCTCGCCCTCGCCGGCATCCTCCGCACACTCACCGCCGGCAGTCCGGTCCTGCTCGTCGTGGACGGAGTCCAGCGGATGGACCCGGAGAGCGCCGACCTGCTGCGCTTCGCCCTCCATCTGGCCCCGCCCACGCTGCGGGTCGTCGCCGTCGAGACCCCGGACGCCGAGGCGTACGGGCCCGGATCCTCCGGCGAAGGCCCGGAACCGCTGTGGGTTCCGTCCGAGGCGGACGTGCTGAACGTGGCACCGCTGCACGCCGACGAGATCGCCGAACTCCTCATCCACCACCGGCTTCCGTCCCGGATGGCCGGCCGTATCCACCGGGCCAGCGGCGGCAACCCACGGCTCGCCCTCGCCATCGGCCGCTCCCTCGCCGACGCACGGACACCGGTGCACCACGCCGAGACGCTGTCCCTGTCCGGCCGCGCCCGCGACCTCGCCCGGCAGCTCCTCGGGGTGGCCTCCCCCGCCGTGCGCGCCACGCTGCTGCTCGCCGCGCTCGCACTGCGGCCCTCGGCGTCGCTGATCCGCCGGGCGGGCCGCCCCACCGCGGAGTCCGACCTGGCCACGGCCGAACGGGCCGGACTGATCACCCTCACCGAGGACGGGACGGTGTCCTTCACGGCCGGCGTGCTGCCGTCGACACTCGTGCACGACGCCTGCTGGATCGAGCGCAGCCAGGGGCACGCCGCGCTCGCGCGGGTCGTGGACGACCCGGTGGAGGAGGTGCGGCACCGGGCCCTCGCCACGGACGTACCCGACGAACAGCTGGCGGCCGAGGTCGCCGCCGCGGCCGACTCCGCACGGCGCCGCGGCAACAGCGCCCTAGCGGCCGAACTCGCCCTGCTCGCCGCGGAGTCCACGCCCGGGCGAGAGGGGACGCAGCGGATCGCCCGGCTCGTCGACGCGGCGGAGGAGGCCGCCCGTGCCGCACGCGCCGACCTCGCGGTGCGGGCCGCCACCGATCTCCTCTCCCGGGATGCCGGCCCTGCCGACCGGGTCCGGGCCCGCCTCGCGGTGCTGGACACCGCGGGTCAGGGACTCACCGACCTCGACGAGATCTATGTGCACGCGATGGAGGACTCCGAGGGCGACACCGCGCTGCGCGCCGCCGTACAGCTCCGTCTCGCGGTGAAGTACGTACTCGCCGACGGCGACCCCGTACGCTCACGGGCGGCCGCCGTCGACTCGGCGGAACTGGCCTCCTCGGTGGGCGACGCGAGGACGGCGGCCAGGGCCCTGACCGTACGGGCGCGCATGGAACGCTTCCTGGGCTCGCCGGACGCGGAGCAGGTGCTGGCCGAGGCGCGGGCCCTGGAGATGGTCGAGCGGCCACCCGGGATCCGCAACGCCGCACAGATACTGACGATCCGTCATGCCCTCTTCGACGACCGGCTCGGCGACGCCCGGGACGAGCTCAACGCGCTGCTGCCGCTGGTCGAGCGCCGCGGCACCGTCGAGGACGCCATCGAGCTCTTCAACACCTCCGCGGAGGTCGAGGCGCGGCGCGGCCAGTGCGCGGCGGCGCTGTCGCACGCCGGACGGTCGCTCGCCCTGACGCTGGAGGCGGGCCTCTCCCCGGGGCCCGCCTGGTACTCGCTGGCCCTCGCCGAGACGGCCGGCGGCAGCTTCGCCCGCGCCGCCGGCTACGCGCGCCGCAGCGCCCAGGCCTCCGAGGAGGAGGGCGACCATGTGTTCCTGTCCCGCAGCCTCTACGCGCTCGGACGGGTCCAGCTCGTCACCGGCGACGTGGCCAACGCCCTGGAGACCCTGAGGCGGGTCCAGGCCGGGGAGCGCGCCCAGTCCGCCGTGGACCCGTCCATGCTGCGCTGGCACGAGGAACTGGCCGAGGCGCTGCTCGCCAACGACGCCCCGGAGGAGGCCGCAGGGGTGCTCTCCGACGTCCGCCCGGTCGCGGAGCGGCTGGGCCGTACGACGGTGCTGCTCGGCTGCGACCGGGTGTACGCGCTGTACCTGGCAGCGAGCGGGAAGGCCGACGAGGCGTCCGGGCTGCTGACGGAGACGGCCGACCGGTTCGGCGACGCGGGGCTGCCGCTGGAGCGCGGCCGGGCGCTGATCGCGCTCGCCAGGGTGGAGCGCCGCCGCCGCAGGCGATCGGCGGCCCAGCAGGCGCTGCAGTCGGCGGCGACGGTCTTCGAACGGTCGGGGGCGACACCCTGGCTGGCGCTGGCGTCGGAGACCCCGTCGGGCTCGGCCGAGCCCGCGCCCGCCCGTGACGGCGCGCTGTCGTCGCTGACGGAGGCGGAACTGCATCTGGCGCTGCTGGTCGGGCAGGGCGCCAGCAACCAGGAGGCGGCGGCGCGGCTGTATCTCAGTGTGAAGACGGTCGAGGCCCGGCTGACCCGCATCTACCAGAAACTGGACGTGCGTTCGCGGGCACAGCTGGCCACCGCGCTCAGCGCCTGGCCCGGGCTGAGGCCGCCGGCGATCCCGGCCGGCGGGGCGGCCGGCTGAGAGCCGCCGGCCCCGGGGGTGCCGGGAAAGTGCCTCCGGACCGCCCGCCGCCCCCACCCGGTGGCGATCACCATAGGCGGCCGTGCCGCAGCCACGGTCCCGGCCGGTTCGGAGGCGAGCCGGCCCGGCACGGCCACCTGCCGGCGGCCCGGCGTGGTCCGGCCGGTGGCCGCACCTTCGCACGGCGGCCGGAAGACTCCGACCAGCAGCCGTCAACCGCCTTCAGCGACACCCCGAAGACTGCGGCCACGTCCTCACGGTCCCGCCCCGCCACCAACGCGGCCACCGCCCTCAGCCGAAGGGCCTCCTGTGCCGACGGCGACAGATGCCGCGCGTCCCCCACCAGATCGCTCACTCCCGCCCGACGACCCAGAACCCAAACCGTTTCGGATCAATGAGGGGCTACCCCGCCATGCCCACCCGACCGTCGAGTTTCCGGTCAGGCTTTCGGCGCTCGCACAGGGCGTAGGCGTGTACTTGGCCGCGGAGCATCTTTGCCACCCATGAGTTCGGCCTCAGGAAGGAAGGCGTGTTGACGTCGACCATGTCGGCCACCAGAGGCGGGGAGGTCTGCGGGTCCTCGAGGGTGACGGGCAGGGCCTCGTAGCCGCCGCCGATGAGTGTCGTGCCCTTCGGGCAGGTCGCGTACGAGGGCTGCGCGGGTTCGGAGAGGGGACCGAAGACGACGACGGGGGCACGATCATCCGGGGCAGGAGTCGCAGCCAGGGCCTGGGCGGTCGGGGAGCTGGCCAGGCCGACCGCGATCGCACCGACGAGGGCCGCGCTCCTCAGTGCGGGCAGTGGACTACGGTTCATGATCGTCATGCTTTCCTCCGTACGGAGCGGGTGCGCCGATTCGCGCGGGACGGGGATCACTGTGTGCGAGGAGCTCGTCACCCTTGCCCCTGCGGCGCGCGAGCCTGTCGAATTCATTCGGATGGAAGGCGTGCGTACAGGGCCGCCAGGAGGGCATCCCACCAGGTGGTGTAGGGGGTCAAGGCCCATCTTCGTCTCGTGGCCGGCGAGCCATCCGGGTCAAGAAGCCAACGGCGTGCGTGCCTGCGAGAAGAACCAGAGAACCCTCCCGGCCGACCGGTCAGACGATCTTCACCATGGACACCTCCATCGACCAGCCCGAGCACCCCGAACCCCGTGCACACCAGCCCACCTGACGTGCGGGTTTCACGATGCACACTGCTCAGTGATCCTCGATGAACCGGTAGCGGCTGGTTACCAGGTCATCTCCGAGGCGAAAAACTTCGTGGCCCTCCGCAGGATGTCGCGCTCGGTGGCGAGCTTCTGGTTCTCCTTGCGCGCGCCTGCTTCAACTCGACACGCAAGAAAGCAAGTTCAGCCTCGATCTCCTCATGCGTGACCGCTTTTCGCCATGGTCCTGCCGTCCTTCGTGCTCGTGTTCGTGTTCGTCGCCGCCGACTCCTCGCCATCGAGGGCACGGTGGGTACGTACCCAGTTGCGCAGGGTCTCGCGGCTGACGCCGAGGCCCTTGAGACACCCCTCCGGCTCCTCTGCGTGTAGACCCACAGGAACCGGCGGGTGAGACTCGCAACCTCGCGCATGAACATGTACGCAGCGAAGGTCGCGGCATCCGGCGCGGGACGGGTCTTCAGGTCCAGCAGCCTGTACGCCTCGTGGAACAGTCGCCTTACCGTCTCGTCCTCGTCTGCGCCCAGTTCCTCGGCGAGCAACTGCTACAGGTGGCCGATCAGGGGTCTGAGGTCGTCGAGGACCGAGACACGGTGGCCGAGTGCATCCGCCTGCGCGACCTGCTCTGGGCCGTTGCCATCCCCCATGCCGAGTACAAGCCCCGACCCTTCAGTGAGCACACAGGCACAAGAAGCACGAGAGGCGCTGGGTGCCCGGCTTCGCGGCTTCGCGGCTTCCGCAAGGATGCGGGGTTCGCGAGTGGCCGGGCATTCGCGCTGGCCACCGGCTGGGCAACTGCGGGGCACCCGCGCTGCGGCATGCGGCAGACAAGCTTGGACAGCTGCTTGCATCTTGAGCCCACGATGATCATCAGTCGCCTGTGACCAAATGTGACACGAGAGTCTAAAAATGATCAAGGGCCCCACCTCACTGATGTGAGGCAGGGCCCTCTCACCTGCGACTTCGAAAAGTCGGGACGACAGGATTTGAACCTGCGACCCCTTGACCCCCAGTCAAGTGCGCTACCAAGCTGCGCCACGTCCCGGTGCCCGTCTGACCTGGGGTTTCCCCCGGCCGAACGCGCACGAGAACCATACCGCACTTCGCCGGGTGGTCACGAACCGATTGCCGGTTGACCTCAAGTGCGGTTGAAGTTGCACGGTGGGCCCATGACGCCGACAGCATCGACCACGCCCCGTGACCGCACCCACACCCGCCAGGACCTGGACCGCCTGATGGCCCGGATGACCGGCGACGAGAAGCACGGGCCCGCCGCGACCTCCACGCTCGACGCCCTGTGGGTGCTCTACGACCAGGTGCTCAGAGTGACCCCCGAGACCGCCGGTTCGGCGGAGCGCGACCGGTTCCTGCTGTCGAAGGGCCACGGTCCCATGGCCTACTACGCGGTGCTCGCGGCCAAGGGGTTCATGGACGAGGAGTCGCTGACCGGGTTCGGGGCGTACGACTCCCCGCTCGGCCACCACCCCGACCGGGTGCTCGTGCCCGGCGTGGAGATCGGCAGCGGCTCGCTCGGGCACGGACTGCCCCTCGCGGTCGGCACCGCACTGGGCCTGCGGGCACAGGGGCTGGACGCTCCCGGGGTGTGGGTGCTGATCGGCGACGCCGAGCTGGACGAGGGGAGCAACCACGAGGCGATCGCCTACGCCGGCGCCGCAGGGCTCGAGCGGCTCCACACGCTGGTGATCGACAACGGGTCCGCGACCCATGGCTGGCCCGGTGGCATCGCCTCCCGCTTCCAGGCGGCGGGCTGGTCGGCGGCGACCGTGGACGGACACGACCACGGAGCGCTGTACGCGGCGTTCACCGCGCCCCATCCCGGGCGCCCGCGCGCCGTCGTGGCCCGCGTCGAACCGAAGGACGCCTGACGGGCTCACCGGCCGCGCACCCGGCCCGGACGACCAGCGGACAGCGCGGGAGCGCCCGACGGGCACCCGGACACCACACGAGGGAATTGATCATGGACACGATGCGGGACCGCTTCATCTCGACGACGACCCGGCTGCTGGACGAGGACCCCCGGCTCGCTCTCGTCCTGGCCGACATCAGCGGGGACGGATTCCGGCCCGCGGCACGGGCACACCCCGACCGGGTGATCAACGTCGGCATCCGCGAGCAGCTGATGATCGGCGTGGGCGGCGGAATGGCTCTGACGGGGCTGCGGCCGGTCGTGCACACCTTCGCGAGCTTTCTCGTCGAGCGGCCGTTCGAACAGATCAAGCTCGACTTCGGGCACCAGGGCGTCGGCGGGGTGCTGGTGAGCGCGGGCGCCTCGTACGACTGGCCGGCGGGCGGCTTCACGCACATGGCGCCCGGCGATGTGGCCCTGCTCGACACCCTCGACGGCTGGAACGTGCACGTACCCGGACACCCGGACGAGGCGGAAGCCCTGCTGCGGGAGGCCGTCCCCGGGGACGACCGGGTCTATGTGCGCCTGTCGCTCCAGTCGAACGAGCAGGCGCGGCCCGTCGACGGCACCCGCTTCACGGCCGTACGTGAGGGGCGCGGCGGCGTGGTGGTCGCCGTGGGGCCGATGCTGGACCCCGTGCTGGCGGCGACCGGGGGAATGGATGTGACGGTGCTGTACGCGACGACCGTCCGGCCCTTCGACGCCTCCGCGGTCCGCCGGGCGGCCGGGCGCGGATCCGCCGACGTGGTGATCGTCGAGCCGTATCTGGCGGGCACGTCGACCGCCGCCGTCAACGACGCACTGGCCGATGTGCCGCACCGTGTGCTGGGGCTCGGCGTCGCCCGGCGGGAGCTCCGGCGGTACGGGCGGATGGACGAGCATCTCGCGGCGCACGGCCTGGACCCGGCCGGGCTGCGCGGGCGGATCGGGCGCTTCCTCGGCGACGGCGCGCGCCACTGAGCGGGCGGCCACGTACCCCCTCGGCGGCCCTCCCCTCGGTCGTCACCCCTGGCCCCTGGCCGGCGGGGCGAGCCACGCGGCGACGGCCTCGGCGATGGGCAGACCGGTCTCCAGTTCGATGAAGCCGAACTGGCCGCCCTGGTTGCACTCCAGGAACCACCACAGCCCCTCCTCGTCCTCCGCGAAGTCGAAGGCGGCGTAGGCGAGTCCGGCCAGGCCCATGTAGTCCCGAACGGACCGGGCGATGCGCTCCGGTACGTCCACCGCCCTCCAGGGCTGGCCGGTGTCGCCGTACCGTCCGTCCACCTGTCCGTCCTCGGAGAGCTTCCGGGCGGCGAACAGGCGTGTGCCCACGGCGGTCAGGCGGATGTCGGACCGCTTGGGCACGTACTGCTGGAGCAGCGTGGGAGCGGCGGCCACACCGGAGAAGTCGGCGTCGGGGGGGATGCGGGTGGTGGGCAGGGACACCGGCGGATCGCCGGGCGGCGGCCCGGAGGCGGACTTCACCACGATGTCCTGGTACTGCGCCGCGAACTGCCGCGCCACGCGGGGGAACGTGGTGACCACGGTGGGGGGCACGGCGAAGCCGCTGCGGTGCGCGAGGCTGAGCTGCCAAGGTTTGCAGCGGGCCTGCGCGGACACGCAGGGGTGGTTCATCCAGCGTGCGGTGGCCGAGTACAGCATTCCGTACAGTGCCTGCTCGGTCTCCGCGGTCAGCCATGCCGAGGGCTCCTCGGCGTGGGCGGCGGGTTCGCCGGGTCTGCGCACCCATATCGACCGCAGGGCGCCCATGCTCAGCAGCCGGCCGTCGGTCGAGATGTGGCCGTAGAAGTCACCGCGCACATACTCGGCGGACAGAGCGGCCTCGCCCGGGAGATCGGCGGGGTCGAGCCGCACGAGGGGCACCCCCCGGTCGTGCAGCTTGGCGATCACCATGTCTGCGGTGACGTCTTGACGGCACGTCAGTATCAGTACGGTCATCGCTGCGCCGGTCCGTCAGTCGTCGAAGTGCGTCTTGGAGCCGGCAGTGGACGTCGTCGTGCCGGTGACCAGGATCAGATCGCGGTCGACGATGGCGGGCCGCCCGTCCGGCAGCACATTCAGCTGCAGCGCGGAGTCGTAGGTGTACGGCAGGGTGACCGCAGGACTCTCGGCCGGAAGTACGTAGTTCAGTACGAACGGTCGCATGAGTCTCCTTCGTCGACTGTCTGAGCACACGTAGCAGTACGTGCCGTTGATGTAGGGCACTCATTACTATCCGTCACTTCCGAACGTGCTGGTAGTGAATGTCGTCACAGCATGCGGACCCCACGGGATCGCCCCATCGGTAGACGGATGGGGGAATGGGCAGGGTTCCCTCATGAGAGCACCGAATGGTGTAGACCGTTGTGAACATCCCGTGAAGACGGGTGAGTTGAGCCATCACCCGTGATCGCGCGCACATACGCCATGACCGTCCGTCACCCGTGCGCGTCCTCCGCGCACACGCCATGACCATGTGTCACACACTTCCGCCACCCGCGCATACGTCATGACCGTGCGTCACGCCCACCCGTAGGCCGCAGATGCGTCATCACTTTACGTGACAGGCGCACACCGGCCCGCGCGCGGACCTCGCGTGCGCATGCGCCCCGTGCGCCGGATCGGCAGGCGCGCGCCTGCCGCACCCCCGCGCCCCTGGTCCCGCGCCTGTGCGCCCCTACCGGCTTCGCCCGCACACGGGAGGAATCGCCGGGTCAGGGCCCGGACGCCCCGCCCAGCTCGGGATGGGCTTCGAGCAGCCGTCGCGGAGCCGCCTGCCGCCAGGAGTCGAGCAGGACGGCGTACAACTCCTCCTCGTCGTCCAGTGCGTCGAGCCGCACCCTCAGCCAGGCGTAGGCGTCGTCGTGCCCCTCGCGGACGAAGAACTTGTGCGGCTCGGAGGCGATCAGCCGCTCGCGGTCCTCCTGGGGGCACTTGACCCCGATCACCTGATCGTCGTCGTCGAGCGAGGCGAAGATCCTCCCGCCCTGTCCCACCCGGAACGTGGGCAGGCCCCAGGCGAGCTTCTCCACCGCGCCGGGGAGTGCGAGCGCGATTCTGCGTACGTCGTCGGCAGTGGCCATCCTCCGACGGTACGGCGCCCCACCGACAACGCCCGGGACCGCCAGGCCCGGCACCCGGACCCGGACCCGGCTCACATCTGCCCCTCCGACTCACCCCCACCGTTTCGACTCACACCCGCTCGCCTGCCCCCACCCGCCTGGCCGGTTCACACTCCCTTGTCCTGTTCGCGCCCATTTATCCAGCCAGGCCACCAGGTCCCGCTGGGCCTCCTCGCGGTTGGCCTCGTTGAGGATCTCGTGGCGGGCGCCCTCGTACGCCTTCCACGTCAGGGACTCCGCACCCACGTAGCCGAAGCCCTCCGGCAGTTCGCGGACCAGGGTCTCCGCCCGGACGCCGGCGCGGACCGTCAGGGGCGTGCACCCGGTGGGACGCGCGCTGGTCAGCGCCCCTGTACGCCGGGACCGCTTTCCGCTCAAAGTCCGTCGATTCCGGCCGAGTTACGGGCAATTCCGCACCTCTTGGGCCTAGTCCGCCGTCATCGAAAGCGGAATGCTGTCCCTCGGTGCCATATGCCCAGGAACCCATTGCCCAGGGCATGTGGCAGAAAGAAGACGCGCGGGCATGCCCCCGGCGAACCGGACGGGCCACTACCACCGGAGTCACAGTCTCAATCACACGTCAACGGATTCCATTTCGGCCAAAGTTGGCCACCGAGTTGTACCACTTGTAAGCGATCAACACCATGAGGTGGTCGGCCTGTACGGGACGGGACCATGCCGATGCACCACCTGCTCGAACACTTGCGCGAGCAGGCGTTTCGCAGAGGAGGGCTCGCGATGGACGGGTACTTCGCCAGTCGGCTTCATCATCAGCTCCGTGAGCGGGTACGGCACTTCGCCGAGTGCGAGGTCCGCCCGCGCATTCCGGCCATGGAGGCCGCCCGCACGGTGCACCGCGACCTCTCGCGGCTCATCGCACGGCAGGGCTGGCTCGGAGCGACGATCAGCAAGGGCCACGGCGGGATGGGGGTCGGGCATCTGGCCAAGACCATCATCATCGAGGAGCTGTCCCGCGTGAGCGGCGCGATGGGAGCCATGGTCCAGGCCTCCCAGCTGGGCGTCGCCAAGATCGTCCACTTCGGCAACGAGGAGCAGAAGAAGACCTGGCTCCCCCTGATCGCGGCGGGCGAGTGCCTGCCCACGATCGCGGTCACCGAACCCGAGTCGGGTGGCCATGTGCTGGGCATGAGCGCCACCGCCGTGCGTGACGGCGACGACTACGTCATCAACGGTCGAAAGGTGTACGTCGGCAACAGTCACGTCGGTGATCTGCACGGGGTCGTCGTCCGGACGGGGCCCGGCTCCGGGGGGCTCACGGCCTTTCTGGTGGAGTCCGGCCGCCCGGGGTGCCGCACGGACGAGCAGAAGCCCACCATGGGACTGCACGGCTTCAGTTTCGGTGAGCTCCACTTCGACGACTGCCGGGTTCCGGCCGCCAACCGGCTCGGCGAGGAGGGGGACGGCCTCGCCGTCGCATACTCCTCCAGCGTGCTCTACGGCCGGGCGAACCTGACCGCCGTCGCACTCGGCATACACCAGGCCGTCCTGGAGGAGACCACACGGTTCTGCGCCGAGCGCCACCGCTACGGCAAGCCGCTGCACGAGCTGTCGTCCATCAAGCTGAAGCTGGGGCAGCTCCAGTCACGGCTGATGACGGCGCGGCTCGCCGCGTACCACGCGGTGCACCTGCTGGACCAGGGACTGGCGTGCGACGCGGAGCTGATGAACGCCAAACTCGTCAACGTCGAGTCCGTGCTCGACTCGGCACGGAACGCGATGGAGATACACGCGGCGTCCGGACTGTTCACCGAGCGTCCGATCGAGCGCTATCTCCGGGACGCGCACCACATCTTCGCGCCCGCGGGCACCTCCGACATCCAGCTGCTCCGACTGGCCGAAGTGGCCCTGGGCCAGTCGAAGGGCCAGTGGTCGGAGCGGCTGGCCGAGCTGACGCGCATGGAGGCCCTGGTCTGACCCGGGGCGGGCGAGAGGGGCCCCGCGGATGCGGCTCGGAGCACACGACGTCCCCGGCTAGGCCGTACGGCCTTCCCGGGGACGTCACCGAGTCACGGTCGCAGCAGCCCGTCCTCACGGCGGTGGATCTGCCCGACCAGCTCGGCCGCGAGCGACTTGATGGTCTCCAGACCCGCCCGGCCCCACGGCCGCGGCTCGGTGTCCACCACGCAGATCGTGCCCAGGGCGATGCCCGTACGGTCGATCAGGGGCGCACCCAGGTACGAGCGGATGCCGATCTCGTCGACGACCGGATTGCCCGCGAACCGGGGGTAGTCGCAGACGTCCTCCAGCACGAGCGCCTTGCGTCGCACGACCACGTGTGGGCAGTAGCCGTGGTCGCGCGCCATGAAGCGGCCCACGTCCCCGCCGTCCGCCGCCGCGAGGTCGCCCCCGCCCGCGTGGGTGCCCTCGGGTGTGTGCAGCCCCGCGAAGAACTGCCGGTGCTCGTCGATGAAGTTGACCATCGAGTACGGGGCCCCGGTCACCTCCGCGAGCTTGTGGGCGAATTCGTCGAACGCCGGCTCGGGCCGTTCGCCCAGCCCGAGCTGGCGCAGCCGCTGCACCCGGGCGGGGGCCTCCCGGTCGACGGGTGTCAGCAGCAGGTGGCCGGTCGGGTCGTACGTCATGACTGAGCTCCGTAGCTCGGCGCCGCTGCCGGTGCCGGGGTGGTGGTGAGCAGATGCTGGACGAGGGTGACCAGGGTGCCGATCCCGGAGCCGGCGATGCGCGCGTCGCACAGCACGACCGGGACGTCCTCCTTGAGGTCGATCGCGGCCCGGACCTCGTCCGGTTCGTACCGGTAGGAACCGTCGAACTCGTTGACGGCGACGACGAAACCGATGCCGCGCCGCTCGAAGAAGTCCACGGCGGAGAAGCAGTCCTCCAGCCGGCGCGTGTCGGCGAGGACGACCGCGCCGAGCGCTCCTCCGGAGAGCTCGTCCCACATGAACCAGAAGCGCTCCTGGCCGGGTGTGCCGAAGAGGTACAGCACATGGCGGTCGTCGAGGGTGATCCGGCCGAAGTCCATGGCCACCGTGGTGGTCGTCTTGGCCTCCACTCCCGCCAGGCTGTCGGTGCCGACGCTGACGGCGGTCAGCAGCTCCTCGGTGCTCAGCGGTTCGATCTCGCTCACCGCGCCCACGAAGGTCGTCTTGCCCACCCCGAAGCCGCCCGCGACCAGGATCTTCAGTGCGGTGGGAAAGGGATCGCCGCGGACCCGGGAGCCCTGGTCGTGCTCGGGGGTGTGGTCAGGGCGGTGGTCAGAGCCGTCGTCGTAGGCCATCGAGCACTGCCTCCAGCAGGGAACGGTCGGTCGGGGAGTCCTGGAAGCGGGGCGCCCTGGCGGTGACGGCCCCGCAGTCCACGAGGTCGGACAGAAGCACCTTGGTGACGACCGCGGGGAGCCGTAAGTGCGCCGAGATCTCCGCCACCGACGTGGGCCCGCCGCACAGGCCGAGGGCCAGTGCGTGCTCCGGACCGAGCGCTCCCTGTGGGACGGTGCCGGTGGCCATCACCAGGGACAGCAGATCCAGGGCGGCCGTAGGACGGGTGCGGCCCCCGATCACGGAGTAGGGACGGATCAGCCGGCCTGCCGCATCGTCGAGCCACGGCCCGTCCTTGGGGGCCGGCACGGTCAGAACCCCGTGGCGTTCGGCGCCCCGGCGGCCTGTCTGGCCGGAGTGACCAGATACGGCCGTACGCTCTTGACCAGCATCGCCATCTCGTACCCGAGGACCGCGGCGTCCGCCTCCCGCGCCGCCAGCACGGCCAGACAGGTGCCCGATCCGGCGGTGGACACGAACAACAGGGTGGAGTCGAGCTCCACCACGACCTGGCGGACCTCACCCCCGTCGCCGAATCGGGCGCCGGCGCTGCGGCCGAGCGAGTACAGCCCGGACGCCAGCGCGGCCATGTGGTCGGCGCTGTCGGCATCGAGGCCGTGCACGGACTTCACCAGGCCGTCGGAAGAGAGCAGAACCGCGTTGCGGGTGTGCGGCACTCGCTGGACCAGGCCGCTGAGCAGCCAGTCGAGATCCGAGGAATGGCCCGTGGGCACATCGCTCGCCATGTGCATCTACTCCTTGTGGGTGTCGAGCTGTTGCTGCGGTTCGTACGGGACCGGGGCCGCGGCTTCCGGCGTCCGGGACTCCGCGAGGCCGATTCCCCGTTGGAAGGCCGCCATCAGCCCGGGGTCGTGCAGGGCCTGCTCCTCGGGTCTGCGCGGGGCGGGTTCGTCCCGCAGCTGGGGCACCAGATGCTCCTGGGCGCGGCGTTTGGGCAGCTGCGGGCGGCCCATGGTGCCGCGTACGGCCG
Source organism: Streptomyces marianii (assembly GCF_005795905.1). Classification (NCBI taxonomy): domain Bacteria; kingdom Bacillati; phylum Actinomycetota; class Actinomycetes; order Kitasatosporales; family Streptomycetaceae; genus Streptomyces; species Streptomyces marianii. The sequence continues at coordinate 939,938 of NZ_VAWE01000001.1, forward strand.
GGGAGTCGGACGGGGAGGGCGCGTGGCGCGGCTCGGGCGGCCGCCGGGGCGGTTGCGCCGGCGCCGGCGGGGCGGCCGCGTGGGCCGCGCCGGTCCGGGCGGTGGCCGGGTTGGCCCGGTCCGGGTGCTCGCCGCGCACCGGTAGCGGCCCGGCTGCGGGATCCGCCACGGGCTGCTGGTGCGGCATCCCCGGCATGCTCGCCGCGTAGCTCAGAGTGCGCTGACTGCCGGTGTGGTGCGCGTCGACGGTGTGCGGCGGCTCGACGGCGGGATGCGGGACGGCACCGGGGGCTGCGGCGCGCTCCCGGCCGGCGGCCCCGCCCGCCACCGCGGCGGCCGCGGCAGGCGGATGGCCGGCGTGGCGTTGGGCACCCTGCTGCCCGGCGCCGTCCTGGGCTCCCGGCTCGGCACCGAGCAGCCCCTGGGGCAGCACCAGGACGGCCTGGATGCCTCCGTAGATGTTGGACTGGAGCCGGACCGCGATGCCGTGCCTGCGGGCGAGCGCCGAGACCACGAACAGTCCGATGCGGCCGTCCTGCAGGAGGTGCGCCACATTGACCTGGTCGGGGTCGGCGAGCAGGGCGTTCATCTTGTTCTGCTCGGAGAGGGGCATGCCGAGTCCACGGTCCTCGACCTCCACGGCCAGCCCCGCCGTGACGTGCGAGGCGCGCAGCAGCACCTGGGTGTGCGGGGCGGAGAACAGGGTGGCGTTCTCCACCAGCTCGGCGAGGAGGTGGATGACGTCTGCGACGGCGTGACCCCGCAGGGTGCCGTCGATCGGCGGCACCAGCTTGACCCGGGGGTACTGCTCCACCTCGGCGATGGACGAGCGGAGGACCTCGGTCATGGTGACCGGGTTGGACCACTGGCGGCGGGAGATGGCTCCGCCGAGCACGGCGAGGTTCTCCGCGTGGCGGCGGATCCGGGTCGCCAGGTGGTCGACGTGGAAGAGACCCTTGAGCAGCTCAGGGTCCTCGACCTCGTTCTCCAGCTCGTCGAGCAACTGGATCTCGCGGTGCACCAGCGACTGGAGCCTGCGGGCGAGATTGACGAAGACCTCGACCTTCTGCTCGTTGCCCACGCTACTGGACAGTCGCGAGGCCTGGACCACGGCGTCCACGGCGGATTCGTGGGAGCGCGTCAGCTCCTGAGCGAGGAGATCGAGTTCGTCGCCACCGGCGGCCGGGACGGGCAGGCTCTCACGGGGCGACGGACGCTCGCCGCGGCGCAGTCGGTCCACCACGGCGGTGAGCTCGGCCTGCCGGCGGGCGCTGGAGCGGCGCAGGCTCTGCGCGCGGTCGCGCAGGGTTCTGGCCGTGCGTTCCGCGCCGAGCGCCGCCGCCGCCACGGCGACGGCGGCGAGGACCGCCGAGCCGGCGAGCGCGACCCACAGCGCGGCGGACGGCCGCGCGTCGGTGGAACGGATCGTGAACAGCACCGCGGCCGCGCCACTGAGCGAGACCACGACGGCGGGCAGAACGGCGGTTCGCAGCAGTTGGGAACGTATACGGGCTTCGGAGTTCGGCGGCGTGGACTGCGGCCTGCCCGCGGAGGAGAGCGCGCGGGCGCCTGACCGGCCGTGCCGCCCGCCCTCGCGGCGGTCCTGCCGCGTGGCGGGTGCGCGTAGTTGAGACATCAGCGTCCTTGGTACGTGGCCCAGGAATCGTGTACCGATCGGTGTGCGCGGCGCCAAGGGGGTTGCGAGAGCCCACCGTTGATCACCGGGCACACACGGTAGTCGTGAACCGTTCATGTGCGGTGGGCAGTTGACAAACTTGCCCGTAGAGCGTCCTGCTCTGGTATGAGGGCTCGCACGCACAGGCGAAATTCCGGGGACGGCGGTGGGTGCGTGTGCCCGGGTACGTCCCCGTCCTGGGCTGATGGGGCGGAGTGTCAGGACAATTCCCGAGAGGCCGGCCGTGTGGCGGGCCCGCTCGTCCCGGGGCGCGGCGGCGGACTCAGGCACCACCGGCGGGCCCGGGCGATGCGCGGGCGACACCGCGAAGCTCCGTAGTCAAGGAGCGCATGACCACCAAGGCGACCAAACCAACTTCTTCCAATCTCCGATCAACTCCCCGCTACAGCCGGGCGGGAGCAGATGCCAGTCCGCGGCATCCGGGCGTTTCGGCGTTCGAGCAGCGACTGGGTCCTGCCCTCCAGTGCGAGAGGCCGGAATCGTCAGCCATCGACCTGGTCATCACCTGAGGCGCGGAACAACGCCGCCCCCTGTCCCGCAGCCGGACGCGAGGATCGCTCCGGAACATGAACCGCGCGCGCTCCGCGTCGCGGTACGTTTCCCAGGTACGAAGTTCACGGTCGTCCCCGACCAGTGCGAGCGGGCCGAGGACGACCGGCCCGGTCGACGGCCACCGGAGTCAGTCCCCGCGCGGCCCCCGGAAGTCCACCGAGGTGACGAGGGCGTAGTCGAAGTGGATCGGGTCCCCCTCCTCGTCCATCGGGTGATCGAGGCTGCTCTCGTTAGACAAGATCACCCTGAGGTCGGGAAGGGTGTCCACCCCGTCGTCGTTCCGCTCAACCGTGTGGCCCCGTTCCTCAAGGCGCTCCAGCAGCTCTTCGCCGGGAGTCCGGAAGACGTCGAGCCCGTCGAGGACGACCGCCACATCCGCGTGCTCGACTCGGAACCGGTAGACGTGGACATCGGTCAGCGCACCCTTGGTGAAGCCGAGATTCAACTCCGTCTGGGACTCCACGTGCTCGCAGAGCACCTGTCCAGGGGCGTCGCCGTAGTCCGGGTCGGACGGGGCGAAGCCCAGTTCGCGCGCGGCCCGGACCGTCTCGTCGGCCGACATGCCGAGCCTGAGCGTAGCAACTCCCACCTCCGGCAGCAGCTGTGCGCGGGCGTACGCATGTTGAAAGGGAACGCCGCCGCCGTGGCCCTCTGACGTCGGAGCAGCCCTCGTGCACGGCCTTGTCCTGCTGCCGCTGTACTCGGTCACCGACCGGGCCGTCCAGATCCTGACCCCGGCGGGGCCGGGGACCCCGCAGCCGGCGGTCCCGACCGTCAACCACGTACGCCTTCCCGCCTTCCTCTCAGGACTGCTGCTCCTCTCTGGTGGCCGTTGATCCTGCGTCAGGTCGGCCACTACACGGCGGCCACCGCTCTGCCCGCCGAAGTCTTCCTCGGACGCTGGCTGCTCATCACGGCAACTCTGTTCGCCGCTTCCGCCGTCGTGCTGCTCGTACGGGTGTGGAACCGTTCGAGGCCCGAACGGCGTGCCGCACGGAAACGGCGCAAGCCGGAGTGAAACCGGGTGTCAGCGTCGCAGCCCCACGAAGCCGCGGCCGGCGCCGCCACATGACCGAGCGCGTCCAAGCTGCGGTGACGGCCGCTTCGTACAGGGCGCGGACACCGAGGCGTGACCACAAGAAGGGCAACCCCTGGCCCTCGCGGCCGTCGTAGAGGGGCAAGGCCCCGTGCAAGATCGAGGCTGAGACGAGACGCCCCGTGAGTTCCCAGTCAGCAACGTGACAACGGCATCACGCGTGGTCGCGAAGCACCCAGGTCGTCGCCAGCAGGGCCGCAGCAGTGAACTCCGAGGCGACCAGTAACCATCCGGCGGTCCAGTCGCCACTGGTGGCCAGCAGCCCGAAGAACGGAGGCCCGAGGGCGAAACCCGCGAAGAATCCGGCAGATACCATCGCCGAGTCGCGACCCGCGCGCTCTGGCGGCGAGTGGTGTAGGACGAGCATCATCGTCACTGCGTTGACGGACACCGCGCATAGCCCGATGGCTGCGGCCGCACACCAGATCAACGGCGACAGCTGCGCGGCGAAGACGAGAAGGAGAGTGGCTGCGACCGAGCCCGCCAGCAACAGTGCAGGGAGTTGTCGAGTGCGCCGAGGGGACCGCGCGGCTCGCGAACACGCCATACGACCGATGATGCCGGCCCCGCCGATAACGGCGACCAACGCGGCGGCTTCAGTGTTGCCCAGTCCTAGTTTCTCCGTCGCGAACAATGCGATGTAAGTGTTCACACAGGCGATTCCGGCGCCCAGTGGTACCGAGAAGGCCAGCAGCCACACGACTGTGCCACGGGGCAGCAGTCGAGTTCGTGACGCCGGCGCCTGTTCGGGCCGATCCCCGGGCAACGCAAGAGTCACCCACAGGGCCGCACCTGCAGCGACGGCCGCCATGACCCACATGGCCGCCCGCCATCCCGCTGCCGCGGACAACCAGGCCAGCGGCAGGCCGACAATCAGAGCGGCCAGTTGGACGCCTGACTGTTTGACGGATGTGATCAGCGCGCGGCGCTCTACCGGCGCGTCTGCGGCAATAGCCTTGTTGGTCGCCGGATTCGCCAGCGCCTGCGCGAGGCCGCCGAGGGCCACCGACGCCAGCAGCACCACCGGACCGGGAGCCACCCCGATGAGCAGCAGCGCGGCTGCTGCGGTCGTCATCAGTACGACGAGGCTGCGCTTTGGCCCCGCCTGGTCCACCATCCGCCCGCTCAGCGGAGAGACAAGCGTGGCAACAGCGCAACTGACGGTCGTGGTCAAGCCCAACAGGGTCGGCGAGAGGGACAGCGACTCCACCAAACGCGGGCCCAACGCACCGAGCAGGAAGAAGTGCATCATCGACAGTCCCATGGCGCTGGTGAGCAACACCGTCAACACCGGCGTGCCGATGGGTGGGCGGTTCATTCGCATGTGTGGGATACACCTCGAGCAGGCAATTTACACGATTCTATCTATATGCATGAGTGTGGATAGTAACGTCCCGATTTAGCCTTCTGGCGGTCATCTGTTAGGGATTGGCGAGGAGGTCCTGCCCCGGGTAGCGGCGGGCCTCGGCACCGCTTCTCGACGGGAGTAAGGCGTCGATCCGGCTCTCAGGGGAGGGAGTGCCTGAGGAGCAGTCGGCTAGGAGCGTGTCCCAGTAATCAACGCCGGGCCTGTCATCGGGCGACTGCTCTGCTCGCCCGAAACTTGATGTCGTATTGCCGCCAGAGTTGGCGTCTCGCTCGCGAGAGAGTCGGCGACGGTTCGTGTTCCTGATCGCGGACCTGTCCGTCTGGCACTCCGCGAAAGGCACAGCGCATGCACGTCGTCCCCGGGCTCAAGGTCTTGTACTTCGGAACTCCGGTGGTGCTGATCAGCTCACTCAACGAGGACGGCACTGCGAACCTCGCGCCGATGTCCTCAGCGTGGTGGCTGGACCAGTCCTGCATGCTCGGTCTCGGCAACAACGCCCAGACCACCGCGAACCTGCTGCGGGAAGGCGAATGCGTGCTCAATCTGCCCTCGTCGGCGATGGTCGATGCCGTCGACCGGATCGCGCTCACCACCGGGAAGCCGGCCATGCCGGACTACAAGGCGAAGCAGGGCTACCGGTACGAGCCGGACAAGTTCTCGACCGCGCAGTTGACCGAGCAGGCATCGGATCTGGTCCGGGCCCCCAGGGTTGCGGAATGCCCGGTCCAGATGGAATGCAGGGTCGTCGCGGCCCATCCTTTCGGCGGTCCCGAACCGCATGCCACCGCCTTCGAGGTCGAGGTCCTTCGCGCCCATGTCGAGGAAAACCTGGTCATCCCGGGGACGCACTACGTGGACCCGCTCGGCTGGGACCCTCTGATCATGAAGTTCTGCGAGTTCTTCGGCGGGGGACGCAACGTTCACCCGTCGAGACTCGCCGAGGGCTGGAGCATGCCCCACCAGCTCCGGTCGGCGACCGCCTGAACAGGCATCCGGCGCCCTCATCCATATCTCGTGACCATTCATGCGGGATGATCTCGGTATGCGTGATGGGGATGGGCTGTTCGAGGTCGAGCCGGTCGGTAAGAAACGGCCGCAGGGCCGTCCGACCGCGGTGAACAAGACGTTCCGGGCGTTCGACCCACGCCAGGTCCTGCTGTTGCCGCCGTCGCTGGACGACTGGCTGCCCGAGGACCACCTGGCCCGGTTCGTCGCCGACCTGGTCGACGAGGTGCTCGACCTCGGGCCGGTCCTGGCGGACTACACCGAAAAGCGCGGCTACCCGCCCTACGACCCGCGGCTGATGGTGCGGCTGCTGATCTACGGATACACCACCGGGGTGCGCTCCTCACGGGCGATCGAGCGCCGCCTGGCCGACGACGTCGCGTTCCGGTTCCTGGCCGCCGGCCAGGAACCGGACTTCCGCTCGATCGCCCGGTTTCGCCGCCGCCACCTCGATGCGCTCGCCGGTCTGTTCGCCCAGTCGCTGCACCTCGCGACCAAGCTCGGCATGGTCAAGATGGGACGCGTCGCGCTGGACGGCACGAAACTTGAGGCCAGCGCCTCCAAGCACAAGGCGATGAGCTACGGTCGCCTGGTCGACAAGGAAGAACGCATCGAGGCCGAGATCGCACAGCTGGAGGCACAGGCCCAGGCCCTGCTGGCCGACGCGGAGGCCATCGATGAAGCCGAGGACCACGCCTTCGGCGTGGACGGCAAGGAGACGGACCTGCCCGCCGAACTGGACCGGCGTGAGAAGCGCCTGGCGAAGCTGCAGGCCGCCCGCACGCAGATTGAGGCCGAGGCCGCTGACAAGGCCCGCAAGCATGCCGAGGACAAGGAACGCCGCCGTCAAGAGCGCGCCGACATCCACGACGGGCAGGCCGTCACCAGCGCCGGGGAGAAGGCCGCCAAGGCGGCACGCCCCAAGCCGAAGGCGCAGGCCAACTTCACCGACCCCGACTCGCGGATCATGAAGAACAGCGACGGCGCCTACATCCAGGCCTACAACGCCCAAGCCGTCGTCGACGAAGAACACCAGGTCATCACCGCCGCCGACGTGACGACAAACCCTTCGGATGCGCTGAACTACACCACGATGCTCGACCAGTCCGCCGCCAACACCGGCGTTCATCCCAAGCAGGCCCTGGTCGACGCCGGCTACTGCTCCGAGACCAACCTCGAAGCAGCGCGAGAGCGCCATCTGGCCTGCGGCACCGACACCTTCATGGCCACCGGCCGGCTGACCCACGACGAGCAGGTCCCGCCCGCACCGCGCGGACGCATACCCAAGGACGCCACACTCAAAGAGCGCATGGCCCACAAGCTGCGGACCAAGCCGGGCAAGGCCGCCTACAGCCGCCGCAAGGCCATCGTCGAACCCGTCTTCGGACAGATCATGACTTGCCAGGACGGCCGCCAGCTCCTCCTGCGCGGCGAGGACGGTGCCCGTGGTGAATGGCGACTGCTGGCGGCCTGCCACAACCTTCGCAAGATCTTCCGACACGCCGGGACCGCCGGGCTCGCCGGCCTGACCGGGTAACCCACCAGGCCTCCCCGGCCACACCACGAGCCCTGCACCTGGCAGACCCCCACCGAAGCCCCACAGACCCCGACAGGCCCTCCGCAACCGATCCGCCGACCACAGAAGCCGAGCCGCTTGCTCGTTACTGACCCACGCTCCTAGCCCCGATACCAGTGGCTTGAGGATCCCAGCTTCGTCGGACCTTGGTTGGCTGGTTGATCGGGGCCGTGCGCCAGTGCGGGGCGATGGTCACGGCGTCGGCGGGGTCGGGGGGTGGGCTGGGGTGAGGTGCCCCCGGTGGTGTGGACACTCTGACAATGGATCTTGCAGATCCGAGGAAGGGTGTCCTGGTGGGACGGAAGTCTCCGTATCCGGCGGAGTTCAGGGACGATGCGTCGCGTTGTATCGCGCGGCGGGCGGGAAGCGCACGTACGGGTGGTGGCGGCGGATGTCGGGGGGAGCGGTGAGACGCTGCGGAGCTGGGTGCGTCAGGCCGACGAGCAGGCGGGCCGCCATCACGGCCGCGGCGAGCCGGCCGGAGGGAGCCGGGATGAGGAGCTGGCCCGACTGCGGGCGGAGAACGGCCGGCTGCGCAAGGCAGAGAAGGAGTGGGAGCTCGAGCGGGAGATCCTGCGCGGGGCGGCGGCGTATTTCGCGAAGGAGATGAAGTGAGGACCCGCCGCTGGGACTTCGTCTCCTCCCAGGCCGAGGTCTTCGGCGTTCAGCGGATATGCCGGGTCCTTCAGGTCTCGCGGTCGGGCCACTACCGGTGGATCGCCGGCGCGAAGGCCCGAGCGGAGCGACCAGGTCGCCGACGACGCCCTGATCGCGGAGATCCGCGAGGTCCACACCGTGCACAAGGGGACGTACGGGGTGCGCCGCGTCCATGCCGAGCTGCGGGGATCGGGGCACACGGTCAACCGTAAGCGCGTCGAGCGGCTGATGCGCCTGAACCGGATCGAGGGCCGTCACCGGCGTCGGCGTAAGCGCACCACGGTCCCGGACCGGCTCGCCCGCCCGCCCCGGACCTCGTCCGCCGTGACTTCTCCGCCGAGGACCTCGAAGCGGTCGCCACGGCGATCAACAACCGGCCCCGCAAGGTCCTCGGTTGGCGGACACCAGCCGAGGTCTTCGAGGAACAGCTACGCTCACTACAACAGCCCGGTGTTGCAACGACCGGTTGAACTCGCCCAGTACACGTCGGCCGCATTCACGCAGGTCTGCGACGGTTTCGGGATCCGCAGGAGCATGGGCCGGGTCGGCTCGAGCTATAACGCCCTCGCCTAGTGTCTCGTGATTCCGTTAGCGTTACTTGATCTTGTGTGGCAGGGTGGCTTGGTATGGAGCTCTCCGTGGAACAGGTCGCCGAGTTGCGGGAGTTGGTGAACAGCAGGGACGTGCCTGCGGATGTCGCCACGCGGGGCCGGATCGTGCTGTGGTCGGGTGAGGGGCGCCGACGCAAGGACATTGCCGAGTTGCTCGGGGTGTCGCTGCCCACCGTGGACCGCTGGAAGACCCGTTATGCCGAGCAGGGCCTGGCGGGGCTGGACGGGGAGCGTCCCGGTGGTGCACGGGAGCAGGTACCGGCCCGGGTGCGGTCCCGAGTGATCGCGCTGACGCGTATGACACCGCCGGACGGCACGGGGCTTTCGCACTGGTCCACACGGGAGTTGGCGAAGTACCTGGAGCGGACCGAGAACGTCACCGTGTCCTGGCACTACATCGCGCGCGTCTGGCGCGAGGAGAGCCTCAAGCCGCACCGCAGTGGCACCTTCAAGATTTCGAAGGACCCGGCGTTCGCGGAGAAGGTGGCCGACGTGATCGGCCTCTACCTCGCCCCGCCGGGCGGCGCGGTGGTCCTCTCGATCGACGAGAAGACGCAGATCCAGGCGCTGGACCGAACCCAGCGGGTACTGCCCGTCGCGTTCGCGGCGAGCGAGAAGCGCACCGCCGACTACGTCCGGCACGGCACCACGAACCTGTTCGCCGCCCTGAACGTGACCACCGGCGAAGTGCTCGGCGAGTGCAGGCCGACCCGGAACGGCAAGGACTTCCTGACCTTCTTGAAGAAGGCGGTGAAACCACACGCCGGAAAGGACATCCACGTCGTCCTGGACAACCTCTCCACGCACACCACCCCAGAGGTCAAGGAGTGGCTGGCCAAGAACCCGCACGTCCACTTCCATTTCACTCCCGTCGGCTCCTCGTGGCTGAACCAGATCGAGATCTGGTTCGGAATCCTGACCCGGCAGTCCATCCGCCGCGGCACGTTCTCCAGCGTCAACGTCCTGATCAAGCAGATCCGCGACTACATCGACTCCTGGAACGAGAGCGCGAAACCGTTCACCTGGACCGCGACCGCCGGCGAGGTCCTCGCCAAAGTCCGACTCGTCGCGACCAACATGAAGAAACTCGTCAATAACAACTCGAACTGACATGAACAGGATCACGAGACACTAGTCGTTCTGGCAGGGACTCAAGAGGGAGACGATGCACGAGAGGCTGTTCTCGACAATGCGTCAGGCGAGGCTGGAGATCTTCGAGTGGCTCACCTACTACAACGCCCGCAGACGCCACAGCGCACTCGACTACCTCTCGCCAGTGGAGTTCGATCAGCAGCATCTGCGAGCAGCTAAACTCTCAATCGCGGCATGAGCCCCTGTGTCCACACTCCGGGGGACGCCTCAAATTGAGAAGCCGCCGCTTTCCGGGTCGCGCCCCGCGACCCGTATGAGGCACTGCTCCTCAACCAAGAGTGACCGGATCCCAAAGAGATCCGGTCACAGCATCGAGGTGGATACTGTTCAGCCGAAGACCGAACAGCGGACACCAACCGCGTCGGCGTCAGACGGCAAAAGCCGCATCGACGGGCCCGGCGCAGCGGGGAAGTCCGCCACCATGCCCTACTTCTTCGGCTGGACCGCGGGCGCCCCCTCGGAGGTGCCCGCCCGCTCCGTCTCGGAAGCGACGTGACTGGGGAGTTGCGTTATCTTCGGCGCGGGCGTGCCCTTCTTCGGTCCGGGGACGCTCTCCACCGTACCCTTCTTCGTCTCGGGGACAGTCTGGGTCGTCGCGGTGGTCGTGCCGGTGGTCGTGCTGGTAGTTGCCGCGCTGGCCATTGCGGAACTTCCGAACACAAGCGCCCCACCAGCGGCAGCAGCAACCGCTGTCTTGGTCAGACGGTTCATGACTATTCCTTTCCTCAGCGGGGAGTGAGTCCTGGCTTCAGTGATCCGGGACTCCGGACAGCACTCCGGTAGACACAGAGGACCGGAGAGCCGCCACATGGCCGCCTCCGCACACACTGTGACCAGACCCGGTGGAGCAGGCTTCGTCGCACCCAATGTCACCGGCGTTCGCAGCAGCGCTCGAGAGGCGATGGCTCAAATATGGCCCACCTCATGCACCGCTCGATATCCGCCAGTCGGCCCCCCACCGGGGGGAAGCAAGCTCCCCCCACCGGGGGGAAGCAAGCTCCCCCGACCGGGGGAAGCCGTCACCTACGTGCCCAATGCCGAGGGCTGGCTGTACACCTGGCGATCATCTGGCATGCGATCCGTTTGATCTTGGTGCCGATGCACTCGGCAGGGCCGTTTGCCGTACGGAAGCGGAGCTCGTGCTTGTATCGGCCGTACGGCCGGGGAGCACGTGGATCGCTCGTGGGGCTCGGCATCGGTGATCACGATGGCATAGCGGTGCCCCCCGGGCGCAGTGTGAAGTCGTCGACGTCGATCACACGAGGCACCCGCCCGGTCGGCAACGGGATCCGCAGCAGGGCCGTACGCAGGTGCGGCGTCTCTGAAGTTGAGGCCCGCAAGACGGGAGGGAGTGCGGTGTGGGCTCGTGGCCGGCGCGGTGTGTCGACGTATGCGGCGAGACCCCCCGACCGTCATCCCCCGGCGAGTTCGGGACCTGCGTCCTTTGGACCCCGCGTGCGGGTCTGTGGACCCTCGCGTCCTGCCATGGCGGCGACCAGTACGCGGTCGGGTCGGATTGGCAGGTTCCGGTGCCGCACGCCGGTCGCGTGCCAGACGGCGTTTGCGATCGCCGCGGCGGCGCCCACGATCCCCAGCTCGCCTATGCCTTTGATCCCCACAGGGTCGTCGGGATCCGTATCGTCCACCCAGTCGGCCTCGACGTCCGGCACATCCGCATGAGTCGCTACGTGGTAGTTCGCGAGATCGGGGCCTATCTGACCGCCGGTGGCCCGGTCTCTGACCGCCTCCTCGTGAAGGGCCATGGAGATGCCCCAGGTCATCCCGCCGACGAGCTGGCTCCGCGCCGTCAGCGGGTTGACGATCCGGCCCGCCGCGAAAATGCCGAGCATGCGCCGTACCCGTACCTCACCGGTGGCCGTGTCCACGGCCACCTCCGCGAACTGCGCTCCGAACGAATGCCGTTCCTTCGGCGGTAGAGCGGCGACCTCCGCGGAGGTGTCCGCGCGCGCCGTGATCCCTTCGGGCGGGATGATCCCGTCCCGGCTCAAATGCTTCCTCAGCCTGCGTGCCGCCATCGTGACCGCCCAGGACCAGGAACGGGTTCCCATGGAGCCACCGGCGATCACCGCCGGGCCGAAGTCGCTGTCCCCTATGAGGACGCGCACGTGCTCCGGCGCCACCTCCAGTGCGTCGGCGGCAACGAGGGTGAGCGCGGTGCGTGCTCCGGTCCCGATGTCGGACGCGGTGATCCGTATGGTGAAGGTGCCGTCCGCCTCGGCCGTCGCGGAGGCCGTGGAGGGTGCGACTCCTGCGGGGTAGATGGCCCCGGCCGTGCCGGTCCCCAGTACCCAGTGCCCCTCGCGTCGCAGGCCGGGACGCGGGTCGCGGTCCGGCCAGCCGAACCTGCGGGCTCCCTCGGCGAAGCAGGCGAGCAGATTGTGGTTGCTGAACGGCAGTCCGGACAGGGGTCCTGCGGCAGGGAGGTTTCGGGTGCGCAGCACGATGGGGTCCACGCCGCACTTTTCGGCGAGTTCGTCGAGTGCGGACTCCAGGGCGAAAGAGCCGGGGGCCATGCCCGGCGCGCGCATCCAGGTCGGGGTGGGAACGTCGAGCCGTACGACCCGGTTACGGGTGTGGTGCGCGCCGGCGTCGTACATCCGCCACCCCACCTCGGAGCTCGGCTCGACGAACTCGTACTCGGTCGACGTCATGCTCAACGCGTCGTGCTGCACGGCGAGCAATCGTCCCTCAAGGTCGGAGCCGAGCCTGATCCGTTGTGCGGTGGGACTCCGGTATCCGGTCAGCGAAAACATCTGACGGCGGGTCAATGCCACTCTGACAGGGCGCCGTACCACCGTCGTGGCCATCACTGCGGCCACTTGGTGCGCACGCAAACCTTTCGATCCGAACCCACCTCCGACATGCTCCGAACGCACGTGCACCTTGGCTGGATCCATGGAGAACAACATCGCGAGGCCGTGCGCGACCCACAGGCTCCCCTGGTTGGAGTCGACGACCTCGAGCCTGTCGCCGTCCCAGAGTGCGGTCGCGGCATGGGGCTCCATCATGCCGTGGTGCTCCTCGGCGGTCGTGTACAGCTCGTCGACGAGGACCGGGGACGCTGCGAGTGCGGACTCCAGGTCTCCTTTCCGTGCCACCCCCGACGGCATGAGGGGGGTGTCCGCCGCGTAGGCGTCCGGGTGTTCGGCGGAGAACGCGACGTCGTGCGGCTCCTGCTCGTAGTGGATCACCAGTGACTCGACCGCCTCTCGAGCCTGCTCGGCGGTCGTGGCGACGACCAGTGCCACCGGCCAGCCGACATGGGGCACCCGGTCGTGCTGGAACAGAGCGACGGTCGGGTCCGGGGGCACACTCAGCACGTCGGAGTAGTTCTTCTCCACGCGTGGAGCGTTGCCGTGATGCAGGACGGCCAGCACGCCGGGCATCGCAGCGACGGCAGCGGCCTGGACGGAGCGGATGCGGCCGCGGGCGACGGTGGACAGCGCCAGTGCGCCGTGCGCGAGCTCGGGGAAGGAGAAGTCCCCGGCGTAGCGGGCTGCCCCCGTGACCTTGTCCCGGCCGTCCACCCGGATGTACGGGGTGCCGACACGACCCCTCGCCGTTTTCACCGCTGTCATCGTGAGGCCTCCTCGGTGATTTCCGTCAGCACAGCCACCACGAGGTTGCGCATCAGGGTCACCTTGTACCCGTTGTGGGGAAGCGGCCGGGCGGCGGCCAGTTCGGCGTCAGCGGCGGCGGCGAACGACGCGGGCTCCGCCGGCGCCCCGGCCAGTTGCCGTTCGGCCTTGCGGGCATGCCAGGGGCGGGAGGCGACCGCGCCGAAGGCGAGGCGCACATCACGTACGACATGGTCCTGCACGTCGAGTGCGGCGACGACCGAGCCGATCGCGAACGCGTAGGAGGCACGCTCGCGTACCTTCCGGAACCTCGAGTGCGCGGCGAGCGGTGCGGGCGGCAGGGTGACTCCCGTGACCAGCGCTCCGGGCGGGAGAGCGGTCTCGCGGTGGGGGGTGTCCCTCACGGGCAGGTAGAACTCGGTGAACGGAAGTTCTCCGGGACCTTGGCTCGTCTGGTACGAGACGACTGCGTCGAACGCCGTCAGCGCGACGGTCAGGTCCGACGGGTGGACGGCCGCACAGGATTCGGAGGCGCCCAGGATCGCGTGATTGTGGTGATCACCCTCGATGGCCGGGCAGCCGCTGCCCGGGACTCGCTTGTTGCAGGGTGTTGTGATGTCGTTGAAGTAGGCGCAACGGGTGCGCTGGAGCAGGTTCCCACCGACCGTGGCCATGTTGCGGAGCTGTCCGGAGGCTCCCGCAAGGACCGCCTGGGCCAGTGCCGGATACCGGCGGCGGACTTCGGGATGTGCAGCGAGGTCGCTGTTGACGATGGCCGCGCCGATGTGGAGGCCGCCGTCCGGCGTCACTTCGATTCTGTCGAGAGGCAGTCGACTGACGTCGACGAGCATGGTGGGCCGCTCGACGCCGGCTTTCACCAGGTCGACGAGGTTGGTACCGCCGCCGAGGAAGCGCGCGTCCGGGTGGGCTCCAAGTACAGCGACCGCGTCCGATGGATCGGTTGCGCGATGATAGCCGAACTCTCTCATCCCGCCTCCCCCGCCTCGGCTCTCGGGTTCTCCCCGTCCTGTCGGGCAGCGCGTGCGATGGCATCGACGATCGACGCGTAGGCGCCGCAGCGACAGAGATTGCCGCTCATCCGCTCGCGGATCTCGTCGGCGTTCAGGATCGGCTGTCCGGCCTCGGGACGGACGTCACGGGTGACGGCGCTCGGCCAGCCCGCAGCCTGCTCATCGAGCACCGCCACCGCCGAGCAGATCTGCCCCGGCGTGCAGTAGCCACACTGGTAGCCGTCGAAGTCGAGGAAGGCCTGCTGTACCGGGTGAAGCCGCTCGCCGTCGGCCAGGCCCTCGATCGTGGTGATGTCACATCCCTCGGCCGCCACCGCCAGTCGCAGGCAGGAGAGCGTCCGGCGTCCGTTGGTCAGGACCGTGCAGGCGCCGCACTGCCCGTGGTCGCAGCCCTTCTTGGTGCCGGTCAGACCGAGATGTTCCCGCAGTACGTCGAGCAGGCTGGTACGGTGGTCCACGATCAGCTCATGGTCTTCGCCGTTGATGTGCAAGGCGATGACGCTGGATGTCGACAGGGACACGGTCAGCTTCCTTTCGCGCAGCCGGCACATCGAGAGCCCCGGCGGACGAAAGGGCCAGACGACGAGAACAGCGGCGCGGCCGGCGCGGAACCGGTACAAGAAGCTCACCGGTCAGGCAACCTCTCCGCCTTCGACCGACCCAGGGAGGAATTACCTACCCTTACCGGACATCCATGGTGGAGCTATCGTCATTCAGACACACTAGCATTCCGAATTCCCCCGTCCAATCGGCATCGCGCCGGCTCCAGAGTGTGACTCGCGGGTACGGCCGGGACGTGAGCTGCGGGAAGTCGCCTCACCGCGCTGCCGTGCTCGGCCGGGACGGCCCTCGACGGGGCGGGTGGTGGCCGCGATGGATCAATGGCATGTGCTGCTGCCGGACCGGCTGCCGGCCTATATCAGCGCCCCGAGCAGTACGCGGCGAACCTGGCCCGCCTGCAGGCCAACCGAACCACCGCCGCCGCCCCCGGCGCTCCGCGGGGCGGATCGGCCCTGCTCGCCGGGCTGCTGCGCTGCGGTGTCTGCGGCGGGCACAAGATTGCCTCCCAGTATCACCGGCACGGCCCGCATCCGGTCACTCACCGGTATACGTGCGCCTATGAGCCGGTCAACTACGGCACCGGGAAGCCGTGCCAGACCATCGCCGGGCCGCCGCTGGATGCACATGCGGTCACCCAGGTGATGCAGGCCATCGCCCCGGCGGGACTGGAGGTGTCGCTGCGGTCCGCCGAACAGGACGAGGCCGAACGTGCGATGCTGGACCGGTTGTGGCACCAGCGGGTCAAACGCGCCCGCATCGGGAGGCCGCGCTGGCCGAACAGGCCCAGGTGGAGGCCGACCACCAGCGGTTTCGTGAGATCCGCCCGGCAGTGCTAAGCAGCGCCGAGCGTGAGGCCATCGCCACGCTGGCGGCCGATCTACCTCGACTATGGGCGAATCCGGCGGTGACCACCGCCGAACGCAGGGAGCTGCTGCGATCACGCCAAGACCCGCTGGCAGGCACCCATCCCACCCGAACCCCACAACGACACAGAGGAGCAAGGGCCATGAAAGTCCGTCCCGACATGGGGCGCACTACGGGTGGCACTCCTCAAGGCTCCAGCGGACACCGGCGACGCGGACCAGTTCGGACAGGGGCACTTCGGTGGGTGACCAGCACAGGTAGAAGGCGAGTTCGCCGGTGGACCGGTTGCGGCGGACGAGCAGGGGCGGTGGCTGCCGATGCCGATGTGGACCCAGACCCAGTCGTAGTACCGCGGTCCTTTCGCACCGTTGCCGGCGCTCTGGCGGTGCCAGACAGAGGCGGGCAGGCGACTCGCGACGGTATCGGCACGGACAAGGGTGCGGCCCGTGTTGATCCTCACCCGGGTCGAGCAGGCGACGGCCATCACGTAGCCGATGCCGCGTACCTCGAGGGCGGTGCGAAGCTGGGGGTCCTGGCCGTAGGCTTCGTCGCCGGTTACCCAGGAGGCGGTGATCCCGGCGTCCGGCGTGGCGGCGATCATCCCCGAGGCCAGACGGGGCTTGGTGGCGAACTGCACCGTCTCAGGTATCCCGGCCGCGCTGCGGCGTTCCAGATCACCCGACCAGGAGTGCTCGGGCAGGTGAGAGCCGTCGGTCGATCAGGGCCCGGCCCCGGCTGGTGGCCAGGGCGAGGAACACGCCGACCTGGGCGTTCTCGATGCGTCCCGCGATGCCGGTGTACTGGCTCTGCACTCCCACCGAGGACTGACCCTTCTTCAGGAAGCCGGTCTCGTCGACGACGAGAACACTGCCGTCGACGTCGAGGTGTTCGGCGGCGTAGGCACGCAGGTCGTCGCGGACGGCATCGGCGTCCGAGCGGACGGAGCGCAGCAAGCGTTGCATCGGCCCAGGCCGGGCAAGGCCGGCCTGTTCGGCCAGTTGCCAGCAGTTCTTCCGCTCGACGCTCGACAGTAGTCCGAGCAGGTAGGCGCGGGCCGCAGCCCGGGGTTCAACTCGCCCGAACCGGACCGCGATCCGCGCCATAACCTGATCGAACATCGCCCGTCAGCGGGCAGGGTCCACCCCATGGCCTGCGGCCACCGCACGATCTTCAGGAGTCCACACAACCCCCGATGGTCACGCGGTGGCCGTACCCGTTCTCAGCCGGGTCCGCGACAAGATCGCGAAGTCAGACTGGAGTAACGGCCAGGCTGTTGTAGAGTCACATGGTTTCTTGGCGGTGCGGGCCAGGAGCGGATGACGTGGGGAGAGGGTCCTACACAACGAGTTCCGTCCGAGCGGGTGATTTCCCGAGTCGCTCGCTCACAACGGAGCTTCGATGCGCCGTCAGTCCGTCGCGCCGCGCCTGGTCGCCGAACGGGACACCGCAACACCGCCGCCGCCTCCGCCCGCCTCCTGCAAGCCCGGTCGCTTATCGAGGCTCAGTCGGTGCAACCGGGAATCGGCTCGATGCCGCCCGCACAGTTGGTGGGGAGGTTTCCCTTGATGATGGTCTTGCCCGTGACTGTGATGGGCACCAGGCTCAGCACACCGCCGGGCTGGATGCCCGATAGGTTCTTCGTGATGCGGGTGCCGGCGAGGGTGACCGAGCCGTCCTCGATCTGCACCCCACCAGCGGTTTCCCCCGCTTGGTTCCTCGTGATGACGGTGCGCCTGACGACCACAGTGCCAG
Source organism: Streptomyces marianii (assembly GCF_005795905.1). NCBI lineage: Bacteria > Bacillati > Actinomycetota > Actinomycetes > Kitasatosporales > Streptomycetaceae > Streptomyces > Streptomyces marianii. Next base: position 957,459 of record NZ_VAWE01000001.1, read on the forward strand.
CCTCGTTGATGTAGATAGCGCCTCCGCGCGCATCAGTGGCGACGTTTCCCCTGATATAGGTGTCTTCGATCAGCGCGTTGCCCTCCACGTACAGGCCTCCGCCGTAGACTTTGGCGATGTTGTTGCTGATCTTGACGCCCTTCATCGTGAGTGTGCCCGATCCTTTGTTGATGAGGGCACCTCCGTCGTCGGCGGCAGTGTTCCGCAGGAACGTGGTGCGGAAGACCTGGAGGTCGGTATTGACGTTGTAGATCGCTCCGCCGGACTCACCCTCGGAGCGGTTGTCGCTGAACAGGCTGTCCTTGATGACGGCCTGCGCCCCCTGATGCAGGGCGCCACCGGTGTTGGTTGCCGTGTTCTGTGTCAGATTCGACTTCCGGACGACCAGTTCTGCACCCGATGCATTGAAGACCGCACCGCCGTCGTAGGCGACGTTCTGGGTGAGGACGCTATTCTCGATGACGGAAACGCCCAAGTTGTAGAGGGCACCGCCATTTTGCTTGCTTGTGTCGGCAACCGTATTCTTGGTCAGCATGACCCGGTCGAGCCCCACTTGGCCGCCCTGCTGGACGAGGACGCCACCGCCACCGTTCAGTCCGGGCGCGTCGGCAGACTTGCCCCCTGACACGGTGAGCTGGTGGAGCTGCAGGTCTCCGCCAGCGGCGACCTCAAAGACGCCGAATGCTTCGGCGGTGGCGTGTCGCATAACCGTGGCGCCACGTCCGTAAATGGTGATCGACGTAGTGATAGTGGGTAGCCCGCTCCCTCCCTCCCAAGCCCCGTCCAACACGTAGATGCACTTCCTCGTCAGTGCGAGCCGACCACCCCCGGTTTCGTTGAGCTGTTCGATCGTGTCGATGAGGGCGTCGGTTGCGCACGGCACCCGGCGGGCGGTGCGCTCGTCTGCGCCATAGGGCTCCCCCCTCACCGCCTGCGGGGCCTGGCCGGCTGATAGGACGGTCCCTCGCCCCGGATCGGCGCCCACCCGCTCCGGGTACAACCCTGCCTGTGCCACCGCAGCCGTTGCACACAGGCTCGAGGCAGCTGTGATGAAGGTGGCGAGGAGTAGGGGCCAACGGCCTCTCGGTGAACGAAGGGACGCTGGCGTGCCCGGCGCGGCCTTTGTGGTTCCAGACAGAGAAGGCATGATTGAAATCCCTTTCCCGGAATAACCCGAGTATCGAAGGGCTGGCGCCCTTCCCCGTGCCACGGGGGCGAAGGCACACGCACAGTAAATCATTAATCGGTAACGCTTCGTGACGTCTGGCAATGTCCGTTCAGGTGATGTGAGGGTCCTCCGCCCGAAAGATAACTCTGCGTTTGTCCAGCGGCGTTGATCGTATGCCGTACGGTCGTCGGTTGCCGCGAGGGGCATTGTCAGGTCGTGTGAATTGTCAGCGGCGGATCAGTTCAGGGTGTGTCGGCCCGGTACTACAACCGGACCGCGAGGCAGCGACGTTGAAGTCCTGTCCTTTGTGGGCACCCTGGCGCCGAGGCCTTGTGCCGGAACTGCTCGGCCACCTGCGCCGAACGCCATCAAACGAGTGCGCACGCATGCCCGAACCTCAGGCCCTGCACATGGCCCTCCCGCCTACCGGTCGACCCCGATCGCGACCATCTCTGCTCGCCCATCGTGCGGCCCCACCCTCACAGTCACATCGGCAGCCAACCTAGTGGTTCGCTGCCGCACGGCCACACCGAAGGCGTCGACACCCGCGCCAAGCGAATCATGTGGCAGATACGCGGCTGACCTCCTCCGCGGCCACATCCTCCTCGCCCGACGGATAACCGGCGTCATCGCCGACTGCGGTCCAGGCACTCGCTTGACAGACCCTTCATGAGCTGCACTGATCTCCATGGAGTCCCTGAAGCCTGGGTTACGATTCCAGGCGTAAGGAGAACCACGAGCAGTGCCAGCACCCCGTAGGTACCCCGATGAACTTCGTGAGCGCGCCGTCCGCGCTACCGGTCGGCCGGTGGCCCACGTGGCCCGCGACCTCGGGATCCATCAGGAGGCCCTGCGGGAGGCCGACGCCGGAGAGCGCGACGACCGGCTCACCACCGCCGAGCGCCACGAGCTGAAAGAACTCCGCAAGGAAATCGCCGAGTTGAGGCGTGCCAACGAGATCCTGAAAGCCGCCTCGGTGTTTTTGCCCAGGAGATCGACCGTCCCAGGACGAGGCCGAGCAGGTGATCGACCACTTGCGTGAGAAGGACCTCGGGGTCGATCCCATTTGCCGGGTGCTGAAGCTGTCTGCGTCGACGTACTTCGCGCGCAAGCAGCGACCGAAGTCGGCCCGCCGTCTGCGTGACGAGGAACTGATCCCGCTGGTCACGGCCGCTTGGGAGGAATCCGGCCGCACCTACGGCGCCCGCCGCGTCACACGCGCCCTGGTCCGCGCCGGGCACCGGGTGGTGCGGTGCACCGTCGAGCGGCAGATGGCTGAGCTCGGCATCGAGGGCGTCATCCGCGGCCAACGGCGCCGCACCACGGTCCCGGAGCCGGCCGCCCCGCGCCCGCCGGACCTGGTCAACCGCCGCTTCACCGCCGAACGCCCCAACCAGCTGTGGTTGGCCGACCTGACCTACATCCGGACCTGCTCAAGCTGGGTCTACGTCGCGTTCGTCCTGGACGCGTACTCCCGTCGGATGGTGGGCTCGCAGGCCCGCCACCCATATGCGCACGGACCTGCCGCTGGACGCACTGGAGATGGCACTGTGGAGACGGAGGATCAAGAAGGACTCCGGCCTCATTCATCACAGCGTCCGCGGGTCGCAGTACGTGTCCATTCGGTATACGTAGCGTCTTGCCGAGGTCGGAGCTTCCGCATCGGTCGGGTCCGTCGCCAACAGCTACGACAACGCGATGACGGAAGCCCTGAACGGCGCCTTCAAGGCCGAACTGATCGAGCATCAGGGACCGTGGCGGGACTTCGACGAGGTCGAACGGGCCGTCTTCCGATGGGTCGCGTGGTACAACACTGAACGACTTCACTCCGCCCTCGGCTACCTCCCGCCCGACGAATACGAGTATGCGTTCCGGGCGCGACGGGAGGAAGTCCCGCAGACCGCTTGATCACCCGATCGCGGACTCCACAAAACTCGGGGCAGCTCACTCATTAGGCCCTTCGATGGCGTTGATGCGCCAATTTGCTGATCACTCGGCGCGTCTGCTACTTCGTCGTGGATGTCCGACCGAATTATTGTGATCAGCGCGCCCAATGGCGGTCGTGGACGGACGTGCTGAGCAGTATTCCCCTAGCTCGGTGGGTGCCCGCGTTTCACCACAGCCTCAAGGTCTTGTCTGGTTCTGGCTGCAATCACGGCCTCATCAGTGACTCGTCCCATCGGGTCGAGGTGAACTGTCCAAGGAGTCAAGGGGCAGTGCCTAGGTGGACCAATACCGGCACTCGTAAGTCCGCGTCGGTACAGGCCGGTCGAGAAAGGCTTGTGCCTGCCAGCCTCAACGCAGTACGGATCGAACGAGAAAGCAGGTCACTTTCATGAGTTCTGACAACCGGACCGTGTCCGCCCTCGGCCCGCTTCCCAAGCGACGCGGATGGGTCGCCGGAAGTGCTGCCTCGCTGGCCGTCATCATGCTGGGCCTCTCCAGCCCGGCTCTGGCCGTCGTGAGCAACCCCACGTACCCGGATGGCATGAACACCGCCTCAATGACGGCCGACAAGTGCCGTGCCACGCCAAGCCCCAAGGTGTTCGCCGACCGCGGGGACCGGTGCAAGGGCAAGGTCGGGCCGACGGGGCCGACGGGTGACACGGGGCCGACCGGACCCACGGGCGACACCGGGCCGACCGGACCCACGGGCGACACCGGGCCGACCGGACCCACGGGCGACACCGGGCCGACCGGACCCACGGGCGACACCGGGCCGACCGGACCCACGGGCGACACCGGGCCGACCGGACCCACGGGCGACACCGGGCCGACCGGACCCACGGGCGACACCGGGCCGACCGGACCCACGGGCGACACCGGGCCGACCGGACCCACGGCCACGCGTCGGGTCGTCGGAGATTCGGCCGTGGTCCCGCCCGGTGAAGGGCGGCAGCTGTCAGCTCCGTGTGGTGTCTTCGACTTCGTAACTGGTGGCGGGTACTCCCTCACCGGCCCATGGCCTGGAGAGGTCCTCAGCATGCCGGACGCTGACGCGCACAGCTGGATCGTGGTTGTCACCAACCTGACAGCATCTCCAGTCAGCGTGCAGACCTACGCGCTGTGCACCACCTCATGATGACACTGGGTGAGGTTGTTCCGTAACTGCCGGTCACGGTGGAGACGATCTTGACGTGTCTGGTGTGGTCACGGCGGAGCCGTCCTGGGCAGTCCCGTTCACGGGCCGAGCCCGCGACAGTTCGGCGAGCTGATCACGTTGCCGCGACGCGAGGGTGCGGACCCGGTCCGCAGGGGCCGGCCATAGAGCCAGCCGCTGGAGGACCGGGTCCTGCCGGTTGCGGTGTGTTGGCGGAACAACCTGACCCCGCACCGGCTCGCGCCGCTGTTCGGGGTGCCGAAGGACGCGGACCGCACTATCGGCCACCTCGGCCCTGGACTCGTCGTCCAGCAGCGCAGGCTTCGAGCGGTGAGCCGGGTGCCGGTCGACGAAGGCGGCGAGTTCGGCCTTCCATAACCGAGAGCGGTAGCTGTCGGACCCTCTGCAGTCCGCCGTGATCAACAATCTGTCAGTATCCGGCAACATCATGCTGCCCTCGAGTTGGTCGTGGCTGGGCACCCGCAGCTCTGCGGGAAGGAATTCGTCCACTGTGGCAATCGTCTCGCTGCGATCCGGCTCGGCAGGGTACTCCCGATCCCCGGCGGGACCTGGCTCTGCAGCCGCGCATACTCGAAGAATCGACGCTGCGCTTCGCTGGTCTCCGCCGTCCGGCGTCGCAGGTTGTGGCATGCGGCGAGTAGCCGCGATTCTGCGCGGGCGCCTGCTTCGCCGCGTAGCAGGAGTCTGCGGCCGTCTTGGCAGGTCATGATCTGCCCGAAGACGGGTTCGACGATGGCTTTGCGTTGGGTGTAGGCAGCGCGTCCGGGTTTGGTGCGCAGTTTGCGGGCCATGCGTTCGCGCGCTGTGGCGTCGGCCGGGATGCGTCCGCGCGGGGCGGGGCTGACGCGTTCATCGTGGGACAGGTGGCCGGTGGCCATGAAGGTGTCGGTGCCGTGTTCTTCCTTGCGCTCAGCTGCGGCCTGAAGGTTCGCCTCGGAGCAGTAGCCCGCGTCGAGGAGCGCCTGACGTGCGTGGATTCCGGTGTTCGCGGCGGATTGGTCGAGCATGCCGGTGTAGTTGAGTGCGTCGGCGGGGTTGGTCGTGACGTCGGCGGCGGTGATGATCTGGTGCGCGTACCATGGCCTGGGCGTTGTAGGAGGCGAACAGGTCGTTGACGTCGCCGGGAGTGAACAGACGCAGCGACAACCGGGCCGTGGTCAGCGGCAGCAGCGAAGCGACTTCCGTGCGGACCCCCGGGACGCAGATATGGATCAAGTTGCGGACCGATTTCCGCATCACGGCTGCCCGGCAGCCACGCCTTTTCAAGAGCAGCGCTCGGCAGCCGTACTTCACCACGAGGCGCGGCATTCCAGCAGTTGTTTACTGACCCACGCTCCTAGCGGACGGGGCACGCCGGGTCCATCTGGCCACGGCCGATGACAGGGCACGGGCCTGCCCCGAGTGCGGGGTGTTCGCCACCCGGGTGAAGGGCTCCGCGACGACCCGGCCCGGCGATCTGCCGTACGGCGAGAGCGGGCTGGAGTTCCGCTGGCACAAGCGCCGCTGGTGGTGCCGGGAGCCCGGCTGCCCGCGCCGCTCCTTCACCGAGCAGATCCCGCAGATACCGGCCGGCGCACGGATCACCATGCGACTGCGCAGTGCCGCCGGGCGGCGCATACGCGACGCCGCCTCCACCGTCATCCAGACCGCCCGTGACCTGCACCTGTCCTGGCCGACCGTGATGGACGCCTTCCGCACCGTCGCACACGAGGTCACCCAGGCGCCGCTGCCCGAGGTGAAGGTGCTGGGCATCGACATGTCGACCACCTACCGCGCCGCAGTCCGCACCGGTCTCCCGCACGCCACCGTCGTGGTCGACCACTTCCACGTCGTCCAACTCGCCAACAAGATGCTGTCCACGGTCCGGCGCCGCACCACCGCCGAGACGCGTGGCCGACGCGGACGCGCCAGTGACCCGGAGTGGAAAGTCAGGCGGCACCTGCTGCGCAACCGAGCGGACCTCACCGAGGAGCACTTCGCCACCATGTGGACCGCACTGCTGGGCGAGGGAAGGATCGGCCAGACCCTGCTGACGACATGGATCGCCAATACCACACCAACGAGCCACAGCACGGGAAGCAACACCTTGATTCTCTGCAAGCCCTTGGCGTTTAAGGTCCGCCCGTGGTCAGCGCGGTGAGCTGACCACGGGCTTCGTCGTTCTGCAGACAGCAGGGCGGCCTTTGCGTGATCATGTCTTCTCGCTGAAGTCGACGTTGATCACAACAAAGGCCGTGAGGGTGAGTCTGCTGGACGATGCCGCCCACGTCGAGTCCCTGACCGTGTTGTCCCGGTCCCGGACCGACTTCTACGCCTGTCTGCCCGCCCGCGCGGATGCGCTGTTCGAGCTGACCGACGCGCTGCCATGCACGGAGGGTCCGGTCAAGACGCTGGTCGAGTTGTCGCTGGCGCCCGAGCACCGGCGAGGGCACGGAGCACTGTACGGAGCCTTGAATCACGGACGGCTGGAGGTGACGCGGCTGCGCCGGACGTCGGCCGGCCTGCCGCTGCCGCGCGCGGCCGACGGACGGATCGTGCTGGCCTGCGATGTCAGCAACTGGCTGCGGCCGGACGCGGCCACCAGCGCGGAGCGGCTGTTCTGCCACACCTACGGCCGGGGCAGGGGCTCGGCGCAGATGATCCCGGGCTGGCCGTACTCGATCGTGGCCGCCCTGGAGATGGCCGTACCTCCTGGACCGCGCTGCTGGACGCGGTCCGACTCGGGCCGGGCGACGACGAGACCGCCGTGACCGCCACGCAACTGCGCGAGGTGGTCGAGCGGCTACGCGCAGAAGAGCACTGGCGGGAGGGGGATCTGCCGGTTCTCATCGTCCTCGACGCCGGCTAAGACGTCACCCGTCTCTCCTTCCTGCTGGCCGATATGCCAGTGGAGCTGCTGGGGCGGATGCGCTCTGTCCGGGTCTTGTACTTCCCGCCCCCGCCGCAGCCGCCGGGCAAGGTCGGGCGCAAGCCCAAGCGCGGGGCGGAGTTCAAATTCGAGGCACGACAACACCTGGCCTGCACCGGCCCGCACCACCACCAGCGCGACCAGCCGATATGGTCAGGCCGTCGCCACCGCTTGGGACCGGCTGCATCCGCTGCTGAGCCGACGCTCGGCATGGGCCGACTACCCCGCGGGCGAACTCCCGGTGATCTCAGGAACGGTGATTCGCCTGCAGGTCGATCACTTGCCTGGGGACCGCGATCCCAACCGGTGTGGCTATGGTGGTCGGGCGTCGACGCCACGGCCGCGGATGTGGACCGGGTCTGGCACGCGTTCCTGCGAAGATTCGATCTTGAACACACCTTCAGGATGATCAAGCAGACGCTCGGCTGGACCCGCCCGAAGCTCCGCACCCCCGAGGCGGCGGACCACTGGACCTGGCTGGTCATCGCAGCTCACACCCAACTCCGCCTCGCCCGGCCGCTGGCCGAGGACCTCCGCAGGCCCTGGGAACGATCCGCCCGGCCCGGCCGCCTCACCCCCGCCCGCGTCCGCCGAGGATTCCGCCGCCTCCACGGGAAGACACCTCAACCAGCCGGTGCACCGAAACCCTGCACGGCAGGCCCCGGTCGACCCGCGGGGTCGAAGAACAGGCGCCGAGCCCGCGAGCACCCCGTCGGAAAGCAAAGCAAATCGGACACTGCCCAGTCCGCCTCAAAGCGGCAGGCTGCATAAACGCCAAGAGTGGCGTCCTGATTCTCGGAATCCGCCAGGACGAGAACTCCGTCGATGTCCACGATGACGCTGTCGTCGACGGCCGGACTGCCCGGGCTTATGTAGCCGCCGTCGACGACACCGCAGTAGCGCAGCTGCTGAACCCGGCGGTCGGCAACAGCTGCGCGAACGCAGGAAACGCTGAACATCGCTGCTGTGCAGCAGACGCGCCGTCCCCGCTCGACGTCACCGCTCGCCCGCGAGGTCGAGATCGCCGCTGCGCGTCTCGGCCGCGCTCTCAGCACCCCGCGGACGCCGCCACGGGTGAGCGATCGGATGGGACACAGCCCGCCACCACGGCTCCTCGGGCAGCTTCCCCGCCGGCTCGAACGGCTCACCGGGCAGCGGGAACGCCACCGCCTGGCCGGCCTCCTCGGCCGCGTCCTTCGTCCACTCCCCCGGCTCCGCCCACGCATGCAGAGCCAGGTTGAACGTGCCCCAGTGGATCGGCAGTACCACCCCGGACGGCCGCCCGCCCTGGAGGTCCAGATGGGCCCGCACGCCCTCGGCCGGAGTCATGTGGATGTCGACCCCTCGTTCTATACACGCCGTGCCGAGCATCCAGCCGTGCGGTTATGGGTCCCGGTCCACACGCTCTGCGCGCGCACCCAGCCGTCAGCCCATGTGGATCTCACCCAGCAGGCACGCGCCGTGATGCCTGCATTACCGAAATGAAGGTGGAACTGCCCCAGAACCATCGTTTGTGACCCCGATGGTTAGGATTGGCCAGTGCATGACGTTGAGTGGTCCCCTGCTGAGCTGCGGGAACTGGAGGACCTGAGGCAGAGGGAATCCCTGCTCCCGCCAGACGCCCCAAGGGCCCTGCTCTCGATTCGCCTGTCCGTTTTGACTGAGGAGACGACCTCCCCGGTCCGACAGGAATTGGATCTTCGCCGTTTCGCCGTGAACCGCGGCTGTCGTGTCGTGGGGGTAGCCCGGGATCTCAACGTCTCAGCGACGAAGGTTCCGCCGTGGAAGCGCCCCGAGCTGGGCGACTGGATCAACAACCGAGCGCCCGAGTTCGATCAGATTCTCTTCTGGAAGCTCGACCGGTTTGTACGCCGGATATCCGACCTGCACCTCATGATCGAGTGGTGCAGGGAGTACGACAAGGTGCTCGCGGCCGACAAGGATCCGATCGACCTCGACAGCGCGTACGGCGAAATGATGGTCACGATGATCGCTGGCATGGCGCGCATCGAGGCCGCGAATACCGGCGTGCGCCTAGAGTCCCTGTGGAAGTACGCGCGGACCACCGACCGGTGGGTAATCGGCAAGCCGACCTACGGCTACACGACGGAGGACGGCCCCGACGGGCGCAGGCTGGTCGTGCACCCGTTCCGCAAGCGGGTACTCCGGTGGATCTACGCCATGCTCATGCGCGGCCGGTCCATGTACAAGATCACGCAGATCGTGAACCGAGCGGGTGTTCCCGCGCCCAACGGCGGGAGGTGGTACGCGAGGAATCTGACAGCGATCTTGACGAACCCCGCACTCAAGGGCGTGCGGGTGATTCGGCCCCCCAAAGCGAAGAGCAAGGACATCTCGCGCATCGCTTATGGAACTGACGGTCAGCCGATCAGGCTCGCCCCTCCGATCTTCACTGACGAAGAATTCGACGCCGTCCAGGACAGGCTGAAGCAGAACGCCAAGCACGGGCGTAACTCTCCCAAGGGGAAGAAGCTGTCGCTGTTCCTCGGTGTGATCAAGTGCGGCACGTGCGACGCCAACATGTACAAGCACATATCGACGAAGAAGCGGTCAGACGGCACGGTCAAGCTGTATCCGAAGCTGCGGTGCTCGTCCTACACCAGGGAGCCGTGCGGAGCCCCGGTCTTCGACCCGGACGAGATGTACGGAGTCCTCGCTGACACCGTCCTTGATCAGCTGGGCGACTTCGAGGTGATCCATCGCGAGTACGCCCGGGGCGCGGAGAACCTGGCCCGTGTCACGGAGCTCCAGGCATCGATCAAGCACTACATGGACGGTCTCGCTCCCGGTGGCGTGTTCGCAGTCGGGGGGTTCATCCAGGAGCAAGCGAAGGAAGCACTCCAGAAGCTCGGCGCCGAACTGAAGAGGATTGACCCGGAGAGCACGAAGGACCGCTGGACGTACCAGTCTATGGGCGTGACCTACCGCCAGCACTGGGCCAAGCTTGGGACGGACCAGATGGAAAAGGACCTTCTACGAGCTGGCATCACATTCGTGGTTCACCAAAAGTACTGCGACCTCCTCATACCTGACGACGTGAAGAGCCGACTGGTCGTGAAGGACGATTACTTCAAGAAAAGCTGTAACACCAGAAGCTCCGCCGCACTGAGTACGGCGGGGTTGGCTGCAGCGCTCTGTCACGGTTACGAGCTTTCGCTCACCAGTCCTACTCACCTCATAGACGAACACCTTCAAGCCGTTCTCCAGATTTGTGCGATGCGTTCGGCAGCCGCCCTGAGGCGGCAGCCATGGTCAAATTCGGGCTGCGCCGCTCCACCTTCAGGAGCAGCCGTCCACGACCATCAATGCTCTCCGGGATCGCCGGTTTGGCTAACCGGCGATCGTCGGCTATGTTGCCCGCCGCTTCACGCTCCCGACGCCATCTTGGCCTCGCCTTCGGCGGGGGGGGGGGAAGAAGCTACATGATTCCCTTCCATCGCCACGGCGGCGCCCCGGCCCGGCCGCGCAAGCAGTCAATGCGGTATTGCGCCTCGCGCCGCCACTCCGGGCGGCTGGCAGCGTGCTGCGCGGCAAATGTCGTCATACGCAACTCGCGTGCGCCAGCGAGGAGTTCGTACCCTTCCCACTCCGTGACGTCAACGCCGTAGGTCTCGCAGAACACGGCGTACTCCTCGCCAGACACCGCGCCGGTCGTCGTGAGCTTCACTGCGGTCGACACGAGATCCCACTCCGGCGGGCCAAACGAAGCGCGCTCGAAGTCCATCAACACCGGGCCGGCCTCGGTGCGCGCCACGTTACCGACCCATGCATCCCCGTGGACTACACACTCCGGCAGGCCCTTCGGCCTCGAAGCCCATTGCCGCTTGAGATCTTCAAGCCTGCTGCTCAGCCACTGCCGGTCGTCGTCAGAAGTTGTGCTCGCTGCGTCGATGCGCTCAACCAGCCGGACGAACGGGTCCAGCTCACCCAGCGGCAGGTCTGGTTTCGGCAGGGCGTGCAGTTGCTTAAGGAGCACGACGACGTCGGTGACGGTACCGATTTCGTGTGGCGGCAGCTCTTGCCAGAACGTTACCGGGTGCCCGCTAGCTGATACCGGCTGGCGCAGGTCGAGGGCACGTACAGCGGGCACGCGCTTGGCTGCCAGCCAGCGGGCGACCTGAACCTCGCGCGTTGCGGCGGCAGACTGGCCGGGCCGAGCGATACGGACCACCATCCCCCCGGGCAGACGCCATATAGCGTTCTCAGCGATCCGTATCGGTTGGGCGTTGGTCGCGTCGAGGCCGGCGGCGAGGCACGCCTCCTCAAGTACGGCTTGGGTGGGCGTGGGCGAAGTGGTCACGCCTGCACCGTAGCCGCGATGCGCTCGCGCAGGTCGCTGGCCTCGGGGAGGTTCCGGTGCCGGCCTGCGAACCGGGCGAGTTCCCGCAGGTCCTCGGCGGCCCGGCAGGAGGTCAGCCTTCCGACGTCGTCCAGCGCTCGGTGGCCGAGCACGACCGCGTGCCGCGGATCGTCGCCCTTGGCCATGACCAGGGAAGCGAGTTTTGTCTCGGAGATGGCGCGCGAGCGGGCGAAGGCGTTGCTGTGGCCTTTCACCGCGATTTCGAAGCGGCGGGCCGCCTGCCCGGGGTCCTGGTCCGCGTGGACCGCGAGATCGAACAGCGCGTGGGCGGTGTCGCCGTGGTGCTGGGCGTAGTCGTAGTAGGCCATCCACGGCGGATCCTGTGCCGGATCGGACTGTTCGAACGCGGCGTCGGCTTCTCCGACCGCGCGCAGGGTGTTGGCTACGTCGCGCATCTTGCCGAAGGCGCGGGCGCGTGCGGTGTGCAACATGGCACGCTCGGTCGCGGTAAGTCGGTCGGAGCGCACCAGACCCTTCTCTGCGTGGGTTAGGCCAGTATCCGGATCTCCGACCCAGATTTCCTGCCGGGCCATGAACGAGTACGTCTTGGCGCGCAGGTGCCACTCCCCGGCTTCCTCCGCGCACTCAGCGGCTAGCCGGAAGCTGACTCGGGCATCATCGTGGGCGTACGCGTCGAACTGCGAGGCGCCGACGACAATCCCTAACCGGGCTACAGAGGCTAGGAGTTCAGCCCGCAGGGGCTCGGGGCAGGGCACCGGCAGCAGCGAGGCGCCCCACATGATGGCACCGCGGGCGAGTTCGCGCACCGCGCCGCCGCCTCCGTACTCGTTGTCCTGGCGATGGATGACATCGGCCAGCGACTCCAGCTGCCCGATCTCTCGCGGGCGGATCTGAGTCGGGATCTCCCGGGGGGCGGCTGGGGTCACGAGGTGGACGAGGTCTATGGGGGCGATGGCGGCAAGGCCGCTCGTAGCGAGGAAGGCGCGACGGTCCACAGAGGCAGGGCTCCCGCTTGGAGGTGTTGTACTACCTCTGCCCAGGATGCGGCCTTCAGGGATCTGAACCGACGCCTCCGCCCTGCCAGGGGGCGCACTTTCCGTTTCGGGGCCGGGTTTTTCCGTTTGCCCGAACACCATCCCCCACGCCCGGGTAAGGACTCCACCCGTCTGCAAGACCTCGTCCAAGCGCTCAGCCAAGTCCTTCGAGCAGGTAGCAGTCCCCTTCTCGATCTTCTCAATGAGTGAACCGCTGACCTGCACTTTCGTACCCAACTCAGCGTGCGTGAGAGGGCCACGCTTCTTGCGCCAGGTCCGCAGTTCATGACCGAACCAGTCACGCGGAGACGCGTCCGGAGTCAACTGCTTCTCGGGTCTTGGCATGGGCTGTTCCTCGCTCGCGAAACGGAATCTCGAGGTTTCCGAATCAAGATCTGCACGCAGTTCTGTCGGCCTGGCTCAATGGTTGCTCACGGCCGCCACCCCAGTACACACCGCATCCGGCGCCGGTTGGAGAGATTTCGTCGAACGAGGGACTCCCCGTGAAGGCAGACCTGATGGAGGCGCAACCGCCCGTTACGGACGGCACAAGCGCTGCGGTCCGAACGCGTTCCGGAGCATGCGAAATCGACGTCGCGCTGACAGCCGCTGCCGTCTCGGGCGTGCGTGACCTCGTCAGTGCGTGCCTACGTCTGTGGGGCCTTACCGAACTCGACTGGCGGGTCACTCTCGCTGCATCCGAGCTACTGACGAACGCCTTCCAGCACGCCCGCAAGGAGGACGAGTCCTCGGTTCCAGTGAAGGTCGTCCTCACCCGCACCCCCGACGGGGTCTTCCTGTGCGTCAGTGACCCGCACCCCTGGCTCCCAGTCCCCGTCTTGGCCGACGACAACGACGAGGGCGGTCGCGGTCTGATGCTGATCAAGAAGCTCAGCGACAGATGCGGCTGCTCGTCCACTGCGCACGGCAAAGACGTTTGGGCCACGATTCTGCACTCCGCGTAGTCGCAACCTCCCTGCCTCTGACGAGACCCGAAAGGACCACCACCATGTGCAGGCACTCGCCGCCATTCCTCAGGGCCGACGCGAAGGCCGACGGCGGTCCATCGTCAGCGACGCTGAGCTCGGAAGACTCGAAAGCAGCTTCAGGTGGGGGCACGGCCCTCGCGCGAAACCTCTTTTGGGAGGGAGACGTTAGCGAGGACGCTCGTACTTCCTGGTCTACCTTCCGCATCCCCGCGGGCAGGGCGTGATGTACGCCCGCAGGGGCTCCAGCGTCGTGGAGTTACGGCAAGCCTGCATCCGGGCGCTCCGCTGCGTCGCGCCAGTAGTCGGCGAGCATCTCACCCGGCCAGGCCGGCTGGCGGACGGTGCCTCGGGGCCCCATCTTCTGGAAATACGGGGCGAGGTCCACAACCGGTGTCCCGTCGACCGCGTCGAGGTCCGTCACCCGAAGGTCCCGGCCTTCCACACCCAGCAGCCGCGGGTAGCTGACAGCCAGTTGGTTCGGGCGCCGGTGGTTGCGGTGGACGAAGGTTCCAGTCGCCGGCCACTGCGAATTGCCCCGGGGGCTACGGGCGTGGAGCTGGACGTCTTCCAGCTGCGCCAGGTGGAAGCGCCACGTCACCGTCAAGTGGGAAAATTCGTCGATACCCTGGAGAGTTTCGAGGGGGTATGCCTCGTTGAGCCGGATGACCGACTCGACCCCGCCCTGGTAGTCGTCCTGAACGCGGGTGTGGCCGCCAACGACCGTTGCGACCGCTTCGACCTCGTACGTCGTCACCGGTACTGGTTCCTCTCCTCAGGCGATGCTGGTCTGCGGGCTACCGTGGGGCATCGAGCGTCCGCGTCGCGATCAGCCTATGGCCCGGAGCAGGCCGCGTGCCCGGCTGTCCAGCTCGGTGACATGGCGGCCTCCGCGTTGCCGGACGGGCGAGAGGTCGCTCTGGATGCGGACGATGACGTCACGAGTCCGGCCGGACTGGACGCCCGTCATGGCGTCGAGTGCTTCGTTCCAGGTTGCGCACGCCTCGTCGAGATTTCCCCTCAGCACCTGGACGGCGCCAAGATAGCCGAGCGTCACGCTGTGGGTGCGGGCGAACTGCTGACGCCGACGCGTGGCCACACTCCGCTTGAAGTGGATCTCCGCGTCGAGGGGCTGACCTATGTCGCGCAGAGCGCAGGCCGTCTCGTGGGCGAGGGAGGCTTCCTGGAAGAAGCCGACGCGGGCAGGCGCTTCGTTGGCGTCGGCGCGGGCGAGATCCCGCTCCGCACGGCTGATGGCCGCCAGCGTGCCAGCGCGGTCGTTGTCGGCCGCGAGTGCACGGGCGTGGACGATCGCCAGCAGCGCCTTCTCGCGATGGCTGGCCTTGCCGTAGCGGTCTCGGGACATCGAGGCGTCGGCCAGGGCGAGCGCCCTGCGTGGGTGCCCGAGGTCGACGGCCTGGTGGGCGAGGGCGCGCAGGACGTGGCCGCCGAGCGGTCCGTCTCCGGCTTCCGCCGCGATCCGTGCGGCGATGGTGAGGTAGCGCTGGGCGGTTCGGTGTTCGCCGGCATCGAAGGCCATCCAGCCGGCGAGGTACGTCATCTCCGCGACCGCGGAGTACGTGTCGCCGCGGAGCTGATCTGTACGGAATCGGCCGCCGAGCAGCGGCACCGCCTCGTCGAGCAGGTGGCTGGCGAGGGCCTTGCGGCCGGATGCACCACCTCGCTGCTGGTCGCGCGCGGAGTAGTAGACCGTGAGGTCGCGGACGTCGTCGACGTCGGCCTGGGTCACCGAGCGCGAGGAGGCCGGTCGGCGGCTCGCCGCTGCGGCGGGGGCAGCTGCCCACCACGACGTGGTAGGCAGGGCGAGGCCGGCGGCGGAGTACGCGGCGGTGGCCAGCAGCTTGCGTCGGTGCATGTCGAGATCGTCGCTTCCCAGCTCGGCCAGTGCAGTCAGAGGGTCGACGCTCCAGTCGGATCCGGTGTCGGTCGTGCCTGTCGGCTCTTCTTCCAGCCCCAGGTCGGCCAGGGTGAGGCGGCGGCCGAGCTTGCGGGACAGCGTCTCTCGCAGGATATGCGGCGCTCTGCCGCTTGGCTTCGTGCCGAGCACCCACATGGAGATGTGCGAGCGGGAGATCGCCTCCAGCTCCCGCACTCCGCACTCCGCGGCCACGCGGGCAACAGCGGCGGCGGCTTGCGGCTGGGACCAGCCTGCTTCGCGCAGGAGTGCGGCGAGGGCGACGTTGCGTTCACGGGCCATGGACTGCCCCCTCGGTTCCGAAATGATCTTTGGCGCCTTTGGCGGCCTTCCCGTCCGCGCAGGCATACCCCTCGGACGGGATTCACGGTTCGCTCAACGTAGCTGCCAGATCACTCACTTCGCACGCCAGCCGTCGGCTCCGACCGGCGATCTCGGCTCACTTTGGCTTGATACGAACAGGAGTTGTGTCATGCGCCTTTCGCTGGACCCTCGCCGAGGCGCCAGCCAGCTCGTGGGCGGGCGCGGGCGGGGAGCGCCCGTCACCGCGGCACCGACGCCGGAGCGCGATCACGTGGTGGCCGCGTCGGAGACGGTGACGCTCGTGCTGGGCGAGGATTCGCTGCTGCCCGAGAATGCGGCCGATGTGGAAGACCTAGTTCGCCTTCTGCGCGGCCACATCGCCCAGTTGGGCGCACGGACCGCTCCGGGGATTCCCGCCCTGCTGCGCGCGCAGCGGCTCTGCTCCGACAGCATCCCCGAGGACAACGTGCCGAGCCGGGTGTACCTGGTCAGGCTCGCCGAGGCCACCCAGGAGCTGATGGCCTACGTGGAACGCGTCGGGCCCGGGCCGATCAGTGTGAAGGGCGGGCGGCGTTGGCCGAGGCCGACGGTCAACATGGGGCGCGGAGCCGTCTTCGCCCTCGCCCTGGCCTGCTTGGTCTTCGCCACTTCGATGCCGCGGACATGACCGTGACCGGTGCCGTCGTGATTGCTCTGGTCTTCGGGCCGACAGCCTGGCTGGTGCTTCGCGGCGAGCGCACCGCCGGCCCGGCTCGAGCCGGGGAGGACCTGCCGCCGCCCGGTAACGCTCCCGCTCACCCCAGTGACCACCGACCTGCCTTCTGCCCACCGTTCCCTGCCGCTGCAGCGGCCCCGATTCCACCCCGGACCCGCGGGGTTCACGGAGATCCACACGATGAAACGGCTTCCACGCATTGAGCAGTACGGCCTGATCAGCGACATGCAGACCAGCGCCCACGTCTGCGATGACGGTTCGATCGACTGGCTGTGCCTGCCCCGCTTCGACTCGCCGGCCCCGTTCGCGGCCCTGGTCGGTTCGGAGAGGCACAGGGCATGGCGCATAGCCCCCGCCGCCTACCAGGAGGGCGCCGCGGCGAGCGCCGAGTGGCGCCATGTCGGCGAGTCCCTCGTGCTGGAGACGGTGTGGACGACCTCCTCCGGCAGCGTGACGGTCACCGACTTCATGCCGCCGCGCAACGGAGCGCCGCAGTACAGCCACATCGGGGTCATCGGATCCGCGCTCCTGCTGCAGCGGCTCGGCGCGGGTGCGCTTGCGGCCGAGGCGGACGTCCTCGTGGCGGCGAGTGCCTGATGAGCACGCTCGCCATCACGACCCTCGTCCTGCTCGCCCTCGCAGCCGTCGTCGCCGGAGCGGCAGCCTGGCTCACCCGTCGCCGCTGGCTCGCGGCACGACAGCAGGCACATCTCCTGGCCCGAGAACAGCGGGCCGCAGAGCAGGCCCTGGACCGGCTGGTCCACGAGGTGCTGCCGCAGATTCACAGGGCCGGCGGCCGGGTTGCTCCGCCGGTTCTGGCGCTGGAGCTGGCCGGCACCGCGGTCGGCGGGCGGCTTGAGCTCGTGGTCAAGGCCACCGTCGGACTCGCCCAGGCCATGGTGCGCGACATCCAGTACGCCGCGCACCAGGAGATCGAACAGGCCAAGAGGCGCGGAGCGGAGGAGCTGCGCCGTGTGCACACCGACGCGCAAGCGGAGATCGCCCGGGTGCAGGCGAACGCCGTACGGTCGACCGAGGCCGCGGTGCGCAGTGTGTCGTCGGCGCTGGTGGGCATGGCCGCTAGGACCAGCCGCAGGGTCAGCGAGGGGGTCCGGGAGCACCAGGACGACGCCGCCTTCGAGACGCTGGCTGGGATCGACCGCACCGTCCAGCAGACGCTGCTGGTCGCGCAGGGCTGGACGGTCCTGGCCGGCGGCAAGCTGACCCGGCACTGGACCACCACGACTCTGACCGATGTGGTGCGGGCCGCGATGGGGTACGTCGAGGACTACCAGCGGGTGGCACCGCAGGAGCTGCCCCTCGCCGTGAAGACCCGTGTCGTTGGGCCCGTGGTGCACACCCTCACTCTCCTGCTGGACAACGCGCTGCGGTTCTCCCCGCCGCAGTCCCGGGTCCACGTCTCCTTCGAGCAGGGCCACCACGGGGTCACCGTCATCGTGGACGACAGCGGCCTGCAGATGACGCCGGAGCAGCTCGACGAGGCACGGGACGTCCTCACCGGCCAGCGCACCGACGACATCACACAGCTCGGCGCCCTGCCCAAGACCGGCTTCCGGGTCGCCGCCGTCCTCGCTCGCGCCTACGGCTTCCGGGTCGATGTCCAGGCCCCCAACGCCCTGCTGGGCACCCGCGCGCTCCTCACCCTGCCCCAGGACCTCCTCACCACCGCGGCCGAGGCCGCACCCCCGCCCGCGCCGGCGCAGGCGCAGGCGCAGGCGGCTCACAGCGTCCCGCAGGGCGCGCTCGCCCCCGTCCCAGAGAGCCGTCTCGCACTGGCCCCGCCCGCGCCAGGACCGGAGCCCTTCCCGGCGCACCCGCCGGCAGAGGAGCGCCTCGCTGCGTTGGGCGCTACCGGGACGACGGCCAGCGGGCTGACACGGCGCCACCGGCGCGGCACCCCGGCGCCTGCTCCCGCCCGCCGCCCGGTCAACGCGGAGCCGGGACGCGCGAGCGTGATCGCCGCCTGGGCCCGCGGCACCCACGCGGCGCGCGCCGAACGTGACGCCGCCCCCTCCCCTACCCCTGACGAGCAAGGACACGAGGCATGAGCGAGAAGAACATCGGCTGGCTTCTGGAGCGCCTGGAGGAGACCGACGGCGTGGAGTACGCCGTACTCGTGGCGGCCGACGGCATGAGCCCGGACTACACGCCCCGACTCCCGCAGGAGCAGGCGGAGAAGATCGCCGCGATCACCTCGACGCTGTGGGCGGCGTCGCGGGCCTTCGACCGTGAGACCGGCGGCGGGGGCGTGCGCCAGTTCGTCATGGAGTCGGTCGGCCACATCTCCCTGCTCATCCCGGCCGGGGAGAACACGATGCTCGCCGTCCGCACGAGCAGCCCCAACGCCGACATCGGCGTGATCAGCGAGGCCGCCCTGCGGCTGGCGGGCAGCTTCGGCGACCAGCTGGGCGTCAAGACCCGGGTGACCAGCAGCGTGGAAGCACCGCCGGCATGAGCAGGCCGCGGCAGGATCCCGACCTGGTCAGGCCCTACGTCCGCACGGGCGGACGTACCCGCCCCAGCACGGACGTGCGCCTGGAGAGCGTGGTCTTCGCCGCGACCGGCACCCACCCCGGACTTAACGCCGACGGACGCCGCCTGCTGGCCCTGTTCGCCGGCGCCCGCGGCGGCGGTCTGGCCGTCGCCGAGATCGCCTCCGAACTCGCCCTGCCGCCCTCGACCACCCGCATCCTCGTCGCCGACCTCATCGGACTCGGACTGATGACCCTCGCCCAGGCCCAGGACGCCGACCGCCCGCCCGTCTCACTGATCGAAAGGGTCCTTCATGGCCTCCGCGCTCACGCCTGACCGGTTCGTCGCGCCGACGGTGACGGCGACCGCGAAGATCGTGGTCGCCGGAGCCTTCGGCGTGGGCAAGACCACCTTCGTCGGCAGCGTCTCCGAAGTGCCGCCCGTGCACATGGAAGAGACCATCACCCGGGCCAGCGCGCTGGTCGACGACCTGGCCCGCACGCCGCAGAAGTCCACCACCACCGTCGGCGTCGACTTCGGGCGCAAGCACCTCGGCGACGACCTGGTGCTGTACCTGTTCGGCACCCCGGGCCAGGCCCGGTTCCGGTTCTTGTGGGAGGAGCTGCTCGTCGGCGCCCTCGGCGCCCTGGTCCTGGTCGACCCCCGCGACCTGGACGCCTCCCACGAGATCCTCGCCCTCCTCGAAGAGGCCGAAGTGGCGTACGCGGTCGCGGTCAACCAGTTCGACGGCGCACCCCGCTACCCGCTCGCCGAGATCCACGAGGCGCTGGCACTGGAGGGACACACACCGCTGAGCGTGTGCGACGCCCGCGAGCGGGCGTCGTGCATGCAGGCCCTGATCCAGCTCACCGAATACCTCGCACGTTTGGAGCCCCGACCGTGAGCACCACGACCCCGCGCATCTGCCTGTACGAGCCGGACTTCGCCCAGGACCCGCACGCCTTCTACCAGCGTATGCGCGAGCAGTTCGGGCCCTTGGTGCCGGTGGACCTGGCGCCCGGCGTGCCCGCCACGCTGGTCGTCGGCTACGAGGCGGCCCGCCGTATCCTCGGCGACCCGCAGCGCTTTCCCGCCGACCCGCGCCGGTGGCAGACCACCGTCCCGGACACCTGCCCCATCCGGCCGATGATGGAGTACCGGCGCAACGCCCTGCGCTCCGCCGGCGCCGAGCACACCCGCTACCGCGCCGCCAACTCCGCCGCGCTGCAGGCCGTCGACCAGCACGCGCTGCGTGACCACGTCGAGCAGGTCGCCGCCCAGACCATCAGCTCATTCGCTGCCGAGCGGAAGGCCGACCTGCTGGCCCAGTACGCCTGGCCGCTCGCCTTCCAAACGCTCAGCCACCTGCTCGGCTGCCCCGACGAGATCGGGCGGCGGATCGCGGACGGCATGTCCAAGATCTTCGACGGGGTCAACGCCTCCATCGGCAACCAGATCCTCGCCCAGGCCGTCACCGACCTCGTCGCCCTGCGCCGCGCGCATCCCTGCGACGACGTGACCAGCAGGCTCCTCGTCCACGTCGCGCGGCTGAACGACATCGAGATGGGCCAGCAGCTCATCACCCTCTACGGCGCGGGCATCGAACCGCTGACCAACCTGATCACCAACACGCTCCTGGAGATGCTCACCAACCCCGACTTCTCCGGGGACCTGCACGCCGGCGACGCCTCCGTCCGCGAAGCCCTGGACACCGTCCTCTACCGCGACCCGCCGCTCGCGAACTTCTCCATGAGCTACCCGCCCCGGCCCGCCGACGTCGGCGGCTACTTGCTCCCGGCCGACGAGCCGGTGGTCATCAGCTACGCCGCCTGCAACAACGACCCCGACCTCGGCGGGCGCGCCGCTGGGCAACCGCGCCCACCTCGCCTGGGGCGCCGGCCCGCACAGCTGCCCGGCCAGCTCGCACGCCTACCTCATCGCCGAGACCGCGATCCTCCACATCCTCGACGCCCTGCCCGAGATGGACCTCGCCGCCCGCCGCGAGGACCTCACCTGGCGCCCCGGCCCCTTCCACCGCTCCCTGGTCACCCTGCCCGTCACCTTCCCCACCAGCTGAAAGAGACCCCGACGTGCCCGAACAGCAGATACTCGTCCTCGACCCCACCGGCAGCGACCCGGACGCCGAACACCTGGCCCTGCGCGAACGCGGCCCCGCCACCCTCGTGGACATCCTCGGCGTGCGCGCCTGGTCCGTCTCCGACCCGACGCTCCTCAAGCGGCTGCTCACCAGCAAGGACGTCTCCAAGGACGGCCGCGCCCACTGGCCGGCCTTCGCCGAGACCGTTCCCACCTGGCCGCTGGCCCTGTGGGTCGCGGTGGAGAACATGTTCACCGCCTACGGCGCCAACCACAGCCGCCTGCGTCGCATGGTCGCCCCCGCCCTCACCGCCCGCCGCACCGCCGCCCTCCAGACGGACGTCGAGACCCTGGTCACCGGCCTGCTCGACGACCTCGACGGCCTCCCGGCCGGGGAGAGCGCCGACCTGCGCGAGCACCTCGCCTACCCGCTGCCGATCGCCGTCATCGGGCAGCTCATGGGCGTCCCCGCCGGCCAGCGCGCCGAGTTCCGCTCCGTGGTCGACAACGTGTTCGCCACCCACCTCACCGCCGAGGAACAGGCGGCCAACGCCGCCGCCCTCTACGGCCTGCTGGACGCCCTCATCGCCACCAAGCGCACCGTCCCCGGCGAGGACATGACCTCGCTGCTGATCGCCACCCGCGACGAGGAAGGCGACGGTTCCACGCTCAGCGACGCCGAGCTGCGCGACACGCTCCTGCTGATGATCAGCGCCGGGTACGAGACCACCGTCAACGTCATCGACCAGGCCCTCACCACCCTGCTGTCCGACCCGACCCAGCTCACTCACGTGCGGGACGGACGGTGCACCTGGCAGGACATCGTCGAGGAGACCCTGCGGCACGAGCCCGCGGTCAAGCACCTGCCCCTGCGCTACGCCCTCAGCGACATCCCGCTCCCCGACGGGCAGACCATCCGCTCCGGCGACGCCGTCTTGGCCTCGTACGCCGCCGCCAACCGGCACCCCGCCCTGCACCAGTACGCCGACCTGTTCGACGCCACCCGGATCAGCAAGGAGCACCTCGCCTTCGGGCACGGCGTCCACTTCTGCCTCGGCGCCCCGCTGGCCCGCCTCGAAGTCGCCACCGCGCTGCGCCTGTTCTTCGAGCGCTTCCCCCACGCCCGGCTCGCCACCCAGCGCGAGGACCTGCAGCGCCTGCCGAGCCTCATCAGCAACGGGCACACCAGCGTCCCCGTCCTGCTGCGCCCCACGACGACCGACTGACCGGCCCTCAACGAGGAACCCTTGCCATGACCACGCTCGCCACAACACAGCCTCTCACCCCGTCCGAACGGCGCATCGCCCAGCACGTGATCAAGGGCCTGGACGCCCGCGAGATCGCAGCCGTCACCCAGCTCAAGCCGAACACCGTCCGCTCCACGCTGCGCACCGTGCGCTGGAAGCTGGCCTGTCCCGAACGCTGCTCCCTCGCCGTCGTCGCCCACCGCCTCCTCGGCTCCGGCCAGATCCTTGCCCCAACACCGCCGCGGCCTGCTCAGGATCTCAGCCCCGAGCAGCTCAGCCTGCTCACGGCCGCCGCCGAACACAGCCTGCCCCGGGACATCGCCCTCGCCGCCGGCCTCGCCCCAGCCGACCTGCGCGCCGCACTTGAACAGCTCCTCGCCGACACGGGATCACAGGACGCCACCGAACTGGTGGTGCTCGCGCACAGCTGGCACCTGCTGCCCGCCGAGGGAGCCGCTCACACGACGCGAAGCGGGCGACCCAGTGACCCGGCCCGCGACCCCCACGGCGATCGAGGACCGCTCCGCCCCGGTCCCGTTCACCCAGACGCCGCCGGCCGCCGTTTACGAGATGCGCATGTTACGTACCGCGGCCGAGCGCGAGGAAGCCGCTGCCCTCGTCCAGGACCGCCAGAACTGGCTCACCCTGCACGGCCTGCCCGTACCCGCCCGAGCCGACATCCCCGCGCAGTTCCGCGACCCGCAGACCATGTCCGCCGGTCTGTTCGAGGACGGGAGGCTCCTGGCCTGCATGATCCCCGAGCACGACCCCGACCTCGGATGGGGCCAGGGGCCCTGCCTCTTCCTCCACAGCATCCACACCCTGCCCGGCCAGTCCGACGACATCACCCGCCTGATCACCCTGTGGGCGTCCGACTTCGCCGCCCGAATCGACCTCCCCGTCGTACGGGCCGAGGCCCTGGCCCGCCACGCCCTCGAAGCCGAACCCCTCGCTGCCCTCCTGCGTCGTTTCGCCGACTCCAGCTGGGACGTGTGCGGATCGGGCCCGGGACGCGACGGCGATCGAGTCGCCCGCCTCGAACTCCCCGCCGAGCACCGCCCCGGGCTCCGCGCGCTGATCAACTGTCAGGTCCACACGCCTCAGCCGGCCCCGGATGATCGGAGCAGCGCGTGACCGTCGACGAACCGCAGCGGCCCGACCTCGCCCGTGAGCTGATCGCCCGCGCCACGAAATCGGCCGCACACCGGGCCAAGCGCGTGCGCGACCAGCTCGACGCCGTCGAACTCGGCCAGGGCCGGCACACCGACCACGCCAACACCAAGGTGCTGCGCCGCATCCTGGCCGAGCACGACTGGCCCGGCCACCGCCTCGTCGGCCCCGACGCGGCCCGCGCCGCGTGGAGCATCGCCCTGCACAGCGACGACGAACCCGACTTCCAACGCGCCGCCACCACCCTGCTGGGACGTGCGGTCCAGGCCGGCGACGCACTGGTCCAGCACTGGGCGCACCTGCACGACCGCGCCCTCGTCACCAGCGGGCGCGACCAGGAGTACGGCACCCAGCTCCTGCTGCGCGCCGACGGCATCGAGCTGTGCCCGCTGCGCGCGCCGGAGTCCGTCGACACACGCAGGGCCACCGTCGGTCTGCCACCGATCGCCGTCGCGCTGAAGGCGGTGCGCCGCCGGTACACGCCTGACGGCTCTGCCGATGAAGCCCCGACCGTCGTCCTCGCGGGGGCCGCGTGAAGAAGCGGAACCCCGGATTCTCGACCAGTCCAGTCGGCCTCACGGCTGCAACTCCGCTCTTTGAAAGGGCCGTTGACAGATGAAGCTCACCACCGCCATCCTCGCCGCCGGTGCTGCCCTCTCCCTCACCACCGCCGTGATCGGAGCCGCCCGGCTCAGGCAGGACGCCCGGCACCAGGCCGAGCGAAACGAGGCGGTCGTCGCCCGCAACCAGCTCGACTGGCTTGCGCAGATGTCCACCAACCCCGACCTCGCCAAGCTCTGGACGCCCGAGGACATGGGCGTCGAGGAGTACATGGAGCTACTCAGGGCCAATCAGCTCATCTGCACCCTCAGCCTCC
The DNA here is from genome assembly GCF_005795905.1 of Streptomyces marianii. Classification (NCBI taxonomy): domain Bacteria; kingdom Bacillati; phylum Actinomycetota; class Actinomycetes; order Kitasatosporales; family Streptomycetaceae; genus Streptomyces; species Streptomyces marianii. Next base: position 981,856 of record NZ_VAWE01000001.1, read on the forward strand.
GCGACCGCCTCGGCTTCGTCCGCGACGGGCACCTGCCGTTCTTCGCCTCGGTGGTCATGAGCAGCGACGTCTGCCGGCGCTACTGGCACCACTTCGGCGACCTCCGCGCCCGAGAGGCCGAGGGCGACGAGCGGGCCGAGCACTTCACCCGGGTGCTGGACCTGGCCGCGAAGAGCCACCCTCGGGCTCAGCCCGCAGCCGTCTGATGAACCTCACCCCGCCAAGGCAACCTCGTCCTCAACTCGTGAAGGAATCCGATGGACTTCCGTACCATTCCACTTCCGGCCGGTGATTTCACCATCGGGAAGACGTTCAGCTTCGAGGCTGGCCACCGGCTGCCCGCGCTGCCGGAAGGCCACAAGTGCTCTCGCCAGCACGGGCACAGCTACGAGGTCGAAGTCATCCTCACCACCCCCTCGCTGGAAGAGCCTGGCTTCGTCACGGACTTCGGGGCACTCACACCGTTCAAAGAGTTCCTGAACACCGAACTCGACCATCACAACCTGCACGAGATTCTTCCCTTCGAGCCGACCTCGGAGCGCCTGGCTCAATTCCTGGCCTGGTGGTTCATCCAGAATCTTCAGCCCACCATCCCCGGCCGCTTGGTCGCCGTCCTGGTCCGCGAGACCCAGAGCAGCTGGGCCCGCTTCGATGTGGAGGGACGGTGACCGCATCCGAGCCGATCACTGACGAGCCGACGGCTGACGAAGGAGAATCCCGCCTGATCGTCGCGGAGTGTTTCGGTGCTGAGGTGCCGACCTTCCAGGGTGAGGGACCGAGCTGCGGGCACCCTGCTCTGTTCATCCGCCTGTCCCGGTGCAACCTGACCTGCACGAAGTGCGACACGAAGTACACCTGGGACTGGTCCCAGTTCGATCCGCGCAAGGAGTCTACGAAGCGGTCCGTGGCGGACCTGGTGGCCTGGGCCGCGTCCTCGCCGGTCGAACTGGTCGTTATCACCGGCGGCGAGCCGTTGATCCAGCAGGCACGGCTGGTGTCTCTCGTCCGGGGACTGATAGCAGCCGGCAAGCGGATCGAGTTCGAGACGAACGGCACCATCGCGCCCGCTCCCGAGCTGGTGGCCGACGGGGTCCGGTTCAACGTCTCGCCCAAGCTCGCCAGCTTCGGCGTCAAGGAGACCAAGAGCATCGTGCCAGCCGCGCTGGAGGCGTTCGTGGCCTCCGGGCGGGCGGCGTTCAAGTTCGTCGCTTCCACGGCGGACGACCTCGACCGTATCGCCGAGCTGGCCGACGCCCACAGGCTCGCGCCGGTGTGGGTGATGCCGGAGGGCACCACCCACGAGGTGATCACCGCGACCACCCGGGTCCTCGCGGACGCGGTCGCAGCCCGGCACTGGCACTTCACCACCCGCCTTCACGTGTTGGCCTTCGCGGACGCCCGAGGCCGCTGACCGCGCGCCACCACGCCCCATCCGTTCGTTCCCCCAGTCCCCGGAAACGAGAGACGCCCATGACGACCTCTATCGCCAGCCCGGCAGCGGCGCCGACCGCCGCCGTCCCCGGGCCCGCTGCGGTTATCGACACCGGCCGGGTCGCCGGCCTGATCCACCAGCTCTTGGCCGAGCTGGGCGAGGACCCCGCCCGCGAGGGGCTGACCGGCACGCCGGACCGCGTCGCGGCCTGGTGGAACGCCTTCCTGTCCCCGGACGGCGCCGCAACGGCCACCTGCTTCACCGAGTCCCAGCTGGGCGGTCAGCTGGTCATCGTGGGCGGTATGAGCGTGTGGTCGCTCTGCGAGCACCACATGCTGCCCATGAACTTGCAGGTCACGGCCGGATACGTGCCGGACGGCGAGGTGGTGGGCCTGTCGAAGTTCGGGCGGATCGCCCAGCACTTTGCCGGCCGACTGCAGGTCCAGGAACGCTTCACCCGCCAGGTCGCCGAATACCTCAACGGCGTGATCGGACACGAGGACGTCGCCGTCGCCGTGCGCGGCGTGCACCTGTGCATGAGCATGCGGGGCGTACGGATGGAGAAGGCCCGCACCACCACGGTGCACTCGGGCGGGCGCTTCGGTACCGACCCCGTTCTTTCCCAGCAGTTCCTCACCCTCACCACCGGGCTGTGGGGGGGCGCCGTGATCGGCACCACGGGCATCGACTTCTCCGTCATCGCTCCGCCTGCCTACCTGGAGCACTTCGTCGCCCAGGAGCCGGCCCGCGTCCACCACGTGGCCGCCCAACACGTGCTGTCCGACGAGACCTACCGGGGCTTCTTCGCTCGCGAGGCCGAGCGCGGCGCCGAGATCATCGTCGACAACGGGCTCTTCGACCTCGGCCACGCCCTGCCGGCGGAAAGCCTCGTCGAAGCCGCGCTGGCGGTGTCCGCGAGGGAGATCATCCTGCCGGACGTCATGCGGGACGGGGCCGCGACCTTGAAGGCGAGCGAGAAGGCCGCGCGAGAGATCCGGGAGCTGTCCGGCGATGCATTCCGGCTGTGCGCGGTGTTGCACGCCGCGGACGATGACGAGTGGCTGCGCACCTACGACGCCTTCGTGGCCAGCGACTGGGCCGGGTCCATCGCCCTGCCGGCTTCGCGTCGTCCGGATCCCGACGAGCAGCTGTGCCGCACCCGCTGGGTGGCGACCGCCTACCTGCAGGACCACGGCCTGGTCGACGATCTGCTCGTCTACCGGCTGCTCGGTCTGGGCCGGACCGGGCACCTGGAGCTGATCGAGCAGCGCGAGCACGAGTGGATCTCCTCCGTGGACGGCGCGGCCCCGGTCATCCTCGGCGCGATGGGCGTCGCCCTGCTGCCCGAAGGGCCGTACGAGAAGCCCTCCACGCCCCGGATCGAGAAGCTCGGCCCGATCCCCGAGGACCGGTTCGACCTCATCCGGAAGAACATCTCCGTCGTCCGCTCGGCGGCCGGCAGCACCGTGACGATCGCCGAGGAGCACCGATGACCCCCTTACTGGCCGACCCCGCCCCCGGGCTCCTGCGCGCCGCCCCGATCGAGCCGGCCGGGCACACCATGACCCACGCGAGGCTGCTGCGCTACCTGGAGATCAAGGTCCACCACCTCATCCAGGACCAGAACTGGGACAGCATCCGCGTCATCGGCGGCTACGACCGCACGGCGGTGGCCTCCCGGTACGAGAAGACCGGGAAGTTGTTCAACATCGAGCGGCCCACCGCAGAGGTCCACGGCCGTGACCTCGTCGTCAAGGCGTTCCCCGGAGCCGACTATGTCCAGCACTACGCCCTGATCATCGCCACGTACCTGGCCATGACCGGCCGCCCGGCCGACACCGTCACCTATCAGCCGCCCGAGCAGGAGGAGTGCCGAACGGCGCTCAACTCGCTTGGCCTGGAGCTGGACGGCGACCTGGTGATCGTCGGCTGGGGCCTTCAGTACCTCGCTCCCGAGAACGGAGTGTGGACCCGCGGGCCCGGCTACGCCTGGCAGCGCACCGAGGTCGCGGGCCGTCGCGTGGTTTACCTCGGGTTCCTCCACAGCATCTGGGGAGACGTGGCCGGACGGGTCGTCGCGCGCCTTGCCGAACTCGGCGCAGGCGATGTCGTCTACGTCGGCAAGGTCGGCTCACTGACCCCGGGCGTCGAACCGAACGCCTGGCTGGCGACCGGCAACACCAGCCTGGTGCGCGGGGCGATGGTGAGCTGGGACGACTTCTTCGGCGGCTACGCCGCCGCCCACGACGGGGTGCGCAGCGGCCTGCACGTCTCCTCCCCGTCGATCCTGCTGGAGAACCGCGACTGGCTTCTCCAGCACACCGCCTCGTACGCCTTCGTCGACCCGGAGATCGGCCCCATGGGGGCGGCGGCGCGCCAGGCGGGGATCAGATTCGGTTACCTCCACGTCATTTCCAACAACCTCGCCACCCACTATCCCGCCGACCTGTCCAATGAGCGTCACAGCGACGTCCTGCGCCAGCGCGCCGTCCTGGTGGACCGCATCCGCACCATCATCACCGGCCGCCTGACCGCCAGCCCGACCCACACCCTGGGAGAATCCAGATGACGGCGAACGCGCCGACCACCACCGCAGCCGGGAAGTTGATCACCTTCGTCGGCGGTGACGGGGCCGGCAAGTCCACCCTCGCCGCCCGCCTGCACCAGGCCCTCAACGACGCCGGCCACACGGCAGTCCTCATCGGCAAGCACAGCACCGACGTCCCCCAGGACCCGGAGCTGTCCGCCTACCTCGACCGCCTCAACGAGCTGGTCTACCGGCGCGACGCCCGCGTCGCCCAGGCATGCGGCGACCACTACTGGCTGCTGGCCCTGGCCTCCTGGTACACCCTGCAGGACCGGCTCGTCATCCAGCCGGCCCTCGCCGCGGGCACCCACGTGATCCTCGACAACGCGCACCACAAGATCCTCGCCCGGTACGCGGTCAACCCCGAGGTCTCCCCCCGCCTGTGCGAGCAGGTCTTCGCGCATCTGACGAAGCCGGACCTGGTGTTTTTCCTGAACATCGGTGCCCGCGAGGCTCTCGTCCGCAAGGGCTCGTTCACTTCCCTGGAGGCCGGCCACGCCGGCGGCGGTGACGAGGACTTCATCCGCTACCAGGACGCCGTCCTGGACCAGATGCGCGAACAGGCGGAGCGCGGCACCTGGCTGACGATGGACGTCGCCCAGTTGGACCGCGACCAAGTCTTCAAGGCCGCCGCCGCTGCCCTGGCCGACCGTCTGCACCTGACCGTCTGACCCGGCCCTCCCTCCCCGATCGACAAGGAACGCACCATGGACCAGGCCCTGCCCGCCAGCGGGACATACGTCTGCCACGGCATCACCTGGGCGAGCGGAGACCCCCGTCTTCTGCTCGCCCCCGTGACCGGCGGACCGCTTGTCTACGCCCCGGTCACGGGCAGGCGCCTGGGTTACCAGGTGAGCGGTACTGGCCGGTGGTGCACCGGCCGGTACCGGTTCGCCGACCGCGTCCGCGTCGAGGCAGTCGCCTGCCCTGACCGGGCCCCGGCCGAGTCCGGCGGCCAGTGCGCGGGCTGCGTTGGCCAGGACGACTTCCGCTTCGCCCACCGGTTCCACTCCGGCGGGCACGTTCCCGACGCCCTGGCGGCGTACATGGCCCAGCCGCACTGGCTGTACCTGGCGACGTTCGCCGACGGCACCACCAAGATCGGCACCGCGGCCGAACCCCGTAAGCGCTCCCGCCTCGAAGAACAGGGGGCCCTGATCGCCACCTACCTCGCCCGGAGTCCTGACGGCCGCGCCGTGCGGTTTCTGGAGGATGCCCTCACTCGCCGCCTCGGCCTGACGCAGACCGTGCGAGCCGCGGCCAAGCTGACGGCCCTGGCCGAGCTGCGCGACCTTGCCCCGGCCCGCGCCGCCCACCAGCAGCACCTCGACCGCGCCACCGAGGCCCTGAGCGGCCTGAACGTCCCGGCTACGCCGGAGCCGTGGACGCCGCCCGGCGAAGGCGACCTGCTGCGGACGCCGGAGACCGGGCGCGCCTTGTACCCGCACGACCCACGCGCGGGTGAACACGGACTGACAGTGCTCTCCTGCCTCGGCTCACAGGTCCTCGCCACCCTCGACGGCGACGGTGAACAACTGCCCTACCTGCTCGACCTCGGCACTCTCAAGGGCCGACGCATCGTCCTCGGCGCACAGTTCTCCTCACCGCCTGCCGCCGTACAGTCCGCGCTCTTCTGACCCTGCCCGAACGTCCAGCCTGCACTGCCGGGCCGCCCTGAGAAGCGAGGCCACACAAACATGGCACCCCACGACGCCATCCTCGGCTGGGACGAGGACAGCAACGCCGAGGCGTACGGCGCTTTCACCCGCGCCCACCCCATGTACAACGCGACCAGCCGCGACCTCGCCCGCCGAGGCCATCTGGCCAACGCCAGCCTGGTAGTCGACCTGTGCGGCGGCGCCGGCGCGACCGCCCGCGCGATCCTCGACCTGATCCCGGCCCGCGCCCGGATCGTCTCCGTCGACAACGCCGCCGCGATGCAGCGAGTCGGCCGCCGTACCCTGGCCGACGCCCGTCTGACCTGGATCACCTCCCCGGCCGAACGGCTCGCAGACCACCTCCACGCCAGCAGCGCCGATGCCGTGGTGTGCAACTCCGCGATATGGAAGACCGATACCGCCGCAGTGTTCGCGGCCGTCGCCCACATCCTGCGCCCAGGCGGGCACTTCGTGTTCAACATCGGCGGTGGCTTCGCCGGCGTCCGGCACCCCGACGAGCTGTCCGCCCGCACCGGGCCTTCCCTGAACGCCCTCATCCGCCAAGTCGCCGCTAAGGCCCACGGCTACACCCCACCGCCTCGTGATGCGGACAGGCCGCCGAAGCTGCCGCTGGAGACAGTCACCGAGCACCTGACCGCGGCGGGACTGACGGTCGTCGGCACAGAGGTCACCGCCCAGCACAGCACCATGGCCGAGAAGAAGGCGTGGCTGTCCATCCCGGTCTTCGCGCGGCCCGAGGGCGACTTCACCCACGCCCAGCGGATGCAGATCCTCGACACCGCCTACGCCATGACGACCCCCGATGCCCCGGCCGTAACGAGCTGGCTCGTCGTCGTCGCCCAACGGCCGGAGGCCGCTGCCTAATGCTGTTGTCAAGCCACGAGACGGAGAGGTGGCCGGGCCTCGTAGGGGCGTCGGTCGCGCAGGATGGCGTAGAGAACGTTGATCTTGCGCCGGGCCAGGGCGATCAGGGCCTGATGGTGTCGTTTGCCTTCGGATCGTTTGCGGTCGTAGAAGGCACGCGAGGTGGGGTCGCGCTGGATGGAGCAGAACGCGGCCTGGTAGAAGACCCGTTTGAGGGCCTTGTCGCCTCCGGTCGCGCTGCGCGAGTAGCGGATTTTGCCGGACTGGGAGAGGACCGGGGACAGTCCGGAGGCGGCGGCCAGCGCGTCGCCGCTGGTGAAGCGGCGGATGTCGCCGACGGCCGCGAGGAATTCCGCGGTGAGGCCGGCCCCCATCCCCGGCAGGCTGCGGATGAGGGCCCCGTCAGGGTGGCTGGTCACCAGTTTTTCGATCTCGGCTTCCAGGGCCTTGACGCGGTGTTTGCCGGCCAGCAGCTCGTCGGCGAGTTCGCGGATGAGCTGGGCGGTGCGGCGTTCGCCGGGCAGGGCGGCATGCTGGGCGAGCGCGGCGGTGTGCGCCGCGTCGGCCAGTGGCTGTGCGGTGGTGGTCTTGACCCCGTGCCGGTGCAGGTAGCCGGCGATCCGTGCGGTGCCCGCGCGGCGGATCTCGGCCGGTGTGACGTAGTGGCCCAGCAGGATGAGCCCGGACTGGTTGGTCGGGTCGACGGCCCGTTCCAGGCCGGGGTGGATACCGGTGAGCAGGTCGCGCAGCCGTGCGGTGCGGGCGGTGGCCTCCTTGACCAGCGTGGTGCGGTGGCCGACCAGCAGCCGCAGTTCCACGGCGCTGTCGTCGGGCAGCTCGACGGTGCGCAGGTCGTCGCGGAGCATGACCTGTTCGGCGATGACTTTGGCGTCACGGGGGTCGGACTTGTTCTCGCCGCCCCTCGTCGCGCGGCGGGCGCGGTTGACGGCCAGGCCGGGGACGTGGACGACGTGGAAGCCCGCGGCCAGGAGCATGGCGGTCAGCAGGGCGGCGATGCCGCCGAGGATGTCCAGGCCGACGGTGACGGGGCCGTGTTCGGCCTCGATGGTGTGCAGTTCGCCGATGGACTTGTCGATGGCGTCGGGTGTGTTGTCGACCCGGTGGCTGAGGAGTTGGTGTCCGCGGTCGTCGGTGACCGCGAGCCAGTGGAATTCCTTGGCGATGTCGAAGCCTGCGTTGGCGGTCATGGTCCCCTCCCGGTGCAGCGTGCGGCGCGACTCCTTCCGCCTGTCCTCGCCCTACTCAGCGATCGTTCGCAGTGCCTAATCAGCAGTCCGGAAGAAGTGGCGGGGCAGGGGGACCAGCGGCCTGAGCCATCGAGGGCGGCCAGCATGAAAGCCATCCCTGCCCCACCCGCGCAGTCCCAGAGTCGCGAACTCTCGGGACGCACTCAAGAAGGTAGGGCCGCATGACCCCGGCAGTCCCGGCTCCCGGCGGCAGGGTCCGCCTCTGTGACCACGCAAGCGTCGGGGTACTGATCTCCTCCCCGAGCGGCCTCCTGATGTTCGAGCGGGCGACCCCTCCGGCCGGAATCGCCCCGGTCGCCGGCCACATCGATGAGCATGGCGGCCCCGAACAGACCGCCCGCAACGAGGTCACCGAAGAGGTCGGTCTCACCATCACCCACCTGCACCTGCTGCTGGACCAGTGGCGGCCCAACCGCTGCCGCCGCACGCCCAGCGGTCCGGTCGGCCACCACTGGTGGATCTTCCAGGCCGAGGTCTCCGGGCCGCTGTGCCCCTCCCCCCGGGAGGTCCGCGCCCCTCGGTGGATCCACCCCGACCAGCTGCAGCAGCACGCGCTGCGGACCGCCGCGTACGCCAATGGGTGCCTGGACCGTAAGGAGTTCGAGCGCGAACCCGGCCTGGAGCCGGTGTGGTGCCGCTTCTTGCACGACCTTGAGCTCGTCACCCTGCCCGCGGCCGACCTCGATCGGATCGAGGCCGTCCTGTGAACGGCGACCAAGGGTCTACCTCAGCGGGAGCCGACCGCCCGGTCGGCCGCGAGGCGGCGAGCGTGCGCACGGATCCGCTCACGGTCCTCGGGGAAGACGCTGTCCCAGTCGGCGTCCAGACGGAACCATGCCGCCGGCTGGTTCTGCTCCCCGGCGAGCGGTACGTCACGTCCGACGACCGCGGCATAGGACAGGCCCAACGTCGGAGACCAGTCGGCCCGGTAGGAACGCACCGCCACGGCTGCGGGCTCGGGCAGCAGGTCGCTGCGCAGGCCGGTCTCCTCCAGCAGCTCTCGTACCGCCGCCGCACGCGGCGCCTCGCCCGGCTCCACCTTGCCGCCGGGCGGCACCCATCCGCGCACGCGGTGCTTGACCAGCAGGACGTGCTCGAAAGCAGGGTCGGTGACCCACACCTCGGCCGCCAGCGGCTCCATCGGATGCCGACGGGCTTCCTCCAGCCAGGCCCGTGCACCGTCGAACTCCCATGCGGCGAGGCGGGCATCCGCAACAGCCTCGTCCAAGATCACCTGACCGACTTCACCATGACTCACTCGTCCCACCCTAGGCCGACGAACCGGCCGGACGTCGCAGCGACGAGCAGGCAGCCATCCGGGGGTGTCCGGCCGACCCGGTGGCCCCTTCGGGCTGCAGAGCGATCACCCGTGGCGCCCGCTTCACACGAAGGAGTCCAGCGTGCACGATGAGCAGCCCTCGGAACGGGGAGCCTGGGTCGTCCTCGGCGGCGTCCACCTCCTCAACCGCACCGCGCCACGACGACCAGACGAGCCGATCGTGCTCGTACGGGTGCCGCCGCAGGAGGTGTGCCGGCCGGCCACCACCGTGATCGTCCGCTGGAACGCGCTGGGGCCCTGTCCGGCCGAAGCGCTGCACCTCGGCGGCACCCGGCTCGGGGCGGTCAGGATCGACGGCGGCGAACTGTTCCCCGACGCCATCGCCGGCCCCGCCCTGCGCGGCCTGGTCGGCACCGAGGCCGCCCCTGGCCTGGTGCCGCTGTGCTACCTGGCTGAACACCCCGGCGGCGGCTACCACGCGTACGCGCAGATTCGCTTCCACCCCGAGGACGCCTGTTTCGTCCGCACCACCCGAGAACCAGTCGGCCATGGCCCGGTCGAGGAACTGCGCTGGCTCGGGCCCGTGCTGGCGGCGCACGCCGAGTCGAGCACGGCGCTCAACAACCACCTGCGGTACTTCCGCAAGCACTTTTCCGGGACCGAGCTGGAGTTCAAGTACACCCTCGACCCGGCACCGGACATCTGGTCCGCGTCCATGGAACTGCTCAAGGCACTGCGCGACGGCAAGCTGGAAGACTGCCGTCCGGAGTACCGGGAAGAGTTCCAGATCCACCACACCGAGAACTATCTGTTCGACGTCACCGGCCCTGAGCCTGAGATCGGCTACGCCTCCTTCATCCCCACCGTCACCGCCGGGCACGTGCTCAAGCGCAAGTGGTTCACCGAGGACGCCTTCGCCCGCCGCGAGGAACTCACCCTTGGCCTCGACATCACCCCCGACTGCTTCGAGACGTTCCTGCGTGAAGACCTGAGCCTCCAGGTCCGGGCCATGCCGCCCTTCCAGCGCGTCCGCTACGACATCCAGTGCGAGTCGATGCGCACCGGACACGTCTACGGCATCTTCCTCGACCGCTGCGCCCTCCTGGCGGCACCCGAAGTCGTGCTCTCCCAGTGCGAGCTGGAGTACCTCCGCTCGCGCAGCATCCTCGACCACGACCAGGACGAGGTCCTCCTCGAGATGAAGCGGATCGATCACTGGCTCTGCGAATACCTCGCCAGTCACGGCTGGGCGACCGAGCACACCTTCTACTCCAAGCGCAGCTTCCTTCGCGACGCCATCGCCCTCCGCCCGGACCTCGCCACGCCATGACCGACCAGGCGGCCCTCGGCAATCCCCCGCAGGAGGTATCGCAACCCATATGAGTGATCGAACACAGCATCACAGCCCGCCCCACCCGACCACAGAAGGAGAGGGCTCGGTATTCGAAATCAGGTTCTAGATTTCGCCCGCCTCCACCCGTTACGGCGACAGCAGACCCGCCGTTACCCGATCACCTGTCCGCATCCCGCCCCGAGGAGCCCCCATGCATCCCGTACGCCGCCCTGCCCTCGTTCATCCTGCGTTCGAAAACACCACTGCCTCCTCGGACACCAGCCTTCACCTCGCCTCCGACCGCGCCGCCCTGCTCTCCGACGGAGCACGACCGGATACCAGGTACCTCGCATGACGGACTCCACTCGTCTTCCCTCCCCCCTCCACGCCTGGGCGGAGAGCGTGCTGGGCCCCCTGGACGATGTGCGGGTCTCCTCGCACGACCGCGACAACTCTCAGGTATGGAGGGTGACTGGACCCACCGGCTACCACTACGTGAAAGTGGCGCCCAAACCGATCCTGTATACGCGGGAGACCCGTGCCTACCGGGTGGCCGTTCCTCACCTCGGTCACGGCAATGCCCCGGTGCTGCGAGACAGTTCCGCGGAGCTGCTCGCCCTGATCCTGACCGCCGTGGACGGCGAGCCGTTGAAGGAAGAGGAGTCACCCGCGCGCCGCCGCACGGCCCACCGGCAAGCCGGCCAACTCCTGCGCCGCTTCCACGACGCGATGACCGGCCCCCTGGTCCAGCCGGAAGCCGGCGCAGTCGTCGAGAACACGGTGGCCGGCCTGGACAAGCACCTCGCCGAGGCCGGCGACCACCTGTCCACTACGGAAGCCGACCTGCTGCGGCGCCTGGTGAGCGCGCCGCCCGGCTGCGGACCGCTACCGGCCGGGTGGCGGCACGGGGACTTCTGGGAGCGCAACCTGCTCTGGAACGGCCAGCGCTGCGCATTGATCGACTTCGAACGCAGCGAACCGGGCCCCCGTGTCACCGACTTCGTCAAACTCGCCACCTCGCTGTGGCCGGACCATCCCGAACTGCGGACCGCCCTGTTCGAGGGGTACGGCCGGCCTCCGTCCGAGACAGAGGAATACGCGCTGACCGCGTTCGCAGCAGCTGACGCCGCCAACGCCCTCGCCTACGGCCCCCGGCACGGCGATCCGCTCGTGACCGCGCGCGGCCGGCGCACCGTCGAACGCCTGCTACAGGAGGGCCGCCTGTGAGTGACGCGCCTCACCTGCTGATCGCTGACGTGGCCCAAGTCCTGCTCCGCTCGAACGGCGCAGCCCTGTGCGTACGTCGCAAACCGGAGGCGGCCCTCGCACCGGGACAACTCACCGTCGTTGGTGGCCATCTGGAAGCCGGTGAACCGCTCGACCACGCCGCGCGGCGCGAAGCGGAAGAAGAGACGGGGGTCCGCATCAGCGCCGAGCAACAGGAGTTCTGCGGCCTCATTCACCACCACGACTCCGGCGACGGCCCGGACCGGATCACCGCCGTCTTCGTCGCCCAGTCCTGGGCGGGCGAGCTGCACAACGCCGAGCCGGATAAGCACGAGGGCTTGTTCTGGGTGTCGATGGAGAAGCCCCCGCCGGACTGCCACCCGTACACCACCGCCATCTTCCACATGATCACCCACGGCCCGTCCTACCGGGCTCTGAACTGGCCGACGCAGGGAGGAAGCGAGTGAAGCGATTCTTCGGCAAGGTCCACATGGCGGAGCCCCAGGTATCCGAGGCAGAACGCGAGCTCTTCGGCGGGCCGTTGCGCTACGACATGGGCTGGTCCCAACACGAGCACGCGGGCCTGGACTTGACCATGCGATCAGCGCTGCGCCAGATGCCCAGACTCGTCGGCGCTGCCCTGCGGATGGCCTGGAGCGCGGATCGCCGCGCGCTCGTGGCAGTGGCGATCAGCGAACTCGGCCAGGGCATCGCCGCCGCGGTCGGCCTGCTTGCCATCAACGCGGTCATGCACGCGCTGTTAGGGGGCGGAGACGCTGTCGAGCGGCTACACGCCTTGCTGCCGGGACTGCTCGCCGCCGCGGGCGTCGCCGTCGTCAACTCCGCTCTGGCCGGCTGGTCGACCTCTCGGGCCGGCCGTTTGGAGCCAAAGGTCGAGCGGATCGCCACCACGCAGTACCTGGCCGCGGCCACCGCCGTCGAACTCGAAGCCATCGACGACCCGGACTTTCGGCGTCTGATCGACATCGCCCAGTACGGGCCCGCCTCCGCGCGCCGCATGATCGGCGCCTGTGTCTCCGCGCTGAACAGCAGTATCTCGCTGATCGCCACGGCCGGTGTGCTCACCGTCCTGCATCCGGCGCTGCTGCCCATGCTGCTGGTCATCGCCGCGCCCCGGGGTTGGGGCGCCATGCGGGTGGCACAGGAACGCTACGTGTCGATGATGAGCTGGATCGAGCACCTGCGGGCCAGCCGCCTCATCGGCAACCTCCTCACCGAACGCACCGCCTCACAAGAAGTGCGCATCCACGCCGTCGGTCCCTTCCTCCTCGACCGGTACCGGCGCATGGCCGCCAGCGCAGAGGCGGAGCAGGAGCGTCTGGCCTCCAGCAAGGCCGTCACCGAATGGGTCGCCTCCGCGCTGTCCGGACTGGCAATGGCCGCCACCTACGGAACGATGATCTGGCTGATCATGGCCGGGCACATGAGCCTCGCCGTCGCCGGCACCGCCGTGATCGCGGTGCGGACCGGGTCGGCGAGCCTGGGCGCCCTGGTGATGAACATCAACCAGCTGCACGAAGAGTCCCTCTACGTCAAGGACCACGAACAGTTCCTGGTCGAAGCCGCCCAACGCGCCATCCCCCAGACCGGCAACCCCGTTCCAGACCAGGTCAAGCAGGTCTCCCTAGAGCACGTCACCTACCGGTATCCCGACCGCGACGCACCGGCCTTGGACGACGTCACGCTCACCTTCCCCATGGGGTCGGTCACCGCCGTCGTGGGCGAGAACGGCTCCGGCAAAAGCACCTTGATGAAGATCCTGTCCGGTCTCCTGCTGCCTCACGACGGCACCGTGAAGTGGGGCGAGGCCGACATCTCCGGGCTCGAACGCGCCGAGGTCTTCCACCGCGTCTCCCTGCTCACCCAAGACTTCCAGCGCTGGCCTGTCACGGCCGCGATGAACATCCGCATCGGCCGTCCCGACCACGACGCCTCGGCCCACGACCTGCAGCAGTCCGTCGACTACGCCGGAGCCGGGCCCGTCACCGCCAAACTCCCCAACGGTCTGGACAGCATGCTCGGCCGCATGTTCCGCGGAGCCATCGAACTCTCCGGCGGGGAATGGCAGAAAGTGGGTCTGGCCCGCACCCACTGGCGCAGCTCAACATCGCAAGCGGACAGCGTTCTCATCGTCGACGAGCCGACCTCCGCCCTCGACCCCGAAGCCGAGATCGCCGCCTTCGACCGCATCCGCCGCCTCGCCGCCCCGCACCGAGCCGTCGTCCTGGTCACCCACCGCATGTCCGGCGTTCGCCACGCCGACCACATCTACGTCCTCAACCAAGGGCGCCTCACCGAACACGGCACGCACAACGAACTCATCGCCGCAGGTGGCCGATATGCCGCCATGTTCGACACACAGGCCGCCCAGTACGCCCCGCCCCCGAACGTCCCGAAGCCTGCTTCGCCCAGCGTCGTAGACAAGGCATGACCGCCTCACCGAAAGGCATAGCCATGTCCTCCTCCCTCCGCCCGCCAGCACGAGTTGCCTCGCAGTCCGTCCTGTCATCAGGGCAGTACGCCGCAACCCGGCACGCGGTGTGGCTCGGCACCGCCGCGATCATCACCGACCAGGTCGGCCGCGTCCTGCTGGTCCACCCGACCTACCGCGAGGACGACCAGTGGCTGCTGCCCGGAGGAGTCGTCGAACCCGGCGAACACCCACACCTCGCCTGCCGGCGCGAGATCACCGAGGAACTGGGCCTGCCGGATCTGGCCCTCTCGAGCGTGCTCGCCATCCACTCCCTCTCACAGCACCACCCAGACATCGGGCCCGGCACACCCTGCCCCGGAGAGATCCGGTACGTCTTCGACGGCGGAACCCTCACCCCCGACCAGGCGAAGGCGATCCGCCTGCCCCGAGAGGAGCTGTCCGAGTACGCCTTCCTCGAAACCCGGGACGCGGTGCAGCGGCTGCGCCCCGTGGACGGGCAGATCATGCTCGCCGCCTACCGTGCCCGGCTGGGGAACACCGCCACCGCGCACCTCGCTGACGGCCGGCACATTCTCGATGTCCCGGCGCTGGACCACCATGACGTCCACATCCGCTACCGCCCCCTGTGGGACAGTCCCCTCAACCGCGGCCCCGTGCCCGAGCAGCTCCCCGTGCAGCAAGCCTGGGCGTGGTGCTTCGTTCCCGACGGCCGGGTCGTCCTCGTTGCCGACCCTGGCCCTCGGGGTGCCCTGGCCATGCTGCCCGGCGGCACCGTGGAGAAGACCGACGCGACGCCCGAGGCCGCCCTCCACCGGGAAGCCGCCGAAGAAGCCCAGCTCACTCTGACCGATCCGGTGCGACTGGGCTGGGTGCTGGACGAGACCGGCGAGGTCTACGGCGGAGTGGGGCCCAACGCCCGGCTCCGCCTGGCCGCCCGTGTCACCGACATCGGGCCGGCGGCCGTCGACCCCGCCACAGGCCACCCCTTCGCACGCCTGCTTGCCACCCCAGCCCAGGCAGCCGCCCTGCTGGGATGGGGCCCTCCCGGAGCACGGCAAGCCGAACTCGCTGCGGAGACCGCTCGGAAGCGCTGGGGCCTTCCTGTCGCTTCCACCGCCGCGATGGAGGAAGTCCCCGCGGAGGGGATGCGGCTGAGCTGACACGAACGACCACCCCGCCTCAATTCGTCCCGCGCTGCGGCCCCCGAGGTGCCAACATGCCGCGCCGGGCGCAGTCCCTGGGGCCAGGCAGACGTCACCGCAGTTCGACGAGACGTACTGCGGCTTCGCCCGGCGTGCCTGAATTCGCGAACTCCACCTTGGTCGACCAAAAGGACAACCGTGACGACCCCACCGGCTACCGAACTCAGCGACGTGAGCGAGCTTCGCCACCAGCTCGTCGAGCGACTCCGCGCCGACAGCCACATCCGCACCGCTGCTGTCGAGCGCGCCTTCCGCGCCGTTCCCCGGCACGCCTTCGCTCCCGACGTCGCTGTGGAAGCGGCGTACGCCAACGACATCATCCCCACCCGCCACGCGCCCGACGGCCGGGTGATCAGCTCCGTCTCCGCGCCATGGCTCCAAGTCGACGTGCTCGAAGCAGCCCGCATTCGGCCTGGCCACCGCGTCCTTGAGATTAGCTCCGGCGGCTACAACGCCGCCCTCATGGCCAGCGGCGGCGACTACGCCGCCATGTTCACCCTTCAAGCCAGCGGCTACCAGCCCAGCACCGCCACAGCCGAGGAGGCGGGCTGGTGAACCCCTCCGCCACCAGTCGACCGCTCACCGGGCCCCGTGAAGGACACGCGTCCACGTCGTTGTGGCGGCACCGCGACTTCCGTCGCTACCTGACCGGCCAGACCGCCAGCGTGGCGGGAAGCTCGATCAGCTCGATGGCGATCCCGGTGCTCGCCGTACTCCACCTGGACGCCACCCCCGGCCAGGTGGCCTGGCTGGCGTTCTGCGGGCAGCTGCCGCCCGCCCTGCTCGCTCTGCACGCCGGTGCGCTCGCCGACCGGCACTCCAAGCGACGGCAGATGATCACCGGTGACCTCGTCAGCGCCACGGCACTGGCAACAGTGCCAGTGGCTGCGGCCCTGGAGGAGCTGACCCTGGCGCAGCTCATGGTTGTCGCCGTGGTTCACGGGGCCGCGGGCGTGCTGCACGACGCGGCGGCGATCAGCCTGCTGCCGACGCTGGTCGATCGGTCCCTGATCCAGCGGGGCAACAGCCGCATCGGGGGCCTGTTCGCGATCGCGGCGACCGGTGGCAGCAGCCTCGGCGCCGCGCTCACAGCGCTGCTCGGCCCGGCCCGCGCCCTCCTCGGAGACGTCGGCTCCTACCTCCTCAGTGCCTGGTGCACCGCCCGCATCCAGGCCCGCGAGACGACCCCGGCGCGGACCAAGCAGCGCCGGCTGCGGACGGAGATCACCGAGGGCCTGCGATACGTGCGCGACGACCACCGGCTGAGCGTGCTCACCTGGGTCAACGCCACCACGTCGCTGGCCCTAGCCGCGCTCAACACGCTGTGGGCGCTGTACCTCCTGCGAGTCCTGGAGATGAGCGCGACCGCCTTCGGCGTGGTCCTGGGGATCGGCGCCCTGGGCGCGGCGGCCGGGGCTCTGTCCGCCCCGGCCATCGCGCACCGGTTCGGACCCGGTCCGATGATGCTCGGCGCGCTCGCGCTCACGCCGCTCACCCAGGTCCCGCTGCTGCTGGCCTCGCCAGGGCTCGGCTGGGAGATCGTAATCGGCGCAGCGTTGTTCCTTCAGCTGGCCTGCGCGGGTGCGGCGGGCACCACCCAGCGGTCGATCCGGCAGATCATCACCGAGGACTGCATGCAGGCCCGGATGCAGGCTGTGAGCACCTGGCTGACCTCGGGCGCCCGGCCGTTGGGAGCGCTGCTAGCCGGCGGACTCGGCACCTGGGCCGGAGTACGCCCCGCGCTGATCGCCGGTGGGTGCCTGCTCGTCGTACCGCTTGTGGTCCTGGCCCGCTCGCCGCTGCGCGCCCTGCGACAGATGCCCTCCACTCCGCGCACACCGGAGGGCACGGGCCACACTGCGGGGCAGCCGCCTGCCGCTGCCAGGCCGACCGTGCCTGCGCCGGGGCCTGCGCCCGCCGAGGAGGGCGCAGGGCGCGATGGACGGAGGCATGCCGTGACTTACCTGAACACCGGAGGTGCGGAGGTCCGGCCGACCGCCCCCGCGCTCCCCGAACCGCGCCCCGCCCCGCCCTCCCCCGCCGCGACGGATGCGCAGGTCGTGGCCGCACGGACAGAGATGGTCGCCCGCCTGGAGGAGGCCGGTGACCTTCAGACCGGTGCCGTGCGCGATGCGCTGCTCGCCCTGCCGCGCGAGACGTTGATGCCCCAGGCGTACGTGCGGCGCAGCGCCCCCGACGAACCGCCGCGCTGGGAGCTGCTGGACTGGTCCCGCCCCGACGACCGGGAGGAGCTGCTGGGTCTTCTCCACAGCGGGGACAGCGTGTCCATCCAGCACGAGGGCGAGCCAATCCTCAACCGGGCCCCCGGCGTCCGGTCCGGGGGCGCCATGACGGCGATGTCGAGCACGATGGGCATGACCGCCGACCTGTTGCAGCGCCTGGACCTGCGCCGCGGCCAGCGTGTGCTGGACGTCGGCACCGGGGCCGGCGTGACCGCGGCCGTGGCCAGTTTCATCTGCGGCCACAACGGCGTCGTCACGCTCGACATCGACCAGCACGTCAGCGAGGCCGCCCGCGCACGTCTGATGGCCTTGGGGTACCAACCTGCCGTGGTCACCGGGGACGGCCTGAGTGGCTGGCCCGAGTTGGGCCCGTACGACCGGATCTTCGTGTCCTTCGCCGTACCCCGGATTCCGCCGGCCCTGGTTGCCCAACTCGCGCCGGGCGGACGTGCGCTGATGACACTGGGCACCTCCTCGCCGTCCTGGCCGGGCCTGGCAGTGATCACCAGAACCCCGACCGGCGCTGTGGAGGCGAAACTGGTCGCGGTGGAGTTCGGGCATCGCCGCGGCGCGGGCTTCGAGCGGCTGTTCCTGTCCGCCGCCTTCCGCAAACAGATCGCCGCATCCGAAGGCGGCCGGACCCGGCCCAGCCGGCTGGAGCCTCCGGCGGACACCGACCGAGGCATGTGGCTGGCCCTCGACCACCTCCACCCCGGGCTCGTCCGCGACCGCAGCGCGGAAGACCTGACGATCGGCGCACCCCGGTGCGGCTCCTGGATGCGAGCACGCCCCGTCGGCCACCGACGCTGGGAGGTCACCACCTTCGGGCCGCGCGACATCTGGGCAGAGATCCATTACGTCGCCGACCGCTGGCTCGCGGCCGGCTCACCGCACACCTACCGGCTAGAGATCGACGCCGACGGCGCCCAGCGGGTGACCAGCCGCTGCCGCGCCCTGTGCTGGACGCTGACCGACGCCTCTCACACCGATACGGGGGCGACAGGCGAGCCTGACCCGCACTCCGAGAAGGGCGACAGCCATGCACACTGATTCCACAACAGCCACCAGCACCGCCGTCATCCTCACCAACAGCCGCGGGCAGTACCTGCTGCACCTGCGCGATGCGAACAAGCCGATCTGCGATCCGGGCACGTGGTCGCTGATCGGAGGAGGCCCCGAAGGACAGGAGACGCCCGACGAGGCGATCGTCCGCGAGCTCCGCGAGGAGGCCGACCTCGTCATCCCCCACCTGACGTTCTTCACCACGGTGGAAGCTTCGGGCCCCCACGTCACCGAGGGCCGGATCCAGGTCTACGAGGGCCGGTGGGACGGGGACGCCGACCGGCTGCCGGTCACCGAAGGCATCATGTTCCGCTGGTTCGACGTGGACACCATGGTCCACCTCTCTATGTGTCCCTGGGCGTACGAGGCGATCCTCGCCCACCGTGCGAAGAACCCCCTCAGCGAGATCGCGCCGGTACCCGAGCAGCGGCCCGGGGCATCACAGGGCGGTGCGGGGGCCGTGAGGAACGTGATCGGTGCCCACCTCTACCTG
Organism: Streptomyces marianii; assembly: GCF_005795905.1. Taxonomy (NCBI): domain Bacteria; kingdom Bacillati; phylum Actinomycetota; class Actinomycetes; order Kitasatosporales; family Streptomycetaceae; genus Streptomyces; species Streptomyces marianii. The sequence continues at coordinate 1,000,980 of NZ_VAWE01000001.1, forward strand.
GAGCGCGACGGGCACACCCTGCTCGGACTACGCCATCCCGACATCGCGTACGCCGCCGAACAGTGGCACGCGCTCGCCGGACACGTCGAGCGGGAATCGGTGCGGTCCTGCCTGGTCAGGGAGGCGGTCGAGGAGGCCGGTCTCGTCATCAGGCCGGAGGACCTGGACCTGGTGCACACGGTCCACCTTCTCGACCACGCCGATGCGGAGCCGCGCATCCAGCTCTTCTTCAGGGCGTCGGCGTGGTGCGGAGAGCCGGAGGTGCGGGAACCGGACCGGTGCGTCCGCTGGGAATGGTGGCCGCTCGACCACCTGCCAGAGCCGATGGTGCCCTACACCCGTACCGCCATCGACGGCATCCGCTCCGGCCGCTCCTACTCAGAGATGGGATGGGCGTGAACGTCGAAGCACGAGTGCCCAACCGCCTCGACGCACCGCCCGTGTTCACCGTGCTGCTGGCCCGCCGGCCCGGGACGGTGTCGTGAGCGGCGAGCTGCGGCACCGGGAGCCGGTCGACGTCCACCTGATCCTGCGCCGTGACAGCGCCGCCGGCCCCGAGGTCCTGCTGTCCCGCCGCGCCGGGGACGTCTACGCCTCGGGCATGTGGCACCTGCCCTCCGGTCACCTCGACGGACCTCACGAGGATGTCGTCGGCGCCCTGATCCGTGAGGCGTACGAGGAGACCGGCGTCGTCATCGACCCAGCGGAGGTCCGCTTCGCGGTGACCGTGCACCACCGCAGTCCTGGTGGTGGTGCACGGTCCGGGGTGTTCTTCGAGGTCCGCACCTGGCAGGGCACTCCCGCAGTCCGGGAGCCGGCCGTCTGCGACGCGATGGACTGGTTCGCTCTCGACGCACTGCCGGAGCCGATGGTCGCATACTGCCGTGCCGGGCTGGACACCTACCGGACGGGCCAGGCGATGGCCGTGCACTTCCAGCAGCCCGGCGACCCGATCGCCTACGACCCGGCCCTCAACCGGTGCCGCCCCGTCCCCACGGCCGGAGTGGTCGGGCCGGATGCCCGACTGCGGGAGTTCACCGAGCGAGCTGTCGGTCGCGTCACCGGCTGGACGGACGTCTCCTGGGCGCGGGAGGGCAGCCAAGTGTGGCGAGCTGTCGGTGCCGAGGACGGGGAGTGGTTCGTCAAGCTGCACCAGAACGATCGCTTCCACCAGCGGGAGGTGTCCGCGTACCGCACCTGGGTCCCGGACCTGGGCGTTGCCGCACCACGCCTGGTCGCCGTCGCTGAGGAGCTGCGGGCTGCCGTCATCACCGCGGTACCGGGCCGCTCCCTGCACGGCGCCGTCCACCCACCCGCAGAACAGCGGCGGATCTTCCACCGCATCGGTGAGCTCGCGGCAGCCATCCACCGCAGCGCCCCGGCCCGGCCGGTGACTGGCGCCACCGCGCCCCTGGGGAAGTGGGAGCGGCACCTCGACGCCGCGCGGCGGCACCTCGGCCCCGGAGACGAGGAGTTCGTCCGGTGGTGGTGAAAGCCGCAGCATTGCCTCCCCTGGAGACGGGGCCCACGCATGGCGACTTCCAGCTGCGCAATCTGCGCTGGGACGAGGCCAGCGGGAGCCTGTACGTGATCGACTTCGAGCGGAGCGAAGACGGCCCGGCCGTACGGGACTTCGTGCGCCTGGCCGACGCCTGGGCAGGCCGGCCGGACCTGTACGAGGCCGTGATGGACGGCTACGGCCGCCCGCTCACCCCGGCTGAGGAGGAGCACCTGGCCGTCCTGGCTGCCCTGGACGCCGTCTCCGGCATCCAGTACGGCGCCGCCCACGGCGATCCGGAGCTCGTCGAACGGGGCCGCCGCACCCTGGCCCGCCTGCGCTCAACGGGCCGCCCTTGAACACCGCATCGTCCACCGCACCACACCAGTTGAGGAGCAGCACCGTGGGATACACCCACCGCGAGGAGTGGCAGCAGCACTACGCCGACGGGAAGAACTTCCGGCAGGTCGGTGACGCCGAGCGGGCTGTGTTCGCCGAGCACACGCCCGTCCCCGAAGGCGGCGGTCGGACGCTCGACGTGGGATGTGGCACCGGCGAACTGGCCGCCTACCTCGCGTCCCTCGGTTACGCCGTGGACGCCGTCGACTTCGCCGGCAGCGCGATCGCCCGGGCCCGCGAGGAACACCCGGAAGCGGAGGGAGTGCGCTGGCTACAGCTGGACATCGAGAACGACGACCCGGCAGAGCTGCACCAGGAGGGATACGACCTGATCAGCCTGCGCCTGATGTATCCCTTCCTGCGCGACCGCAGCCGCGTCCTGCACGCCCTCGGCGAGCGGCTGCGGCCCGGCGGCGCACTCGTGGTCATCACCCCGGTGGTCGAGCACACCCCCGCGGAGCGGCGGGACATCGCCCTCGACGAGGACGAGATCGGCCTGCTCACCGCCGACTGGAAGCAGGTCGTACGGTTGGAAGCGGACGAGCTCACCGTCCTCGTTCTGCGCGGCTCCTGCCACAGGGACACCACGGCGGTCGAGAGGCGGCAACCACCCACTGGTCACGCCGTGACCGGAGCCCTCGCGGTCGTCACCGACGAGGCTGGGCGGGTCCTACTCGGCCGCTCGCGTCGGGGCATGTGGGAGCTGCCCGGCGGCAAGACCTCCGGACCGGAGGACTTCGCCGCGGCGGCGGTCCGCGAACTCGGTGAGGAGACTGGCCTAACCGCTTCGGCCTCGGACGCGTATGTGGTGACGATGCTCGCCGACGACAGCCACGGCGTGCCCCGGCTCACGGCCGTTGTCCGGATCACCGCCTGGTCGGGGACCCTCACCAACCACGAGCCGAAGTTGTTCGACCGGTGGGAGTGGCATGACCTGCCCGCCCTGTCTTGCGTCGGCGACATCTTCACCCCTGCCGTACAGGCAGTGGCCGCCATCTGGCCCGGGATCATCCGCGACCTGCCGCCCGTCCACGCCTACCCCCTCGCCGTCGACCAGCCGCCCGTGCCCGGGGAGCCAGCCGAAGCCGCCCGGCTCCGCCACGAGATGGCCCAGACGGTCATCAACGGCGGCTGGGCCCCCTCCGAACAGGTCCAAGAGGCGCTGCGGACCGTGCCCCGCCACCGCTTCGCCCCGGAAGCGAACCTCGCGACCGCGTACGACGGCGGCGACCGGGCCGTGATCACCCGGCGGGACGAGACCGGAGCGGCGATCAGCTCGGTGTCCGCAGCCTGGCTCCAGGCCGACATGATCGAAAGCCTGCACCTTCAGCCGGGCGCGATCGTCTTCGAGGCCGGGTCCGGCGGTTACAACGCCGAACTGATCGCCCACGTAGCCGGAACCGAGGGGCGCGTGGTCACCGTCGACATCGACCCGTGGGTCGTGCGCCGCACCCGCCGGTTCACCACGGAGGCCGGCAGCGGACGCGTCACCGTCGTCGAGGCCGACGCGGCCCTCGGGGCACCCGCACACCTCGTGCCGCGCGGCGGCTTCGACGGCAGCCTGATCACCTACAACTGCTGGGACATCGCCCCGGCCTGGTGGGAGCAACTGGCGGAGGGCGGACGCCTGGTTCTGCCGCTGGAGATCGGCGGCTACACCCGGGCGATCACGCTCGAGCGGCGCGGCCACGTGCTGCACGCCCGCCACTTCACGTACTGCGGCTTCGTCCGTGACCAAGGGCAGCACGCCCGCACCGTCCCGGTCGCCGACCTCCTCGACGGTGAGCTGACGCTCCGCTTCGAGAACGGCATCGCCGCCCCGACAGCCGGTTTGGAGGAGGCGTTGCTCGGGCCTCGGCACGAGCTCGGCACCGGCGTGACCATGGGGGCGGGCGCCTATTTCGGCTCCCTGCAGCTGTATGCGGCCACCACCCTGCCCACGTTCTGCCGACTGGCCGCGCACCAGGACACGGAAACAGGCGTCACCGGCATCGCGAAGGACCGTGACACGCCGGCGATCGTCGGCGACGCCTCGCTTGCCTACCTGATCAACGTCCCGACCCGGTATGGCGAGCGCCCCGAGGACAAGGAGTGGGAGTGGTTCGTCCATGCCTTCGGGGAGCAGGGCCCGCAGCTCGCCGAGCAGTTGGCGGCCACAGTGCGGGCATGGGACCGCCACGTGCGCGCCGACGACAACAGCAAGCACGCTGATCCGATCCTGACGGTCCACCCCGCCGGCACGCCCGACGACCTGCTGCCCGCCGGGGACGTCCTGGACAAGGAGCACAGCCGCCTGGTGTTCCGGTGGCCGGGCCGCAACGGGCACCTTCCGGGCCCCGCCCGGCACACCGACGCGATCGCCGCGGCCACGGGAGAAGCATGGCCATCTGGCTGAACGGACCGTCCGGCTGAACGGCCCCCATCAGGACACCCGCCCATCCTCTGCTCCCTGCCGACCAGACAGGACCACCGTCCCGGGAGATGCCCGTGTTGCCCAGTCTGCTCGCCGTCTTCGCTCACCCGGATGACGAGTCCCTCCTCGCCGGCGGCGTGCTCGCCCAGCACGCCGCTGTCGGGCATCGCTCAGTGCTTCAGTATCTCGATCAAGATTTCAGCGAGTTGTTCAGTATCTTGCATATTGCTTCAGCGGCTCCCGGATGGGCCGCCAGGGGAGGCGATGGGAGTTGTCGGCGAGCCGAACGACTCTCCAGGGGATGGACGGGGGAGCGAAGGTCATCCGGCGAGGACGCTGAGGGGGCTGTGCGGGGGTGGGCGTGGCGGGCATCGCTCTGTGCAGTGCCGTACGCCGGGGTTGGGCAGCGCGAGGCTGCTACTCGTCGACCGGTCGGCCGAGGTTGTCGGGAAGCAGTTCGTGTACGGAGACACCGAGGGCGTCCGCGATGGCGTAGAGGCGGTCCACGGAGACGCTGTGCCGGGCGCTTTCCACTTCTGCGTAGAAGGAGCGGTCCAGTCCGGCCGCCTTGGCGGCGGCCGTCTGCGTCAGCCCCGCACGCTCCCGTACCTCGCGCAAGCGGCGGCCGAAGGCGACGCGGCGCTCGGCGGTGAGGTCGCTGGTGGTCGGCACACGAAGAAGGTACTGCATCGCTGTGTAGGGTATATCCTACACAGCGGCCCGAAAAGGCCGTTGAGCTGCGTGTTTGATGGGGGTAGAGCGTGTCCGCGGCCGAGTCTGAGTCGCTTTCGATTCCGGTGGATAGGTCCGTAGTGGTCGACGGTGGGGTTTCGTCTGTAGACAGCGGCGGGGGCGCGAGCCTGCCTGGCGCGGGGCCGCGGAGGATGGCCTTGGTGCTGCTGCCGGAAGAGGGCGAGTCGCTGGCTTCGTGGGTGGACCGGATGGCCGCTGACCACATGGTTCCGCCAGGTGTGATCGGCCGGCAGCTTGGCCTGCAGGCTCGGCCCTATCTGAGGTCCAAGTTCCACCCGGTCTTCTACGGCATCGTTCCCACCCCGATGACGCTGGCCCACATCGGGCAGGCGACCGGTGTCGGAGCCGGCCGGATCGAGGCCATGCATTTGTCCCGGTACTCCGGGACGGCCCTGGACCTGAGCGGCATTGACATAACGAACGAGCGGTCAGTGAGTGTCATCGCTCGTCACGGGTGGGCCATGCTCTCCGCCTCCCGTGCCTGCCCGCCGTGCCTGGCGGAAAGCGGCGGGGTGTGGCAACTGGCCTGGCGGCTGGGCGCGGTCGCTGTCTGCCCGGTCCACCGGGTGCGTCTGGTGGAAGTCTGCCCGCGGTGCGGCATTCGGCTGCGCCAGGGGCTGAGGCGCGGGCCCCGTTACCTGTCCACACGTGACCGGACCGACCCCGTCCTGTGCGGCAACTCCCACGCGGGCACCCGCTGTCCGCAGGACATTCGCGATCTTCGGGCGGAGCCCGTCACGGCGGAGCTTGCCGCCTGGCAGAGCCGCATCCTTCACGTCGCGGAAGGAGGCGCCGCTCATATCGGCGGTGAGGCGGTCGGGGGATGGGAGTGGTTCACCGCCCTGTCCTCGCTGGCCGCGGTGATCCGTTTCGCCGCGCCGGTGTGTCCGGCCGTGGAGGCGTTGCCCGTGCCGGAGTCCGCTCGCCGGGAGCTGGCGACCGCCACGGTCAATCGTTCGGCGGGCGGCTTCGCTTCGAGGATTCGGACCATGCCCCCGACCGTCGATCTGACCCTGGCAGTACTGGCGGCCGTGGCGCCGGTCTTGTCCGCGGCCGACACCGATGCGCTGAGGTCGGCCCTGGACCCCTGGGTGAAGGCCGCCGTGGCCCGTCGCCGCGAGGACGGCCACAACCCCCTGCGGGGTGTGCCGTTGCCGGGACCGCTGGCCGGGGCGTATGAACAGGCGAGCGGGCCGATGTCCAGGGTCGCGGGAGTGACCCGTACGACCGCGCCTCGCATCGCACTGCCGTTCCACCGGATTCCGCAGCTGCTGGACGCGGAGGACTACGCCAGCCTCATCGCTCCACATCTGACCGGTGCCGCACGGGCAAGCGGCCGCCGTCTGGCCTCCATGGCAGTGGCCCGCCTGGCCGGGGCCGACACCTGGGCGGCCGCGGCCCGCGCACTGGAGATGCCCGCGGGCCGGGCGGCCCGCGTCTCGAACGTGATGGTGAGCTATATCGGCGACGCTGACGCCTTCTGGCAGGCGGTTGCCGAGGCCGCACGGCGGCTGGAGAGCCGTGAGCCGGTCGACTACGCTCGCCGCCGCCGCATCCTGGCGGGGCTGGACGAGATCCCGCACGAGGTGCTGTTCGCCGTCTGCCGACCACACAACCTCCTGGTCACCACCCGGCTCCGTCGCATCACGGCGATCTGGCTGTGGACCCACCTCACTGGCGGCCACGCCCGTGAAGCCCCCGCGTACAGGGCTGATGAGCGTGCCAGCAGGGCCTCCGTGGCCGAAAGCTGGCGCGTCTTCCGTGTCAACGCTCCCTCGTTCCTCACCGACGCCCTGATCGCGTACGGCAACGACCTCCTCGCCCAGCACTCCCATCCAGGAGACGACCTGTGAGCCCCGCGCCCGGACGCACGCGCACCCTGCGTCGTCTCCCGACGCAGACCGCGCGGCCACGGCTGACCGTCACCAGCCTCGACCCCGAGACCGAGCTGCCGGTCACCCGCACCCTGGACCAGGCGGCAGAGGTCGCGTTCGAGAGCTGCCCGCCGATCCGGCGCATCCCTCACTACATCGGGCAGAAGCACACCCCGGGCTGGTTCTGGTCCGCTACCACCGGCACCCTGCTGGGCTACGAGAGCTACCTGGAGTCGCAGTGGCTCACGCTGTACGACTTCGACCCCGTCATCACCGGGATCTCCACCCAGTCCCTCATTCTCGACGGCGTCGGAGTGGGGGAGGTGTGGGAGCACACCCCGGACATCTTCTGCCGCCGCAGCGACGGCACCGCGCTGCTGGTCGACGTCAAGAACCCGCGCCTCCTCGACCACCCCGACGTCCTCCTGCAAGCCGAGCGCACTCTCGCGGCGTGCGAGGAACTCGGCTGGGACTACCGCCTGGTCGGCGCCGTCGAGGCTCAGCGCTTCGCCAACATCTCCTGGCTCGCGGGCTACCGCCGCCCCCCGCACTCCGGAGCCGAGCTCGCCGACCGGCTGATCGCCCTCGCCCGCCGTCCGGTCGCCATCGACCTCCTGCTCAGCTTCATGGACGAGCCCGAGCTGGCCTTCCCTGTGCTGTGCCATCTGCTCTGGCATCACCGCCTGATCTGCGACCTCGACGCGCCCCTGCGGGCCTCCACCACCGTGACCGCCGCGAAGGATCCTTCATGACCACCGTCCCTCGGCCCGCTGCCGCCACCCGCCTGAAACTGGGCGACTGGATCGAGTGGGAGGAGGAACGCCACCAGGTGATCGGCTTCCTCGACGCCGCCGTACGCCTGCGCTCCCAGGGCGGCTCTTTCCAGGTCATCGTCACCTCCGAGCTCCTGGCCGACCCCACCTTCCGCACGGCGGACGCCGCCGCTGGCCCTGACGTTCCCGCGCGGGACAACGAGCTGACCCTCAGCCCGGGCGCCCTACTGGACGGCCTGCCGGACGCGGAGATCGAGCGCGTCACCGAACTGGAAGCCCATCTGCTGGAAGCCACCACCGGCTACCGGTCCCTGGCCGCGCAAGCAGAAGGCACCGCCGCCCCGCGCCCCGAGTACGACCCCGACCTCCCGCTCCGGCAGCGCATCGCGGCCAAGGCCAAGGAACTCGGCATGACCGACCGGCGACTGTGGGACGTCCTCGGCGCCTGGCGCGCCGAAGGACTGTGGGCCCTCGTCGACAAACGCAAGCACAAGCCGTCCAACCCGCTCGCCGGCGTCGACGCCAGGATCATCGAGGCAATCCTCGACCAGCACACCGCCGAGATCGACGACTCCACCGGAAGCCTCGACCGCTTCCACCGCCGCGTCCAGAACCGCCTGGACACCAAGCACGGTGCAGGCGCAGTGCAACTGCCCTCCCGGGCCACGTTCCACCGCTACACCCAGCTGCTGCTCAAGGGCCGGCACACCTTCGGCGCCTCCACCACCCGCCGCACCACCGCCCAGCAACCCGACCGGCTCTTCGGCCACCTGATCGCGCACCGTCCCGGCGAGATCGTCCTGATGGACTCCACACCGCTCGACATCCGCGCCTGGGACCCGGCCACCGACACCACCCACGGCGTCGAACTCACCGTCGCCCTCGACCTGGCCACCCGCTCGCTGCTGTCCTGGCGCATCACGCCCGAGTCCACCAACGCCCTCGACGTCGGCCTGCTGCTGATCGACGCCATGACCCCCGAGCCGATGCGGCCCGGCTGGGCCGACCGGCTCCGCTACGACATGGCCCGCATCCCGCTGCCCCGCAAACTCGACTACCACCAGCGGCTCGCCGACGGAGCCGCCCGCCCCGTGGTCTTCCCCGAAACCCTGATCATCGACCACGGCAAGCAGTTCGACTCCGACGTCGTACACCGCGCCTGCACCCGCCTCGGCATCAACCTGCAGCTGGGCCGCAAGGGCAAACCCACCGACAAACCCCACGTCGAGGCAGTCTTCGCCACGATCAACGAGCAGTTCAGCAAGCACGTCGCCGGCTACAAGGGCAACAACGTCGTCCGCCGCGGCAAGAACGTCGAACAGACCGCCCGCTGGTCGATCCCCGACCTGGAAGACTTCTTCGCCGAATACGTCGTCTCCGTCTACCAGCGCCGCCACCACGACGGCCTGGTCATGCCCGGCTTCCCCGACCTGCGGCTGTCTCCGAACGAAGCGTACGCCCTCTGCGTCGCGCGCAGCGGCTACATCGCCTGCCCCACCGACCCCACGCTCTACTACGAGCTGCTGCCCATCCACTGGCGCACGATCCAGCCCTACGGCATCGAATACCAGTACCTCACCTACGACGCGGACATCCTCTACCGCTACCGCAAGGCCACCTCCCCCTACCCCGGCGGCAAGTGGCCCATCCGCGTCGACCCCCGCAACGTCCTCCACGCCTACTTCCAGGACCCCGCCGACGGCGCCTGGCACGTACTGCGCTGGACCCACGCCGCCGATGACCAGGTGCCGTTCACCGACATCACCCTGCGCGAGGCCGTCCGCATGGTCACCGTCCGCGGCGGCGACCCGGACAACCAGGACGAGGTCGCGGCCACCCTGCGCGAACTGCAGAACCGCACCGACGCCCCCGAGTCCTGGACAACCACCGACCGCCGCAGGCGAGCCCGGAGAACGGCCAGGAGACCTCCCGCCCTGCGGCCATCCCACCGCTCAAGGCGGTCCCCGACCCCGATGAGGACGGCGACAGCGAGCCCAGCAGCCGCCGGTTCGACCTCGGCGACCTCACACCCCTTCCGGTCTGGTCACCCGGCAACGACACGCAGGAAGGCTGACCGTGATCCACCCCGGATTCTCCGAACCGCGCACCAAAGAGGAGTGGCGGGCCTACCTGGCCGCCCTCGCGCACATGCCCGGCCGCCCCGAACTACCCGCCTGGACCGCGTACCAGGCGATGAACGACGCCGAGCGCGCCGCCTTCAACGAGGCCAGAGACGACTACCACTCGGCCTTCGTCATCCTGCGCACCCCGCCTATGGACCGCATCCACCAGCAGATCACCAAGAAACTCAAGCTCAACAAGGACGCCCCGGCCGGAGCCCGCCCCGGCATCGTCATCGACGGCCCGCCCACCGTCGGAAAATCCACCCTCGTCAAGACCTTCGCAGCCGACTTCGAGACCGGGCTGCGCCGAAAGCACCCTGAACGCTTCGTCCGGGCCGGCGACGACTACGTCCCCGTCGTCTACATCAGCGTCCCGGCCGGAGCCACCCCCAAAATGCTCTCCGCTGCCATCGCCCAGTACATGAACCTCGAACTGCCCCGCGGCGCAACCAGCACCGACATCACCGGACTGGTCCTCGAGGCACTGCGCAGGTGCGGCACGCAGCTCGTCATCATCGACGACATCCACTTCCTCGACGTCTCCGTCAAGGACGGCCGCCTGGCCAACGACCACCTGAAGCACCTCGCCAACTTCTGCGCAGCCACTTTCGTCTACACCGGCGTCGAAGTCCTCAGCTCCGGCCTCTTCCTCGAAGGTGGACACAAGGAACGCGCCACGCAGACCGCCGGCCGCTTCACCCACTTCGAACTGCGCCGATTCGGCATCGACAGCCTCGCTGCCGCCCGCGAATGGGCCACCGTCGTCACGTCCATGGAGGAGGCGCTCGCCCTGTTCAAACACAAGCCCGGCACACTCGACTGGGAATACCTCCACGACCGCACGGGCGGCAGCATCAACAGCCTCTCGATCCTCATCAGGGAGGCCGCCCTCGACGCGGTGGCCACCGGCAGCGAACGCATCACCAAGAAGATCATGAACGAGATCGTGCTGCCCCGCGCGAGCGAAGAGTCCTACCGCAACAAGCGAAGACGCCGCCGCAACCCGCTCACCGACCAGGCGAGACAGAAGCCAGTTGACGCCGGAGCCGCTTCAGAACCGCGACGAGCGCGAAGCCCCTGGCCGGTTCCAGGCCCTGGCGAAACAAGCGCCATAGCAAGGAGGGCGAGTCCTCGCGTGGGGCGGGCATAATAGATGCCGGACGCGGTGGGAGGCCCGGGGCAGGGGTTCCCTCCCGTGCTGCGAGGAACCTCAATCCTGGGGCTCCGAGCATGCTTGGTTAATAGCGCACGAGCGGCTCTGACTCAAGACCACAGCGGTGTGCACGTTCCGGTCAGCGCGGCTGTCACCCGCCAGCAGGCTCCTCAGGCATCCTGGGGTGAGGTTGCTGCAGCCGTTTCTGGCGTCAGCTTCCTCCGCCACGTCGCGACGCTGCCCAGGAAGATTACGAGCTGGCCCACTGCGGCGCCCCAGAACAGGAAGCGTGGGCCCTGGGAGGCGATCAGGGCACCGCCGATGGCCAGTCCCAGAGGTTCCACGCCGAACGACAGGGTGCGGAAGGCGCTGTTGACGCGGCCCTGAAGCTGGTCCGGCGTAGCCGACAGCCGGTAGGTCACCAGGGAAACCGCGAAGATCGGCCACAGTAGGTTCGTGATCAGGACGCCAGCAGCGAGGAAGATGATCGACGGCGCGGCGGCCATCATGGCCGCCGCGACGGCCCACAGTGCGACGGAGCCGAGCGCCAGGGTGCGCAGGCTGATGCGCTCACGCAGCCATGACGCGGCGAAGGCGCTGCCCACCGTGCCGAGACCGACCACGGCAAGGATGAGGCCGATCAGCCCGGCGTTGATGTCGAGATCCTCGGTGGCTAGGACGATGGTGGCCAGATTGAGCGGCGCCTGAAGAAAGTTGATTAGGGTGACCATCACCATGAGCAGGCGCAGCAGGCGCTGCCGCCAGAGAAACGACATCCCTTCCTTGAGATCGGCCATCACTGAGCGCTGTTCGTCGACCGGCCGGTCCTCCTGGAACGACTTGCGTACGAACAGAAGCGACGCCCCCGAGAGCAGGTAGGTGACGGCGTCGACGGCGTAGCTGTAGACGGCGCCGAGCGTGGAGTTCCTCGCCAGGCCGATGAAAGCACCGGAGAGGGCGGATCCGCCGACGCCGGCTGCGGAGTCGGCCACCTCGTTGAGGGCGTTGGCAGAGGCCAACTGCTCCTCGGGGACCAGCTTCGACAGGGCGGACAGGTGGGAGACGGCTGAGAAGACGTGTCCGACGCCCTCCAGAAATGCGACCGCGGCCAGGTGCGCAATTGTCAGGCTGTCGAAGGCGTAGGCAACGGGGATCGTCGCCAGCGCGGCGAAACGGCCCAGGTCGGCGACGATCATGACGCGGCGGCGGTCCCAGCGGTCGATGAACACGCCGGCCAGGAGGTTCAGCAGCAGGTAGGGGGCGAGCCGGGCGGCTCCTACGAGGCCAGCCATGGTAGGGGAGCCGGAGAGGCCAAGCGCGAGGATCGGCACAGCCAGGTTGGACAGCGCCGTGCCTACCGATGAGACAGTGAACCCGCCCCAGACGATCATGAAGTCGCGGTTCGTCAGCAGCCCGCGCCAACGGCGCTTGGGCGTCGCGGTTGACGCCGGCTCCGTTACCGACGTGGTGTCCTCTGTTGCCATGGTTACGTCCGTCCGTTCCTCGTTCTTCTGTCGCAGCGCGCCCCGGCACGCCCCCACGCGTCAGGCATGATTCGTCAGGAAGCTGCGCAATGCCTCGATCTGAGCCTCGAAAACTGGTCGGTCGCTGGCACAGGTGATCCGCAGCCAGTGGGCACTAGCGGGACTCCTGGCTGCGGCCAGCTCCGTGTCAGCGGTGAAGCAGGCCAAGGGGAAACAGGAGACACGACTCTCGTCGTAGAGGCCCTGTCCGAAGGTGAGGGGGTCGGCGTCCGGGCCAGGTATGCAGGCGAGGTAGTTGAAGCCGGCGTGGAGCGGTGTCGCGGCGAGCTGCCACGGTGAGAGCGTCTCCTGGGCGAGCCGCCTGTTGTCGGCGATGGTCTGGTACATGTCTCGCAGCTCCAACCGGTACTCCTCGACCTCTGAGGCGTCGCTTACGGCCAGTAGCTCGCGGGAGGCGTCATTGAGGCCCTTGAAACGCTGCCATAGGGTTTCCGAGACGCCTCCTGCCCCGAGCTGCTCTCGCCGCAGGTGCGCGGAGTAGGCGAGGTCGCGGGCGATACCCGAAACGGCGACGAGGGGCGGACATCCGCCGAAGCGCTGGTTCTCGATGAAGTCGACGAACTCCATGGAGCCCATGGCGTAGCCGAAGCGTAGGCCGCTGACCGCCCGTCGTTTCGCCAGCCCGTCGACCACCAGAGTCCGGTCCCAGTAGTCGTGCCGGTCCAGTGCCGCACCGTAGTTGAGCACCTGGATGTCCGGGTGGGCCGCGAAATCGGCACTGACCTTGTCGAGTACGAGGTGTGCACTTCGCTGCTTGAGGATGCCGACGATTTCTTCGAATTCCGCATCCGAATGCTGCTCACCGGAGGGGTTGTTGGGCTCGGTGAGGAACAGCACGGTGGCGCCGGAGGCGTCGAGTGCCGCGTCAATCTCCGCCGGATTCGGCAAGAAGACTCCTTCCCGGTCCGTGAACACCTCGCGGAACGTCAGACCTGCCGAGAGTATGGTCTGGTGGACGATGGAGTACTGGGGTCCTGCAACCAGCACCTTTTCCGCTCCGCGGGCCCGGTGGAGAAAGTCGAAGGCGAGCCGTACGCCTTCGGCCGCGCCGACGGTCAGCGCGGTGTCGACGGGCGCGTCTAGGGGGCTTCCTTTGAGGCTCTCCTCGTAGGCCAGGGCGCCGCTGCGGAGGATGGACTCGCCAAGGGGACCGCAGTAGCAGTTGATGTACTTCCAGTCGCGCGCGTCCTCGGCGATGCTGCGAAGGATCACCGATGGCGGGCGCAGAAAGTTCACACCGGACGAGATCATGTGGACGGTGCCGCCCTGATAGCTGGAGTAGTCCACCGTGTTGTGGTGGATCTCGAGCTGGTGGATCAGCGAATCGTTCCACGAGATCTCGGCGACCTCCTGTCCGACCCGGGCAGATACGGACGGCGGGTGGTTCGTGACCATGCTTGTCGAAGCCTCTATCCCGTGTGTGTACCGGTCAAGAACGAGGGGGCCGGGCCTGCTCCAGCATCAGCACGAGGGCAGGGGCCCGACCTTGTCGCGTCAGCGTGCGACTAGGTCAGCGACGGCAGCGGCCATCGCGGGGGCGAAGCGGTAGCCCGAGCCACTAGAGGCGCCGGCGAAGACGAGCCGTTCCGCCGAGTCAAGGGCCTGAACCAGCGGCGCGCCGTCCGGGCTGTATGCGTCACAGAAGACCCGGCCAGCCGTCGCGGCTGCCTGTAGGCGCGGTGCGTACCGGTGGAGCAGCTCGCGGGCCTCGGCCACGTTTCGGCTCGACAGACTGGCGGAAACCGTGTCGGGGCTGACGTCCCACTCCTGGCAGGTGTAGCTGAACAGCCAGAACCCGCGCTGCACCATGGGAAGGAGGAAGGCGTCCTCATCGTCGAAGACGAGTACAGGGTCTTCTTCGGTGGGCCGCTGGTCGATGTGGAGCGCGACGATCTTCTTCACCCGCGCGCCGAGCGGGGCCACCAGCTCCCTCCACGGGCCCATGTGCAACCAGGGGCCTGGTGCGAGGACCACACGGTCGGCACGGACCGTCCCGCCTGTACTGAGCCGTAGCGTGTAGCTGTCGCCGTTGGATGACAGGCCAACGACCGCTACGCCCTCCCGGAGTTCGACGCGGTCGCGCAGCTGTCCTGCGAGGAGGCGGGTGAGCGCCGGGACGTCGGCGTAGTGGCAGCCGGTGCCGTGCCATACGGCGGAGTCCGCCGGAACGTTCACGAGAGGATGGGTGCCGTCGCTTCTGACGAGACAGGCGTGATCCAGGTACTTCTCCGACAACGCCGTGGCGCGGGCTTCGCGGGCGACGACCGACACATCGACAGGGAAGATGGGCAAGGACGGGTGATCCATGAGCAGCCGCGCGTAGTACTCATGGCTGTATGCGGCGAAGGCACGGGCGCGCGGTGTGGCGCCGCGGGGAAAATGGAGCCCCGCGGAGCGTCGGCTGGCACCGCCGGCCAGATCGCCAGCCTCGACCACCATGATCGACTGGGTGGGAGTGCGAGCGGCCAATTCACGGGCCGTCAGGATTCCGGTAATTCCGGCCCCGACAACAGCCACGTCCACGTGCTTCATGAGCGGGTAGCGGTGCCGATCCCCGTTCTAGGGTCTCTTCTTCTCGTCGTACTTGAAGTGTGCGTAACGGAGCCGCGCCTACCATTTTTTGGATGGGTTGCGAACTTCACTGATACCCCCGTGGTTTTCGGGCCTGCGAGACTGATCCGATTCGGACCTGATCCAGGCCTCTCCTTGCTCTTGCGGGATCGCCGTGAATGACTCTTGATGTTGATCCAAATGATTCAACTACATGAAATCTGACGTGTCAACGGAGATCGTCTAGGGACGCCGGTTGGCCAGATTGACGCCCTCATGGACGGGTAAACCTGCATGAAACCGGTCATACAGTGTGGCGCAAAGCGGGGGTTGACAGTGACTGGCCGTGACGTAGGGTTTAGTCGTCCGGACCTTCGCGATGCGGTAAATCCCGCTCCGGATATCGATGACTACCCGAGCAGTGTGACCATGTCGGGCCTCATTCGCTGCGACTCTCACTCTCGGGTCCGCATATTTGCCGGCATCGGTTGACAGGGTGCTTCTGGCACCCGTGCCTGGATGCGTTCAAGATTTTCGATCGGCAATCGTCTATGTATCCGCCACCCTATGAGATCCAGACCTGACCGCTCTGGATGGGCATGCGGTACGGCGCTTGCGAGGGAGGAAGGTGCAGTGCGCGGAACGCTGATCAATCCGACCATCAGTGACCGAAGCGTCGACTGGATGGTGTGCGACTGGGACCTGGCGGAACTCGACCAGAAACTCGTCTGGCAGGCCGGCCTGGCGGCCGCCCGGGTACGGGCCTCGGGCGAATCCACCGATGCTCTCAAGCTGCTCGTCAACGGCTCGTTCGTCGCGGACCCGGCCGCTTGGCCGGGCGGGACCGGTGCCACGGAGACCCCCTGGGAGTGGCTCGACCGTGCCGTACGGTCTGTGGAGGGCAAGGCGGACGCCGTCCTCTACTACGCGCGCGGTCTGCAGGAGTACCACCGCGGGCTCTTCGAGGTACTCGTCGGCGGGCTCGCGCCCCTGCTCACCGCTGTGGGCCTGCCACGCGGATACATCGAGTCGGAACTGTTCCTCGGTCGCTACTCGGCCAC
Organism: Streptomyces marianii; assembly: GCF_005795905.1. NCBI lineage: Bacteria > Bacillati > Actinomycetota > Actinomycetes > Kitasatosporales > Streptomycetaceae > Streptomyces > Streptomyces marianii. Next base: position 1,017,121 of record NZ_VAWE01000001.1, read on the forward strand.
GCCCGGCGGAATCCACCGCGAAGGGTGCACCAACCTGCACATGGTGCTTCAGGGCAAGAAGGTGATGCACCTCTGGAACACCAGCGACTTCATCCCCGAGGGCACCAGCGTGCGAGCCGACACCGACCCGCTGGGCAACGTCGAGGAGGAGTATCTGCCCGATCTCGACGTGGCCGATGTCGAGCACCTGACCACGACCACCCTCCGCCCGGGCGCCGGGCAGGCCATGTTCTGGCGCAGCGGCATCTGGCACGTCGGCGACACCCCAGAGCCCTCGCTCTCCTTCAACGTCGCCATGTACACCGGCAGTTTCAACAACCCCAGGCCGTGGACCGCTGTCCCCGTCGGAACGGACGGACAGCTGCGCCGCGAGTGGTTGGCCGAGTACCGCGAGTTCGCAGGCCTCGCCGAGACCGACGCCGAGGCGCTGGCCCTCGCATCGGCGATCGGCATGCGCGGCATCGCCCCGCAGGACCCGGAGCCGCAGGAGACCCCGGCGGCGATCCGTCGCCTGACGCCCGCCCCGCTGCTGTGGACACACGACGATGGCGCCCTGCTGATCGCCACCCACGGAGCGGTGCGCCGGTTTCCCGCCGAAACCCTCGACTGGCTCGTCGGCTTGGTCGGCTGCTCCGTGGACGAGGTCAGGGAGGTACCCACCGAAGCCGGGGACCTGGCCCGCTGGCTCACTTGGCAGTCGTTCGCCGACGCGGTCTGACATCGCGACGCTCGATGCCCCGGCTGGGCCTGCCGGCACCTGGCCGACCCGAGCCCACCATTCAGGACGGAAAGGACTTGGCGTGACGACCTCGGAAGAGGATTGGAACGAGCAGGACTCACAGGACTTCATCAGCTACGGGGAGTACTTCGTACCCGAGCGCGCGGCGCAGGCGGACGTCATTGCCTCGGTGATCCCCGCTCCTCCGGCTGGCGCCCGGATCCTGGACCTGTGCTGCGGCCAGGGCCGACTCAGCGCCGCGCTGCTGGAAGCATTCCCCGAGGCGCAGGTGGTCGGCCTCGACATCAGCACCACCATGCTGGACACCGCGGGCCGCGAGCTCGCCCGGTACGGCGGCCGCTTCCACACCGAGCGGTTCGACCTGGCCGCCGACGACTGGCGCAAGCGGGACGAAGCCCCCTGGGCCGTGGTGTCCTCCCTCGCCGTCCACCACCTGGACGGCGCAGGCAAGCAGCAGCTGTTCGCCGACGTGTACGCCATGCTCCGTCCCGGCGGCGCCTTCGTCCTCGCCGACCTTGTGGAGGCGACCGGCCCGCTCGGGCACGAGCTGGCCCGCCGGATGTGGGACGACGCGGTGCGTGAGCAGAGCGCAGCGGCTGGCGTCGACGATGCGTACGAGAAGTTCCACGAGCTGGAGTGGAGCCACTATCAGTACCCGGACCCCCTCGACCGGCCGTCGCCGCTGGGCGACCAGCTGAACTGGCTGCGGGAGGCCGGATTTACCCAGGTCGACGCCTACTGGATGAAGGCCGGCCACGCCGTCTTCGGCGGCATCAAGCAGGAAGGACCCACCGCATGACCACGCGCGAACACCCGCGGCTGATCTTCGGCAACTTCGTCAACGAGCTGATGGTCGCCACTCCCACGGCGCGGCACGCCAAGGCCCTGGTAGCGGTCTCCCCGCGCAAGATCTGGCTTACGCAGCCGGGCGACGTGGTGGTGCTTCCAACTGCCGCCTCCGAGCCCCTCTGGGAGTACGCCTGCGGATTGCTCGGGTTCGCCCGCGCGGAGGTCACATGCGTGGCCGCCCCGTCCGAGGACCTGATCACCCTCACCGACGCCGTCCGCAAGGCCGGCCTCACCGAGCGCCTGCGCACCCTGGCCGAGGCCATCCCCGGCCTGCGGTTCCAGCCCTTCGCCCTGGACCGCCCCGCGCTCGACATGGCGGCCGAACTCGGCCTTCCCGTCGACGGATACGACGACGGCAAGCCCTCCGAGACGGCCCTCGAAGCCGTGTACCGGATCAACACCAAGCCCGGGTTCCGCGACGTCGCGGCCCAGCTCGGCATCCAGGTCGCGGCGGGTCGTGTGGCCGCCGACCGGGACGAACTCGTCACGGCCGCCCGCGAGACCGTCACCTCCTACGGCGGAGCCGTGGTCAAGCCGGTCCGTGGGTCCAACGGCTACGGCGTACGGTTCCTGTCCACCGAGGACCTGCCGGGCCTGGAGGCCCTGGTCGACTCGTACCTCTCCGAGGTGTCCGACCAGCCCCGCGGCTGGGTCGTCGAACAGCGCCTGGACCTCGCCCGTGTGGTGACCGTGGAGATGGAGGTCACCGAGGCAGGCCCGCAGGTCCTGCATGTGGGGGAGATGCGTACCCCCAACGGCAGCTTCAGCGGGCAGGTCACCCCACTGGAGGAGAATTCGCCCGCTGTAGACCAGCTGACCGCCGATGGACTCGCACTTGGACGCCACCTGGACCAGCTCGGCTACCGGGGTCCCTTCGACATCGACGGCGGCATCACCGGCGACGGTCAGCTGTACGCCACCGAAAGCAACCTGCGCCGCACCGGTGCGACCTACCTCGACCTGCTGGTGCGGCGGTTCCTCGGAACCGAGGACGCCGCCCGCGCAGTCTGGCTCGCGGACTCCCGCCCCGGCGATGTCACGCCCGACTTCGCCACCGGCCTCGCCCTGGTCCGTGAAGCCGGCCTGGCGTTCGAGCCGGGAGCGACGGAGGGCGTGGTGCTCACCGCCGACACGCTCGCCTTCGACGGCAAGTGGCGCTACCTCGTCATGGGCACCAGCCACCGGCGGGTCGAGGAGATCGAGAAGCGCCTGGCCGACGTTCTTCGGCTCGCGTGACCCGGTGTTGACCTCCGGAATCGACATCCGGCCCAGTACGACGGACAACGTGGGCCTGTTCGCCACCGAGCTGATCCCGGCCGGCACCGTCGTCTGGCTGCCCTGCGCCAAGTGCCCCACCTGGTCCGCCGACGAGCTGGGCGCCGTACCGGCAGAACGCTTTGGCCTCCTCGACAAGTACGGCCACCTCCTGGAGAACGGAAGTCTCCTGCTCCCCTGCATGGGCGCGTTCCTGATGAACCACTCCTGCGCGGCCAACGTTCTGGACACCAGCCTCGACTTCGGCGTGGCGGTCCGCGACATCGCTCCCGGCGAAGAGGTCACCTGCGACTACGCCACGTTCACCGCGGACATCGGCTGGTCCATGGAATGCAACTGCCGCACCCCGGAGTGCCGCGGCACCATCACCACCGAGCAGGGTCACGACCCGGCGCTGCGCGCACGGCTGACGGACCAGATCGACCGGATCCTGCCGCGCGTCGCCGCGGTGGAGCAGCCGCTGCACGACGTGCTCTCCGCTGTCAGCCCCGCCTACGCACGCCTGCGCCAGGGCGCCGGCAGCGTGGCGGCGGCCGGCACCGGAACCACGGTCTGCGCACCGTCCTTCATGCCCCGCTGAAGACCCCCTCGAAGACCGGCGGAGCTGCCCTCCAGGCAGCGCCGTGGGACACGCCACCACCCCACGCGACGAAACGCGTCCGACATCCGGCCGCCGCACCCACCCGATGGACCGAAAGGACCGCCCGTGACGGGGAACATGCTGGTCACCGCCACTCCACCGACCCCCAACGGGGAGCTCCACCTGGGACACTTGTCTGGCCCCTACCTCGCCGCGGACGTCTTCGCCCGTCATCAGCGTCGGTCGGGCACGACCGTGGCCCACCTCTCCGGCATCGACGATCACCAGAGCTATACCGAGGCACGCGCCGTCCGCGAAGGCGCCACCGCCGCGCACGTGGCCGATTACTACGGCGAGCGCATCGTACGGGCGTGGGCCGACAGCGGAATCCGGCTCGACGTCGTGGGTCGCCCGCGCGCCCTTCCGCTGCACAGCGAGCTGACGCGGCGGATCTTCGCCGAGCTGTACGAGCGCGGCGACATCGTCGCGCGCACCCGCCCGCTGCCGTACTGCGTGCCCTGCGACCGATGGGCGTACGAGGCGTACGTGTCGGGCGGCTGCCCGCACTGCGGCAGCCAGTCCGGCGGAAATTCCTGCGAGTCGTGCGGCCGGTCGAACGACTGCGCCGACCTGGTCGAACCCCGCTGCACGATCTGCGGGACGGAGTGCGAGACCCGCTCCTGCGAGCGCCTGTACATGCCCCTCGAACGGCACCGGAAGGCCCTGGAGGAGTTCTGGGGTGACACCGCCATGAACGGCCACCTCACCGCCCTGTGCCGGTCCCTCTTGGACGACGGACTGCCCGAGATAGCCGTCACCCACCCTGCGGACTGGGGCATCGAGGCCCCGGTCGAAGACTTCACCGACCAGCGGATCTACGTCTGGTTCGAGATGGCGGCCGGTTACCTGGCCAGCGCCGCCGAACTTGGGGGCTGGCAGGCGTGGTGGACGGGCGACACGCAGGTGGTGCAGTTCTTCGGCTATGACAACGGCTTCTTCCACGCCGTGCTGTTTCCCGCGATCTTCTCGGCGTGGGACGCGGCGATCACCCTGCCCAAGGCGCTGGTTTCCAACGAGTTCTACCGCCTCGACGGTTCGAAGTTCTCGACCAGCCGGCAGCACGCGATCTGGCTCCTGGACGCCCTGGACCAGACACCCGCCGACCACCTGCGGCTTTTCCTGTGCTGGGACCGGCCCGCCGCCGCCCAGAGCAGCTTCACCCAGGAGACGTTCGACTCCTTCCTTCACGGCGACCTTCTGCCGCGCTGGCACGGCTGGCTGAAAGACCTGGCCCACCGGGCCCGGACCACAGGCACCGCCGCGGCGGACCTCGAGCCGGAGCCGGCCGCGGCGGAACGTCTGCGTGCCCGCACCCGGCGACTGCTGGAACTGGTCGGCGAGGCGTACTCGCTGCCGGATTTCGCGCCGCGCTCCGCGATCGCGCTGCTCGACCTGCTGATCCGCGAGGCCGCGGAGGCAGGCCAGGACAGTGACCACCTCGCCGACGTGCCCGGGCTCGCCGATACCCATACCCGGTGTGTTGCGGCTCAGCTCTCGGCAGCCGCGGCCCTGGCCATGGGGCTCTACCCGATTGCGCCGGCCATGGCACAGCAGCTGTGGGCCGCCCTGCAACTGCCGGGCGACGTCGCCGACGTGCCGTGGGACCGGGCCCTCGAGGGTATCGAGGTGGCCGCCGGGACCGGTGACCTGAGCACCGCTTGTGCTCTCTTCGCACCGCGCTGACGGTGCTCACGACGTACGAACGACAGGGGGCCGCATGGAAGACGTGGAACAGTACGACCTCGTGGGGATCGGGACCGGTCCCACGAACCTGAGCCTGGCCGCGCTGGCCGAGCCGGTACCGAACTTCTCCGCCCGGTTCCTCGACGCCCGACCGGAGTTCCGCTGGCATCCGGGGATGATGGTGCCGGACGCCGGACTTCAGGTGTCCTACCTCAAGGACCTGGTGACGACCGTCGATCCGACCAGTCGGTTCTCCTTCCTCAACTACCTCGCCGAGAACGGGCGCCTCTTCCGATCGCTGATCGCCAACCGCGACCGCTGCACACGGCAAGAGTTCGAGCAGTATTACCGCTGGGTCGCCCGCCAGCTACCCAGCCTGCGGTGGAACCGGCCGGTAGACGAGGTCCGCCTGCGCCGGAACCGGCTCGAAGCGGTGTCCGGCCGCACCCGGTACTCCACCGGCTCGCTGGTCCTGGGCACCGGGCGCACCCCTGCACTGCCCGGCTTCGCCGAACCGTTGCAGGGACCCACCGTGCTCCACAGCGCCGACCTCCTCCACTTGGCTCCGAAGGTGCGGGGCAAGGATGTCCTTGTCGTCGGAGGTGGCCAGAGCGGCGCGGAGGTCGTGAACTACTTCCTCGGGCCGGACAGGGCACTGCCCGGACGGCTCACTTGGATCTCCAGCCGGGTCGGGTTCCAGCCCCTGGACGACTCGCCGTTCACCAACGAGTGGTTTGCACCGGACTACGTGGACCACTTCCACCGGCTGCCCGCCGAGCGCCGGGCGGAGCTGCTGCGCCATCAGCGGCTTGCCAGTGACGGCATCACCGAGTCCCTCCTCGAAGGCATTTACCAGCGCCTCTACCAGCTGGATTTCCTGGCCGGCGCTCCCTTGCAGCACCAGCTGCTGACCGGCCGACGGGTTGTCGGGTTGGAGCGCGACGGAGACCGGCTCGTGGCGGCCGTGCACAACCAGGACCTGGACCGCGAGGAGGTCCACGCCGCCGATGTGGTCGTCTTCTGCACGGGCTACCGCAGCGCCCTGCCCGCCTGCATGGACCCCCTCGCGGACCGCCTGCTCAACGCGCGCGGCGAGCTGGAGGTCAACCGGGACTACTCGCTGGAGTGGGACGGCCCGACCGGCGTGCGCATCTACGTTCAGAACATGTCCGAGCCCACCCACGGTGTGGCCGACCCGAACCTCAGTCTCGCCGCATGGCGTAGCGCCCAGATCCTCAACGCGATCACGGGTCGCAAGGTGTACCGCACCGACCACGAGACGTCCGCCACCGCCTGGTCCAGCGGCTTCCCGCCACCCGGTGCCCCACCGTCCGAACCGTTGCCGACCGTGAGGAGCATCTGATGTCCGGCCCCGTGAAGGTAGCCTTCGGCCCCGCCGAGAGCACGCCCGGGATGCTCGTGGAGTACATGGCGCTCGGCCCGGGCGGGTCGGAGGCGCTCCCGCCGTTCCAGGGCTCCCGGTTCCGTGTTCCGCCGGGTGAGACAAGCGAGCCGGACGAGCACGCCGTCGCCGAAATCTGGCTGGTCCGGTCTGGTAGGGGGACGGTCCTGTCCGCGGGCAGCCGCACCGACATCCGCCCCGGGGACGCCCTCTACTACCCGCCCTGGGTTCCGCACCAAGTCACCAGCACCGGCGATGAACCGCTTGAGGTCTTCAGCCTGTGGTGGACCCCGCAGCCACAGTGACGGCCGGCCCGTGTCGCCGTCCGAGAAAGGAGCGTGCCGCGTGAGTCCCACAGCGGCTCAGCCGTACACCTATCGCAGGAAGGAACTGACGGAACCCGACTGGCGGCGATTCCCGGGCTGGAGCGACACCACCCGTGCCGACTGGGAGTCACCGCAGTGGCAGCGACTGAACTGCGTGCGCAACGCGAAGCAGTTACGGACCGTGTTGGGCGACCTCGTCGACGAATCCTTCTACGCCGATCTGGAGCGCGACCGGGCTGAGCGGGCCACCATGTCCGTCCTGCTGCCGCCCCAGATGCTGAACACGATGGCGAGCGGGGTGACGGTCGCGGGGGCCGGCAGCCTGACCGACGCCTTCTACGCGGACCCGGTACGCCGCTACATGCTGCCCGTCTTCTCCGACCGGCGCGCCGACTGGCCGTCGCACCCGCGGGCCTCACGAGACGCCCTGCACGAGCAGGAGATGTGGGTGGTGGAGGGCTTGACCCACCGCTACCCCACGAAGGTTCTCGCCGAGATCGTCGCGACCTGCCCGCAGTACTGCGGCCACTGCACCCGCATGGACCTGGTCGGCCAGTCCACCCCGGTGGTGAGCAAGACCCGGTTCGCCGCGAAACCGCAGGACCGCTTGGCCGCCATGGTCGACTACCTGCGGAGGCATCCCCAGGTGCGGGACGTCGTTGTCTCCGGCGGGGACGTGGCTAATGTCCCGTGGCCCCGGCTAGAGGCCTTCGTGTCGGAGCTGTTGGACATCGACAGCATCCGGGACATCCGTTTGGCCTCCAAGGCGCTCGTCACCCTGCCTCAGCACTGGTTGTCTGGAGAAGTCCTCACCGGCATGGAACGCCTGGCGAAGGTAGCCCGCGACCGGGACGTTCAGATCGCCGTGCACACCCACGCCAACTCCGCCGCCTCCGTCACCCCGCTGGCTGCCCGTGCCGCCCGCGCGGTTCTGGAAACCGGCATCCGTGACGTACGCAACCAGGGCGTCCTGATGCACGGCGTCAACGACACCACTGAACAACTGCTCGACCTCTGCTTCACACTGCTCGACGGCGCCGGCATCATGCCGTACTACTTCTACCTCTGCGACATGATCCCTTTCAGCGAGCACTGGCGGATACCGCTGTCCCGGGCCCAGGTACTGCAGGACGACATCATGGGCTATCTTCCCGGCTTCGCCACGCCCAGGATCGTGTGCGACGTGCCCTACGTCGGCAAGCGGTGGGTGCACCAGGTTGCCGAATACGACCGGACGCTCGGCATCTCGTACTGGACGAAGAACTACCGCCTCCCCGGCGAGGCCCAGGACACACAGGCACTCACCCGTCGGCACGAGTACCTCGACCCGATCCACACCCTGCCGCAGGAAGGCCGCGACTGGTGGCGCGCCTCCGTCGACGAAGGCCGAACATGGAACTGACGACACACCACGATCTACGTATCGCGGTACTCGACGCCGCCGACGTGGCCAGCGGCGCGGCGCTCAAGCGCATCAGCGACGCCGATCTCCTGCGCATCGTCGACCCCACCCCGGAGCATTATGCGGAGTTGACTCCCCACGGGTTCATCTTCAAGCCACAGTGGCTGTTCTGGACCCGCCCTGTGTACCCCACCCTCGACGCGTACGTGGACGCCCTCCAGCCGCGGATGCGCAAGTCCACCAGGCACGCGATACGTCAGACCGAGTCCGGCCACCGGCTGGAGGTGGAGGAGGCGATCGACCCCGCCCGGCTGGACACCTGGTTTGCGCTGTACAAGCGCCACATCGGTACTCTGCCGCGGGGAACCCTGTACGCCGCCGAGGATCTGGAGTGGTTCCGGACCCACCCCGAGCAGGTCGTTGGCATCTACCTGTACAGCGGTGACCGCATGGTCGCCGGACTTCTCTGCATGAAGGTGCCCCGGCACAACATGCTGCGCATGACCTACTACGCCTGCGACCCGAGCCACCCCGACCACGGCACCACCCGCTTCATGTATGTCCAGGTCGGAGTGGTCGCGGCCGAGCTTGGCTACGAGATCCTGTCGGCCGGAGCCGACCCGAACTTCTACGGCCACGACGTTGCCACCGGGCTGTACTTGCTCAAGCGGCGCCTGGGGTTCCGGGCAGACCCGCTGTGGCGCTACGAGACAGACGATCCGCCTGTGCTGGAAAAGGTCCTGTCCCTGGACCGGTGCGAGGACCCGTCCTTCTGCGTGGGCTATGGGGACTACGACGTCAGGCAGGCCCCGCTCACCGGGTACATCATGTCCCGCGACCCGGGCCCCGCGACGGAGCCCTTCCACGCGCCCATGCTCGCTTCCGTAGTGCCCTACCACCTTTCCGACCGATGAGGGGACAACCGACTGTGCCCGGACTGCTGATCCTGGACTGGGACCCGCACTACCGCACCTACGTCCTGGAGTCGTGCCTCGCCCTCGGCATCGAGGCGCACCTCGTCATGCGCGAAGCGCCGCCCGCACTGCCCGCCGGCGCCGAGCGGGTCCACGTACTGCCGGGCTTGTACGACGACCCGCTGCAGTGGGTCGGTGAACTCGCGGAGTACGTGAACCTGCACGGGCTCTCGGGCGTCTTCACGCACGAGGACGAACTCGTCGAGCTGAGCGCCGCCCTGAGCGACGAGCTCAGCTTCCCTGGCGCTTCCCTGCCGGCGGTACGTCTGTGCATGGACAAGTCCGCCACCCGCGACCGGTTCGCAGCCGCGGGGGTCCCGGGACCCCGATACCGCGTGGCCTCGTCGCTCGACGAGGCGAGGCGGGCGCTCGACGAGCTGACCCTCCCGGTGGTGCTGAAACCCGTCGCCGCCTCAGGCGGCCAGGGGGTGACCCGGCTGACGGACGTGAGCGCCCTGCCCCAGGCCTGGGAGTGGGCCGTCGAACCGTACGCGTACCTGCCGGCCGTCTACCACCGGGTCATCATCGAGGAGTTCCTCGAAGGACCCCTGGTGAGCGTCGAAGCCGCGGTCGTCGACGGCGACGTGCACGTCGTCACCGCTACGGACGGGCTCCAGACCATCGAGCCGGTCAGCCCGACCCAATCGCGGTTCGTCTACGACGCCCTGCTCGTCCCGACCCGGCTGCCCGCCGAGGACTACGAGGCGATGGCCCACTGGACCCGCGAGGCTGTTCGGGCCCTGGGCATCCGCACCGGCATCGTCCACACCGAGTTCAAGCGGACCCCGCACGGGGTGCGCATCGTGGAGGTCAATCCTCGGCTGCCCGGCGTCTACATTCCCGAACTGGTCCACCGTGCCCTCGGCATCGATCTCGCTGGCGCGGCCCTGCAACTGGCCCTGGGCCGAAGCCCCGACCTGACGCAGAAGCACCACAGAGCCGCATGCGCACGGCTCCTGCTGGCCCGTTCGTCCGGACAGGTGCGCGCGGTGAAGGGCACCGACGAGGCGGCCGCCGCACCGCACGTAGTCAGGGCGTGCCCTTTCGTGGCACCCGGCGACGTGGTCGCTCCGCCCCACGAGGGGAACATCGAAGTACGGCTCGGCTACGTGCTCACCGAGCACAGCGATCCGCACGGCGCGCTACGGGCGGCCGACGAGGCACTCGCCCGGATGACCGTGCGGATAGAGGGCCCCGAGACCGTACAGGCGGCCCCGTAGATGCCCGCCTACGAGGGCGGGGAAGCGGTCCCGCGTAGGGAAACCGATGCCCTGCTCCGGCACGTGGAGGCCGAGCGCAGCCGGCACGGGATACCGGGCCTCGCCCTGGCCATCGTGGACGGGACGGGCGTGCTGCACGCGCAGGGCTTCGGCCGCACCGGCGCGCAGGACGAAGCGGAGGACGTGTCGGCCGCGACCCTGTTCCGGCTCGGCTCCGTCACCAAGCCGCTGACGGCGACCACAGTGCTCCGGCTACACGACCGCGGGGTGATGGACCTCGACCGGCCCGTCGTCGACGTCCTTCCCGCACTCGCCGACTGCGGCTACCCAGCGGTCGACCGGATCACTGCGCGCATGCTCCTAGGCCACACAGCCGGGCTCCCGCACGACTTCTTCCCCACCGGCCGGGGCGACCCGGCCGACCTGCCCGAGATGGTGCTGCGGCTACTGCGGACGTATGAGCCGGTTGCCCCGCCGGGCACCGCGTACTCGTACAGCAACCCGGGTTACGACCTGGCCGGGGCCATGGCGGAAACCGCAGCGGGGACGCCCTTTCCGCAGCTTGTCGATGAGCTGGTGCTGCGCCCGCTGGGCATGGCGTCGACGACGTTCGATCCGGTCGTGGCGATAACGCACCCCTTTGCCTTCGGCCACCGGTACGGAGCCGACGGGACCCTCGTCACTGAGGGGCAGGTCGCTGACAACGTCGCGCACTATCCCTCCGGGTTCGCCCTCTCCAACGTCCTCGACATGGGCCGCTTCGTGGCGGCACACCTAGGCGCCGTGACTGTAAACACGGACCGACTGCTCACCGAGGAGTCACAGCGGCTGATGCGCACCGCGCACGCCCGCCTCTTTCTCCCGGACGACACCGAGAGCACCCTCGGCTTCCACCGGTGGCGGTGGCAGGGGCACCCGGTACTCGGTCATGTAGGCGACATCTGCGGGTACGGCGCGTGGCTGGCCATGCTTCCCGACCGCCGTATCGGAGCCGTGCTGCTGGCGAACGCGATACCGCCCGGCTTCGACGGGAAGTCCCTGGTACACCGGATCCTGGTAGCGTGCGCACCCGGTCCCGCCCGCCCTGATCCCGGCACCGCGACCCGCCCGGGCAGCGAAGAACAACCGGCCGACGCGTACCCCCGCGGCAATGCCGGCGTGTTCGTCGGCCAGGCCACGGGCCTCGTACGCCTCGCCGAAGAGGCGGACGGCCTGACCGCGGAGATCAACGGGCGGCACCTCAGGCTCCGCCCCGCGGGGAACGGCCGTTTCGAAGGCGGCGGGCCCGGCGACGAACCCCTCGTATCGCTGGGCTTCCCCGGAACAGGTCCAGGCTGCGCCAACTACGTGATGGTCGACGGAGAACTCTGCAAGCGGTTCGACGAGAGCCTTCTCGCCACACCGGACCCCGCCGACCTCGCACGCTACACCGGCACGTACGCCCGCCTCGACGAGGTCACTGTCTTCGTCCGGGACGGGCAGCTTCACCTGTACTCCCAGGAGGACCTACGCGAGTTCAGGTGCCTGCCGCTGACACGCACGATGTTCGCCTTCGAAGGAGGGGTGATCGATTTCATGGTCGACGAAACCGGGAAGGCCCGTGCCATCCGGGCCCGTAACGCCGTCACCCTCCACAGGACCGGCCCCCAACCGTGCGCCGACTCGACCGAGGGAGTCAGGCGGTGACCGCCCCGCTCACGGCCCCGGGCGAGGTGGGCGCGACGCGGCCCGGCGATCCGCGCCCCGTCGCGTTCCGACTCGACACTGTGGGCCTCCACGCCTCCGTGACCGACCCCGCCCTCACCTCCATGACGCTCCTCAACGACATCGCCGGGCGGTATCCGCAGGCCGTCTCCTTCGCGGCCGGCCGTCCCTACGAGGGCTTCTACGACACCAGCTCGCTACCCCGCCAACTGCGTGCCTTTGAGGAACACCTGGCGAAGGAGGCGGGCCTCAGCCCGGACGACGTCCGTCGCACCTTCTTCCAGTACGGCCGCACCAAGGGCGTCATCCACGAGCTGATCGCCCGGCACCTGGAGCTCGACGAGGCGCTGACCGTCGACACCGAGTCAATCGTGGTCACCACGGGCGCCCAGGAGGCGATGGTCCTGGTCCTCCGCGCGCTCCGCCGCGACACGCAGGACGTCGTCCTCGCCGCCGCACCGGCCTACGTGGGGTTCCTCGGCGCGACACGGCTGGTCGACATGAGCGTGCGGCCCGTACGCGAAGGCCAGGGCGGCATCGACCTGGACGACCTGACCGTGCAGATCCGCCGGGCCCGGCAGGAGGGACTGCGGCCACGAGCCTGTTACGTCGTACCGGACTTTGCCAACCCGAGCGGCGCCACCATGTCCCTGGAGGACCGGCAGCGGCTGGTGGACCTTGCTGAACAGGAGGACATCCTGCTCCTTGAGGACAACCCGTACGCGTTCTTCCACGGCGGATCCCTCAGACTCCCCACACTCAAAGCCCTGGACCGGTCACGGCGGGTCGTCTACTTCGGATCGTTCTCCAAGACCGCCTACGCCGGTGCCCGCATTGGATACGTGGTCGCCGACCAGCCCGTGACCAGGGACGGCTTCGGGGCCGTCCTCTTCGCTGACCAGCTGGCCCGTCTGAAGAGCATGCTGACACTGAACACTTCCACCGTCGCCCAGGCGGCGATCGGAGGCTTTCTCGTTGAGAACGGGTGCAGCATGGAACGCGCCACCCGGCGCGTCGCAGCCGTCTACCGGCGCAACCTGGGGGCCGTGCTCGACGGCCTCGAAGAGCGCTTCGGTAGCCGCTCCGGCTTCCGCCCGGCCAACGCGGTCTCATGGAACAGTCCGAGCGGTGGCATGTTCGTAGTCGTCACCCTCCCCTTCGTCGCGGACGACGCGGCGCTGGAACGCTCCGCAGCGGAGTTCGGCGTGCTGTGGACCCCGATGCACCATTTCTACGGCGGCGCAGCCGGGTTCCACCAGATCCGCCTCTCCTTCAGCGTCCTCACCCCGGAGCAGATCACCGAGGGCCTCGACCGCCTCGCGTCCTTCGCCGCCACCGGACCCCGGCTCGACCCTTGAACCACTGCAGAACGGACCCCATCATGACCGAACCCACCGAGGCCGGCAGCACGGCTCTCTCCACCGTCCACACCACGGACCACGGCACTCTCACCTGCGGTGACGCCCTTGACTGCCTGCGCTCCCTGCCCGCCGACAGCGTCCGTCTCATTGTCACCGCTCCGTGGTTCCAGGGCCCCTACGTCATCGACTCGACGGATCCGACCTCCCCTCGGTTCGGGGACTGGCTTGTGACGTTCATGGAGGAGTGCGAGCGCGTCCTACTCCCAGATGGCAGCGTCGTCCTTGAACTGGGATGCACTTGGGCCGCCGACCGACCGGTCCGCACCATCCAGCACTACGCGGCACTGTCCCGGTTGGTCGGCGAGCACGGCTGGCACCTGCTCCAGGAGCTGTACTACTACAACCCGCAGCTGATGGGTGCCTGGGACACCTGGGGAGGCCCAGGCGCCTCACGACTCAACGACTGTGTCAGCAACTTCTACTGGCTCTCCCGCACCCCCGATGTACCGGTGGACACCGCCCGAGCCCTCGAGTTCCAGAACACGCTGGTCAACCAGTCCGGAAACCTGCTGGCCCTTGGGGACACGTACGCCGACCACCTCCACATGCGCCAACGTGCCTCCGAGGGCAAACCGCCGGAGCCGGAGCGCAACCCCGTCTCGGTCCCCCTCTACTTCATCAAACTGCTCACCCAGCCTGGCGACCACGTGGTCGACCCGTTTGGTGGCACGGGCTCCATGGCAATCGCCGCCGAACTGACGCGACGCCACTGGACCTGCAACGACCTATCCCGGGACGCCGTCGACATCGCGAAGGACCGCCTCGCCCTGCTTGACAGACACGCCGCGCACTGACGGGGCACTAGGCTCCGACAGCGCCGTCACCGCGCTGCAGGTCCTTCCAGCCTGCGGCCTCGATTGATGCTGACGACGCTGTCCAAGGCGACCGGGCGGGGCACCGGTCAGCCCAGGAGCCGTTCATCACGGACAGCGAGGCGGACATGACGACAGCGCCCGGCTGAGATGAGGGATCCCGCACTGGCGAAAGGCTTACGGGAGATCTCGATCGCTCCTCTGCGTGCTGAAGCACTGCGTGAGACGAATCACCCCGACCAGGTCTCGGGTAGAAATGTCAGTGCCCAGGTCAAGACCCCAACCGCTGAAGCAATGAATGGTGCCCGACAACGGATGCTCGGATACGGCGACGCCCGCAACGAATCATCGGCGCCCGGCCGCACCCGCTGGTGCGACGTGCCCCCGGACGAAGCCGTCGCCCAGGTGGTCACGCACATCCGGCGGTTTCGCCCCGACGTCATCGTGACTCATGACGCGCTCGGCCAGCTCACCGGGCACCCGGATCACCGGCGCACCCACCAGGTGACGCTGCTCGCTGTGGAAGCAGCCGGAATCGCTCACCTCCACCAGGAGGCCGGCGAGCCGTGGCAGCCCCGCGCGCTCTACGCGGCCACCCACCCTCAGTCCGGTATCGGCGACCTCGGGCCGCTGCTGCGCGAGGTCGGCAAGACCCTGCTGGCCATGCCGGACGAGTACGTGACCGCCGCCGTGAACGTGACGGAATGGCTCGACCGCAAATGGCGCGCGATCTGCTCCCACAGCAGCCAGCTCGAAGGCGAGCGACCGCTGCCAGCGCTGCTGTCCCGCGTCGATACGGAGATGCGGGACAGCATTCTGGCCACCGAGTACTTCACCCGCTTCAGCCTCCCGACCGGCGGCCCCGTCGCCTCCGCGTTCACCGGCGGTCCGTCGTCCCGGTGACGCCCCGTCGCGTCTGACCAGCCCCAACCAGTGACCTCGGCCCACCCGATGACACGGACAAGGAGATTCATGCCCAGTTCATCCCACCTCTCCGGCCAGACGACCGATCCGACCTCGACCGGTGCCTCAGCCCCGGACCCGTACCGGGCCGCCAACGGACCAGCCGTTGCGATGAGGACCGGGCGCTGCCAGTGCGGGAACATCGTGTACCAGGTGGAAGGCATCCCGGACGATCCGCATCTGTGCTCATGCCGACACGCCTCGCCCTGGTCGGTGCGGATGGTGCGGGGGTCGAGTCGGCTGAGGTCGAGGCGGCCAGGGTGAGGGGTGGCGCGCGAGGCGTTGCCGCGTGCATAGCCGTCGCGGTCGACCCGTCGGCGGCATTCCACCGCGCCAAGGACGCCGACGTCCGGTACATGCGCAACCGGCATCCACTCCTCGACCTAGGCTGGTCGCGCAGTGACTGCGTCCGCTACCTCACCTCACTGGGCCTGGCGGACACGCCCAAATCGAGCTGTCTCGGCTGCCCCTTCCACGGAAATGCGCAGTGGCGGCACATCCGTGACAGCAGCCCGGATGAGTGGCGGGATGTCGTGGAGTTCGACGCCGCCATCCGGCAGGGAAATGCCCGCGCGAACAAGAGCGGCAACCCGCTGCTCGGGCAGGCGTTTCTCCACCGCTCCCGGGTGCCGCTGAGCGAGGCGCCGATCGACCACGTCACCGCAGCCGAGTGGGCCGCCCGCCAGCACGAGCTGGCCGACGCCAATGAACTGGAGCAGGGCGTGGTCGACGGCTGCTCTCCCTGGGCATGCCGCGGTGACGCCGAGCCGATGCAGGACGACTTCGGGCTGGCTTCTTGATACTGGACCTCTTCGCGGGTCCGGGCGGGTGGAGTCACGCGCTGACCGTGCTCGGCGTACGGGACGTCGGCCTGGAGTGGGACGAATGGGCGTGCAAAACCCGTGCAGCCGCCGGGCAGTTGACGATCCGAGCCGACGTGGCAATGTATCCGGCATGGCCGTGGGTCGGCCGGACGCGGGGGTTGATCGCGTCTCCACCTTGTCAGCAACACCGTTGCGTTAGCGCTGTGAGCGGCTGTTGAGGCCGTGGGCGAAGAACGCGACGGTGGTGTGGACGGTGTAGTTCTGGGCCTTCTGGGGGTGCTGTCCGGCGTTCGGTCCGTACTTGCTGGTGGGGTTCTTGCGGGTGCGGGCCTTCACTCGTTGCCGTCGGTGGGCGGGCAGGAGGTCGCTCAGGGCGGCGTGGCCGATCGTGCCGACCAGGTCGATGGGGGTGCCGGGGAAGATTCCATGGCCGGCGGTGACGGTGTCGGTTGCGGCGGCCAGCAGGACGGTGAAACTGATCCGTTCCCTGGGTACTTCCGGCCGCCTGGTCAGGGCGTCGTCGCCGGCGCGGATCAGAGCCTGGTAGGCGGTGAGCAGGGCGTAGACCTCCTGGTCGAGGCCGTCGGTGCTGCGGGAGCGCAGGACACGGCCGTCGAGCATCGTGGCCTTGATCGAAAAATACGTGGTTTCCGCCTGCCACCTGCGGTGATAGAGCTCAACGAGCTCGGCGGACGGATAACGGACGGGGTCCAGCAGGTTGGTGATCAGCCGCCATTGCTCGGTGCGGACGGTGCCATCGGCCAGGGTGACGGTGAGGGCCGCCTCGATTATGCGCACCGGCAGCAGCACCGGCAGGACGCCGTAGCCGATGCGGGCGATGTAGGAGCCGTCGCCCAGGTGCTCGGCGGGGGTGGGGACGCGGCGGGCCCCGGAGCGCACCAGGAACCGGGCCCCGCTCTGATGGACGGCATCAAGGAACTCGTTGCCGTCGAAGGCCGTGTCGGCGAGTAGGAGCATTGTCTGGTCCAGGGAGGTCAGAAGCCGCTTGGCGTAGGGGAGTTCGCCCTGGGACTCCGGTCCGAAGGCGGCGGCTATGAGCGCGCGGGTGCCGCACTCGACCAGGGTCAGCAGCCGCAGGAGCGGATAGCCGAACTCCAGACCCTCCCCGGCCCGTTTGGGGTAGTGCCAGGTGAGCGTCTCGTCGTCGGGGGTGTGCAGCAGGGTCCCGTCGACGGCCACCGTGCGCAGGCCCCGGTAGAAGGACCCCTCCTGCCCGGGGCGGGCGACGGGCCCGGCAAGCGTCTCGAACAGACGCCGCAGAGGTGCGGCCCCCACCCTGCGCCTGGCCCGCGTCAGCGAGGAGACCGCAGGACGCACCAGGGCCAGCGGGGTCAGGGCGGCAGTCAGTTGGGACCACACCGTGCGGTACGAGCGGTGTTCGAACAGCGCGAGAGCGAGCACGAAGTACACCACCACCCGAGAAGGCAGCAGCCGCAGGCGCTTCTCGCGCCGGCCGGTCTCCTCCAGCACCGCGTCCACCAGCGCGAAGTCCACGACCTGGGTCAACTCCCCCAGATGACCCGGCGCGAACACACCCCGGGCTGTCTCGATCGTGGACGTGATGACAGACTTCTCCTGCAACGGGACCCCTGACCTTGATCGACTCTCTTCGCCGATCGTTGATCTATCAGGTGGTCCCGTCGCGCTGTTCAGCAGGGCTTGACTTACAACTCAAAGACCAAACGCAACGGTGTTGACCTTGTCAGCAACACCGTTGCGTTAGCGCTGTGAGCGGCTGTTGAGGCCGTGGGCGAAGAACGCGACGGTGGTGTGGACGGTGTAGTTCTGGGCCTTCTGGGGGTGCTGTCCGGCGTTCGGTCCGTACTTGCTGGTGGGGTTCTTGCGGGTGCGGGCCTTCACTCGTTGCCGTCGGTGGGCGGGCAGGAGGTCGCTCAGGGCGGCGTGGCCGATCGTGCCGACCAGGTCGATGGGGGTGCCGGGGAAGATTCCATGGCCGGCGGTGACGGTGTCGGTTGCGGCGGCCAGCAGGACGGTGAAACTGATCCGTTCCCTGGGTACTTCCGGCCGCCTGGTCAGGGCGTCGTCGCCGGCGCGGATCAGAGCCTGGTAGGCGGTGAGCAGGGCGTAGACCTCCTGGTCGAGGCCGTCGGTGCTGCGGGAGCGCAGGACACGGCCGTCGAGCATCGTGGCCTTGATCGAAAAATACGTGGTTTCCGCCTGCCACCTGCGGTGATAGAGCTCAACGAGCTCGGCGGACGGATAACGGACGGGGTCCAGCAGGTTGGTGATCAGCCGCCATTGCTCGGTGCGGACGGTGCCATCGGCCAGGGTGACGGTGAGGGCCGCCTCGATTATGCGCACCGGCAGCAGCACCGGCAGGACGCCGTAGCCGATGCGGGCGATGTAGGAGCCGTCGCCCAGGTGCTCGGCGGGGGTGGGGACGCGGCGGGCCCCGGAGCGCACCAGGAACCGGGCCCCGCTCTGATGGACGGCATCAAGGAACTCGTTGCCGTCGAAGGCCGTGTCGGCGAGTAGGAGCATTGTCTGGTCCAGGGAGGTCAGAAGCCGCTTGGCGTAGGGGAGTTCGCCCTGGGACTCCGGTCCGAAGGCGGCGGCTATGAGCGCGCGGGTGCCGCACTCGACCAGGGTCAGCAGCCGCAGGAGCGGATAGCCGAACTCCAGACCCTCCCCGGCCCGTTTGGGGTAGTGCCAGGTGAGCGTCTCGTCGTCGGGGGTGTGCAGCAGGGTCCCGTCGACGGCCACCGTGCGCAGGCCCCGGTAGAAGGACCCCTCCTGCCCGGGGCGGGCGACGGGCCCGGCAAGCGTCTCGAACAGACGCCGCAGAGGTGCGGCCCCCACCCTGCGCCTGGCCCGCGTCAGCGAGGAGACCGCAGGACGCACCAGGGCCAGCGGGGTCAGGGCGGCAGTCAGTTGGGACCACACCGTGCGGTACGAGCGGTGTTCGAACAGCGCGAGAGCGAGCACGAAGTACACCACCACCCGAGAAGGCAGCAGCCGCAGGCGCTTCTCGCGCCGGCCGGTCTCCTCCAGCACCGCGTCCACCAGCGCGAAGTCCACGACCTGGGTCAACTCCCCCAGATGACCCGGCGCGAACACACCCCGGGCTGTCTCGATCGTGGACGTGATGACAGACTTCTCCTGCAACGGGACCCCTGACCTTGATCGACTCTCTTCGCCGATCGTTGATCTATCAGGTGGTCCCGTCGCGCTGTTCAGCAGGGCTTGACTTACAACTCAAAGACCAAACGCAACGGTGTTGACCTTGTCAGGCTTGGTCGATGGCCGGTAAGCGCCTCGGACTGGTGGACCAGCCACTGGTGCACCAGGCGGTCGCCGACCTCGCCGCCGGACGCGACACCCGCGAGCAGCTCCTCGCCGCCTGCCGGGACGAGCGCTCGCTTCTGGCCGCCGAGCCCATGCGCTACCTCCACGCCTTGCACACGGCCGGCGAGCCGGAGTGGGTCGCCATGGAGGAAGTACCGGACGTCCTGCCACTGTGGAAGCAGTACGCGGCGACTCTGCGCCGCTGGGGATTCTCCGTCTGGACCGGCATCCTCAACGCCGCCGACTACGGCGTCCCGCAAACGCGGAAGCGGGCGATCCTGCTCGCTTCCCGGGTCCGCACCGCCGGGCCTCCCCCGCCGACGCACGCCCGGCTCCCGGAGCCCGAGTCGCTGTTCGGGCTGGGCCGCGCACGGTGGGTCTCCATGGCCGAGGCCCTCGGCTGGGGCGCGACCGACCGGCCCGTTCCCACTGTGTGCGCCGGCGGCGGCCCCGGCGGCGGACCGGAACCGTTCCCCTCCGGTTCACGCAAGACACTCTCCGACGCCCGCGACCGCGGCACCTGGACGCCCCGGCCGGACGGAATCGTCCTGCAGTCCCGCAGGGAAGGGGCCGGCTGGGCCGCCCGGCACGGCACACGCGACAACCGGCCCGCTGATGCCCCCGCCCCCACGTTCACGGCGGAAGCTCACCGCTGGTCCTGGTCTCTGCGTAGCAACAACCAGGCCAACGCCACCGTCCGGTCCATCGAGGAGCCGGCCGGGACGCTGTTCTTCGGCCACCGCGCGAACGAGTGCACCTGGATCGCCGAACCCCGCGCCGCCCAGCCGGACGCCGAGCGCCGGGCCACACCGGAGCCGATCCGGATCACCGCCCGAGAAGCGGGCCTGCTGCAGACCTTCCCCGCCGACTATCCCTGGGCCGGAAACAAGGGACAGCAGTTCTCCCAGATCGGCAACGCCGTACCTCCGCTGCTCGCCGGCCACCTCCTCGCCCCTCACCTCAACCGGCCCCTCAACCCCGACGACTTCACCCTGGCCGCCTAATGGCACACACCCCCGACCACGAGGACGACGACCTCGACCCGACCCCGCCGCCACAGCCCGTGTACTACGCCGAGCAAGCCCTCCTCGGCGCCCTCCTCCTCGAACCCCAGCGCCTCGGCGACGTACCCGGCATCGGTCCGGACGCGTTCTCCACCGCCGCGCACGCCGCTCTGTTCGCCGCGTTCCGCTCCCTGCCGGCCCCCGATCCGGCCCAGCACGCGCAGAACACCAAGTGGCTCAACCTGGTGCTCACCACCGCTCGCGAGCAGGCCCGCGGGCTGACCGCCTCCTACCTCCACACTCTGATCCAAGTCTGCCCCTGGCCCCGGCACGCGCCCGCGTACGCGAGGATGATCGAGGCAGAGCACGCCCGCCGCCGCCTGCGCGCCGGCGGCCAGCGCCTCGCGCAGACCGCGCGGGACACCTCGCTCCCGCACCCGGTCGCGACCACCCAAGCAGCAGCCGACTCCCTCGCCAGCGTCGTGGACGACCTCGCAGCCCGCTTCCCTTCGCACGCCGGCTCCCTGCCCCGCACCCCCCAACCCGCGCCGACCACCGCCCCGTACGACGTCGAAGAAGCAGTCGACGAGGAACGGCTGCTGCTCGGCACCGCGACAGCGCACCCCACAGAGGTCGAACAGATGCGGTGGCTGACCCCGGACGACTTCACCCACCCTCTGCACACCGGGCTGTGGTACTGCCTGACCGCCCTGACCCGGCGCCGAGCGCCCGTCGACCCGGTCACCGTGCTGTGGGAAGCCCAGCACCGCGGCCTACTCACCACAGGCGTCGAACCCACAGATGTGCTCGACCTCCTCGGAAAACCGGCTGGCTGCCCGCAGCACTGGGGCGAACAGATCCTCCAGCGCGCCGTCCTCGCGACCGCGCACCACGTAGGCCGCCGCATCGAGGCGTTCACCGACGACCCGGCAACAACGCCGTACCAGCTCGTCATCGGCAGCCGCCGCGCGCTCGCCGACCTGTCTGCGGTACGCACCCGCTGGCAGCACGCCACCGCACCCGCACCCGCACCCGCACCCGCACCCGCACCGGCGACGAAGCCTGCACGGCCCAGGGCAACGCCCCCACCCCGGGCCGGCCCGCCGCCTACCACGTCGCCGCCCGCTGCGCGCATCTCCCGCTGACCCCGAACCCGCCGGTGGCCGGACCCCACGGCCCGGCCACCGGCAGAAACGAGCACCCCTTCGTGCCGACACCCACCACCGACGCGCATGTCCGCCTCGACACCCACCCCATACACCCCAGCGCCATAACCGCCACGATCACCGGCCCCCGTCCCCACCTCGCACGCGCTCTGCTGACCGCCCACGGCTTCGAAGCCATCAACGAGCGCACCCTGGTCATGGCCCGCATCGACCACGAGGAGCCCCACTGGGCCGAGAAGGCCGCCCAGGCAATGACAGCGGACGGAATCACCACCGAGATCAGCCCCCGGCTCCACGAGGCGATCGACGAGGAGTGGACCTGGGCCAACTATCCGATGCCCTGGTGCAGCCGCGAGGAGATGCGGGAGGTCTCCAACGAAGCCCAGAAGATCTACGACGACATCCGTCTCGGGCGCCTGATCATCCACGCTCATGCCGACGACAGCGGCACCGTGGTCGCTGTCGGCACCTACCCCGACAGCGGCAAGAGTGTCTACCTGCACGGCGAGAACCATCTGCGGCAGGTCGCCGACACCTTCGACTCGCCCGCCCGTGCCCTGGCAGCCTTCGAACGCCTCCACGGCGACACCATGCGCCCCGGCCCCGCACCGCTGACCGACACCGAGCGCCACGCCGCCGACGCCCGCACCACCCTCGGCACACCAGCCGCACACCCGGAGCCCGCCGTCCCGAAGCCGGAGATCGTACCCGCCTACGCCGCCGACCCCGGCGACCACGACTCCATCCTCGACCAGTTCCTCGCCGCACACGGCGACTGGGAGAAGTGGAGGACCTGGTCCGACGACACCACCCACGCGATCCACGAATCCCAGACACTGCGTATCGAGCGCGTCCACGAAGCCCACCCGCGCGAGACCGCCTGGACCGTGGCTGCGTACGAGTCCCCTGTCTCGGAGCGAATGTGGCACCTCACCGCGACCGCCTCCACTCCCGCGCCACTGCTCCAGACACTGCTGAAGCACCTGGCCGAGGGCGACGGCTGGGACACCGCCATCGGCGGCCCCATCAATGAGAAGACTGTTGCCGCCGCCACCAAGCCGCTCACCGACGCCGGCTGGGAACACACTGTCGACGGACGCTGGATCCGCTGGACCAACCTGACCGGGGACGCCGGCGTGCAGTTCGACGCCTTCGCCGCCCAGAAGGCGAATAGCCCCCTCGCCACCTGGACCGTCTGGGCGGGCCCCAGCATCGACCAGCCAACCTGGACCGTCACGGCGTCCCCGCACGCCCCGACTTCGCTGCTGGCCGACCTCACGGAGACCATCGCCCACGAAACCGGTACCCGCCGCGCCGATACCGCAACGCGCCCCCGCAGCGTCTATCTCCGAACCGCGCCACCAGCCAACCCCTCGACAGCGACCGGACCCCTGGTCAGCCGTCGTCTTTGAACCGGACACACCCGAGTCGTGCGCTGCTGCCGACCGGCAGCCGCCTTGCGCCCCGTGAGCCCGGTTTCCGTATCTGCCCTCGTTCGGGGCACGTCCTACCCAAGACCGGCCCTCACCCGCACACCGCCCAGAGGGGCAGCACGGGATCGATCTCCTCGTCAGTCACACTTGCTACGCCTTGCCCCGAATCTCCCTCGTAGCGCGGCTGTGACTTGGTACGTTCGGGCGCATGACACCGCGTTCAATGGATCTGCGCAAAGAGCCCGTGGAAGCCGTGCTGGACCGTGTCGAACGGTCGCTTGGGGTGCGCCTGAGCCGGGAGGCTGTGGTACGTAAGCGCCGGTCTGTGGGCGCGCGTACGGACCGCAATACGTGGGTGCGGATCGAGCGTCGCGGACTCGATCGGATCGGGGTCCAGGGAGGGGACGGCACCGCGTCCGCCGAGGCCCTTCGCGGGATCGCGAAACCGGCCTGGCTCACAGGCGTCGCATGGCGGGACGACACAGAGCCGGTGATGTGGCGGGCGGACGAGACAGAGCTGCTGCCGGCGGCACCGGTGAGCAACGCCGTAGTGGCGGAGGATCCACAGCTGCCCGAGGAGTGGTGGAAGGCGCTGAACGCCACGCTGGATGCCTTGGCCACGCAGCACACCAACCGCATCGCGACACCAGACACTGAGACCCTCACGCAGGACCTGGTCAGCGGAACGATCCACAGCGTGTTCCCGGGCGTCGATACGACCGTGGCCGAATGGCGGCCGGCCCATGCAGATTTCAACTGGGCGAATATCACGGCGCCGGTGTTCTGCATGTTCGACTGGGAGGACTGGGGCATGGCCCCCCGCGGCCTGGACGCGGCCAGTCTGTGGGGGGCCTCCCTCGCCGTCCCGGCTCTGGCCGACCGCGTCCGCAGCGAGCGGCGTGAGGATCTGGAGAGCCAGGACGGCATGCTGATGACGCTGTTCGTCGCCGCGAAGATCCTCGGCCCTTACGCCGATCCCGAGGACCCCCGCCTGGTCCCCGCGCGGAAGACAGCGGAGCAGCTGCTGCAGGAACTTCAGTCAGACTGACGGGCTTTGAGGAGCTGCCGGTACTCCCGGACCACGTTCTCGTCGACCTCGTACGCCAGGGCCTCGGTCAGCTCCCGCAGATGGGCGACGTCGTCTGTGCCGACCGCGACCGCGTCGACCCGAGGGAGGCCGTACGAGGAACGGAAGGCAGCCTGAATCTTCGTGGCGGACGGGGAGCCTCGCAGGAAGATCCTCGGATCGAAGCGTTCCCACACCGCCTCGGCCGTACTTCCGCCGAAGGGGCTCATGCCCCACACCTGCGACGGGCACCACCGCATCGCCAGGGCCTCGGCCGCTTCGAGGACGTCGACCCCGACCAGCAACCCCGCTCGGGCCATAAGGACATCAGGGCTTGGCACGTCGAAGTCCATGAGCGAGCGCGGATCCCAGGTCGAGACGCCCCAGCAACGGCAGAGCCCCGCCTGCGCTGCGTCGGCCAGGATCGTGCACGCCTGTTCCAGCGTCTCGGCGTCGGGTGCCGAGCGCTCTGGGTTGTGGAGAAATACCAGATCAGGCTCCCGCCCAAGATCCTTGATGGATTGCTCGACGGCTACGCGGAGCCGGGCGGGAGCGAGGCTGTGCCCCTCGGGGAAATACCCGACCTTGGTGGAGACCGAGAATTTCGGCAGAAGATCGCCTGCCGTCGCCTTCAGGACCTCGTGGGAGCGATGACGCAGGTAGTTAGACGCGGTGTCGAGGCGTGTTACATCGAGGTCGGCGGCTGCTTCGAGTAGGTCACGGGCGTGACCAGACCGGTGTAGCCCGAGGACGATAGTTCCGTCAGCGGTTCGCACAGCCCCTCCGTGATCAACAAGTCGGCCAAAGTGATGATGTCGTCGGGGGCACCCTCGAGGTAGATCGGGTGACCTGACAGGAGCGCACGCAAGCTCGGTTCTGCGCGCTCGTGGAAGGTCAGCCGCTTACCGCCACCGCACACTTGGACGGTGTCACCGGAGCGGACGATGGAGGGCGCGAACTCGGTGACGGCCGCGACTCCGTCCGGCCGACCGAAGGCGGCCACGTGCGGCATGTGGCGTGCGGGTGGGGTGCTGGACCGCAGTTCGTCCAGGTACCGCTCTGGGCTGTAGGTGGCGGCCAGGGCGCTGAGCTTGTCCGTCAGCACCTGGTGTGCGGTGCCCTGGGCGCCCTCCAGGTCGTGACGGAACGCGTCGTCTGCGCGGGCGGCGTCAGAGAGGAAGTTGGCCCAGGTGACACCGGTCCGTTTGGTGAACCCGAACGTCACGTGCAGGGAGTGTCCACCACTCCCCGAGCCGAGGCGGGTCGCGGTGTGCCAGAAGCCTCGTGGGATGTGCATGACGTCCCCGGCCCGCATCGTGCCCTTCCACAGCACTTCCTCGGAGGGCGTGCGATTGCGTTCCGCGTCGCGGTACATCGGCGCCGGCCGCGAGGGACCGCGCACTTCCCACGACTTCTCGCCAGAAAGCTGCACGGCGATGACCTCGTGGTCATCCCAGTGCAGATGGAATCCGTCGGTGTCACCCACCGCGAGGTAGGCGTTGGCAGAGGTGAGTTCGCCGGACCACCAGCCCAGGGCCCGGCAGGCGACTTCCAGCGTCGGATCGAAGAAGTCCACGTGATCCAGGACCACGGTGCCGCCGTCGTTGAGAATTCGGCCGAGGGCCGCCATGTCGGCCTGGCTCACCGCCTGCCTGCGCCGGTTGACGTTGGTGGACAGGAACGTCGACGGGTGCACTTCCTCGCCCTCGGCATAACAGCGCAGCTGCGGATTGGCCAGATGGCGGCGCTTGATCAGGTCCAGCAGTCTGAGCGGAGTCAACAGCCGTGCGGGCAGCTCCGGGTCCGTGAGACGGGCGCGCGCGAACGCGGTCCCCACGGAACCCGGCCCGTCCCAGCCGAGAGCTTTCTCGATGTGGCTGACGAGCCGGTGCTCCATGGGTTCCCCTTACTCTTTCGGGAGGTTCAGGTCGCGGTTGTCGCCGTCATCTCCCGCGCTGTTCTGCGAGCTGGTGATGTCGGACCGCTCGGACTCGCTGCGGTCGTGGGCGGTCGCCAACTCCTCCACGGCGATCAGAAGCGCGGGGCTGGTCCCCGCCACCTGGGTGGATGCGCTCTCTGCCATCTCGTGCCCTCCTCTTCGACTTCTCCCGACCGGCTCCGGGCGAAGGACCTGAGTTAACCCGCCTCCATGGGATGGCAGTAGGGCGGGATTCGGACAGCGCCGCAGGGTGCCCCCCAGGAGGGCACAGGATTGATAGAGGGTGACTCAAGTTGGATTAACCCGGACGGCCGCTGCGACAGTGACCTGCGTGATTTCCGATGACGTGACCGACGCCCCACCCCTGGTCTACGCCGACAGCGTGGACATACCCGTGCTGTTCCGTGACGGGCCGGCCAAGCGACCATTCAAGCAATGGCGGACGGCGAAGCACCTGCCGTGGACCACGCCGGGAGCCTTTCCAGGCAAGGATGGCTGGTACGCGCCGACGACGACGTGGCGGGAGGTCGTCAAGGCAGCCACCGAGGTAGGCCGTGACGTCACGCCCTGGTTGCACCAGGCCCCGCGATTGGCACGAGGTGAACTGGTCGCCCGCGTCTCCCCTCTGTACGCCTACCTCGGCATCCACGACGTCACCCCGCGGCATCCGCTCCCCCACACGTCGGGCCGGCGCCTGACGGTCAACGCCGTCTACGAGCACGGCACCGAACGCTCCGCCAAGACCATGCTCGGCTACCGGCTGGGCATGACGATGGCGGAATGGGCATGCCGCTCGTTGATGGGGCTGGGCCAGACCTGGCACATCGAGGACGGCGGCCCGATACCGGCTCTGGAGAATGACTCTGTTGCGCAATTCGTGGCGGGTCATGCGGTGAGCTGGTAGGCGAGGCGTTCGAGTCGGCTGGAGCGGGTGCGCCGGAGAGGGCTGTCGGTCCAGTACGCGTCGAGTCGGATCACGTTGATCGCGGTGGCGGAGAAGGCGTGCTGGAGGCGGACTTTCGGCAGGCCGCGGTAGCGGGCCTGGCGGATGTCGGTGATGTCGAGGGCCTGGTTGATGGTGCCCTCGACGCCTGCCCGCAGGGCGTATTTGTTCTTCCAGGTGTTGGTCTGCTGCTCGGCGCGGGCCCGGGCGAGGTTCTCGTGAAGTTCCTGGGGTCTGAGGGTGAGCATGCGGCGCCCGGGTTTCGAGGTGGTGCACTGCTGTTGGAAGGGGCAGTCGCGGCAGGTCAGGACGCTGAAGGTGATGACGATGGCGTCCTTGCCGTGCTGTTTGACGGGGTTCCAGTGGGAGCTGGTCTTCCCGGCGGGGCAGCGGACCTGGCGGGTCTTCCAGTCGATGGTGAAGGCGTTCTTGGCGAAGCCTTCCGCGGCCTTGGCCTGCGCGGAGTGGTCCAGAAGGACCGGGGTGACCATGCGGATACCGTCCTTCATGGCCTTGGTGATCAGGTCGGCCGACGGGTAGCCGGAATCGAGGTAGTGCTCGGCCGGCTTCACGCCGTGCCCGGCGAGCTTGCGCTGGATCGGCGCGGTCGCCTTCACGTCCGGCACGGTCGCGTCGGTCGTGTGCACGTCGGTAATCAGATTCGGCTGCACCCCTGCTACCGCTTCGGCTTCGGCTTCGGCTTCGGGGAGTGTGCCGCATGTTTCGGTGAGGTGGACCTTGTAGCCCAGCCAAAACAGGTCCTCGCCTTTGGCAGCCCAGCGTGCGTCGGTGTCGTAGGGGGAGGCCAGGCGGAGTTGGCCGGGCGGGACGCCGTCGTCGGCGTCCCGCTTCCTGATCACCTGCCGTCCCCGCGTGTCGCTGCGGATGGTGTAGGTCTGCACGAGGACCTGCCGCAGCAGGCCCACGGCCTCGATCTCACGGATCCATACCGGGGTATCGGCGGCCCAGGCCGCCCGGCATAAAGCGAGGGCGTCCTGACCGAAGACCTGGGCGAGGCGGTCGCGCTTGGTCTGCGAGGACGGCATCCGCCAGCCATCCACCCGGGGCCCGTACCGCTGGGCGAACTCCGCCACATCGATCCGGCCGGCCAGCCACGACGGCGCCGCAGTCGCGAGGGCCTCCAGGGCCGCCCGCACGCTCTCCCCTGCCAGCTCAAGACGGTTCAAGTCCCGCACCGCACTGATCACATGGGTGGAATCAGTACGCTGCCTGCCTCCGTCCCCCACCAGGCCGGCGTCCTTGCAGTGCTCAAGGAGCCGGTCGAAGACCACCCGTTCCATGCCGTTGTCCGCGAGCCGGGCCCGGAACCTGGACAGCACACTCGCGTCGAAACCGGTGTCCGTCAGCTCCATCCCGAGCGCGTACTTCCAGTCGATCGCCCGCACCATCATCGCCGCGGCCTGCCGGTCGGTGAGGTCCTCGCAGTACTGCAGCACCGTGACCAGCGACAACACCCCCGGCGACAGCCCCGGAGCACCCCGCACCCCGAACGCCCCCGCGAACGGCTCATCAGCGAAAATCCCCGCCAGACGGT
This sequence comes from Streptomyces marianii, assembly GCF_005795905.1. NCBI lineage: Bacteria > Bacillati > Actinomycetota > Actinomycetes > Kitasatosporales > Streptomycetaceae > Streptomyces > Streptomyces marianii. Next base: position 1,045,788 of record NZ_VAWE01000001.1, read on the forward strand.
CCCGGGCCCGTATCGCCAGGCTCCCCTTCGGGAACGCCGCCCGAGCCACCCTCACCGTCTGCTCCGGGATCTCCGGCAGCCCCACCGGCCGCATCGACACCCGCCCCACCTCCACGGCCGCACGGCACGAAAGCGACCCAGAGACGATCATCACCGACCCGGCCCCACCCCCGCAGCGAATTGCGCAGCAGAGTCGAGAATGACTTCAAAGATCCCGTCCGCACGCTGCCGGACCTGTGGGGACTGCACGACGCAGAGAACGCGTACTGGCTGATCGAGGCCAAGGGCGGCAACGTCCGCAAGAACCGGCTCACCGAAGGGTGGGAGCAGCTCGAGGAAGGGACCAAGGTCCTCCACGCGTACGCTCACCGCCGCATCCTGTGCGGTGCCTCCGTCCAGCCGCAGGGCGACCTGTTCGTGACCATCGACCACGACCACCACCCCGGACAGCCGGCGCTCCCAATCAAGGGGAAGACCGCTCCAACGCCCAGCAGCCCCGAGGACCACCTCGGAGAGAGCGACGACGCCCTTCTGACAACCGCTCGCACACAGATGCTGACCTACCTCGCCCTGCGCTCCGCACCCACTTCCCAGCTCCGGACTGTCGCCTTGCCCGCGGACCGCGCCACCCGCCGCCGGCGCGCCGACGGACTGACCACACCGCTGGAGCGCGACGAGATAACCCGAGGCATGCGCGCAGCCGTTCGCGCCGAATCACCATCGGACGACGAGCAGGCCCGCCGCAACATCACCCGGGCGATCGGCCTGGACGATTTCCTCACCTACCGCATCCCCGGCACCGAATTGCGCCTGGGCATGTCCCGTCGTCTGTTCGCCGCCTGCGACCAACTCCACTCCGAGGACCAGGACATCGCGGCGCGCACGCCCGGCCTTCGCGCCGAGGACCAGCGCACCGCCGAGGAGCCCGCCGACGAAGAGGTCGAGGAGCAGCGCCGTCGCACCCAGCGGCGTGTCTTTCGCGAAGCGCAGGAGGAGGAACGCGAGCTCATCCAGGAACGCCTCCGCGACGCCTACGAAGACGGCGCCGGCCGCCAGTGGCGAGACCTCCTGCCCGGTCAGGCAGAACCGAGCCTCGACCTCGACGACCACCCCGACCTGCTGGAGGCCGCGACCCCGGAGACCTACCTCGCGCTGCGCCGAGACGACCTGCCGCACCACCGCCGCTGACGGAGACACCCCATCCCTGTGACCACACTGCTCGTCCTCGCCAAGTCACCCGTCGCCGGCCAGGTCAAGACCCGGCTGACACCGCCCTTCACCCTGGCCGAGGCACGAACGAGATGGCGCCGCGAGCTACGGCAAGCGAAACTCCTGGCAGACCGCCCTGTATCGAGCTCTGGCCGCATCCCCGTGGTGCGTGAAGTCCGGATACCTGAACGAGTGGGACGCCTGAGCATTCTCACCAGCCGCACAGAGTGGATCACCCTCAAGGCCCCGGTCACCAGGAGTTCGCTGCCGTGAGCACCGTCCCCCTGTGTCACAGGCGGGTCGCGGCGTGGCATCGCTGCATCTGCCCGGGTGAAGAGGCGAAGCGTCGGTGCCAGCGGCGCGCCGTGCGGCTGCGCCAAGCCGCGCGGTGGCCTGACTCCTCAGCTGGCGAGAGCGCCGCCCGACAGCGATCACAGCACCATGCCGTTCGGTCATCCTCCCTGGATCGCCGAGCCTTCCACCTCGGCGACGAGTTGGACGAGACGACGACGCACCGGCTTCCCGTACTGGAGGTGCAATCCGAGGATCAGCGCCGGCGGCATCGTCCGGTATCTGAACCACCGGGGATGGCGGGGCGGTGCGATTCCCTCGGCGTTGTTGCACTGGGTGCATAGGAGGCCGCGGACGAGGCCAGTCTCATGGCAGTGGTCGACCACTGCGTCGGAGTGAAACGCGTGTCCGCACCCGGCACAGCGGCCCGCTTGCCAGGCAACAAGCAGTTCGACGGGGTCCTCGTCGGGCAAGGGCACAGCTCTTGGGTACGGCCAGGAGTGGCAGGCGGGTGGCTGGGCGGCCCTGAGCCTCTGTTCTGTCTGCTGCTCTACCGTCATATGGACGCATCCGCCGGAGACGTCGCGGAGATACGCATGCGGGTAGTCGATGGTGTCTTGCCATTCCTCGTCGTTGAGGTGACGCGCACATCCGGCAAGGCCAGGCAGCGGCCATGACTGGCATCGTCGGATTCCGTCGCTCAAGGGCCGGCCACACCGGCCCTCGTCAGGCAGCCCAGCTGCTCGTCGCTCGTGTCTGATCCTTGCGACCAGAGCGAGATGGCGGGCTCGCTCCGGCGTCATCTTCGGCTCACGAGGGGGCGGGACCGTAATACGTGAACTCATGCGGGCGACTCCTGGGTCGGCGGCAATGGCGCGAATCTCATCCCACCACTCACCACTGACAACGGGTCCACAGCCGCTCACGGGCCGTGAAGCATAGGCCGCGGCCGCTGGTGATCACCGGCGAGCCAGAGCGGGGAAGCAGAGCCCGAGGTCGCCAGTTGGCCAATCTGCGGATTGATGTTCCACCACCACTTGACACGCCCTTCTGACCGAGGCGGTGCCGTGGCCGACCCTGCGCCCGCCGGTAGACCGCCGGCCCACTTCCCCGGTGAAAACGCCGAGGAGTGGGCCGTTCGGAGGGCGGGGCTGCTTCTTAGCCGAGCAGTTCGGTGACCATCAGGTCCAGTTCCTCGGCATCGGGGGAACTGAAAAGGAAGTCACGCAGGGTGCGGCGGATCTGGATGTAACTCTTGCCATCCTCGAACTTCAGCTCCGCGATCCGCTGGGCCTCCGCCTCACCGATCTCCGCGATTCGTGCATGCTTGGGGTCGGCCGGGTCGAAGTCTGGGATGGGCAGCTCCCACACGGCCTTGTCGATGTCCCGCTCGTCCTTGCCGTAGGACATGAGGGGGCGCACAGCTTCGGTGGTGTACGGCGAGTTGAGTACCGCCAGCAGGTACATGCCCTCCTGCCGGTTGGCGACGGTTCCCCAGTACAACTTGTGCTCGATGATTGCGTTCGGATCGTCCACCAGCGCCGCCGTGACGTACATGCCGGATGCTCCGTAAACCACACGCAGCGGCGCGCCGGGTAGCTGTTCGGTCAACCCTTTGCGGAAGTCAAGCCTTTCGGCCAGGGAGAGACGTCCGCTGGAGCGGTTGTCATCCCAGAGCCGTTCCGCGTCGCGCCACCATTTCGCCAGGTCGGGGTAACGGTCGAGGTGGTCGTGCTCACCGTCCATGAGGGTTTTCGTTCCCTCAATGGGCAGGACGGCCTTGTCGGCACCCAAGATTCGGTAGGGTGGCTTTAACGCTTTGTTCTGGCCCCGCTTTTCCGGTCTGGCGTGGCCCCATTGAGCGGAGTCAGGTGCTGTCGGAACGGTCTGAGGTGGCCCCGGGTTCCGGTCAGTGCTGGCCCCACTCACGGGCCCTATCGGTCCAGGAAGCGTGGGTCGGCCGTCAGGATGTACTGGCTGAGGAGCTCGCGGTTGTGGAAGGCCGAGTGCAGGAGGACGGCCAGGTCCGTGAGGGCTTTGACGTCGCTGCTCGAGACCACGAACGTGCCGGCTTCAGATCCGAAGTGGAGCTTGTCCGCGCTGTCCGGCATGCGGGAACTGACCAGTGACTCGGCCAGCCCCTCCCAGCCGTGGCCATGGCTCTCGGCGTTGTGCTCCTCAAAGACGTCGGCGACCTGCTCCATGTCGCCGTCGAAGAGATAGAGGCAGTGGGAGGGGTCGGGGTCGCCCGTTTCGTCCAGGTGGAACGGGGCCAGGGCTGTCGGGTCAATCATGGGGGTGATGGTAGGTGCCTGGGTCTTGATCCGGACCCGTCGGTTGCTCAGGCTGAGCGGGTGTTCGTCTTCGCCGTCCTGGCCTTGGTCTGGGCGAGCCGGTAGGACTCGGTGCCGGTCTCGATGATGGTGCCGTTGAAGGTGAGCCGGTCGACGATGGCCGCGCAGAGCCGCGGGTCGGTGAACGTCTTGGTCCAGCCTCCGAACGACTCGTTCGAAGCGATGGCCACGCTGTTCTTCTCCTCCCTCTCAGTCAGAACCTGGAACAGCATCTCGGCGCCCCGCCGGTCGAGCTCGAGATAGCCCAGCTCATCGATGCAGAGAAGATCGACGCGCCCGTAGCGGGCGATCGTCTTGGACAGCTGCTTCTCGTCGGCGGCCTCGACGAGCTCGTTGACGAGCTTGGCGGCCAGGGCATAGCGGACGCGGCAGCCGGCCATGGCCGCGGCCGTCCCGAGGCCGATCAGCAGGTGGGACTTGCCTGTGCCGGAGTCCCCGATCAGGCAGAGCGGCTCGCCCTTCTTGACCCAGTCGCATGTGGCGAGGTTGTTGACCACGGCAGGGACGACGTTGGGGTTGGCACTGTAGTCGAAATCGGAGAGCCATTTCTGGCGGGGGAAGCCGGCTGCCCGGATCCGTCGCTCCGAGCGTCGCCGGTCGCGGTCCTCGCACTCGGACATCAGCAGCTCGGCCAGGAACCCTCGGTAGGAGAGCTGTTCGCGTTCGGCCCGGGCGACGAGGTCGGGGAACTGGGCTCGCATGGTGGGCAGCCGCAGGACCCGGCATGCCGTGTCGATCGCCGCGTCGGAGGCGGTCTCGGTCAGGTTGTGGTGCAGGCCGGTCATGGCGCGTCCTTCCTGGAGAGGTTCAGCAGCTGGTCCCAGCGGTCGAGAGAAGGCAGGGGACGCTGGTCGGTGGGGAGGCGGCCAGCCCGGCGGGCGTTCAGGCTGACCACCTCGCTGGGCTCCGGCCCGGGCAGTGCCGGTGCCGGCCCGGTGACCGTGACGGTGGGGGAACGGCCATCGGTTTGAGCGGCCTTGCGGGCTTCGAGGGCGACGATGTCGGCGGCGTGGGCGCCGGCCGCGAGGGCGGACCGGATTCCGGCGATCACGTCGCGGTGTTCGAGGTGCCGGTGCAGCAGGAGCACGTGGACCAGCTGCTTGGTGCCCTCGGTGTCTCCTTCGGCCTTCTTCGCCGCAGCCCAGAACGCTTCGTGGGCGGCGGTGAACGTGCCCTTTCGGCGGGCCTGGTCCAGGGCCTCGGAACCGGCCACGGCGCCGGGCTTGGCCAGCAGGACTTCGAGGAAGTGGTCCAGGACGACCCGCTCGGCGCCCTTCGCGGTCAGGCGGGGGTGGCGGGCGATCTCGGTGCGGCCGTGGAAGACGATCAGGTCGCTAGAGCGGAGCACGACGCGGACGGTGCGGCCGATGAACCGGGCCGGGACGGAGTAGCGGCAGACCCGCACTGCGATCATTCCGTAGCGGTCCACCCGCGGGGTGAACACGACGCCGGTCTCGAAGGAGTCCTGGGGCAGCGGCATCAGCAGCACGGACTCGCGGGCGAAGTCCTGCCCGATCGTGCGGATCCGCATCCCGATCCGCCGGCCTTCCTCTGCCCGCTCGAACTCGGCGAAGGACGCGTTCAGCTCGTCCAGCGAGGCCACCCGGGGCACGGGTGTGAGGTAGTTGCGGCGGAAGTAGCCGACCTGGCCTTCCACTCCACCCTTCTCATGGGCGCCGCGGAGTCCCGGCTCGCAATAGAAAGGTGTGAGCCCGAAGTGCTGGCGGAACTCCGTCCACCTGGGGTGTTCCTCCCGTGACCGACTCTTGTGGATCACTCGGGAGACCGCCGGCGAGAGGTTGTCGTAACGGATCTGCCCTCCCGGAACACCGCCCAGCGTGCGGAAGGCGTGAACGTGGCCGTCCAGGAAAGCCTCCTGGCCGCAGGACGTGGTGATGCGGTGCACCGCCTTGCCCGAGTAGGCCAGACGCAGGGCGAAGACGAAGCACTTCGTCCTCTCGCCCGCCAGGTCCACCCATGCCTCGCCGAAGTCGACCTCGGCGTCCATGCCCGGCTGGTTGTGGCGGATCACGAACCCCGCCCTCGGCGCCGCACCCGCAGCCTCGGCGATCTCCCGTCGCCGACGGGAGACGTAGTCCCAGACCGTGGTGTAGGCGATCTCCGCCCCGCACTCCTGCCGCAGCCGGTTCAAGATCCGCTGGACCGTGTGCCGCTGCTTCGGCGGCGCCTCCAGATCCCCCAGCAGCCACTCGTCGATCGTCTTCTTGAACGGCTCCAACCTCGGAGAGGGCCGCACCGGCTTCTTCCGCGGCCTGGGCACCGGCGACGCCAGAGCCTCCCGTACCAGCCGGCGATGCACCCCGTACTTACGGGCCAGCGCCCGCATCGACAGCCCCTCCTGCCACGAGTCACGGCGGATCCGCAGGAACAGCTCTTCCCTCGACAAATCCATCCGGCATCGCCCCCACACGGTGGCCCACCACGACCGTCCCACCACCCGCTACCCGGTGGGGCCAGATCAGACCGGAACAACCCCCGAACGCTCCCGTACGCCCCCAGGGGTGGGGCCAACTCAAGCCGGAAAGTGGAGCCGAATCAGAGCGTTAATGCCAGTAGGGGACGACGTGCTCGCCAAGCAGAACGGGCCGGACGAATTGCTTCTCGACCGATCCCTCCAGATCGGGAAGGTCCTTCCAGGGCTTCTTCTCCAGAGTGCTGCGCCGAGAGCGGACTGCGACGCGACCTCCTCCCAGGCCAAGAGGGCTGGCCGCCTGCTCCTCTACGAAGAAGAAGACCTTGGGGAAGATAGTCGCCCCATTCATGAATCGCTCCCGGTAGGGGGAACTGATCAGCCCCTCCTTGGGGTAGCGCAGTTCACCCGCCTTCCGGGTAATCCAGCCCTTAGCACGTTCCCAGTGAGCGGCATTCTTCGGGATCTTCCCAGTCCAGACCTCGGTCTTCCGAGGCAGCGCCACGGCGCTGTTGCCCTGCTGCCCGATTCTGAGGGTGCGGCGCTTGCCGAAAACGACGGCGGCAGCGCGGGGGAAGAAGTGCGGACGCAGTCGGCGCAGGTCCCAGGAGCCGGTGAAGCCAACCTTGACGGGGTGGTCGGGGTCGGTCCATTCCCCACTGCGGAAACCTGTCCAGTAGGGGCGGTCCAGGACCGGGTTCGGGACGACGAAGGCGAAGGAGCCGTCCTCGCGCAGGTACTGCTGGACGGCGCGGGCGATGAACAGGCCGGAAAGGTCCTGGTGGGTGGCGACCTCGAAGCCCTTCCACAGGCCGCGTGCCTGCATCATGTCCTTGAAGGTCTTCTGCATGTGCCCCGGCATGTGCCGGTAGGAGAGCCAGGGCGGGTTGCCGACGAGGACGTCGACGCGGTTCTCGGCGCGCGAGAGCCACATGGGTCGGGCGAGGTTGCGGACATAGTAGGACCAGATGTGGTTGCGGTCCTCGTCGACCAGCTCACACAGGACACGGAAGTTCTCCGCAAGTTCTTCCTGGTCGTCCTTGTCGGCGACGCCGTGCCGGTTGAAGACGGCGGTGAGGGAGGGCAGCTTGCCCTTGGTTCGGTGCGGGTCGGCTGCCTTGTCGGCGAGTTCGTTGACGATCGCGTCAAAGCGGCTGGCGTCCTGCACCAGCGTTTCTGAGAAGCGTAGCTCGTTGGCGAAGAGCTGGTTGCCGGTGCCGGTCTGGATGACGAGATGGCCGTGGTCGATGAGGTCAGTGCGCTGGTCCCACTGGAGGCTGTCGCCCAGATAGACGGGGACGCTTATCGGACCGCGCTCTTCGGAGGTCAGGGTCTCGCGTCCGATGGCGAGGAGGTAGGTGACGCGGGCCAGTGCCACGGCGACAGGGTGGAGGTCGACCTCATGTATTCAGCTACGGCCGTGACTTGATGCCCCGACAGAAGAAGGGTGCCTCCCACCTGCGATGATCTGGATTTCCTAGATCAAAACCGTCGCAGAGAAGAGACACCCAACAGGTGCAGGCTACCGAATGGGATCACCGGCTTGCCGTGCGGGCCGATGGCAAGAACCTGACCGGCCACGCGGGCGTGGTGCTGCTGCGGAAGGTCGCCGACCGCGTCGGCCTGGCCACCGTGCTCAGCGCGGCGCTGCCGAAGGGCACTGGGCCTGGCTGGCGTGACCGGGGCATGGCGCTGGTCCAGCTGGCCTGCGCGATCGTGCTCGGCGCGACGAACATCCTGGAAGCCGAGCAACTACAGCACCACTGGAAGAGCCTGTTCCCGCGGCCGGTCTCGGACAGCACCCTGCGCCGCACTCTGGAGGCGATCGACGGTCCGGTGGCGGCGCGGATCGAGCGCGTGCGCGCCGTGGTCCGGCGCATGGTGTGGACCCTGCTCGCCCTGCGCCCCGGCGGCTTCCCTTGGATCGCGGTGTGCGGCAGAGAACTCACCGGCTGGTACGTCCTCGACCTCGACGCCACCATCGTGACCTGTAGCAGCAAGAAGGAGGGTGCGGCCGGCACCTTCAAGGGCAGCTTCGGCCACATGCCGCTGGGAGCGTGGGTGGCCAACACCCGCGAGTGTGTCGCCATGCTGCTGCGACCCGGCAACGCGCCGCCGAACGATGTCGACGACCACAAGAGTGTCCTGGCCTCGGCGTTTCGGCAGCTCCCGCTGCCGCTGTGGTCGAAGCTGCTGATACGGATCGACGGCGCGGCCTTCAGCCACGACGTCCTCGGCCACCTCCAGAGCCTGACCACCAGCCGGCGCCGGGTGCGCTGGGTGACCGGCTGGGCCATCAACGACGCCGACGAGAAGGCCATCGCCCGGCTGCCGGAGAAGGTGTGGACGGCGGCGCTGCGGCAAGACGGCCAACTGCACGAGATCAAGGGCCCCGACGGCGAATGGCTGTCCTACCAGGTCGCTGAGCTGACCGGGGTCCGTGACCTGACCGGCTGGCCCCAGGGGATGCGGTTGATCGTGCGCCGGGTCAAGCCCTCGCGCCGGGATGCGAAGAAGCTGACCGCCTTCGAGAAACGCACCGGCTGGCGCTACCAGATCGTCGCCACGAACATCCCCTCCCACCAGGGACTTTCCGGGGTACCCGGCTCCGGCCAGGTCTGGTTCGTCGACGCCCTGTACCGCGATCACGCCGAGGTCGAGGACCGCGTCAAAGCGATCAAGCGGGTCGGCCTCGGGCTGCTGCCCTCGAAATCCTGGCAGTTCAACGCCGCCTGGGTGCTGGCCGCCACGCTCGCCGCCGACCTCGACGCCTGGACCCGGCTCCTCCTCCTGCACGACGAGCCCGAACTCGCCGCCGCCGAACCGGAGACGATCCGCAGGAAGCTCTACCACCTGCCCGCCCGCCTCACCTCCCACGCCCGCCGCCGCACCCTCCACCTTGACCGCACCTGGCCCTGGGCGGCAGCGTTCACCGCCGCCTGGAAGCGAGCCACCGAACTCCCGGCCCGTACCTGACGACCGGCCACCACCCCGACGACACCGGAGAGGAGAGGACCGCAGCACCCCCGGGGCCCGTGGAACCCGACGCCCCGCAGCGTCACGCGACGGCCAGTCCCGACACGGCACGGGACATACCGGGCAGCCAGCCGCACACGGCGACGCCGTCACGCCACCGAAGAATCGAGGTCGATGCCGGCAACATGGTCGTGCAGGCTGTCCAGTGCCTCACGCAGGGGCAGTCCGGCATCCTTTGCGGCGGTCAGGTAGCGCCGGACGCCGTGGAAGAGGAACGTGCCGGAACCGCACGACGGGTCCATGATCCGCTGGTTGAGCGGGTCGGGGACGGCCTCGATCACCGTCGCTTCCGCCAGCCAGTCCGGGGTGTAGTACTCCCCCTGTTTCTTACGGGTCTCCGTGGAGATCACCGACTCGTACAAAACCTTCAGGACGTCGTGCTCGACCCTCGACCAGTCGAAGCCTGCGAGCCGACGAGCCAAGTCTTGGACGAAGCCCTCGCCACCCTCGGTCTCCAGTGGCCAGCCGAAGAAATCTGACTCAACCACACCCGAGATTCGCGCCTGTGCGAACAGCTGACCGTAGACCAGCGAGGCGGGTGCCGTGTCCTTCACGTCGATGCCCATCACGGCGTGGGCGATGATCGAGGCTGTGTTCACCAGGAGCGTGTGCTCGATGAACAGGTCGTCGCTGTTCTCGAACTGGGCGCCCAGGGCGCTGCGCAGCAGCCGTGCCCACAGATCGCGCTTCAGTTGGACAGTCGGCTGGTTCTTATTCTCCTCGTACAGCGCCGTAAGGATCGTCTTGTCGATGGAGTGGGCGACGCTGTCCGCTCCGAGGCGGGTCGCGATGGCGTCCGGTGTGGGTGCGGCTCCCTCGGACGTCGCCAGGACGCCTTCGAGCCACCGGACCAGGTCCAGCGCCTTGACGTTGCGCTCCCGCACGTCGAAGCGGTTCACTTCGTTCAGCTCGTCGCGGACCAGTGTGTAGGCCCGCCAGTCAGCGCCGTCGGTGAGGATGCCGACGTGCCGCCGTTCGCGCTGCTCAGTTCGGGCCCGCACGTACTTCGTCAGTTGCACAACCGCCTCGTTGCGGGCCTTCGGGCGGCTGATGTCCTTCTTGACCTCGATGACGGTCGCGCCCATCTCGATGTCGATGCGGTGGCCGGTGCCGTTACCCACCTGGGCTTCCAGCACGGGGGTCAGGAGATCCTGCTCGCCAAGGTTGAGGTCCGCTTCGAGCAGGAACTGGCGGATGTCGGCCTGCAGTGTCGCTTCGGCGCTGCACGCCAGGCACGCCGGTCGAGTAGTTGTGACCCCTCGGAGGGACGACGAGGACGCGAGGCAGGCACGCTGGATGACCTTTACGTGTGGACGTTGTGACCCCTCGTAAGGACTATGAGGACCGGTGATGGCCGTCGCCGAGTCCGCCCGCGTCGTCGCGTTGTGATCCCTCGTAGGGGCGATGAAGACCGGCAGTCTGAGCTTGTTCCGCTTTGACGGACACCATTGGTGTGGTGGTCAGGCTGCGGGTGCGGTCTCGTATTCGGCGGGGCTGCGGTAGCCGAGGCTTCTTCTTCTCCATGTTCTCCGTGGTGGACATCCTCCCGGGGCAGAACCCCTGATCTCGAATGTCCGTCAAAGCGGATCAAGCCCATTCAACCCTTGGGCGGCTTGCGAGGCCAACTACTGTGCAACCGCTAGGCAACCAGTTTACGCGAGACGGCTTCAACTGATCGAAGAGGCACCGGAGATGATCGCCCGGTCAGCCGTCGTGAGGGATTGTCAGTGGCGCGCTTTAGGCTCTGCCTCGTTTGGGAGAGCCGGTGTTGGTTCCTCCGTCCGGATCGGTGCCGCGGCTTTGGAGAGTGAACGGTATGAGACTGCGATTAGCTGTCACCACGACGGCTTCACAGCTGCCCTGGGAGGCCGTTCTCGCGCCTGGGCGTGGCCTTGCGTACGACGTACTGGCCCGCACCGCCCCCGAGTTGGGCAGGCAGCTCCACGGAGAAGGAGTCGGTGTGCACGGCATGGTGCCGTTCGGGCACAGTGCCCCCGTCTTTCCTCGGGCACGGCGGGCGCGGGGGCAGTACGCGGCCGGCGGGAGCGGGACGATCGAGTTTGGCAGCCCGCTGCCGGAGGTGACCGAGGCCCTGGCTCGCGGCCTGAAGGAGCGGGAGCTGTTGGACTGGGGCGGTGTCGCGCTGCGGTTAACGGGGATTACCACTGTTGAGCCCCCGGACTGCACGGCGGGGGGGTGTGTCAACTTAACGGGTCTGGCCCGTAGTCGGTGGTGACGGCCAGTAGCCATCAGCGCAGGAGGATGCGGTGGCGGAGGAGGTCGAATCCGGCGCGGCCGTGCATCTGTCTCATGATCCGTTTCGTTCTGGTGTTGACGCCTTCGGTGCGGCCGTTGTGGTAGGGCAGGGTGAGGCCGGCGTCGATGGCTGAGCGGTCGAGTTCGAGTCCGTTGGCGAAGCTGTGCAGGTGGGGCAGCGCCGCGGCGCGGGTGGCGGTGATCCACCCCGTGAGCTTCACATCGTTGTCCAGGAGCGGCGTGAGCAGGGCCGCGAAGTCGCGTACGAGGTTGGCGAGTTCGGTCATCTCAGGGCAGGCTGCGGTGATCTTCTCCAGCAGGGCGGTCTGTTTCGGGCGCAGGTGGTCTGGGTCGGTGAGGAGGAGCCGCGCGGCGCGGCGTGGGGTGGTGACGGGCCGGTCGCCGTCGGCGCGGCCCTGGTTGAGGTATTTGTGCAGGCCGTTGAGGCTGCCGGTGTATCCGAGTTCCTTGATCTCGTGGAAGAGGTGGAGGACCGGGACGCCCGGCTCCTCGGTGCGGCGTCGGCGCAGGTGCTCGCGGTAGGCGTCAACGAGAGTGGGCCGGTAGGCCGGTGCGATGCGCAGGCCCGTGGGCTCGGGCATGCGGGCGTAGCGCTTGACGGTATTCAGCGCCAGGCCGAGGCGGCGGGAACAGTCCAGCAGCCCGACGCCCTGGCCGAGCAGGGTGTGGATCTTGTTCCAGCGTTCACGGGTGGTCTGCTCGCGTACTCCGCCGGGCAGCGGCGGGTTGAGGGCCGCGGCCCAGCAGTCGGCGTGGGCGCGGATTTCGAGCTGGACCTTGTCGCACAGGTTGCGCCAGATGTGCCAGCGGTCGCTGACCTGCACCGCGTCGGGCAGGGCGCGGCGGATGGCTTCGGCGTAGGTGGCTGAGCCGTCCCGGCAAACCGTCGTGATGCCGGGGTGTTTGCGTAGCCAGGCTTCCAGGGGACCGGCGTCCCGGCCGGGCAGGACCTCGATGCGCCGGCCGGTGATGGCATCGGTGATGATCGTGGCGTATCGGTGACGGCGCCGCAGCGCGAAGTCGTCCACTCCGATCACCGCGGGGACCGGCGCTTCGGGCGTCGGCAGGCGCCACAGCCACCTGAGCATGGTGGTACGGGAGGCCGGCACGGTGAGCCGGCCGGCCAGACGTGCGGCCGCCCGGCCGCATAACTCCCGTGCCACTTCGGCAATCTGCCTGGTCAGCCGCACCGTCCGACGCTGGTGGCGCTCCAGCAGCCCGGGAACCTGCTCACGGAAGGTCTGCCGTGCACAGCCCAGAACCGGACAGACCAGCCGCCGCGCCCGCAAGCGGACGACGACCTGCCGACCGTCGACCGGCACGTCCGCCACCGTCCGGCGGTGATACCCGTGCACCCTCGCAGTCAGCGCCCCGCACGCTGGACACGGCACCGCCGCGTCCAGCGTGCGAGCTGTGACCACGACTGCGTCCCCGCCGTCCGCCACGTCCTCGACGAGCAATGCCGACAATCCCGAAAACACTGTGCTCACAAGCGAGTTGACATCCACCACAAGATCATGATCGCTGATGGCTACTGGCCGTCACCACCGACTACGGGCCAGACCCGTTGATTAGACACTCCCAGGCCGGAAAGGGAAGGACGTCAAGCGCCTCGGACAGCTGGACATCCCCGGCCATGAGTCGGTCATGGAGATCCCCTGGCGCATGATGCAGTTCTTCCTGGAGGTAAAGAAGGTTGACGAGACCCCCGACGTGCGGGGAGCTGTTCCGCGACTGCCAGAGGACGGCCGTCCATCTGGAAATGCGCGACGCCTACATGAAGTCGGCACCACGGTCCTCCGCGGCCGCTGTCACGACCGCCTCCGGCCGACGCCACGGGTGAACGATCGGGCCGGACACGGCGGCGCCACCACGGGTGTGTAGGAGTCTGCCCGCTGTGGGCATGGTCACGAGGTTGCGGAGGCCAGCCATGGTGGGGGGCTGGCGGCGGTGCGGTGCTTGGAGTCACCCCCCACGGAGGGCACGATCCCGGACATGGCGGAGGTCGAGGGAGCACTTCTCCGTGATCTTCGGCGGCCGGGGGCTCCCCGAGGTCGTCATGAGGCGATCGTATCCGGGCGACCAGCAACCCAGGGCATCCCTTGCCGGGGTCGATCCGGGGATCCGTCCGGTCTGCCTCGTCCCTCATTCGCCACCAACCACCGTATCCCCGTCGAACCGCAGCGACGTGACAGGGCTTGATCAAGTTCCGTGAGTGTCGGGGTTGTTGGTGATGCCCAGGATGGCGAGTGCTCGTTCGGGTTCGTGGCGGATGGCGCGGGTGGTCTTGGCGATGTTGTCGGCTCCGAGGATCTTCAGGGTGCCAATGGCGAGGTTGCGGAAGGTAGCCATGGCGCGGGGCGCGTTGCCGGTGTGGACGGTCGAGGCGTCCTCGGCGAAGGTGACATCTCGGATGTAGTGGGAGGAATTCTCGATTCCCCAGTGCCCGCGGATGGCGGTGGCGAGGCCGGCGGGGCTGGTCTGGTGGATATCCAGGCTGGTGACGGCGTAGACGCTCTCGCGACTCTCGGGCTTGCCGGTGGGCTTGCGGCGGCGGTGGACGCGGATGGCGAGGCGGGCGTGGGGGAAGGCGATCCCGCCGAGGCTGTCGGCGATGGAACAGGTCTTGATCGACCGGGACTCGCGCCGTCCGTGGGCGGTGGCGGAGGCGGTGTGCTGGACGGTGATCGATGTCCAGGGCAGAGCGGCGAGCTGGGCGTACGCGGTGGGCTGGTTGGTCTTGATGACCGCGATGTAGTGTGCCTTCTTCGTCTCGACCAGCCAGGTGATGTTGGCCTTCACCGAGTGCAGGGCGTCGAAGGTGACCACGGCGTCAGCGAGGTGGAGTGGTGCCAGCAGGGGCTTGAAGTGCCGCGTCTCGTTGGTCTTCGCGCCGACCTCGACCTGTGCGAGCGTGGCGACGGGGTGATGCGTGACCGCCGCGAGCAGGTGCCGGCGCGGCGCGGCCAGGTGGGCCGAGCCCTTCAGCGCCTTGCCGTCCACGGCGATGACCCGCCGCGGTCGGGCCGCTGACGCATCCGCGCACGCGGACTTGCGGTGCTGGTCAGCGAGGTAGGCGCCCACGGCCTGGTCCAAAGCATCGCCGTCGACCGCCATGAGGACGCGTCCGATGGTGACCGGCTTGGGGCTGCGCCGCCAGCCGAGCAGGTGACGGCGGATCCTCAGGGTCGCCAGCAGGGTGTTCGTGGCCCGCTCGGCGAACTCGGCGATCTCGTCCAGGCTCTTCGCACCTGACACGGCCGCGCAGGCACACACCAGCAGGATCGACACCAGGGAGTACCAGCGGCCCCGGCGAGAACGCGGATCGGGCACCGATGCGAGGTAGGGGCACAGGTCAGCGATCCGGTCCGCATCCAGCGGACCCAGCTTCTCCAGCACGGCAGGTATAGGGGAAGATGCAACGGCAGGCACGGGACATCCTCATGATCATCTGGCTTAGTCACCACAATGATCACGAACCCTCGTGCCTGCACTGCTATCCGCTCCTACCGGCCCTGATCGTCAACCACCCGCTCATCCGCGGAACTTGACGGAGCCCTGGCGACGTGATCCGCGACTCGCCGACCCATTCCCGGAGGGTGTCCAGTGCAGCGGGCTCAAGTTTCGTGGTGAAGAGGATAGCCAGGTGCTCTCTGGCCCGTGAGCATGCCACGTAGAAGAGGTTGCGTGCCCTGATGAACGCCTCCAGTTCCTTGTCCATCAGTTCGTCGCGCCGGGAGAAGTGGGTCTTCGAATTTAGTGGGGGTGCGCCTGCCGTCGGCTCCGGCGGGTGGTCGCACAGCGTGAGCGTAGGCGCTGGTTGGCGCGGTTGCGGAAGCCGAAGGCGTTACGCGCTTCGAGCTTGATGAGGCGGTTGTTGCCTTCGGAGGCGGCGTTGGTGATGCCGGTGGTCAGGTAGGTCTCGATGCCGTCCCACCACTGCTCGATGGTCTCGGCGAGGGTGAGGAGTTCGTGCAGGTGGGCGTGGTCGGCGACGTGGGTGAAGAAGCGGTGGCGGGCGGCGGAGATCGCGGAGCGGTCGGGGGCGTGGTGGGTGCGGCTGACGGCCAGGCCGAGGAGGTCGCGCAGGAGTTCCTTGGCCTGCCAGGCCGCGTGGATCTGCCGGCCGTAGGTACCCATGTACTCCAACTCGGTCTTCAGGAGGAGGCGTTGGTCTTCGGTGAGGTCTTCTTTGTTGCGGCGCAGGAGTTTGCGGACGGTGTAGATGCCGTCGCCCTTGCGGGCCCGGCGGCCGTGCTGCCGCCAGGTGAGGCGTCGGCGCAGGTCGGCGAGGTGGCGCTGGGCGAGTTGCACGATGTGGAAGCAGTCGACGACCACGGTCGCGTGCGGCAGGGCACGGTGGACGGCGGCGCGGAAGGTGGAACACAGGTCGATGGCGACGTAGCGCACCTGTGCCCGCCAGGATGCGGGCTGGGAGCTGAGCCAGTCGGCGACCGAGGTGGCGTTGCGGCCTTCGACCTGCCCGAACAGTCCTTGCCCGCCGATCGCGTCGACGAAGCCGATGTGCCAGGCGTCCGCGACCAGTTCCCACTTCTGCGTGGCCGGGTTCTGGGCCCAGACCGGCTTGCCCCGCCGGGTCTCGTCGATCCCGACCGCCTCGGTCGCGGGCGGCGTCTCGGGCAGGACCGTCGCGGCGTAGTCCTCAAAGCATCGCTGCACGATGGGCCAGCTCAAGGACAGGTCGCGGCCGGCCTGCACGACGGTGCGGGATCCGTCGCAGACCGCGGCCCCCGCCGCCCGGCGCAGGGCGGTGGTGGTGCGCATCCCGGCGGGCACCGCGTGGATCGCCTCGGTGAACGAGCCGCGCTCGCACGCGGGTTCGGCGCAGTACCAGCGTGCCTTGCGCCACCGGATACTCACAGGGCGTCCACCGCAGGGCAGGTGCCGGGGCCGGGTGGTGCGGTAGTCCTTCAGCCGGGTGGCGAAGACCCCGCACGAGGGGCAGGCCCGGGCGGAGTCCTCGCTCGTGACCACGTACACCGTCGAACCGCCCGCCCCGTCGTCCTTGACCTGCGTCACACTCACCCCCTCCAGCCCCAGAAGTCGCGTTGCCGCTTCGTTGATGCCGGTATCGTCGCTGTTCAAGCCCGTGGGGTTTCATGATCGGTTGCCTAGACAACAACCATGATCACGAAGGCCCGCGGGCTCCTTGCGTCCAGGGCGCCCGCACCCCAACCACCTCACACAGCGTGACCGGCGAGCGCGCCCGTCACCGCCGCACCCCCCACTAAATTCGAAGACCCGGAGAAGTTGGCCAGCATTTCGGGGATCTGGAAGCGAGAGTGTCCCTTGCTGACCACTGTGAGGACCCGGTTGAACTCCAGTCCCTTGACTCCGTGTTGTGTGGCGAAGGGCGTGCAGCCGCCGAGGTGCTCGTTCAAAGCCAGCAACTCCGCGTACGACACCTGGCGCAGTTGTTGGTACTCCTTCGATCGAGCCGCCGCCCGGGCATGGGCCTTGTCGTCACTCATGGCCTGTGGATCGGTGCCGGATGGTGACACGGCCTTCCGGTGACGCTCGCGCACCTTCCCCAGGCCGTCGAAGAGTTGCTGCTCAAGGCAGAGGTCGAGGACGTCGCCGACCGTGCCCGTCTCGCGGGCCTCCCTCAGTTTCGTCAGGAACGTCATCCATTCCTGCTTGGCGGCCGGCGAGTTGATGGGTGGACGGCCACGGGGGTCGAGTGCGTCGAACATCGCGCCATAGCGCTTGTTCCGGTGGTGGAGGAGGGCCGGTTCCAGCGTGTCCATGAAGAAGGCCATGGCGTGGTCCTCCTTCCTCACGTAAGAGTCGTTGCGCCGAAAGGCCCCGTGGAGCTTCTGATATCCCAGTTCGCCGGCGATCGTCTCGTGCGTGAGCATGAGGATCTTCGTGCTGGGCTCATCCGCCCGCACCTGGGCATCGTTACCGGATACTCCAGTGCTCCATAACCGGTCGCGGACGTCGTCCAGTACCCATTTCCGGGCCGCGTGGGCCGCGTCCCAGCCGAGCTGACCCTTCCGGTGGTGAGTAAGCCTCGTCCCGGCCCATTCGTTGGTGTGATAGACGGCGACGGTGCCCTCGCCAACTCCTGACGCCGTGGTCTGTGTCAGTTCGGGACGCATCGTGTTCAGGAGGTTCACGACGGCGCGCTGCGAGCGCCGATTGCGCCGTCTGAAGACCGGTGTCGGGCGGGCGTCCTCGAGTGCCCCGCACGCGTTGTCGTAGATCTGCTGCCAATGGTCCCCGAAGAAGCCGCAGACGGGGCTGCGCGCGGTGGCCTCATCGCCCGGCGTGCCCAGCATGGCCTCCACCAGACCGGCAGGGGTGTCCTGGTACTCGTCCACGAAGACGATCGGGAACCGGTCGGCAGCCAGGGCCCGGAACTTGGGGAGGGCGAAGAACGCCCTCGCGAGGACGGGCAGATCGTTGTGCCCCAGCTGCACGCGACGGGTGTCGTGGTCCACTTTCTGGAAGCCGGTGCTGTACTCGACGGTGTAACCGTCCAGTGAGGTGTGGCCCTCCATCTTCGACAGCATGATGTCCAGCTCGACGATGTGGCGCAACAGGTGCTTACGGAAAGGGGAGAGCAGCTGCCACAGGAAACCATGGATGGTTTCGGCGAACACGTACGGGCTGCGGTCGGTACGGCTGATGATCTCGTCGCGGGCCACATTGGTGTAGGTGACGCAGGCGATGCGCTGGTGGGGCCACGGGAGGTAGCGGGGGCGGTCAGCCAGGATGCTCTGGAGCGCCTCGATCAGTGAGCTGGTCTTGCCCGCACCGGCACCGGCCTCCACCTTGAAGTGACGGCCCGCCTGGAGAGCCGTCAGGATCGTGTGCGTGACGTCTTCCGCCTCGGTCGTCACTGGACGTCCGCCTTCGTCGCCGTCCCGTCCTGTGCCATGAGCCACTCGAGGCCGCGCCTGATGTACTTCGGGACCTGCCAGTCGTGGTCTCCGAGGGCGTGGTCGAGGGCGAAGTCGACCTTGCTGCGCCTGGTCTCCACGCTGCTACGGGCCTGTTGTTCCAGTTCCTCGGCGGGAGCGGCACCTGTGGGGATACCGAACAGGGCCCGGTTGGCCAGCGCGAAGGCGTCCTCGAAAGTGCGGCCGCACGGACCGCCGGGCTCCTCCGGCACCTGGTAGGCGAGGCACATGCTGCCGCCGGCGATCGGCGGGTCCGTCTCGGCCAGCTGCAGCAGCTCGGCCACCGTGATGTCGGCCATCTCGGGGGACCACGCCCTGATGGACTGGTTGGACGTGCGTCCGGATTCGGACACCAGGCACTTGCGGATCTTGGGATCCCTGTCGTCGACGGGATCAAGATCCGTGATGATCAGGGCTGGGATCCCGAGGACCTTCAGCAGCGGATAGAACCTGTGGGCATGCGCCCCGCCGACCTCCATCAAGGTCACGTACTGGTGCTGGGGCGTCTGTCCGGGCCTCCTCGCCGCCAGCTTCTCCTCCGCAGCCGGGACGAAGATACGCTCGCTGGCGCCCTCGACGAGGATGGCCTTGTCCGCGAAGTAGAGGTCGGCCCGGGTGAGGGTCAGGTACTTGCGGAGGAACCTCTCGTCGCCGGTCACCTGGGACAGGTCCTTGATGACGGTGCGGGCCGGCCCCGGCTCGCTTCCGCTCTCCACGGTGTCCTCCTCCTTCCGGAAGTACCGGATGTCGGCGAAGTGTCCCCGGTTGGCTACGTGTGCCGAGTGGGTGGTCACCACGAACTGAGCGTTCCACCGGGGGCTGCTGTCGATTGCGGTGCTGCTCTCCTCGACCGCTCCCTTTTGCCCGGGCATCGTCGCTCTCATCTGCGCGTCGATCCGAGGGAACAGATTGACGGAGTACGTGAGTCGCTGGATGAATGCCTCCTGCATCTGCGGATGCAGATGGGCCTCCGGTTCCTCCAGGAAGACGAGATGGATCCCCGACTCCGGGGAGGTCGCCGTGTGGTCGCGATAGCGGGTCTTCGAATTTAGTGGGGGGTGCGGCGGTGACGGGCGCGCTCGCCGGTCACGCTGTGTGAGGTGGTTGGGGTGCGGGCGCCCTGGACGCAAGGAGCCCGCGGGCCTTCGTGATCATGGTTGTTGTCTAGGCAACCGATCATGAAACCCCACGGGCTTGAACAGCGACGATACCGGCATCAACGAAGCGGCAACGCGACTTCTGGGGCTGGAGGGGGTGAGTGTGACGCAGGTCAAGGACGACGGGGCGGGCGGTTCGACGGTGTACGTGGTCACGAGCGAGGACTCCGCCCGGGCCTGCCCCTCGTGCGGGGTCTTCGCCACCCGGCTGAAGGACTACCGCACCACCCGGCCCCGGCACCTGCCCTGCGGTGGACGCCCTGTGAGTATCCGGTGGCGCAAGGCACGCTGGTACTGCGCCGAACCCGCGTGCGAGCGCGGCTCGTTCACCGAGGCGATCCACGCGGTGCCCGCCGGGATGCGCACCACCACCGCCCTGCGCCGGGCGGCGGGGGCCGCGGTCTGCGACGGATCCCGCACCGTCGTGCAGGCCGGCCGCGACCTGTCCTTGAGCTGGCCCATCGTGCAGCGATGCTTTGAGGACTACGCCGCGACGGTCCTGCCCGAGACGCCGCCCGCGACCGAGGCGGTCGGGATCGACGAGACCCGGCGGGGCAAGCCGGTCTGGGCCCAGAACCCGGCCACGCAGAAGTGGGAACTGGTCGCGGACGCCTGGCACATCGGCTTCGTCGACGCGATCGGCGGGCAAGGACTGTTCGGGCAGGTCGAAGGCCGCAACGCCACCTCGGTCGCCGACTGGCTCAGCTCCCAGCCCGCATCCTGGCGGGCACAGGTGCGCTACGTCGCCATCGACCTGTGTTCCACCTTCCGCGCCGCCGTCCACCGTGCCCTGCCGCACGCGACCGTGGTCGTCGACTGCTTCCACATCGTGCAACTCGCCCAGCGCCACCTCGCCGACCTGCGCCGACGCCTCACCTGGCGGCAGCACGGCCGCCGGGCCCGCAAGGGCGACGGCATCTACACCGTCCGCAAACTCCTGCGCCGCAACAAAGAAGACCTCACCGAAGACCAACGCCTCCTCCTGAAGACCGAGTTGGAGTACATGGGTACCTACGGCCGGCAGATCCACGCGGCCTGGCAGGCCAAGGAACTCCTGCGCGACCTCCTCGGCCTGGCCGTCAGCCGCACCCACCACGCCCCCGACCGCTCCGCGATCTCCGCCGCCCGCCACCGCTTCTTCACCCACGTCGCCGACCACGCCCACCTGCACGAACTCCTCACCCTCGCCGAGACCATCGAGCAGTGGTGGGACGGCATCGAGACCTACCTGACCACCGGCATCACCAACGCCGCCTCCGAAGGCAACAACCGCCTCATCAAGCTCGAAGCGCGTAACGCCTTCGGCTTCCGCAACCGCGCCAACCAGCGCCTACGCTCACGCTGTGCGACCACCCGCCGGAGCCGACGGCAGGCGCACCCCCACTAAATTCGAAGACCCGCGATAGCAGGTGAAGAGCCTGAGCAGAATCATCACCAAGTTCCGCGTACCGAGGCCGTTGTACGACTCAGGGAACCGCACACCGGCCACTCCTGGATAGTGAATGCGCGCGAAGTTCCTGAGCAGCCTCTTGGAGTCCAGCCGGGCGGCCGTGACGAACTCCTGGTTGGCCAGACCCGGATAGCCGAATGCCTTCAACGTCGGCGCCACCCGTTCGCGGACCTTCTGGAGGCTGCTGTCGAGACTGCCGGAGGTATCCACGAGTGTCTTGTCGATGTTCGCCGCGAGCTCCTCCAGCCACGTCGCGTTCTGGCTCTTCTCCGCCGCGGTCAGCAGTTACTCGAAGACCGCTCCGATTGGTGCGGCATGCCCGTCGCTCTCGTCGTCCAGCCCTCGCTGCGCCTCGACGAAGTCCACCCTCACCAGGGTGCGCACGTCCGCGAGGTCGACCGGTCGGACGTTCGCCTCATCGGTCGGGTCCACCGCCATCACCGACATCTCGAAGTGCTTCGGGATGCCTCTGCCCAGCTGCTCAAGCGTGGCCGTGGCATCCGGCCCCACCGGCACGCCGCCGAAGAACTCCTTCAGGGCACCGTCCCCCAACGCGAAGGCGAACCTGATCACCACCTCGGAGCAGTCGGGGTCGAGGTCCACCACGAAGGGGGCCAGGGGTCCGTACTGGCCGCAGTCCTTGTCGTAGGAGATGTGGAGGGTGAGGGTGACTGCCGGAACCGTGTCGCGCGCCTGCTCTGCCTCGCCCGAGGCGAAGAGGCGATGGGCGGCCAGGAACTCCTCGTAGCAGTCGGCGGAGAAGTCCTCGATGCGCAGCGCGGCCTTCTTCCTCGCCACGAAGAATTCGAACAGTTTCGCAAGCGAGGTCTTTCCCGTGTTGTTGCGTCCGACGCACAGCGTCACCTTGTCGGTGAAGGAGAGCTCGGTTCTGCGGAGCAGCCGGAAGTTGCGGATGACCGCCTTGGTGAGCCGGGGCGGCACCGGGACTACGGTCCCGTGTGGTTCGGCGGAGCCGTCTCGCGGGCCTGGGATGGCACGCGGCTCACTGGGCTGGGTCATCGCGGCTCCTTGCTGCGCTCGTACACACCCTGGGACGTCCGGCGGGAACACACAGCAAAGGGAGCCACAAGCCCCATGAGATGCCGTCACCCCTCAGGATCTGGGTCCGCATCTTGTCACCATAAATCTCTGAATGCACAGCGGTCACATTCGATTCAATTTCGGTCACCTATCGATCCGAATTCATTCCCGAATGTTCGAGATACGGCACCCATACGGCCACCACCTCACAGGCCAACGGACCGGGTGAGAGATGGCCATGTACGAGGCAGGGCTCCGTCAAGTTCCGCGGATGAGCGGGTGGTTGACGATCAGGGCCGGTAGGAGCGGATAG
Source organism: Streptomyces marianii (assembly GCF_005795905.1). Lineage (NCBI taxonomy): Bacteria > Bacillati > Actinomycetota > Actinomycetes > Kitasatosporales > Streptomycetaceae > Streptomyces > Streptomyces marianii. Next base: position 1,068,273 of record NZ_VAWE01000001.1, read on the forward strand.
CAGTGCAGGCACGAGGGTTCGTGATCATTGTGGTGACTAAGCCAGATGATCATGAGGATGTCCCGTGCCTGCCGTTGCATCTTCCCCTATACCTGCCGTGCTGGAGAAGCTGGGTCCGCTGGATGCGGACCGGATCGCTGACCTGTGCCCCTACCTCGCATCGGTGCCCGATCCGCGTTCTCGCCGGGGCCGCTGGTACTCCCTGGTGTCGATCCTGCTGGTGTGTGCCTGCGCGGCCGTGTCAGGTGCGAAGAGCCTGGACGAGATCGCCGAGTTCGCCGAGCGGGCCACGAACACCCTGCTGGCGACCCTGAGGATCCGCCGTCACCTGCTCGGCTGGCGGCGCAGCCCCAAGCCGGTCACCATCGGACGCGTCCTCATGGCGGTCGACGGCGATGCTTTGGACCAGGCCGTGGGCGCCTACCTCGCTGACCAGCACCGCAAGTCCGCGTGCGCGGATGCGTCAGCGGCCCGACCGCGGCGGGTCATCGCCGTGGACGGCAAGGCGCTGAAGGGCTCGGCCCACCTGGCCGCGCCGCGCCGGCACCTGCTCGCGGCGGTCACGCATCACCCCGTCGCCACGCTCGCACAGGTCGAGGTCGGCGCGAAGACCAACGAGACGCGGCACTTCAAGCCCCTGCTGGCACCACTCCACCTCGCTGACGCCGTGGTCACCTTCGACGCCCTGCACTCGGTGAAGGCCAACATCACCTGGCTGGTCGAGACGAAGAAGGCACACTACATCGCGGTCATCAAGACCAACCAGCCCACCGCGTACGCCCAGCTCGCCGCTCTGCCCTGGACATCGATCACCGTCCAGCACACCGCCTCCGCCACCGCCCACGGACGGCGCGAGTCCCGGTCGATCAAGACCTGTTCCATCGCCGACAGCCTCGGCGGGATCGCCTTCCCCCACGCCCGCCTCGCCATCCGCGTCCACCGCCGCCGCAAGCCCACCGGCAAGCCCGAGAGTCGCGAGAGCGTCTACGCCGTCACCAGCCTGGATATCCACCAGACCAGCCCCGCCGGCCTCGCCACCGCCATCCGCGGGCACTGGGGAATCGAGAATTCCTCCCACTACATCCGAGATGTCACCTTCGCCGAGGACGCCTCGACCGTCCACACCGGCAACGCGCCCCGCGCCATGGCTACCTTCCGCAACCTCGCCATTGGCACCCTGAAGATCCTCGGAGCCGACAACATCGCCAAGACCACCCGCGCCATCCGCCACGAACCCGAACGAGCACTCGCCATCCTGGGCATCACCAACAACCCCGACACTCACGGAACTTGATCAAGCCCTGTGTACGAGGCGCACAGCGTGACCGGTGCTCAGCGAAGGCGTTGCGCCAGGAGCGGTGAATGGGCCCACATCAGGCCCGGTGCCAGCCCATGTCCAGTCCCGTCGAGTCCTTGAGGACCTGGTTTAGCGCTTCGAACTGTCCGACGTCATCGAAGAGGCTGCGGGGAAGGTGGTCGTGAGCGAGAGGGCCGACGCCGTGCAGGACGTCGTCGTACGCCGACGCCACGGCGGCACCTATCAGTAGGTCCGTCGCCTCATCGAGGCCCACGTGCTCCGCCGGCCACCGGTACTCCCCCTGACTCACCTGGCACCGGGAACAGCCACTGCATGTCCCGGTCGGGCTTGATGAACCTGGTCGCTCCCTCGCCCAGGAAATTGACGCCATAGTGCGAGATCGAACAGACGTCTCTTTCCCGCAGGGCAAGCAGGCGAGAAGCGCACATGAGGGACACGGCAGGCGTCCGCGCGGACAGGTGCATGGGGGGGTCGTGGCAGCTTCCCGGAGGGTCGAGAGGTCGGACAGACGGGAAGCCACGCTTCCCATCCGGAGCCCACTGCGCTTGGCCAGCGTGTGCTGGAAGCGGACCGTCGCCTCGTGGCTCGGATACTGGAACTCCAGGTCCGCCTCCCAGCCCGTCATCGTCTTGGCCGCCGTCACGAAGCGGTAGGGAGGGTAGAGCTCTTTCCAGTCGACGGACGGGTCGTCGGAGTTCAAGCCCGGGACCACGGGGTTCAGTGCGAAGTGATGGCCAGCGCGGTCCGACCCGCCCGTCGCCATCAGGGCGGCACGCGGACACAGTTGCCCGGCGCGGCCGGAGCCATGTGGCGAGCCAGAGTTCCCGCTTCCGTCTCCGCTGATGCCGGGGCGGACTGCGGACCGGAGTGATAGAGAGATGCCGGTACGACGATCCTCACGGTCTGTGTATGACGGCCCTGAACCCGGAAAGCGGCGACGATGTTCTTCAATGGCCCCGCGCACGTGCGCACCGATGCCAGGCTCTTCCCGGTCGGCACCGGCGTCCCCGTCGAGCAGGATCTGCCAGTCCAGCCAGAAGACTTGGCGCGCGCGTTGTTCATCACGGGCAGGGCCCCATACGACCAAACCAAGCACGGGAGGTCATCGGCATACGAGTGGTGCCACAGGGTGGCGGTCCTGCCCGCCTATCTCAGCTGGAGCGATGATCCGGTCCGTCGCATCACACGTACCGACCTCGCCCGCGAGCTCGACCCCTCCGAGAAGGGCATGCTGTCCTACACCCTGGGGCAGGCCATGTGCCAGATCTTCGCCGAGAGGCAGCTATCCGTCCGGTTCTTCATGCACGTCGCCCGCTACGCTTCCGCCTACAATCTCACCTTCGCCCCCGGCCGGAGCCGGGCGGACTTCTTCGGAGAGCTGACCCTCGGCGGTTATGTCGTCGCGGAAGCCAAGGGCCGCTCGGGCCCGCTGACGAATAAGCTGCGCGAAGCCATGGAGGAACAGAAGAGGACAGTCAAGACCATCAAGGGCAAAGCGCCGAAGATCGCATACGCGAGCGCGGTGCACTTCTCCTCCCCCCATAGCCCCATGCGTCTGACGGCAATCGCCCCGGACACAGCCGACCCTCGCGCCGTAGACCTCCCCGTCGACCCGGACCTGCACGTGCTGGCCTACTACACGCCGTTCCTCGACGCGTTCGCCCATCAGGAACCACTCGTTCTGGGCGACTACGTCGTGGCTGGCTTCGCGGCGCTCGGCGTAACACTCGGGGTCTTGGCGCCGGTGCTGCAACGCGTGGAACGGGCGGCTCGACGCAACGAAACCGCAGGTCTTCGCGACGACATCCTGGGCCTGCTCGCCCGCCACCGGCCTCGCCAGGAGCGCACGCTCTACACCGACGGCACTCTCTTCGCGGCAGACTGGACGGTTCCCGAGGACCGGCGCCGCCCAGGCCGTCGGGACAGCGAGGTACTCCCCGACTTCCTGCACGAGGCGTTCCGCAGTATGAACGAGGAGGAGGACGACTGGCGAGTAGTGTCCGTGGAGGAGGGGGACCTCGACTGGCGGGATCTGTCCCCTGCCAGGGGCTACATGCCAGGAATCTTCCCCCAGGGTGATCTCCTCAAGGGCTGAGGCATGGACGGCCGCCGGGCACCCTACGGCGGCTGCAGATGCACCACCGTGGTGTGGACGCCGCCGAGAGCTGTTGGCTTGGCGTGAGCCGCTCCACCATCACGCGTCCAATCCGTCAAGTGCGGCACCCACTGGGAGGCCGGGGCTGCCCCGTCGCCCCGGACATCCGCGGGCCGAATTACTCCGGCACGTGCGCCAAACCGAGGAGACGCACTCAGCGCTGCACAATGCGTGTGCGGACGATAACCCGCGAAGGACCCTTCGGGAACGGCAAGGGCCTGAATCGCTGGGCAGCGACTTCACGCTCCACCCGGGGCGCCCCGCCCAAATCGAGCAGCAAACGATCGAGCTCACCAGCCGGAAGACGCTCCAGCATCCGGACCATCTCGCCAAGCTCGTCCCTGACCGACGTCATCGCTCACCCGCGAGGTCGAGATCACCCTTGCTCGTCTCGGCCACACCCTCAGCGCGTTGGGGACGGCGCCACGGACGGGCGATTGGACCGGACACCGCCCGCCACCACGCCTCCACCGGCAGACTCCCCGCCGGCTCGAACGGCTCACCCGGCCTCGGGAACGCCACGGCAGCGGCGGCGAGCCGCCCACTTGGGTGTACTCGGACTTCGCTCCGTTAGACCAGGCCGAGATACAGCTGACTTCGTCCACCTTCTGTTATCTGACGCTGTCGCCAGTCGAAGGGTTCGGGATCGGCGACGCTCGCGCGCGGCACAAGGGCAACGTCCCGGTCTCCGTCCCTGACGCCAGTGCAAGCACGAACTCGCCATGACGAGGCAGCGGCGGCGCGTACTGGAAGCCGTTCTCGGTGCGGGTGATCACGATGCTGCCTGCGCAGCAGCGACTCGCGGAGCGGCCACGGGCCATGGCCTCGGAGAGATGCCCTTCGGGTGGCGGCGGAGAGCCCAACTCGTGGCAGTGGACCGACAGCTGCGTGCAGGCGATGTGTGCGTCGGGTGCCGCCGCCCGTACTCCTTCGATGATTTCTGGTCGCGGATTGGCCGTTCGGCCGCTCGTCCCCATCGAGAAGATCACCATGCGCGGGTCAACCGCGGACGTGAGCGAGCGGGCGAACTCCACCGGATTCATAGCCCCGGGGAGGCCGCCGTGATGCGGGAAGACGAGTACATCCGCGCAGAGTTGCTGACTCCGGCGATCCAAGATGTCCCGTAAGCCGACGCCGTCGATGTCGCTCGCGAGGAGGACAGCAGCCGCGCCGTCGAGATGAATCCGGATGACGGCGGACATGGTGTTGCTCGTCACCGTGCCGAACCGGGCATCGCGCGTGCGCGGTCCCGAGAGCGCCATCAGCGACCGAGGATGACACACTTCAAGCTCTGCCCGACCCACCCGGATGGGCAGGCCCGTATCCGTGTAGACCGGCAGGATGCCCGTGATGCGCTTGTCGTCGTACACGAGCTGTAGAGTTTCCTGCAGGTGCCGCCACGCCCGAGTGTCCTTGGACGCGTCGGTGTTGACCCGGACGCGGCCGAGCGACCACCGCGGGTCCAGGAGGAGTCTGTTCATTCCCGCGATGTGATCGTTGTCGACGTGCGAGACGACGACTTCCTCGAGGTCCGTGCAACCGAGTCTTTCGAGTTCAGCGTGTGTGGTGTCGTCCGCGGCGTCGACAACCGCGCACCGTTGCCCGTCGCGGACGATGGCGGAGTTGCCATGACCCACATCCAGGATCGTGACCGCAAGATCACCCTCGGGAGATACGCCCTGACGGGGGAGAAAAGAAACGGTCACAGGGCGCGGACTTCCTCGGACAGTTGGGGGGCCAGGGAAATGTGTGCGAAGCAAAGGTCCTCAGCCCGCGGGGCGTAGCAGTTGACCTCGGCCCGTAACCAGGTGCCTGGCAGTAGGGCGTCGGCTTGGATCCCGGTGTCCTCCTCGAAGCGTAGGAGTGGCAGGTGCGCCACCTGCGTCAGGCTCCAGCCGCTGACCAGCACCTCGGCATACGGCGTTTCGCCTGCCAGATGCACGGCGAGGACCTCGACCGGGGTGCGGAACCGGCTCCGCTCTCGTGACCACCTGCCGGCCGCCTCTTCGAAGGCGTATCGGACGGCGCCAAGGACTTCTTCTTCGTCGGCCTGCTTGCGGACGACCGCGGGAATGTCGGCCCGCCAACGGTGGATGGAGGATGCCTCGTGGGTGCCTACATGCGAACTCATAACGATGGCCGGGAGCTTGTGAGGGCTGCTGTTGGCCCGGGCAGCGAGCTCCGCTCCCGTGAACGCGACCGGCCAGCTGTTGCTCAGCTGATGGTCGCAGACGAGTACGTCTAGAGGGGGGAGCGTCGACAGATATTCCTCCGCCGTGGCGCGGGGCTGCGGCCGGGGCATGATCAGAGCCTGCATGTCGAAGTCTTCGAAGAGCCGACCAAGGGCTTCCGCGTCGGCCTTCACATCGTCTACGATGCCGACCCTGCGGACACCCTCAAGGTGCAGAGCCATCGTCACTCCTCCCGCTCGTCGTTCGTGGTCCCGGCGGGGAGGGTTGTCGTCGAGGCAGGCAACTCGACCAGGAGCCGGGCCCCTCCCAAAGGACCGTTTTTGAAAGCCTTCTGACGGCCCAGCATGTCGCCGACCGTGTCACGGACGATGGTCAGACCCAATCCTGTCCCGCCGTCTCGCGTCGTGAATCCGGGAACCCAGATCTCTTCGGTCGAGGCATCCTGGATCCCTGGGCCCGTGTCATCCACGATGAGGCGAATCCACGGGGTGTCCTTGTCGACGAAGGAGCACGTCGCGAGGTGGATCCTGCGCTCGGAACCGCCGTCCGTACGCGTCAGCGCGTGGATGGAGTTGACTAGTAGATTGGAGACGATGGATTCGACAGCAGCCTCGTAGGTTCGTACGCGAAGGTTCTGGCAGTCGAGGTCCTGGGTGACGTGAATGCCGCGGTCACTTAGGAAGTTGTGGAACAGCCGCAATGTGGCCAGACACACTTCGTCGATGTCCACGTGTGTCAGATCGCGCTTCTTGCGGACAAGGAGTTCCAGGGGGAGCTTCGCAAAGATTTGCAAGGTGCGGGCCCCGTCCGTGATTGCGCTCAGAGACGGTTTGTAGCGATCGTCGACGATTGCCGGATCGAGGTCCCGACGCACCCTCCGGTCGACCGTGCGCACTTCCTGGAGAATGCGATCAGCGGGCTGCTGCGCCTCATGGGCGAAAACGGCGGTACTCGTTCCCACCGTGGCGAGAGCTCGGTAGAGGAGCAGCTCAGAGTGGAGATCCTTGATCTCGCGCAGACGCTGGTCCGCGAGGAGCTGCGAGGTGGTCAGGATGCGCTGTACCGACGCACGGTCGAAGTTGCCGTCCAGACGGCCCTGATTATCCGCCAGTTGCTCTTCAAGGGCCTTCTTGGCCTCAGTGAATTCGGCCTCGGCGTCGGCCGTCTGCGCCTTCGCGCGATTGCGTTGATCCTGCCGTTCGGCCTCGCGAATCTGGCGACGGCGCTGTGATGCCCACTCGATCGCGGACCGGGCGAACTCACGTAGCTCACCGAAGGCCGCGTTCTGGACGAAACCGCTACGGTCCGTCTTCGGCTGGAGGCGATCTTCTGGGTCGTTGACGACCAGAGCCCCTACGGAGTTGTTCGTGTAGGGCCGGAATTCGGAGAGCACAGCACGGCGGACATTGATGCTCAGCCAGTCGTCGTCAGGGTCGCCGTAGGGCTGGACGCGCAACCCGTGGTGATACAGGTGCACACCGCCGACGTCAGCGAGCCAGCTCTTGATCTCCGATGTCGGCTGAATCGAGTCACGCAGGGCGACCGAATGCCTCGGGTTGAGGTTGAACATCCACAGGTCGAACTTGGCCGCAGGGGAACTCGTGAAGAGACGTTGGCCGTCATCGGTGGTGGTTCGGCGTCGGACTCCTGCGGCCGCGGACCGAAGGTCGCCCGCCGTTGCGGTGCCGATCAGATGCCCTTGGTGGTCCCTGAGTTCCGCCGACTGTCTACCATCTGCACCGAGCCGCCCCGACAGGTGGAACTCGGCCCACTGCAAATGTTCATCAGTCACGGCTGAGGTGAGGTCCTCGTATCCGAACGCCGTTTGATTCCAGAGGATCTTGAAGGTCGACTCGGCCTGAAAAGGGCCCGTGAGCAGCGTGAGCGAGCGCGTCAGCCGCTCGACATCGGCGACGCTCAACCCCTGCCGGAGATCGTGTATCTCGATACGAGTTCCCACGCGGGCGTGAGGCTGGACGTCGCGGAGTTCGAGCGCTACGTCCTCCACCGCATGGGCGGAGTCTAGTTCGTCCCAGTCGATACCCAGGGTGTACTGCACCCCTGGGGTCGCCGCTGATCGTGTCGTGACCTTCACTCGTCGGCCCAGGCGAAGCGCCGCAAGACGCCCGAGCCCCTTCTCGCCGACCCGCCTTCGACCGCTGCTGGTGAACGGCGTCGACGGTTTCCTCGAACTGCCGATGAGCAGAAAGTCGGAGGTGAGCTCGGCATCGGTCATACCGTGCCCGTCGTCCGAAACGATGATCGAGCCGCCAGGGCGCGCGGAGTCGACCAACTCGATGCTGCACTCGGTGGCGTCGGCGTCGTACGCGTTGCGTACCAACTCCATGATCCCCATGTCCGGATGCGGAACGAGCTCTTCACCAAGACGCGTGAGGATCTTGGGCGCGAAGCGCAGATAATGCCTGGCCAACCGGCGCCGCCTCTCATCAGCAGTGGGATCCCAGCATGCTAGCTGCATAATGACCCTGCAAGCGCAGCTTTCTGACGTAACGTCACAGCAAGCCACCCAGGCTCACTGAACTGTTGCATGATCTGGTGGCAGCGCAGTTTTGGAGCCCAGGCTGCGGGTGGGGCAATGATGGTCTTGAAGCTTCCCCTAGATCGCGGGCACCTGGAGACTGGGACGTGTGAGCCCAGAGGAAGCAGTGCCAGATGGGAAGTAACGATCTCGGGGGAAATAGCGATCGTACTGGTCGGGCCGTGACATGAGAAGGACCGCACGGGTTGGGTGAGTTGTGAGGCTGACCTGGGCCCGCGCGGCAAGCAGGCGGAAGGGGCCGGCCGTAAGCCGAAGCTGGTCTTCTACGACCGGCTGCTCGTCACCCTGGTCCACCTGCGACACCAACTGCCGCACGAGGCCCTCGCCGAGCTCTTGACGGTGGACCGCTTCACCCTCTCTGAGGCGATCCGGCAGGTCCGCCCGCTGTCGGCGGCCCGCGGATTCGCGGTGCCCGATTGGCCCGGCCTGAGACTCAAGACGCAGCGGGAGAGACTCAAGCGACTGTGCAAGCTCGCCGCCGAGCAGGCCAAGACGATCGAGATTCTGAAAAAGCGACGGCCTTTTTCGCGAAGGAGAGGGACCGGTGAGCGAGATGTACCGGTTCATCTGCGTGGAGAAGGCCCAATTCACAGTTGTCCTGCTGTGCGCCGTCCTCGGCGTGGCCCGCTCCTCGTACTACGCCTGGGAAGCCGGCAAGCAGGCCCGCGGGGTGCCCGAGCGCGAGGACCTCGCCCTGGTCCAAGAGATCACCGTCATCCGCGTCGCGTCGAAGAGGACGTACGGCGTTCCCCGGGTGCACGCCGAACTGCGCCGCCGGGGCGCCCAGTGAACCGCAAGCGCGTCGAGCGGCTCATGCGCGAACACCGTATCGCCGATCACAGCCGCCGCACCAGGCGTCGCACCAGGCGTCGCAGCCCCACCCGCGCCGACCGCAAGGCCGCTCCCGCTCCGGACCTGATCGGGCGCGATTTCACCGCTACCGCCCCGCGCCTGCGGGTGGTCGGCGACATCACCTGTGTCCTCACCGCCGAGGGCTGGCTGTGCCTGGCGGCCCGGCTCGATCTGGCGACCCGTGAGGTGATCGGTTACTCGATGGCCGATCACCACCGCGCTGGCCTGGTCGTCGACGCCCTGGACTTGGCCGCCGGCCTGGGCCTCCTGGAGGACGGCTGCATCATCCACACCGACCGCTTGAGTCCGGGGAGTACACCTCGGCCCGGTTCCGGGACAGGCTGGGCGAGTTGGGGCTACGGCAGAGCATGGGGCGGACCGGGAGCTGCTTCGCCGCCGCCGACGGTTTCTTCGCCGTCCTCAAAGAGGAGATCGGCACACGCATCTGGAATGACCGGGCGAGTGCGCGAGCCGACATCTTCACGTTCATCGAGATCGAGACCTACTACAACCGCAGGCGCCTGCGCATACATCCCAACTGGGGCTACCTCACGCCCCACGAGACCCGCCAGCGCCACCACGGAACGAAGCCAGAGCACGCCCTCACCGCATGACAGAACCCTGTCCAAGATCACGGGGAGGCTTCAGTTCCGAGCCGTGGCCACCCGCTACCTCGCTGGCCTCCGACTCGCCTCCCTCATCCTCTGACTCCGTGAACCATGATCGTTTTGCCAGACACGGCCTTGCTCAGCGCTCCACGATGCGTATTCGGACGACAATCCGAGACGGGTCTTCCAGGGAGGGCAAGGACCTGAAGCTCTGAGCAGGGGCTTGATGCTCCGCCCTGGGCGCCCCGTCCAGGGCCCGGACAACACCATCGCGCTTCTCAGCCGGGAGACGCTCCAACATCTGGACCGTCTCCCAACTCGTCACCGACCGACGTCACCGCTCACCAGCAAGGTCGAGATCACCCTTGCTCGTCTCGGCCACACCCTCAGCGCGCCGGGGACGGCGCCACGGACTGGCGATCGGACCGGACACCGCCCGCCACCACGCCTCCACCGGCAGCTCCCCCGCCGGCTCGAACGGCTCACCCGGCCTCGGGAACGCCACCGCCTGACCAGCCTCCTCGGCCTCGTACTTCGTCCACTCCCCCGGCTCCGCCCACGCGTGCAACGCCAGGTTGAAGGTCCCCCAGTGGATCGGCAGCAGAACCCCGCCCGGACTGCCTCCCTGCAGGTCAAGATGGGCCTGCACCCCCTGGGCCGGCGACATGTGAATGTCTGGCCAGGCTCCAGGCAGCGGCGTATAGTCCGTGTGGTTCTTGGGCCATATGACGCTCTATCAGACTCAATTAGCCACAACTTCAGCAGAGCCCAAAGGCTGGCTTCAGGCCCTCGGCGGCGCCCTGAAGCTCACCGACGCCACCCCCAAACTGCTACAGGTGGCCTCCCATCTCACCCCCCGGCCCGCGGCCTCTGAGTCAGAGATTCGCCGCCTACTGCCGACGAATCTCTGACTCAGATCACTAGCCGCGTGCTCCTACGTCGCGCCGCTGCTGACCGACCGGGCCGGTCTCGCCACCGGACTGGTACCGCTGGTCCTCGTCGGCTTCGGACTCGGTGCGCTGGCCGGCTCGCTCGTGGGCGGCCGTCTGGGTGACCGTCGCAGGCAAATGGTGACTGTCACCGCCGCCGCGGACGGGGTGCTTCCCCTGCTGGCGGTCGTCCTGCTGGCAGGCTCCGCCCCCGCCGTGATCGTCCTGATCGCACTGCTCGGCTTCTTCGGCCTCAGCGCCAATCCGGTCCTGGTGGCCCTGCCCGTCCGCCACGCCGGCCAGGCGTCCACCCTCCGCCTCAGCACTGACCTTCGCGGCGTTCAACCTCGGCACCACCATCGGCTCCGGGATCGCCGGCCGAACCCTCGACTCCGGCCTGGGCCCCACCGGCCGCGCCGTCGTCGGCACCGCCATCGCCGCCCTGACTCTGATCCGCACCTCGTCCTGGCCCGGCGCCACCGCCGCCCTGCCCCGGCCTGCGCGGGGACCCGTTGAGCCCGGATGCGGCTTCGCGGACATGCGGGCGCCGACCGCAAGGACCGCATCCCCTTCGACACCCTGGACGCGTTCTTCACCAGGAACTTCACCTGACCGCCCCACTCCACGGCGACCGATGCGGAGGGGCTGCTCGCGCTCAGCGGTCGACGGCGTCAGCGGCACGCGCCCTCGCTGAAGGTCGCGTGGGAGACGTAGAAGGCGAGCATGTCCGGGTCGGGTGGCGGCAGGTCCTCGGTTCCCGGAAAGGCCACGGGCGGCTCCGGGTCCGGAGTCAGTGTGACGCGGACGCAGTACTCGGTGTCGGTGTCCTCGGTGCCGACGGTGTAGCCGCCAGCCTCCTCCTTGTGCGTCTCGACGCCGTGCCCGGGTCCGATACCGCTCTCCTGGATCGCCTCGGCGATCAGGAAGCCACGGTCGCCCGCGAGACTCGTGTAGTGCCCCTTTCCGTCCAGATCCGCGACGCCCTTGTGGACGGCGTCGCGGATCTCGCCCTCACTCCACGTCGACTCGGCCCGCATGCCGAACAGCCCGCCGAGCGCGATGAGCGACGCCAGGACGATCAGTGCGAGACCGACCGGGTTGCGGTGGTTGTAGACGTACCGGCCCGTTCCCCACCCGCTCCTGACGAAGACCGGCTCCTGGCTCACCATGACTCCGATCCGGGATCAGCCCGACCGGGCCCCGTCCGCACGGCGTTCACCCACAGCCGGCGATGCGTGCGAGGTTCGTGGCCGCCTCCCGAACGATCGCCGCGCTGTTGCGGATCGCGGTGTCGCTGTCGACGAGCTCCTTCTCCTGCTGCTCGCCCTTCTTCGAGGGCGCGATGAAGGTCACCGTGATGTACGGGGCGGTCGAGCCCATGCGGGCGGCGCAGCCGTCGGGCAACACGGCCCTGGCCTCCTCGGGGAGCGCCCAGCCCTTGAATCCGGAACCGAGGGGGACGGAGTCTTTCCGGGGACCGGAGTCATGCCGCTCGTCCGCGATGACCAGGTTGAAGGTTCCTCGGCGGGAGTCGCTGCCGGGGTTGGCGCGCATCACTCCGCATGCCTTGAACACCGCGTCGTCACTGCCCTTGCCCTTGCTCTCCCACTCCTCCGCGCTGACCTCGCCCCCCTTGCCGTCGTCGATCAGCTCGGCCGTCTGCCGGCTGAGCGCCCCGTGGCACAGGGCCTGCGCCAGCGGCGGTCTCTTCTCGTCGTCAGGCCAGATACTCGCCGTCACGACCGCAGCCCCGGCGACGCCGAGCACGACGGTCAGCGGCAGCCACTTCTTGTGCATCGGTCACTGGCCCATCGACTTGTCGGCGTCTTCCATGCCGTTCTGGTACCACTGCTCGGTGATCGTCTGGAGGTGGTCCTCGAACTCGCCGGGGCTCCTGTCCAGCTCCGTCTCCGTGAGCCCGCGATGTATCGCCATCCCGCGCAACATGCCGTACATCTGCTTCTGGCCCTCGTCGTAATGCTTGATCATGTTTTCGCGGGTCGCGGCGTCGACCTTGGCGTTCTCGTCGTTCAGGTTCGCGCTCAGACCCCAGTCAATCGAGCGCTGGACCCCATCGCCGACGATCGGGATGGGAGTCAGCAGCCCACCATACACGTGGTAGTTGACCATCTTGTTCCAGTTGTTGGCGTCCTTCTCCGCCTGCCCCAGGTCATAGATGACGTCGCCGCGCACACCGTCGAGGTGACCGAGCGCCGACGCGGACTGCTTGACCCAGGCCCGCAGCTCCGGGTCCTCCTTGCGGAAGGACTCCTCCGGGAAGCGTGACAGCCCCTCGCCGATCACGGCGGTCTGCGAACCGTGGATGGCCTTGAAGGCGTTGGGGTCCTCGGCCGTGGAGCGGATGATCCGGGTGAGGTCGCCGCGGTCGATCTCCAACTGATTGAAGTCGGTCGGGCCGTCCATCTTCTTGCCGAGGATCTGGTGCACGTCGGAGCCGTAGTCGGCGATCATGTCGGCCATCGGCAGTCGCATGGAAACGGGGATGGCGCTCTGGTTCGTCCTGAGCTCCTTCGTGTACTCGCCCATCACCCGCTCGAAGATCGCGGTCTCGGCGCCGTCGTGGTGAGCCGGCACCGGGTGCATCGGCGAGCCGGGGGCACGGCCGGTGGCGGCGGCCTCGAGCGCGAGACCGAGCTCGGCTCGGGCCGAGCTGTGCTGCAGCTCCCCCGGCATCTTGCTCTCGACCTCGCCGCCGGGCCACTTCCGGTCGTCCAGGAAGTACTTCAGGTTGTCGGTGGTGTTCGGGTCGAAGTAGTGGGTGGCGGCGGACGGGTTGCGGCTCATGGCGTTCAGCAGGCCCTTCATCGGGTCCTCCTGCGTGCCCTGCCAGTTCTTCATATGGCCGTCGTACGGGTCGTCCGTGTGCGTCTCCCAGTCCCGGATGGTCTCGGCGACCTCTGTGAGGAAGGCCTCGCTGTACACCGGGTCGCCCTCGTCCTTCTGCCAGGGCGAGGACTTCTCCTTGGGGTCCTTGTTCGGGTCGTAGACCTGCAGGCCGTCGTTGTCCGCGGCCATCAGCTTGGTCAGCGCGCTGAGCCCCGCCGCTCCGCCGCCCAGCTGCCCCGGGTGCCGGTTCGGAAGGCCGTTGCCGTCACGGGCCACGGCGATGAGGCGGTCGGTCCAGGCAGAGGTGACGCCGCCGGGGGAACCGAGCGGCGAATCGGGTCCTGTGGCGGTGGCGAGGCTCCCGGACAGCGCCCGGTAGAGGCGGGCGTCGGTCGCGGAGAGCTGGCCGTCGCGTCCGCCGTGCTCCAGGCTGCTGGCCAGCAGAAGTACGGCCTCCTGCTGCTCCCGACCGTTGAAGCTGAGGTTGGTCATGAGCTCGGCGGAGAACGCCGGCGATCCCTGGCCGTCCTCCACGAGCCTCAGCAGCCGCTCGCGCTCCTTGTCGTCGAGGTGCTCCCAGCGGGCGTAGAGCTTGGCGGCCTCCCGGCCGTTCTCCGCCTGCTGCTTCTCCTCCTCGCGCAGCCTCTTCGCGTCGGCGATTCCTCCGAGGTCGGTGCTACCGAAGTCGTTCGGATGGTTCTTGATCAGCGCGCGCAAGCCCCAGGCGCATAGCTCGTCCGCCTCGGCGGCACGCTTAAGGATGCCCTCGATCTTGCCGCGCAGCGCCTCGAACTGCGCCTCGGTGGCCACCGGTTCCGTACCGTCGGCCGACCGGCGGTCCGGGTGGACGCGGTGGCTGATCACACCGTTGGGGTAGATGGTGATGCCCGGCGGAGGGTTCTCGTACGTCGCCTTCAGGTCGTCCTGGGCCGACTTGAGCAGGGTGTGCGCGTCCTGGAGGAGGTCGCGGACGGACTCGGCCTCGGTGACCGCGTCACCGAACTCCTTCGCCGTCTTCGTGACGAAGCCCTTCGTCACCGAGGCGTTCTCGCCCCGCCAGGTCGACTTATCCGCCTTCGTCTTCATCGCCGACGCCTCCGTCTTGAGGGCATTCAGCTTGGCGATCATCTCCGTCCACTGGGTTACCGCGGTCTGCGCCGGCCCCAGCTTGGCGTTCAGGAGCTGTTCGAACGTGGGCATGAGAGCTCCTTACCGGAAGAACTGACTGATCTTGGACACCGGTACGGCTCCGTCGTCGCCGGGCGCGACCGGGCCGACGATGCGCAACTGCGCCGCGATCCAGTCGTCGTCGGCCTTCGCGGACTTCTTCGTGAAGTTCAGGTGGTTGGAGATGTGCGCACATGCCTGGAGCAGGGTCCTGACCTGTGTCTCCCAGGTCCCGTTGACCTCGCTCAGGGCGGCGCCCGCGTCGAAGCCGTCGCCCTTCAGGCCGCTCGCCGCGGTCTCGCTCGCCGCGCCGGCGTGCTTCCCGCCCGCCTGGAGCCCGTTGAACAGGCCGTACGCGGCGTGGCCGATCGCACCCAGGTCGTCATCCTCGATGACGTAGTCCGCCGATCCCTTCGCCGGCGTCGAGCCGCCCGTACCGCCGGCCTGGTTCAGTCTCATGGCGGCGGCCGCCTTGACCGCGGCCCACTCACCCTCGAACGACATCGTCGCCACCCCCGCGTCTTGACGGTCGGAATCGCGCCGTCGGCCATGGGCACCGCACAGGGCCCACAGGCCGAGCAAGAGTAATCGATCATACATACGGGCACTTCCGACCTGGCCGACCTTCACTCCTCCCGCACGAGAGAAGCCCACATCAGCGATGGACGCGGAGCCGAGACACGGCAGGGAGTATGTGGGGAACCTTCGATCGCGGTCCCCAACTGGTCCCCGACCGGTCCCCAGAACGGTCAAGGGGTTTGACGACAGGCTCTGAGCTTGTTCTTTATGGTGCGACCGCGTGGCGTTCGGCTTTGGTCTTGGGCCGCTTGACTGTTTTGCCCACGTCGTAGCGGGTGGCGGGGTGCCGGTTCTTCGAGCCGAGCGGTCTGCCGGGGCCGGGTCTGTTGGGTTTCGGCGCACGGGCCGGGCAGGGGAAGTTGCTGCGGAGGTTCCTGAACCCTCGGCGGACTCGGGCCGGGGTGAGCCGTCCGGGCTCGGCCGGCTTCTCCCAGGGGCGGCGGAGGTCAGCGGCGAGTGGCCGGGTGAGGCGGAGTTGCGTGTGGGCGGCGATGACCAGCCAGGTCCACCGGTCCGCCGCCTCGGGGGTGCGAAGTTTCGGACGGGTCCAGCCCAGCGTCTGTTTGATCATCCGGAAGGTGTGCTCGAGATCGAATCTGCGAAGGAACGCCTGTCAGCGCAGGTCGACGTCATCGCCCGGCAGGCGGTGGCCGACGACCACAGCCAGACGGGGAGTGGGTCGTGGCCCCCAGGCAAGCGGTCGACCTCCAGCCGGATCACGGTGCCCTCGATGACGGGCAGTTCGCCGGTGTGGTCAATCCACGCGGAGCGGGTGGTCAGCCGGGGATGGATGCGGTCCCAGGCCATCGCGCGGGCGGTGCCGTAGCGGTCGGTGACCTGCACGGTCGCGGCATCGGGCTCGCCCCAGGTGTCGGGCCTGGCGAAGCGGAACTCCTTGCCGTGCTTGGGCGGCCGCCCGCCCTGTGGCGGCGAGACCCACGGGACCGGGACGAGCTTGCGCATCACGCGGTCCGTGCGCATCCGCCCCAGCACCTCCACAGGCAGTCCTTCCAGCAGGTAGGCCATGCGTGGGGCGTCGTAGCCGGCGTCTAATACTGCAACCGCATGTGGCGTGACGGAGTGTCGTGTTGGTCGTTGGGCTGACTGTGTGATGAATCGCTGACGGTCGCGCAGATCGAGGACTGGTCCGACGGGATAGCTGGTCTCCATGCCCGGTTCGCAGGACGTTTTGGCAGGTCGGAGCCGCGTGAGCGGGCGCTGGACTACCTGTCCACCTTGCTCTCGCCGCTGGAGAAGAAGAACGGGTGGACGCTGGCGGAGCAGGCCGGCCAGCGTCGGCCGGACGGTTTCCAGAGACTGCTGAACTTCGCCGACTGGGACGAGCACGCGGTCCGTGACGACATCCGTGACTTCGTCGTCGAGACGATCGGAGCGAAGGATGCGGTCCTGATCGGGGACGACACCGGGTTTTTGAAGAAGGGCGTCAAGTCAGCCGGAGTCCAGCGGCAGTACTCCGGCACGGCCGGACGCACGGAGAACTGCCAGATCGGCACGTTCCTGGCCTATGCCTCCGCCGCGGGCCGGGCCTTGATCGACCGCGAGCTGTACATCCCGGTCTCCTGGACGGACGACCGCGAGCGGTGCCGGGCGGCCGGGATCGGTGACGAGGTCCCGTTCGCCACGAAGATCGAGCACTTCAAGTGGATGCTGCAACGCGCGATCGACGCACGCGTCCCCTTCGCCTGGGTCACCGCAGATGAGGCATACGGCCAGGTCAAGCACCTGCGGGCCTGGCTGGAGGAACGGCACGTCGCCTACGTGCTGGCCACCAAAGTCAATGACACAGTGACCACCGCCGACGGCACCGACGCCGAGGTCCGTGCGCTGATCACCCGCCTGCCCCGGCAGGCATGGAAGCGGATCTCCGCCGGTGCGGGCGCGCACGGCCAGCGATTCCACGACTGGGCCCGGATCGCGATCCGGGCCCAGTGGGTGGACGGTTTCGGGCACTGGGTCCTGGCCCGCCGCAACATCAGCGACCCCACCGAGATCGCCTACTACGTCTGCTACGGGCCCGTCACCTCGCGGCTGAAAGACCTGGTCAGGACCGCCGGAGCGCGATGGCAGGTAGAGGAATGCTTCCAGACCGCCAAGGGAGAATGCGGCCTGGACCACTACCAGGTCCGTCTCTACCGGGCCTGGTACCGGCACATCACCCTCGCGATGGCCGCCCTCGCCTACCTGACCGCCATCCGCGCCACAGAAGCCGCAAAAGGGGCAGCCCAGACGACGAGCGAGGCCTCATACCCCTCAGCGTCCCGGAGATCCGCCGGATGATCGGGCACGTCGTCATCACACCCCAACGCCACACCAACGAGCATCGTCTGCGCTGGTCACACTTCCGACGCCGTAGCCAAGCCCGAGCCCGCCGCTGCCACTACCAACGCCGAGGCCACGACCCACACATGCGGTTGCAGTACTAAGACGACCAGGATGTCGCGGTCGCCCACCGTCCAGCGGCCCATGTCGATGAGGTTCTCGACCACACGACGGACCTGGGCCGCGGTGACCTCGGCGACGTCGTCGGTCGGCCCGAGCCTTAGCGCGTCCAGGATCTGGCACCATGAGGACCGGCCCGGCTCCAAAGCGGCGACGAACGAGTAGGGCCAGCCAGGCACGAACTGATCCGAGGACCGGCCGCTGCGGCCGTAGACGTGACAGAACAAGCGGTCCGGATTGGTCGGCGCATCGGGTCGGAGCCAGTGGGTGACGTCCACCGCCAGGACCAAGCGCCCGTCAGTGGCCTCGGGTTGCGGCAGCCCCGCCAGCACCTGCCGCAACCGCGGCGCATCCACGTTTCCCCCGGTTCAGCGCGTCGTACATCGCACCATGCCCGCGTCGATGCTCGGCCGTCAACGTCAGATCCACCGGCGCAGTCACCGGCCCGTTCTCGCACAGCATCGCGTCGAACAGCTCGAACAGCGTGTCACCGCGCCGGGACGGGCACGAGTAGAGCCCTCCCGGAAGTGTGACGCGAAGTCGAACGCATCGCGCCGGGCGTCGTCGTGCAGCAAACTCACCTCTGCGGCCTTCGTATGAACCTGATTCCGTGGCGGAACGCAGGATCATGCGAGGGCCGTCCGCCTGTCCGGCGAATCCCCAGGTGAGTGACGTCGCACGACGCGCTGTTCGAGCTCGGAGGTTGAAGAACTAGCTAAGAGCCGCCATGACCAACCTCATCAGGGACCAGAACATGGCCGGCCTCCTCCAACACCGCCCAGACGCGGCCCGCACCTGCTATGCCAACGGCGCCCATGTGGCCGCCATCATCATGCTCGGCAGCCTCCTCGAAGGCGTCCTCGTCCATGTCGTCCACGAGCGCAACGCCTCGCTGCTCGGCCCTACGTCCCCGGACAGGGTGAGCCTGGATACCCTGATCAAGACCTGTCACGACGCCTGCTGGATCGGGGCCGACGTCGAACGCCTCTGCCACGAGTTGCGCAAGTACCGCAACTTCGTACACCCCCGCGCCGAGATCCGGGAAGCTCACGCCCGGGACCGCGACACCCCGGACATGTGCTGGCCCGTAGTCAACGCGGTCCTAAACGACCTCGCCGGCTCCCAGCCCAAGGCAGCCTGATCACCCGAACCGCACCGTCCCGCGCGCAGCTCGTCAGACGAGTCTGAGCACGGGGCGGCCGTCCGGCATCGCCAGCAGCTCCCGCACTCGCGTCGTCTGCTGCGGCCCAACCGCATGACCACCATCACTGCAGTCACCCTCACCCGGGAGCGTCAGCGCCGAAGAAGCTCAATACGTCATTTGCACCCGAGTGAGCTGATGAAGGACGAAGAAGGAGCCCCGCCGGCGAACCAGCGAGGCACCTCCGGGTGCGTGCTCATGAACTCACGACGCGCGTTCGGACGACAACCGAGGACGAACCCGCCCTGGACGGCAAGGGCACGAACCGTTGGGCACTCACCGAAGGCTCCCGCCGGGACGAGGCCATCCAGAGTACGCAGCGCACGATCACCCTCCTTGGCCGAAAGGCGAGCCAGCAGGGTCACGACCCTGCCCAGCTCGTCCTCATCCGACGTCACCGATCGCCCGCCAGGTCGAGATCGTGCTCGGGTGTCCCGGCAGGCGTCTGCGTCAGCTTCGGCCGGCGCCACGGATGAGCGATGGGCTGGGACACTCCACGCCACCAAGCATCCGCGGGCAGCTTCCTCACCGGCTCGAACGGCTCACCAGGACGCGGGAACGCCACCGCCTGCCCCGCCTCCTCCGCCGCGTCCTTCGTCCATTCCCCCGGCTCCGCCCACGCGTGCAGAGACAGGTTGAAGGTCGCCCAGTGGATCGGCAGCATCACACCGGACGGGGCACCTCCCTGCAGGTCAAGGTGGGTCTGGACCCCCTGCGCGGGGGTCATGTGAATGTCTGGCCACCCACCAGGCAGCGGCGTATAGTCCGTGTGGTTCTTGGGCCAGTACTCGCTGTAAGCCCCGATCTGGATCATGGTCGCGTCGAACGGCCCGTGCTCCCGGCCGATGTCCCGGAAGCCGGGGAAATACCCCGTGTCACCGCTGTGGTAGATCCGGTGACCGGACGGTCCTTCGACGGCCCAGGACGCCCAGAGCGTGTGCTGCTGGTTGCGCAGCCCGCGGCCGCAGAAGTGGCGGGCCGGTGTGGCGGTCAGCCGCAGGCCGTCCACCTGCGTCGACTCGTGCCAGTCCAGTTCCCTCAGGCGGCTCTCGGCGACCCCCCAGCGCTCCAGGTGCGCCCCCACGCCCAGCGGCACCGCGAAGAGCGTGTCCGTCGAGGTCAGAGCTCGGATCGCGGGCAGGTCGAGGTGGTCGTAGTGGTCGTGGGAGATGACGACCACGTCGACCGGGCCGAGCGCGGCCAGCGGCAGCGGCACGGCGTGGAGCCGCTTCGGTCCGGCGAACGCGAACGGTGAGCAGCGCCGGCCCCAGACCGGGTCGAAGAGCACCCGCTTGCCGTCGATCTCGGCAAGCACGCTGGAGTGGCCCATCCAGGTGAGCCGCAGCCCGGAGACGGGGGGCTGCGCGAGGTCCTCGAGTGTGGTCGGATGCAGGGGTATCGGGCCGGCAGGGCCGCGGCGCCTCCGGGCCTCTTTCCGGAAGTAGGTCTTCGCGAACTCGAGTGTCGATCCGGACGGTCTGGTCCGGGCTCCCACGGGGTTCTGGAACACGCCGTCGGCGAAATGGGGCGAGCGGCGGATACGCTCCATCCGCTCTCCGGCGGGGTCGGCCCCGAAGGCAACGGGCCGCAGCGAACGCAGCCGGGAGCGCAGCGAGTGCGGGGAACCTGCGCCGGTCACGGGACCTCCTGAGGTCTTCGGTTCGTTCCATTATCGGTGGATGCTCGCCCGGACGCCGGGGTCCGTGGAACGGGACGGCGGGCGTCCACGGCAGAGGAAACGTACGAGGCCGGGGAAAAATGCCGGGGCCGCGATGGGCGTGTGTCACATCCGGCACCACCCCGTCCGTCGTAGGGGTGAAGCACGGACCTACGACCGAGGAGCCCGCCATGGCCCGCATCTCCCTCTCCCCGCCCCGCACGCTCTTCTACCGCGCGATGGAGTGGTACTCCAGGCGGACGTACGGGAGGGTCCTCGACCCCGCGAAAGCGCTCGGCCACAATCCGAAGGTGCTCCGCTCCGACCTGCGGTTCGAGCTCGCGCTCGCGAGGTGGGACCGGCTGGACGCCGACCTCAAGGCGCTGGCCGTGATGGCGTCGGCCGCCTCGATCGGCTGCAGCTGGTGCATGGACTTCGGGTACTGGGAGAACGAGCGGCGCGGTATGGACGTCCGCAAGGTACGCGACGTGCCGGTGTGGCGGGAGAGCGACGCGTACACGCCGCTGGAGCGCGACGTGATGGAGTACGCGGAGGCCATGTCGGCCACTCCTCCGGTGGTCGCCGACGAGTCGGCCGCGCGGCTGCTGGCGGCCCTGGGCGAGGCGGCGTACGTGGAGCTCACGGCGATGGTCGCGGTGGAGAACCTGCGGTCGCGGATGAACTCCGCGCTCGGCCTGACCAGTCAGGGCTTCAAGGACCAGTGCGAGGTGCCGGGGGCGGGGGCGGCCGGGGCGGGAACCTCGGGTGAGGCGCGTTGACAGGTGACCGACGGCGTCCAGATACTGACCGACGGTTCAGTCCGTTGTCGTATCCGGAGGCCTTCGTGTCCGACTCCAGCCCGCTTGTCTCGCTCACCTGGACCGACCACGTCACCGGGCGGCGGGGGTACCTCGTGATCGACCGGCTCGTGCGCGGGGTGTGCAGTGGCGGGCTGCGGATGCGCGAGGGCTGCACCCTGGACGAGGTCGCGGGGCTGGCTCGGGGCATGACCATGAAGGAGGCCCTCCACTACGACCCGGAGGGCAGGTACCTCCCGCTCGGCGGCGCGAAGGGCGGGATCGACTGCGACCCGACGTCCCCGGAGGCGTACGGCGTGCTGGTCCGCTACCTACGGGCGATGCGGCCGTACATCGAGCACATGTGGACCACCGGCGAGGACCTCGGGCTCACCCAGGACCTCGTCGACGAGGCCGCCGCCGAGGCCGGGCTGGTCTCGACTGTGCAGGCCGTGTATCCGCTGCTCGACGACGAGACTGCGGCGCGCCGGCGGCTGGCCGAGGCGTTCGCCCTCGATGTCGACGGAATCGGGCTCGACGAACTGGTCGGGGGCTGCGGGGTCGCCGAGTCCGTGCTCACGGCCCTGGGACGCGCGGGCGTACCCCACGAGGGGGCCCGGGTCTCGGTGCAGGGCTTCGGCACGATGGGCGGGGCAACGGCGCGCTTCCTCTCCCGCGCCGGTCTGCGGGTCGTGGCCGTGGCCGACGTCAAGGGGACGATCGCCCACCCGGGCGGCCTCGACGTGGAAGCGCTGCTCACCGCGCGGGACTCCTTCGGAACGGTGGACCGTGCGGCGCTGCGCCCCGGCGACCTCGAACTGCCCGGTGACGCCTGGCTCTCGGCGGACGCGGAGGTCCTGGTGCCCGCGGCGGTCTCCTACGCCGTCGACTCGGCCAACCAGTCCGTGATCCGGGCGCGTTGGATCGCGGAGGCGGCCAACATGCCGGTCCTCCCCGAGGCGGAGGAACTGCTGCGGGCACGGGGCGTCACCGTGCTCCCGGACGTCGTCGTGAATTCGGGGACGAACGCCTGGTGGTGGTGGACCCTCTTCGGTGACATCGGCGCTGACGCGGACGAGGCGTTCGACCGCACACGACGGTCGATGTGCGCCCTGGTCGACCGGATGCTCGCACGCGCGGAAGCGGACGGCACGACCCCGCGCGCAGCGGCCCACGCGATCGTGGCCGACCGACTCCCGCGGATCGCGGAACGCTTCGGCCCGTACCTCCGGTAGAAGGGCTGCCGAGCCATGGCCACTTGCCCGGCAATCGTGCCGTGCGACGAGGCTCGTCTCCCCGGTCCGAGGCCGCCAGCCGTGGGGCGCCGCTCCTTCCGGGAGCTCCAGCCTCGTCACGGGCCCCGGTTGTGCCCGGGAATCCGCCTCCTTCGACCCTGCCCGCAGCGACTAGGGTGACCGGGTGGCGAGAGTGCGGTTGAGCGTGGCGGAGCGGCGAGAGGAACTGCTGCGTGCCGCCGTGGAGCAGATCGAGGCACGTGGGGTGGCCGCCGTCCGGATCGCCGACGTCGCATCCGCACTCGGTGTGAGCAACGCCCTGGTGCTGTACCACTTCTCGTCGAAGGAGAGACTTGTCGCCGCCGCCTTCGCCTACGCGGCGGAGAGCGATCTGGCGCATCTGCGCAAGATCCTCGGCCGCCGGACCTCGGCGGTGCGGCGGCTGCGCACCGCCGTCCGCTGGTACGCCCCGACCGGTCAGGCCAAGGGGTGGCGGCTGTGGATCGAGGGCTGGGCGGCGGCGCTGCGGGAGCCCGCCCTGCGCGATGTGGCGCGCGATCTCGACCGCCAGTGGAAGACCGAGCTCACGGCGGTCATCGCGGAGGGCGCGGCGGCCGGCGAGTTCCACTGCGCGGATCCGTCGTCGGCGGCCTGGCGACTGACGGCACTGCTCGACGGCCTCGCCGTGCAGACGACGTCGTACGCGGGCTCGTTCAGCCGGACGGCCATGCTCGAGTGGGTCGAGGAGGCACTCGCACGGGAACTGGGGCTCGACCGCGAGGCGTTGACCCGGCAGAGTGCTTAGCGCACGGGCAGGTGCACGGAGAGGAATACGGTGTCGGCGCAGAGCACGGAACAGTCCGCCCTCGACGTACTCGTGGTCGGTGGCAGCGGGGTCGACACGGTCGTGCGGGTCGGGTCGCTTCCGGTACCCAGGGCCGACTCCGTCGGGGTGCCGCCGATCCGGGAGTGGGCTGGCCACACCGGCGGCAACGTCGCCCTCGGCTGCCGGGCGCTCGGACTCGGCGTGACCTTCCTGGACTTCATCGGCGACGACCTGCCGGGCGGACAGGTGCGGAAGCGGCTGGCCGACGGCGGTGTGGACTTCGAGTATCTGGTCTCCGCCACCGGAACCCGGCGTGCGGTGAACCTGGTCGACGACACGGGCCGCAGGATGTCGTTCTACGACACCCGCGACCCGGGTGGGCTGCGGATGCCACGGGATTTCTACCTCCCGCATCTGCGGCGGGCCCGCCACGTCCATCTGTCGATCATGAACTTCGCCCGGTTCCTGTACGACGACGTCTCGGAGCTCGGGGTGCCCGTGTCGACCGACCTCCACGACTGGGACGGAGTGGACGACTACCACCGGGAGTTCGCACTGCGCTCCGACGTGGTGTTCCTGAGCGCTGCCGGCGCCGGCGAGCGGATCGCCTCGGTGATGCGGGAGATCCTGCGCGAGGGCCGTGCGGAGGCGGTCGTGGCCACGGCCGGGGCCGGAGGCTCGTACCTGATGACCCGCGACGGCGGTCGTACGCCCCGCCCCATACCGGCGACGGTGCCGCCCGCACCGGTGGTGGACTCCAACGGCGCGGGCGACGCGTACGTCTCCGGCTTCCTCTACGGTCGGCTGGCGGGCCGCGGGGTGGAGGACTGCGCACGGCTGGGCGCGGTCGCCGGAGCATACGCCTGTACGGGGCACGGCAGTTCGGCGCTGATCGGTCGCGAGGGTCTGGTGTCCGCTCAGGTCTGACGCACCGGAGCGTACGTCTCTGCGTCCAGCCCGAAGGTCCAGGCGACTCCCTCCTTGGCGGTCCGGACCGTGGGCGGCACCCGCAGCCAGTACGTCTTGTGCGTACCGTCCGGCTCGGGCGTGGAGTTGACCACTTCCACCATCGTGACGTCCTCGTCGTCGGCGAGCGCGATCCGCCACAGACACCCGGTCTCGTCACGGCGCACCGGCCGGGCGCCCGACTCGGTCAGATAGCGTTCGAAGCCGTAGAACTCCAGCAGCACTCGGCGTAGCTCGGCGTTCTCCTCGGTGCGTATGCGCTCCGGCGTGAGTGAGGCCGGTCCGGCCAGGAACTCGGCAGGGACGGGCATGCCGCGCCAGGCGTGGAGTGCGAAGCCGTCCCGGAACGCGAGCGCCGGACCATCGCCCCGGTCGAGCCGGCCGGCCTCGTCACGGTGCAGTTCCACGGGGCGCTCGCAGATCACCACCGCCTGCTCGAACGGCCACCACCGGCCCGCGTGCTCCGCCACCCGGGCCAGGCCGGCGAGCCGGTCGCTGCGGCCGTCCCCGGCTTCGGGAGCGCCCGGAGCCGGGCACCGCGCGGCGCGGTCCCGGTCCCGGGCTCACTCCGGGTCCCGGACGCGGGTCCCTGAGCCGCCCCTTCCCGCAACGTCTCGGGCATCAGAGCGGCAGAAGGTCCGGGCGCTTCGGCTCCACGTGATCACCGGACGACTCGCCCCGGAGGCGCCGTCCGATCCAGGGCACGAGGTGCTCCCGGGCCCATTGGATGTTGTCGCGGCGGACCTCGTAGCCGCCGCGCGGCGGCAGCGGCGGCCACGGCTGGTCCGGGTCGGCGGGCACGTCCAGACCGAGCACCTGCGCCGCGCGCAGTGCCACGCGTGTGTGCCCCTCGGGCGAGAGGTGCAGCCGGTCGGTGTCCCAGGCCCGCCTGTCCTGCACGGACTTGAGCGACCAGAGGTCGAGGACGGGGCAGTCGTAGCGGTCGGCGATGGCACGGACGTGTGCCGTGTACGTGGCGATCTTGCCCCGGAGGTGGCGGAGCACGGGCACCCCGCGGGTGTCGAAGCCGGTCGTCACCATCACCGTGCCCACGGAGGCGGCGAGGTCGGCGACGGCCCGCTCGAAGCGTTCGGCGACGTCGTCGGGGTCGCTGCCGGGCCGGATGATGTCGTTCCCTCCGGCGCAGAACGTCACCAGGTCGGGGGCGAGTTCCCTGGCGCGCGGGACCTGCTCCTCGACGATCTGGTCCAGGAGCCTGCCGCGTACGGCGAGATTGGCGTAGCGGAAGGTGTGTTCGGGTAGGCGGTCGTCCAGTAGGACCGCGAGACGGTCCGCCCAGCCGACGAACCGGCTGTCGGGTCCGGGGTCTCCGACGCCCTCGGTGAAGCTGTCACCGATCGCCGCGTACGACCCGAAGGAGTCCTTTGCTCTTGATCGCGAATCATCTGCCACGTCGAGCCATCATTCACCTCTCGAAGTGGCCTACGCCACCGTAGGGAGGGGTTGACGACGCGTGACATAGACCACCAGGTCAGTTTTCGGCAAAGCGGGAACAGCCGTCGGACCCACCCCGCCGCCTTTCACCGACACCGGCCGGGGCCAGGAACGAAGCCGTCCGCCGGCCCCCTGCGCGGGGCCGGCGGACGAGGACGCCTCGCGAGGTACCGACGCGACGTCAGATCGTGACCCCGTGCTCGCGCAGGTAGGCCAGCGGGTCGATGTCCGACCCGTAACCGGGGCTGGTGCGGATCTCGAAGTGCAGGTGCGGGCCCGTGGAGTTGCCGGTCGAGCCGGACAGGCCGATCTGCTGGCCGCCCGTGACGCTCTCGCCGGAGGAGATGGAGAGCCGGGAGAGGTGGGCGTACTGCGAGTAGGTGCCGTCGTGGTGCTTGATGACGACCTCGTTGCCGTACGCACCGCTCCAGCCCGCCGAGACGACGGTACCGGGGCCGACGGCCTTCACGGACGTGCCGGTGGGAGCGATGAAGTCCACACCGGTGTGGTAGCCACTGGACCACAAGGCACCGGCGGTCTTGTAGGCGGTGCTGACGCCGCCGACCACCGGGGCGAAGTAGCCCGAGGGGATGTTCGCGACGGCGGCACCGGCGGCAGGAGCCTGGACGGGAGCGGCCGCGGGAGCCGAGGCGCCGCGCTCGGCGGTGCGGGAGGCGCGCTCGGCGGAGGCGACCGGCTTCTCGGCTTCGACCTTGGCCTTCGCCGGGGACTTCGCCTTCGCCTTGGCCTCGGCCTTCGACTGGGTCTTCGCCTGCGGCTTCGCGTCGGCAGCGGCCTTCGGCCCGGCGTGGAGGCTGAGCTTCAGACCCGGGTGGATCAGCGAGGGGTTCTCACCGACGGCAGCACGGTTGTCGGCGTAGAGCTTCTTCCAGCCGCCCGCGACGTCCTGCTCGGCGGCGATCTTCGACAGGTGGTCACCCGCCACGACGGTGTAGGCCTTGGCCGCCTTGCCGGCCTGCGGCGCCTGGGGGACGACGGTCTTGTGCACGGTCGGGGCGGCATGCCCGGCGGCGGGCGCGGACTGCCCGGCGGCGTTCGCGCCGGCGGCACCGATGAACGGGATGGCGATGGCGGCTCCGCCCGTGCCGGCGGCGACGAATCCGCGCCTGAACGGGCTGGTCCTCGGACGGCGGTGCTTCCCCTTACCGGGCATGGCGCATTCCTCTCCGCCGCCTGCGAGGTGAGCTGTCGGGTTCGGGCTGGAGCTGCCCGGCCGCGCCGTGGGCGCGGCTTCACCCCGAGCCGTCCGGGGTCATGGAACGGCGCAGTACCTGGGTCCCCCGCTCCTGCCACATGTGGGTGGGTGCGATATTCCGGACGGCGGCAGGATTAGGCGTTCCGACCGGATTGCGGTGACCGTAAGGGAGTCGGGTCAGCGCGAACAAGCCGTCATTTCGCCCGGGAATCGATCTGCCGGATATCAGCCCACATTTCCCGGTCACGCTCCGTGGATTACGGATCTTCGATTTCCGCACGGACAAGGGAGTTGGGCCGTCGCACACCCCACGGAACGTCACGGATATGATTCAGCTCACGGGTGGCCACCACCCCCTTTCCCAATCAGGACGCGACGCCCCAAAATAGTCAATTCGGACACATCGCTCATTGCGGACGCAATATATTCAAGTGTGCGAGTGACACAGAAAGCGGCTTTCACTCGTCTGGGCGGAATTCCATTCCCGCAACCACTGAATTGCCGAGGTTGACCCCACTCGGCGAGCGGCCTCGGCCCCGCGGGGAACAGACCGGGTTCGGGTCCAGCCCCCGCTCCGGCCCGGTCGCCCGTCCGCCGCCCGAGCCGGGCGTCGTCGACCACGAAGAGCTCCACGCCCATCGCCTCCGCCCGCACCGACGCGCCCGCCGCCGGGTCCTCCGCGGCCGCGTCGGCCCACTCGGTGGGCGGCCCGCCGGTGCGGACGGAGGAGTTCGTCCCGGTCGGTCGGGAACGGTGAGTAGCCGCTCCTCGCGCCGGGCAGGAGCCGGACCCGGCCGTCGCCGACCGCCTCGATCATCCAGACCTCTCAGACTCCGGCAACTCCGCACATCACCGAGGGGAGTTCGACGGGCGGCAACGGCCGGGCAGGCCCGGGTCGAAATAATTGCCTCAGGAACCGATGTCGTAGTGTCAGCACCGCGCCATCGTCGGCGAGCAGCGCCGACCGCAGACACGGAGGAGCCCCCGTGACGCAGCAGCTGCCCCAGACCCCGTCGACCGAGCCCGAACTGTCCGGTGTGCGCAACTTCCGGGACGTGGGCGGACTGCCGACCGTGGACGGACGGCGCGTTCGGTACGGACGGCTGTTCCGCAGCGGCCATCTCGCGCACGCTACGGACACCGACGCGGCCTTCCTCTCCTCGCTCGGGCTCCACACGATCTTCGACTTCCGCAATTCCGCGGACCAGCGGCTGGAGGGCCCGGACGTCGAACTCGCCGGGGTGCGCAACGTCAACATCCCGCTGTCCGACCCGGCCGACGGGGCCGAGTTCTGGCGGATGGTCCGGGACGGCGACCTCGACCAGCTGAAGTCGATCCTCGCCGACGGCCAGGCGGCCGGGCGGATGATCGCCTCGTACCGCCTGATCATCAAGGAGCGCACCGCCGAGCACAGCCGCGTCCTGCACGCGCTGGCCGAGGACAGCACGCCGGCGCTGATGCACTGCGCCGCGGGCAAGGACCGGGCGGGCCTGTCCATCGCCGTCTCGTTGCTGGCCGTGGGGGTCGAGCGGGACGCCATCGAGGCGGACTACCTCAAGTCGAACGACCCGCACCGGCGCTACAAGGTGCGTCGCAGCGAAAACTCCCCGGCCGGGATGTCACCCGAGGTGATGGAGTTGCTGAGCCCGCTGTTCGACGCCCGCGCCGAGTACCTGGCAGCGGCGTTCGAGACCATCGAGGAGGTCTGGGGCAGCACCGAGCGCTATCTCTCGGACGGCCTCGGCCTCACGAGCGCAACGCGGGAACGCCTCCGTGAGCGGCTGGTCGACGGGGCGGTCTGAGCGGCGGCGGGCGGCCCGGTCCGCAGCCGTACCGGGGCACCGGCACGGCGCGGGAATCGCCGGGCGGGCACGCGCCGCCCGGTGACCGTGGGGGCGCCCGGGGCAGTCCGGGCCGTTCAGCGGCCGGCGACCGCCTGTTTCACGAGGGTCCTGCCGAAGTCCCACATCAGCCCGCTGCCGCCGTGCGCGTCGTCCATGACGGCGGTGAAGGCCTCGACGAACCGGTCGACCTCCGGTTCGCCGATGATCAGCGGCGGAATCAGCTTGATCACTTCCAGCCGGTCGCCTGAGACCTGGGTGAGGATGCGGTGCCGCTGCAGCAGGGGCACGACCACCATCTGGGCGAACAGCCCCTTGCGGGCCGCCTGCAGCATCGTCCAGCGACTGCGGAGTTTCAGCGACGACGGTCTGCCGAACTCAATCCCGATCATCAGTCCGCGCCCGCGGACCTCGTGGAGCAGTTCGTAGCGGCCGACGAGCGCGGCGAGCCGTGTCCGCAGCAGGTCCCCGGTGGCCCTGGCGTTCGCGACGACCTGCTCGTCCTCGACCACCGACAGCACGGCGAGACCGGCCGCCATGGCCTGGGCATTGGAACCGAAACTCGCCGAGTGCACCAGCACCCGGTCCATCGACGAGTAGACCTTCTTGAAGATCCAGTCCTTGCCCAGGGTCGCGCCGACCGGCACATAGCCGCCCGACAGGGCCTTGGCGACGCAGACCAGGTCCGGCTCGACGCCGTCCTCGTGCTGGTGGGCGTAGAAGTCCCCGGTCCTGCCCAGCCCGGTCTGCACCTCGTCGGCGATCAGCAGCGCCCCGTGCCGGCGCAGCAGTTCCTGCGCGGCGCTCAGGAACCCCGGCGGCGCCTCGTGCACGCCCTTGCCCTGGATCGGCTCCACGACGAACCCGGCCACGTCGCCGCGTGCCAGTTCCCGCTCCAGCGCCGCCAGGTCCCCGAGCTCCACCGCGGTGTCCGGGAGCAAGGGGGCGAAACCGTCGCGGAATCCCGCCTCACCGTTGACCGACAGCGAGCCGGCCGTCAGCCCGTGGAAGGCGTGACCGCAGTACAGGATCCGGGGTCGGCCGGTCGCGTACCGGGCGAACTTCAGGGCCGTCTCGACCGCCTCCGTACCGCTGTTGCAGAAGAAGGCGCGGTCCAGGTGGGGGCTGTGGGCCAGCAGCTTCTCGGCGAGCAGCCCGGGCAGGGGCGGACAGTCGAAGCGGGTCAGATCGGCGAGCGAGGCGTCCAGGACGTCGTGAAGCGCCTTGCGGACGACCGGGTGGTTCCGGCCGAGGCCCATGACACCGAACCCCGAGAGCATGTCGAGGTAGTCGTTGCCCTCCTCGTCCCAGAAGTGGGCGCCCTCCCCCCGCTCGTACACCTTGTCGAAGCCGATGGTGCGGAGCATGCGGGGCAGTTGGTGGTTGAGATAGCGGCTGTGCAGCCCGTACCGTTCGCCGCCGCGCTCCGCGAGCAGCTTCGTGAGGTCGAACTCGTTGCTCATCCGCCGCGCTCCTCGAACTCCGGGGTGTCGGGGGACGACCCGGCCGGCCGGGTCGACACGGACGGGGGTGCCGTCCGGGCGTTCGGGGACGGGGGTGACTCCGCCTGCCCGCCCCGGGCGAGGGCGGCGGCGACGGTCCCGGCGATGTCGACCGGGGTCAGCCCGATGTCTGCCAGCACCTCGGCCCGCCTGGCGTGGGCGAGGAACTCGTCGGGGATGCCGAAGGTCCGCAGGGGCACGTCCACGCCGGCGTCGCGCAGCGCCTGCCCCACGGCGGAGCCGACCCCGCCGGCGCGGCTGTTGTCCTCCACGACCGCGACGATCCGGTGCCGCGCGGCCAGGGGCGCCAGCCGCTCGTCGACGGGCTTGACCCACCGCGGGTCGACCACGGTGCAGCGCGCTCCCCGGGCCTCCAGCAGTTCGGCCGCCCGCAGACAGACCGGGGCCAGCGCCCCGACCGAGACGATCAGCACCTCGGGGTCCGCGTCGCGGCGCAGCACGTCCATTCCGCCGACCCGCCCCAGCGCGGGCAGCGCCTCCCCGACGGACTCCTTGGGGAAGCGCAGCACGGTGGGCGCGTCGGCGACGTCCACGGCCTCGCGGAGCTGGGCCCGCAGCTGTTCGGCGTCGCGCGGCGCGGCGATCCGGAGTCCGGGGACGACCTGGAGCACCGACATGTCCCACATGCCGTTGTGGGAAGGGCCGTCGGTGCCGGTGACGCCGGCCCGGTCCAGGACGAAGGTGACCCCGCACCCGTGCAGGGCCACGTCCATCAGGAGCTGGTCGAAGGCGCGGTTGAGGAAGGTGGCGTAGACGGCGACGACGGGGTGCAGCCCGCCGGTCGCGAGCCCGGCGGCGGAGACGGCCGCGTGCTGCTCGGCGATGCCCACGTCCCACACGCGGTCCGGGAAGCGCTCGGCGAACGCCGTCAGTCCCACCGGGTGGAGCATCGCCGCGGTGATCGCCACGACATCGGGCCGCTCTGTGCCGATGGCCGCCAGCTCGTCCCCGAACACCGAGGTCCAGGAAGGGGCACCCGCCGGGGCGAGCGGCCGGCAGGTCGCCGGGTCCATCGCGCCGACGGTGTGGAATCGGTCGGCCTCGTCCTCCAGTGCCGGGCGGTAGCCCCGCCCCTTCTCGGTGAGGCAGTGGACGAGCACCGGCCCGTGGAAGCGTTTGGCCCGGCGCAGTGCCGACTCCACGGCGGTGATGTCGTGGCCGTCGACGGGGCCGACGTACTTGAGTCCCAGGTCCTCGAACATGCCCTGGGGCGCGACGACGTCCTTCAGGCCCTTCTTGGCCCCGTGCAGGGTCTCGTACAGGGGCCTGCCGACGACGGGGGTGCGCTCCAGGATGTCCTTGCCGCGGGCGAGGAAGCGCTCGTAGCCGTCGGTGGTGCGCAGCGTCGCCAGATGGCCGGCCAGGCCGCCTATGGTCGGGGCATAGGAGCGCTCGTTGTCGTTGACGACGATGACGAGCGGGCGGTCCTCGGCGTCCGCGATGTTGTTCAGCGCCTCCCAGGCCATGCCGCCGGTGAGGGCCCCGTCACCGATGACCGCGACGACGTGGTCGTCCCTCCCCAGGAGTGCGTTGGCCTTGGCGAGGCCGTCCGCCCAGCCGAGGACCGTCGAGGCGTGCGAGTTCTCGATGACGTCGTGCTCGGACTCGGCGCGCGAGGGGTAACCGGACAGGCCGCCCTTGCCGCGCAGTTTGGAGAAGTCCTGGCGCCCGGTCAGCAGCTTGTGCACATAGCTCTGGTGACCGGTGTCCCAGAGGATCCGGTCGACCGGCGAGTCGAAGACCCGGTGCAGGGCGATGGTCAGCTCCACCACGCCGAGGTTGGGTCCCAGATGGCCGCCGGTCCTGGCCACGGCCCGGACGAGGAACTCCCTGACCTCCTCGGCCAGTTCGTCGAGCTCTGCTTCCGTCAGCGCCGCGAGGTCGCGCGGACCCCGGATGTGCTCGAGAATCGTCACGCTCGTGCCCCCTCTCTGATCCGTTGGACTCCGGCAGGCGGCGGTCGGCGTCCACCGGCCGCCGCCTGCGCTCAGCTCCCGCTACCCGACACGGTTTCCCGCGCGGCGCGCAACGACTCCTTCAGGGAGCCCATGGTCGCCAGGACAGCGGTCGGCTCGTAGCCGCAGTGCGCCATGCAGTTGGCGCAGCGCGGGTCCCTGCCGCGGCCGTACTTGCTCCAGTCCGTGTCCTCGACGAGCTCCCTGTACGTGGGGACGTATCCGTCGCTCATCAGGTAGCAGGGGCGCTGCCAGCCGAACAGCGAGTAGTTCGGAATCGCCCAGGCCGTGCAGGGGAAGTCGACCTTGCCCTCGAGGAAGTCCAGGAAGAGCGGGGAGTGGTTCAGCCGCCAGCGCCGCCGGTTGCCGTCGGCGAAGGCCTTCCGGAACAGCTCGCGCGTCTGCTCGACACCGAGGAAGTGCTCCTGGTCGGGCGCCTTCTCGTAGGCGTACGCGGGAGAGATCATCATCTCGTCGACCTCGAGGTCGTCGTTGAGGAAGTTCAGGACCTCGACGACCGTCTGCGGGGTGTCGGTGTTGAAGAACGTGGAGTTGGTGGTGACCCGGAAGCCGCGCTGCTTGGCCTCCTTGATCGCCTCCACCGCTTCGTCGAAGACTCCCTCCTTGGCGACCGACTCGTCGTGCCGCTCGCGCAGGCCGTCGATATGGACGGCGAAGGCGAAGTACCTCGACGGGGTGAACCGGTCCATCTTCTTCCGCAGCAGCAGGGCATTGGTGCAGAGGAAGACGTACTTCTTCCTCGCCACCAGCTGCCGCACGATCTCCTCGATCTGAGGGTGCATCAAGGGCTCGCCACCCGCGATCGAGACCATCGGGGCACCGGACTCCAGAACGGCGCCCACGGCCTGGGCGACCGGCATCCGCTGTTTGAGGATCCCGGCCGGGTGCTGGATCTTCCCGCAGCCCTCGCACTTCAGATTGCACGCGAACAACGGCTCCAGCTCCACGATCAGCGGGAACTTCTCACGCCTGCGGAGCTTCTGTTCGAAGAGATAGGTCCCGACCCGGACGGTCTGGCGGAGCGGCATGGCCATCTGGCTCACCTCCTGGGGAGCAGCAAAGAACGGTGCCATTCATAGAAAGCGGGCAGTACGGCACGTAGAACGCGGAAAGCTGATATTCCACCGCGCACCGTGCCGATACGGACCAGCTCATGCTCTGGAGCGTCCACGACCACCCGGACGGCCGCAACCGGGCGCACCCCGGCTCTCCGGGCGCCGCGGAGCGTCGCGGCGGACTCCATGTCCACCGCGATCGCGCCGGTCGCCGCCAGCCCGGTCCGCTCCCGTCCTCGCACGACGTGGTCGGAGGCGGTGAGCGGGCCGATGTGCACGGTGCGCCCCGGCACCGCCCTGGCCAGGGCCTCCGTCAGCACGTCCGTGGCCGTGCAGGGCGTGGCGCCCCAGGACCCCCGGGTCTCGGCGGCCACCACCACGTCCCCGGGGTGCATTCCCGGGGCGAGTCCCGCGCAGAAGCCGGAGGCGATGACCCCGGCCGCCGGGGCGGCCCCGGCACGGCGATCGCGACCGTCCGCTCCGTCACCCAGGGCCTTCGCGACGGCACGTTCCGCGTTCTTCGGGCCCATGCCCGTTCGGAGCAGGGTCACCGGCCCCGGCGCCCCGCTGCGGCCGCCCGCGCGCAGGGCGAGCCGCTCGATGCCGAGGGCGCAGGCGATCAGCAGCGGAGGGACCGGTGCGTCGGCGGGCGGCGTACCCGGGGCGGCGGACACTCAGCCCCCGTTCCGGCCGGTGGGCGGCTCCCCGTGCGCGTACCGGCCGAGGGCCATCAGCGGGAAGACCTGCCGGTAGATGTGGTAGTTGATGGAGAAGTCCCAGGGGAAGCCGGTCCCGGTGAAGTAGGGCTCGTCCCAGGAGCCGTCCTCGCGCTGTGCGGCGGCGAGGAACGCGATGCCCCGCCCGACGGCCTTCCCGTCCCGCTCCCCCGCCGCCAGCAGCGCCAGCAGCGCCCAGCCGGTCTGGGAGGGGGTGGAGACGCCTCGGCCGATCCACGACTCCTCGCGGTACGAGCGCAGGTCCTCGCCCCAGCCGCCGTCGTCGTTCTGGACGGACTCCAGCCAGCCGACGGCCCGGCGGATCGCGGGGTGCGAGCCGGGCACCCCGGCCGCGGTGAGCGCCGGGACGACCGCCCCCGTGCCGTAGAGGTGGTTGACGCCC
The DNA here is from genome assembly GCF_005795905.1 of Streptomyces marianii. NCBI lineage: Bacteria > Bacillati > Actinomycetota > Actinomycetes > Kitasatosporales > Streptomycetaceae > Streptomyces > Streptomyces marianii. Next base: position 1,102,807 of record NZ_VAWE01000001.1, read on the forward strand.
CACCGCCCGAACCAGGCGCCGTTCGGCTCCTGTTCACGCAGCAGCCATTCGACTCCCCGGCGGGTGCGTGGGTGGTGGGCCCGGCCCTCGTGGGCCAGCATCTCCACGACATGCGCGGTGACGTCGGCGGACGGCGGGTCGACGACCTCCCCGAAGTCGCAGAAGGGCAGCCGGTTCGGGAAGGTGCCGGTGTTGTCGGCGTCGAACGCGCCCCAGGCGCCGTTCCTCGACTGCATCCCCAGCGTCCAGTTGCCCGCCCGGGCGACCGCCTCGTCGACGCGGAGCGGGTCCGGGTGTTTCACCCGGCGCAGCGCGAGGACGACCTCGACCGTGTCGTCGACGTCCGGGTAGTTGTCGTTGTGGAACTCGAACGCCCAGCCGCCGGGCGCGAGGCGCGGCCTGCGCACGGCCCAGTCACCGGGCCGGGTGATCTGCTCGCCGAGCATCCAGTCGGCGGCCCTGACCAGTGCCGGGTGGTCCGCGGGCACCCCGGCGTCGGAGAGCGCGACGACGGTCAGGCAGGTGTCCCACACGGGCGACTGGCAGGCCTCGACCATCCTGGCCGGGCCCTCCGGACGTCCGCCCGGCCCGGTGGTCTCGTCCCGCCACACGGCGAAGCGGTCCAGCGACTCCAGTCCGGCGCGCATCACGGGGTGGTCGAGGTCGTAGCCGAGCAGATGGAGGGCGATCATCGAGTAGACGGCAGGCGGCTGGATGCCGCCCCAGCAGCCGTCGTTCTCCTGCCGTTCGATGATCCAGCGGGCGGCGCTGTTCATCGCCGCGCGGCGCAGCGGGCGCAGCGCCACCCTGTGATAGCGGTGCAGCAGCCGGTCGAGGCGCTGGAAGACCCCGTCCCAACTGGCTGCCGGAGCCGGCGGACGGGGCGGGCTGGGGTCGTGGCGGTCCGTGTGCAGCTCGTCGAGCGCGAACGGCGCGGGCCGTACGGGCCGCTTCGCCGAGACGACGGTGAGCGGCACGATGGTCTGGCGGGCCCAGCAGCCGAAGTCGTAGATGTTGAGCGGGAACCACGAGGGCAGATAGATGAGTTCGGGCGGCAGCTGGGGCAGGTCTTCCCACTTCCACCAGCCGAAGAGCGCCAGCCAGATGCGGGTGAAGACGCGACTCGCGGCGATGCCGCCCTGCGCCCGGACCCAGGCGGCGGCGCGTTCCATGTGAGGATCGTCGGGGCCGTCGCCGGCGAGGCGCAGGGCGACGTACGCCTCGACGGTGGTGGAGAGTTCGCCGGGGCCGCCGTAGAAGGTGGCCCAGGTGCCGTCCGCGCGCTGCTCGCCGCGGATGAAGACGGCGGCGGCGGCGGTGGTCTTCTCGTCCCGGATCCCGAGGAACTGACGGAGCAGCAGGTCCTCGGCGTCCATGGTGACGTTGGTCTCGAGGTCGGCCTTCCACCAGCCCTGCGTGTCCTGTCTGCCGAGCAGGTGCTCGACGGAGCGCTGCGCCGCCAGCAGGGCGGTGGTGCCGAGGTTTCCGGGGTCCTCCGGAGCCGGACGGTGATCGGTCGTACGGTCGCTGGCCGAGGGTGCGCGGAACGCCGGGGCCCCGCCGCTTCCGTCGGTCGTCGCTGTCATGGCTTCCCCTTCGTGCAGTCGGACATGCTGCTTCGGGTCTGCCGTCGGCCGGTGCCGGGAGGGCACCGGCCGGCGACTGCGAACTCATATGCGATTGATCGTGACCGTCTCCGTCGGTGCCGTCCGCGGCCCGGTGCTCATCTCTTGCGTACGACGACGAAGTCGGCGAGGGCGACGAGCTGTGCCCTGACATGCTCGGGCATGTCGACCCGGTCCAGCGCCTCGAGGGCGACGGCGTGCTGCCTGCGGGCCTCCTGCGAGGTCCAGTCGCGACCGCCCGCCTCCTCGATCAGCGCCGCCCGGGCGGCGAACTCCTCCTCGGAGAAGCTGTCGAAGTCATTGCTCTTGGCGTCGGCGGCGAGCAGTTCCCCGAGCCGCTGCGACGCGGAACCGCCCGCGGCGAGCGCGGCGACGACCGGCAAGGACTTCTTGCGCTGGCGCAGGTCGCTCCAGGTCTGCTTGCCGGTGGCCTCAGGGTCGCCCCAGATGCCGAGCAGGTCGTCCACGGCCTGGAAGGCGAGGCCCAGGTGGTGGCCGTACGCCTCCAGGGTGTCGGCGGTACGGTCGTCGGCGCCGCCGAGGACCGCGCCGATGGACACGGCGCAGGCGAGCAGGGCACCCGTCTTGTTGCCCTCCATCTCCAGGCACTCCTCGACGGTGACCCGCTCGCGGTGCTCGTAGGAGATGTCCTGGGCCTGGCCGTCGATGAGCCGGCGGGTGGCGGTGGTGAGCCGGCGGGTGGCGCGGCCGGCCTCCACGGTGCCGAGCTCCAGCAGGATCTCGTTGGCGAGGGCGAAGAGCGCGTCGCCGACGAGGATGGCCTGCGCGGGCCCGTGCACCTTCCACACGGTGTCGCGGTGGCGGCGTTGCTCGTCACCGTCCATCAGATCGTCGTGGAGCAGTGAGAAGTTGTGCACCAGCTCGACGGCGACGGCACCGGGGATACCCACCTCGGGCGCCGCCCCGGCGGCCTCGGCGGACAGCAGCGCCAGGGCAGGGCGCACGGCCTTGCCGCCGTCGCCGTCCGCGGGACGGCCGTGGGCGTCGATCCAGCCGAAGTGGTAGGCGGCGACGGTGTCCATGGGGGGCGCGAGCCTGTCAACGGCAGCGCGCAGCACCGGGGTGGACATCGTCCGCCCGCGCTCGAGCAGCGCGGTGACGGCCTCGGTGTCGACAGCCGGGTTCGCCGAAGGCGCAGTCGGCACTTTCTCTCCTCTGGTTCCGGACGTGGTTCTCATGCCGCCTCCTCGAGCGGATGTTCGTGGCGGCGGCCGAGTGCTGCGAGCGCGGCACCGGCGGCGCTCAGTCCGCTGCGCACAGCGCCCTCCATGGTCGCGGGCCAGCCGGTGGCGGTCCACGACCCGGCCAGGCAGAGGCCGGGGGCGTTGGTACGAGCGGCGGGCCGGAGCCTACCGACACCGGGGGCGGGGGCGAAGGTCGCCGTGCGTTCCCTGGTGACGAAGAAGTCCCGCACCTGCGCCCCGCGGGTGGCGGGCAGCAGCCGCTCCAGCTCGGGAAGGTAGCGCTCGCGCAGCGCGGAGACGGGGGTGTCGATCTCGTCCTCGGCGGCGGACTGGGACAGCGCGAGGTACTGTCCGGTGCTTCGCGCGCCGCCGTCGCCCCCTGGCCCGCCCGCCGACAGGCCGGAGGCGTCGGTGCGGTCGAAGACCCACTGGACGGGGCTGCCCAGCGCCGCGAAGAAGGGCCGGCGCAGCACCCGGCGGTCGTAGACCACGTGCAGGTTGAGGATCGGTGCGGTCCCGATGCCGAGCAGCCGGTCCGGGTCGTCCAGGGCGCCCTCGGGGAGCAGTGCGTGCGCCTCGCGCTGCGGCACCGCGAGGACGACGGCGTCCGCGGCCAGCCGGCCGGTGCCCGCCGTGACGTTCCAGCGCCCGTCGTCCGCCCGCGTGACCTCGCTTACGCGCGTGCGCAGTTCGGTGCGGACGCCGGCCGTGTCGAGGGCCTTGCGGGCGAGGGTGTCGTGCAGCTCGCCGAGGGGGACCCGGGCCCAGCCGATGTCGGCGGCACCGGGGTCGGAGAGCAGCCCGGTTCTGAAGACCATCGCGGCGAGGGCCATGGAGGCGTTCGGCGCGGTGGCGTTGAGGGTGGCGACGCCGACCAGGTCCCAGAGTGCCTCGACGGCACGCGGGGACTGGCCGTGGCGCCGCAGCCAGGTGGCGAAGTCGATGCCGTCGAGGGCGGGGTCGGCGGGGTCGAGTCCCTTCAGCGCGAACGCGGCGCGCCCGACGGCGGCCCGCTCGGCCAGGGAGAGGTGGGGGTAGCCCGCGAGGCTCGCGGCGAGGTGCAGGGGCACGGGCAGGGCGGTGCGGCGCAGCCGCCCGAGACGGGGTCCCCTGGGGTGGGCCGCGTCCAGGACGGGCACGTCGAGGCGCGGCTGGAGCGGCGCGAGTCGGGCGCCGTCGACACGATCGAGGAACCAGCGGTACGCGGTGCAGCAGCGCAGGTAGACGTGCTGGCCGTTGTCGACGGTCAGCTCGCCGCGCCGGAAGGAGAAGGCCAGTCCGCCGAGCCGCGGCCGGTTCTCCAGGAGCGTGACGCGCAGACCGGCGTCGGCCAGGCGGAGTGCGGCGGTCACACCGGCGAGCCCGCCCCCGACGACGACGGCGTGCCGCTCGGAGGTGCTGTCCCGGTACGTCACAGGCCCTCCCCGCAGGCGGGGAGGGCGCCAGGAGCCGCCACGGCGCGCCGTGCCGTACCGCGAGGCCCGGCGGCCGTACGGCGCCGGGGAGGCCTCAGCCGGGTCATCGGACGCGCCTCCTGACGGCCTTGCGCGAGATGTGCCGCGCGTCGAGGCCGGAGAGGCCGCGCACGGCGACGTAGGCCTTCTCCCGGCCGGGCAGGGAGACACGGCCGCGCAGGACGGCCATGGGGTCGCGCTCGATGCGGTCGAGCAGTCGGCGGTAGATCCCGGCCATGGCGGCGACGCAGGCCCCGCTGCGCCGGTCCAGCATCGGCAGCAGCCGGTAGCCCTCGGCGAACAGCCCCCGGGCGCGCCGCACCTCGAAGTGGACGAGTCCGGTGAAGTCGGCCCCGGACGGCGGGATCGCGCGCTGGAATCCGTCGGTGCAGCCGAACTTGGCGAGGTCGTCGGTCGGCAGGTACGTCCGGCCGCTGCTCGCGTCCTCGCGGACATCGCGCAGGATGTTGGTGAGCTGGAGGGCGAGTCCGAGGGTGTCGGCGTACTCGGAGGCCCGTTCGCCGCCGCGTGCGCCGGGCAGGGTGCCGAAGACGCCGAGGGAGAGCCGCCCGATGGCGCCCGCGACACACCGGCAGTAGACCTTGAGGTCGTCCCAGGTCTCGTAGGTCTCGCCGCGGACGTCCATGAGGACCCCGTCGATGAGTTCGTCGAGGGCGTCGAGGGGGATGGGAAAGCGGTGCGCCGCGTCCGCGAGGGCCACGGCGACCGGGTCCGTGTCGTCCTCGTCCACCGCCCCGTCGCGAATCCTGCCGAGGAGCTCGCGGGTCCCTTCGAGCCGGTCCCGCTTGACGGCCTCCCCGAGGAGGCCGTCGCCGATGTCGTCGACGCGCCGCGAGAAGGCGTAGAGCGCGGACATGGCCTGGCGCTTGTCGGCGGGCAGAAGCCTGATGCCGTACGCGAAGTTGCGCGCCTGCGTCCCGGTGACGGCCTCGCAGTAGCTGTACGCGGCCCGGACCGGCGCGGACGTGTGTGTGAACTCCTCCATGCTCCGGCTCACCCCTCTCTACGCGCTCTGTGCAGGACGGCTGCCACTTCACGCATCAGCCGGGGCTTGGTGGGCCCGGGTGGACCGGGGAGGACGTCGTGGCCGGCGGCCTCGATCGCGGCGAGGGCGGCGCGTCCCCCGGCGACGAAGCCGGCGAGCAGCAGTCTGAGCCTGCCGTGGACGCTGCCCACGAGCGGGATGCCCTCCTCCAGCAGCAGTGCGGCCCGCGCGGCCTCGTGGGCGATCAGGGCGCGTACGGGCGCGCTCGCGGTCGGAGCCGCCAGGTCGTCCTCGGTGACGCGGAACCGCTTCATGTCGTCGGCGGGCAGGTAGACCCGGTCCGCGGCCAGGTCCTCGGCGACGTCCTGGAGGTGCTCGACGATCTGCAGGGCGGTGCACACGGCGTCGGACCGGCGGATGCGCTCGGGACCGGCCGTACCGGTGATGGCCAGGACGAGTCGGCCGACGGGGTTGGCGGAGAGCTCGCAGTAGCGCGTGAGGTCGCCCCAGGTCTGGTAGCGGCGGACGAGCTGGTCCTGGCGGTTGGCCTCGATCAGGCCGAGGAACGGCTCCGGGGTGAGCGCGCGGCGGCGCACGGCCGGCACCAGAGCCCGCAGCAGGGGATGGCGCGGACCGCCGCCGTCGCCGCCGGGAAAGACCCGCCGCAGATCGGCCTCGAATGCGTCGAGCATCGCGAGCCGGTCGTCGCTCCGGGAGGGGTCGAGGCCGAGCCGCCGGGCGTCCGCTCCGCCCGGGGCGAGGTCGCCGTCGCCGATGTCGTCGACGAGCCGGGCGTAGCCGTAGACGGCCATGAGGTCGCCGCGCCAGGCGCGCGGCAGGAAGAACGGGGCCACGGGGAAGTTCTCGTCCGCGGCCTTGGCGAGGGTGGTGCGCGTGGAGGCGTCGGGGCGCACCTGCCGGGTACCTGTCACTGCGGGCTGCCAGGTGCGGGGACGGCACTGCCCACGCGGAGCTGGAGATCTTCCGTCATGGCCGTCACATCTCCCGTTCTACACTGCCGACCGAATACATCCTATTTCGGACACGCCGCCGGTCCCCACGAGGGGCTTGACCGTCCGGCAGCCGGGATGCCTCAGGGTGCACCGGCCCACTTGCCGTGAATCAGCGCCGGTACAGCTTACGTTCCGCATCGCCCTCGACCTCGGCGGGGACCTGCCGCGTCGCCGGAGCAGGGCCGCACATCGCCAACCTCCGCAGGAGGAACGGCGGATGACGGCCGGTCGCGGCCCGTGCGAGGGCCCCGCCGCATCGGTCCGGCAGGACCCTCGATCCACCGCGGAAGACGGACTACTTCCCGGTCTCCTTCTCGTACGCCTTGATGACCTCGTCGGTCGGGCCGTCCATCAGGAGCTCGCCCTTCTCCAGCCACAGCACACGGTCGCAGGTGTCCCTGATCGACTTGTTGCTGTGGCTGACCAGGAAGACCGTTCCCGCCTCCTTGCGCAGCTCCCGGATGCGCTCCTCGGAGCGGATCTGGAACTTGCGGTCGCCGGTGGCCAGCGCCTCGTCGATCATCAGGACATCGTGGTTCTTGGCCGCGGCGATCGCGAACCGGAGCCGGGCGCCCATGCCGGAGGAGTACGTGCGCATCGGCAGGGTGATGAAGTCGCCCTTCTCGTTGATGCCGGAGAAGTCCACGATGTCCTGGTAGCGGCCGCGGATCTCCTCGCGCGACATGCCCATGGCCAGTCCACCGAGGATGACGTTCCGCTCACCGGTCAGATCGCCCATCAGGGCCGCGTTGACACCCAGCAGGGACGGCTGGCCGTCGGTGTAGACCTTGCCGCTCTCGGTGGGCAGCAGGCCCGCGATCGCGCGCAGCAGGGTCGACTTCCCGGAGCCGTTCGTACCGATCAGGCCGATGGCCTCGCCGCGGTAGGCGGTGAAGGAGACGCCCCGGACCGCGTGGACCTTGCGGACGCCGCGGGACTCCCCGCGGTCGCGCCGCAGGATCCGGCTCAGCGCGGCGGTCGCGCTGCCCTTGCCGCCGCTGCCGCCGTTGACGCGGTACACGATGTGCACGTCGTCGGCGACGACGGTGGGCACCCGGGCGTCGCGCGGGTCCTCGAGGTGGTCAGCCACGGCCATAGCGCTCCTCCGCCTTCCAGAAGTACACGAACCCGGCGACTCCCAGCAGCAGCGCCCACAACCCGCCGGCCAGCCACACGTGCGTGGGCAGGTTCGACGAGTCGTACCCGTCGATCAGGGCGAAGCGGATCAGGTCCATGTAGATCGCGGCGGGGTTGTACATGAGGACCTCGGCGATCCACGCGGGCTTGTCCGCGAGCATCACCTTGATCGAGAACATGACGCCCGAGCCGTACATCCAGGTCCGCATGATGAACGGCATCAGCTGGGCGAGGTCGGGGGTCTTGCTGCCCATCCGCGCCATGATCAGCGCCATGCCGACGTTGAAGACGAACTGGAGCGCCAGGGCCGGCAGCACCAGCAGCCAGCTCAGCGAGGGGTAGCTGCCGAACGCGACCACGATGAGCACGAGGACGACCATCGAGAACAGCAGCTGCTGGAGCTGCTGCAGCGCAAACGAGATCGGCAGCGAGGCCCGCGGGAAGTGCAGGGCCCGCACCAGTCCCAGGTTCCCGGAGATCGCCCGGACGCCGGCCATGACCGACGTCTGCGTGAACGTGAACACGAACACGCCCGTCACCAGGAACGGGATGTAGACCTCCTTCTCCATCCCGCGGCCCGCGCCGAGGATGAGACCGAAGATCAGGTAGTACACGAGAGCGTTCAGCAGCGGCGTCGCGACCTGCCACAGCTGGCCGAGCTTCGCCTGGCTGTACTGGGCGGTCAGCTTCGCCTGGGAGAACGCCAGGATGAAGTGCCGGCGGCCCCAGAGCTGCCTGACGTATTCGACCAGCCCGGGGCGGGCACCGCTCACCGACAGGCCGTACTTGGCGGCCAGCTCCGCCGGGGCCAGACCGTCGTCGGGAGACGGGCGAGCGCTCGTGGCGATCGCGCCGTCGTGGGTTGTGTCACTCACAAGTCGAGACTTTCGTGTTCGAGATGCGCGGCTTGGGCCTCAGGTGGCGGCCAGGTCCCGGGGTACGCCCGATGCTCCCAGATCCCGGCCGGTCAGACGACAGGCGGTCGGCCCAGTCGCGTCAGTCGCCACACGGTACGCCACCTCATGGGACGGCGGGGCCCGCACGGGGTGGTCCAGCCCTCCTTGAAGCCGCCGAGCCAGGCCTTGAGCGCCGCGGCCGAGGGCCGCCTGAGGAGCGTGAGCAGGATCCACACCCCGAGGTAGACGGGCACCAGGGGGACGGGCAGGTTGCGACGGGCCAGCCACACCCTGTTGCGGGCCACCATGCGGTGGTAGACCGCGTGCCGCGAGGGCGGCGTCGTCGGGTGGTACAGCACCATGTCGGAGCGGTAGTCGATCATCCAGCCCGCGTCGAGGGCCCGCCAGGCGAGGTCGGTCTCCTCGTGGGCGTAGAAGAACTCGTCCGGCAGCCCGCCGACCTGTTCCAGCACCTTCGTGCGGACGGCGTTGGCACCGCCGAGGAAGGTCGTCACACGCGAGGAGCGCATCGGGTCGGACGCACGCAGTCGCGGGACGTGCCGCCGCTGGGTGAGGCCGGTGTCCGGGTCGGCGATCCGGAAGCTGACGATCCCGAGGGCGGGGTCCTCCTCGAACGCCCGGCGCACCAGCTCGGCGGTGTCGCTGTTCGGCAGCAGGCCGTCGTCGTCGAGGAAGAGCAGTGCGTCGACGTCGCCGCCGCCCGGCCCGAACGCCTCGATGCCGACGTTGCGGCCACCGGGGATGCCGAGGTTCTCGGGCAGGTCGACCGTGCGCACGCCGTCGGGCACGCCCGTGACGGGGGCGCCGTTGCCGACGACGACCACCTCGACCGGGTCGCCGTCCTGCTTGGCGACCGAGTCGATGAGGGCGCGCAGATCGTCGGGCCGGTCGCCCATGGTGATGATGACGGCACCGAGCTTCATACGGCTCACCTCAGCCTGCTGGAGACGAGGATGGACACCAGGTGCAGCACCGTCTGCAGCAGTGCGACGCCGGCCAGCACCGCCACACCGAGGCGGGAGAAGAACAGGTCGCCCCGCATCTGATCCGCGACAGCCAGCACCAGGATGAGCAGCGACGCCTCGATACCGAGGACCAGCCGGTGGAACTTCAGCGCGGCGGCGGCCCGGCGGGCGAGCGCCATGCCGGAGGAGCGCGGCTCGGCGGCCGCGTCCTTGACCGGCTCCATCCCGGCCTGGTGCCGGGCGACGCCGACCAGGTCGGTCTCGGCCTTGATCAGGATCGCGCCGAGCGCGGCGAGTGTGCCGAGGAAGGCCCAGAGCCAGTCGATCCGGCCGCCGCCCCACAGGTCCGCGGCGCGCAGGCCGAAGCCGACGAGGACGGCCGCGTCGCACAGGTAGGCACCGACCCGGTCCAGGTACACACCGGACAGGGAGTACTGCTTCTTCCAGCGGGCGACCTCGCCGTCCACGCAGTCCAGCAGCAGGTAGAGCTGGACCATCACCACGCCGAGGACTGCGCCCCAGACACCCGGGACGAGCAGGGCCGGCAGAGCCAGCACCCCGGCCAGCGTCATCAGGTACGTCAGCTGGTTCGGCGTGACCTTGGTGCCGACCAGCACGCGGGTGATGCGCAGGGAGATCTCGCGCATGTACAGGCGGCCGCCCCAGTGCTCGCCACTGCGCCGGTCCTTCACACCCGCGGGGTGGACGACCGGACGGAGCTCAGCTACGGATGGTCTTGGCATAGTCGGCGTACGCGTCCCTGATCTGGTCGGTGGACAGGTCGAGGTGCTCGAGGATGGTGAACCGGCCGGGCCGGGTCTGCGGTGCGTACTCCACGGCCCGGACGAACTCGTCGGCGGAGAAGCCGATGTCCTCGGGGAGGACCGGCAGCCCGTGCTTGCGCAGGATCTCGGCGAACAACCCGGATTCCTCCCGGGCGCCGCGCAGGTGCATCGCGAAGGCGGCGCCCAGGCCGACCTGCTCGCCGTGGCTGGCGGCGCGCTTGGGGTAGAGCAGGTCGAAGGCGTGGCTGATCTCGTGGCAGGCGCCGGAGGACGGCCGGGAGTCACCGCTGATCGACATGGCGATACCGGAGAGCACCAGCGCCTCCGCGAGCACCGTCAGGAACTCGTCGTCGCCGACGCCCCCGGGGTGGCGGAGCACGGCCTCGCCGGCGGTGCGGGCCATCGCGGCGGCCAGGCCGTCGACGGACTCCCCGGTGACCTTGCGGGACAGCTCCCAGTCGGCGATCGCGGAGATGTTGGAGATCGCGTCGCCGATCCCGGAGCGGACGAACCGCACCGGGGCCGCACGCACCACGTCGAGGTCGATCACCATGGCGATCGGCGCGGGGACGCCGTAGGAGCCGCGGCCGTTGTCGTTGTCCAGGATGGAGATCGGCGAGCACAGACCGTCGTGCGCCAGGTTGGTGGCGACGGCGACCATGGGCAGCCCGACCCTCGCGGCGGCGTACTTCGCCACGTCGATGATCTTGCCGCCGCCGAGGCCGACGACCGCGTCGTAGCGGCGCTTGCCCTTGATGTCGTCGGCCAGTTTGACCGCCGAGTCGATGGTGCCGTCCGCGACCTCGTACCAGTCGGCGCCGGGCAGCACCGGTGCCAGCCGCTCGCGCAGGGCCTGGCCCGAGCCGTTGCTGATCGCGAACGCCAGTTCGCCGGACGCGGAGATGCGCTGGTCGGCCAGCAGGCCGGCCAGGTCGTCCATCGCGCCGCGGCTGACGTCGACGACGACCGGCGACGGAATGAGCCGGGTCAGTACTGGCACGCGATCTCCCGGCCCTTCGCGAGGTCGTCGTGGTTGTCGATCTCGACCCAGCTGACGTCGCCGATGGGGGCGACGTCGATCCGGAGGCCGCGGTTCACCAGCTCCTGGTAGCCGTCCTCGTAGTAGAGGTCGGGGTCGCGCTCGAAGGTGGCCTTCAGCGCGTCGGCGAGCTCCTCTGCGGCCTCGGGCTCGATGAGGGTGACGCCGATGTACTCACCGGTGGCGCCGGATGGGTCCATCAGCTTGGTGATCTGCCGCACGCCCTGGCCGTCGGCGGTGATGACCTTCATCTCCTCGTCGGCGAGCTGCTTCACCGTGTCGAGGGCGAGGATGATCCGCCGGCCGTCGCCGCGGGCGGCGAGCAGGGTCTTCTCGACGGAGACCGGGTGCACGGTGTCGCCGTTGGCGAGGATCACGCCCCGCTTGAGCACGTCGCGGGCGCACCACAGGGAGTAGGCGTTGTTCCACTCCTCGGCCTTGTCGTTGTCGATCAGGGTGAGCTGCAGGCCGTACGTGGCCTCCAGCTCGTCCTTGCGCGCGTACACGGCCTCCTTGCGGTAGCCGACGACGACGGCGACCTCGGTGAGGCCGATCTCGCTGAAGTTCCTCAGCGTCAGGTCAAGGACCGAGAGGTCCCCGTTCACGGGCACGAGGGCCTTCGGAAGCGTGTCGGTGTAGGGGCGCAGACGCCGTCCGGCACCGGCAGCCAGAACAAGGCCGATCATGCGGGTTCTCCTTCGTCGTGTACGGCGGGTGCTCCGGAGGAGACCCAGAAGCGGACGGACTCCGCGACCACCACCAGTGCCACGGCGACCGCGAGGACCGTCAGCGCGATCGTGAACTGCGGGGCGCCGAGCAGGGTGGCCAGCAGCGCGACCGCCAGGGTCCGCCCCTCGTGCCCGCCTACCGCCCGGACCAGCCAGTGCGGGGGCGCGCCGGTGCCCCCGCGGATGCGGTACACCGTGTCGTAGTGATGGTAGGCGACCGCGGCCACCAGGCCGAATGCCGCAGGAAGGGCCCCGTTCACGTCCGCGCGGGCGGCGAGGATCAGGATCGTGCCGTACTCCGCGGCGCGGAAGACCGGGGGCACCAGCCAGTCGAGGGAGCCCTTGAGCGGGCGCGCGACGGCGAGGCCGGATGTGAGGGCGTAGGCCAGGGCGGCGACGGCCGTCCAGGGGCTGCCGTAGGGGGCGAGCCACGCGGTGAGGGTGACCGCCGCGGCGCCGGTCACGGCGATCGCCGGCGGAGCGAGCGCCGGCAGCCGGCGGGCCGCGCCCCGGAACGCGGCGGCGAAGCCCTCCGCCAGGGGACCGGAGTCCGCGAGGTCGGCGAGCGCCTGCGCGGCGCGGTCGGTCCTGCGGGCCTTGCGGGTGAGCGAGCGCAGCACGCGGCCGGCGGTGGTGTACGCGGCGGCGAAGGCACAGCCGATGAGCAGGGCGTAGAAGACGATCCGCGGGGTGGTGACGGCGGTCAGCACCGCGATCATGGCCCAGCGCTCGCCGATCGGCAGCACGATCATGCGCCGGACCCAGACCGTCCAGCCGACGTTGTCGAGCCGGTCGGAGAGGGCGGCGGTGGGGCTGGTGTTGCCGGTGGCGTCGTGGTTGGCCTCGTTGAAGGAGAAGTCGACCACGTGGCGGCAGGTCTGGAGCACCATCGCGCCGAGCGCCAGGGCCCAGACGTCGTCCCCGCCGCGTGCGGCGCCGAGGGCGAGACCCGCGTAGTAGGCGTACTCCTTGGCCCGGTCGAAGGTGGCGTCGAGCCAGGCGCCGAGCGTCGAGTACTGAAGGGAGTAGCGGGCGAGCTGCCCGTCGGTGCAGTCGAGGACGAAGGAGAGGATCAGCAGCACGCCGGCGGCGACGAAGCCGCCCCGGGTGCCGGTGGCCGCGGCGGCGGCCGCTATGAGCGCGGTGATCAGCGAGGCGGTGGTGACCTGGTTCGGGGTCAGTCCGCGCCGTGCGCACCAGCGGGCGAGGTAGCGCGAGTACGGGCTGATGCAGAAGGTCGTGAAGAATCCGTCACGCGCCTTCACCGCGGACCGCAGCCGGACGTCCTCGTCGTTGACGGCCGCCACGGCCTGCCGGGCGTCGTCGCGGGCCTGGGGGTCGCCGGGCACGGTCGCCACCAGGGTTCCCAGCTCAGGGCGGTGCGGAGCGGCGCCCTCGGATGCGAGAGCGTCGGCGACGAGGTCCGGGAGCACATCGCCGGGGGCGGGGTGGGTGTCCGTGGTGCCGGAGGGCGTGCTGTCCTGGGACGACTGCGCGGTGGGCCGCTCGGTCGCCGCCCGCGGGCCGGCGGCCGCCTCCCGCAGAGCCGCCAGCAGGGCGGCGCGTGCCTCGGGCCGGGCCGTGGCCGCGCCGGGGATCGCGGCGGCCGGGAAGCGGGGGTCCGTCAGGCCGAGGCGGAGTGCGTGGACGTGGCCGACGAAGCGCGGGTCGACGAGCGCGGCCCGCTCGGCGGCCGGGACCGCGGCGAGCAGCTCGGCCGTCTCGTCGGCTCCGGAGGCGACGCGTACGTCGAAGCCCAGCGACCGCAGATCGCCCTCGAGCGGCGAGCCGGGTACCGGCGGACCGGTGAGGATGGCGGTCGACAGACGGACTCACTCCTTGACGCTGATCAGATGGGTGGGCACGGCGGCTCGACCCGGGACCGGGCGGCGGCATGTCGGCTGAGGCTATCGGATGGACGGAAGCGCGAGTTCACTGAGGTTTCCCGGTGAGGACGCACCCGCTCGTCCCGCCGGCCACGTCCTCGGTCCGGGCGTTCCTTGCCCTGAACGGGGACCGGCCGCCGGTGCCGCGACCGAGATCATCATCGTCGATCAGTGGCCGACCCCACAAACCGCCCCGGCGGCACCGGTGCCCCCGGCACCGCGTGGTTAGGGTGGCCTGCATGACTTGGCTGATCACAGGCGGGGCGGGGTACATCGGAGCGCACGTGGCACACGCCATGACCGGCGCCGGCGAGCGGGTCGTCGTGCTCGACGACGTCTCGACGGGCAACGCGGCCCGGCTGCCCGAGGGGGTACCTCTGGTCAGGGGCACCCTGCTGGACAGGGAGCTGCTGGACCGCGTCCTCTCCGAGCACGCGGTCACCGGGGTGGTGCACCTGGCGGCGCGCAAGCAGGTCGGGGAATCGGTGGGGCAGCCGCTGCGCTACTACCGGGAGAACGTGCACGGGCTGACGGTGCTGCTGGAGGCCGTCGTCGACGCGGGAGTGAAGCGGTTCCTCTTCTCCTCGTCGGCGGCGGTGTACGGGACGGCCGACGTGGACCCGATCACGGAGGACACCCCCACCGTGCCGATCAGCCCGTACGGAGAGACCAAGCTCGCCGGCGAGTGGCTGGTGCGGGCGGCGGGCCGGGCCCATGGCATCGCCACCGGCTGTCTGCGCTACTTCAACGTCGCCGGCGCGGCCCGGCCGGAGCTCGCGGACACCGGGGTGTTCAACGTGATCCCGATGTTCTTCGACCGGATCACCCGGGGTGACGCCCCGAGGATCTTCGGCGACGACTACCCGACGCCCGACGGCACCTGCGTCCGCGACTACATCCACGTCGCCGATCTCGCCGACGCCCATCTGACGGTGGCCCGCCGACTGGCGGGCCAGGACGGGGCCGGCGACCTGACGGTGAACGTCGGCCGCGGGGAGGGCGTCTCCGTGCTCGCACTGGCCCGTGTCGTCGCCGAGGTGACCGGCCACGGCACGCCGGCGGTCGTCGAGCCGCGCCGTCCCGGTGACGCGGCCCGGGCCGTCGCTTCGGTCGAACGCATCGGCAAGGAGCTCGGCTGGACGGCCTCGCGCGGGGTACGCGAGATGGTCGAGTCCGCGTGGGCCGGCTGGCTGCTGCACCACCCCGAGGCAGCCCCGCGGCGAGCTGACCCGGTGGCTGCCCGACGCCCTGACCAGCGGGCGTAACCGCAGGTCAGGGTATATGACAACGGTGTTCAGCGTCGTGTTGCCCGATGTCCCCGGCCCGTAGTTCACTGGCCACTCGGACAGATCGTTCACCGTGATCGGGAGGCTTCTCGCATGGGGGCAGGGCACGACCACGGACACGCGCACGGCGGCGGTCGCCCGCCGACGGGGACCGCGGCCGCCGCCTACCGGGGGCGGCTGCGGGTCGCGCTGGCGATCACGCTGAGTGTGATGCTCCTGGAGATCGCCGGCGGTGTGCTGGCGGACTCGCTCGCCCTGATCGCCGACGCCGCCCACATGGCCACCGACGGCCTGGGCCTCGCCATGGCGCTGCTCGCGATCCATTTCGCCGGCCGCCCGCCCGACGCGAAGCGCACCTTCGGCCTGGCCAGGGCCGAGATCCTGGCCGCGCTCGCGAACTGCGTGCTGCTGCTCGGCGTCGGCGGTTTCCTGCTGTACGAGGCGGTCCAGCGCTTCATCACCCCGGCCGAGACCAAGGGCGGTGTCGCCATCGTCTTCGCCCTCGTCGGTCTGGCCGCGAACGCGGTGTCCCTGTTCCTGCTGATGCGGGGGCAGAAGGAGAGCCTCAACGTGCGCGGCGCGTATCTGGAGGTCCTCGCGGACGCGCTCGGCTCGGTGGCGGTGCTGATCTCCTCGGCCGTCATCCTGGCGACGGGCTGGCAGGCGGCCGACCCGATCGCCTCACTGCTCATCGGCCTGATGATCGTGCCGCGGACGCTGAAGCTGCTGAGGGAGACGCTGAACGTGCTGCTGGAGGCGGCGCCGAAGGACGTCGACATGGCCGAGGTGCGCGAGCACATCCAGGCCCTCCCCGGCGTCGTGGACGTGCACGACCTGCATGCCTGGACCATCACCTCCGGGATGCCGGTCCTCTCCGCCCACGTGGTGGTGGCGCCGGGCTTCCTGGACGCGGTGGGCCACGAGAGGATGCTGCACGAGCTGCAGAGCTGCCTCGGCTCTCACTTCGACGTGGAGCACTGCACGTTCCAGCTGGAGCCCGGCGGTCATGCCGAACACGAGGCGGGCTACTGCCACTGAGGGCTGCTAGCTGGGGCCGCGTCAGGCAAGGTTTGCCCGTCAAGGAGCGGCGTCCGGTGCACGGGGCCTCCCCCGGCCCTCGGGGGAGGCCGCGTGGGGAAGGATCGCAAGGCGCCGGATCGACCTCGTAGTGGACCTACTCGGTTGATTCGGCAACGCCGCGAGTCGCCGTGCCGGGCGCCACGACGGGGCGAACGTCGCCCGATGCGGCACTGGATTGACGCGGCCGTGTCCGTGCGGGAGCGAGAGGAGCCGAGGTTGATGACGGTCGCAGTCGACGCTGCCCTGTGCAGCGCCCGGTGCGGAGACGCGGACGCCGGCGATGGCAGCCGCCCTGGAGGCCACCCGGGCGGAGATCGCGATGCGCCGTGACCACGGCGCCGAGTACGGTTACACCGGCTATGTGCTGCGACCCGCCGACCCCCGCTGGCGGGTCCGCCCGGAGACGGACACCGACGTCCCGGCCGTGCACGCCGTCAACGCGGCGGCCTTCCCCACGGACGGCGAGGCGGAGCTCGTGGACGCACTGCGCCGGGACCCTTCGGCGTGGCTGCCGGGGCTCTCCTGGGTGGCCGAGGCGCCGGACGGTTCCGTCGCGGCGTACGCGCTGCTCACCCGCTGCGGGGTCGGCGGCGAGCCCGCGCTGGCGCTGGCCCCCTGCGCCACCGCTCCGCGGTACCAGGGGCAGGGCGCGGGCTCCGCGGTGATCCGGGCGGCGCTGGACGCCGCCCGGGTCCGGGGTGAGCGGCTGGTCGTGGTGCTCGGTCATCCGGGGTACTACGCGAGGTTCGGCTTCGGGCGCGCTTCCGGGCTCGGCATCCGGCCGGGCTTCGAGGTGCCCGACGAGGCGATGATGGCCATGGTGCTGGACGGTTCCGACACGGCGCCGCAGGGCATGATCACGTACCCGGAGGCGTTCGGGGTCTGAGCCGCCGTCCGTGCCCGCCGTGCTCCCCGCACGACGGGCACGGACATGCCCAGGGGCGGTGAAGTGCGGACAAGCCGCTTTTGTACGGCAGACTGGGTGCGCCCCTCCGGGCCGAGGACCGAAGCGAAGGATGGCTATGCCGATCACACCCGCCACCGCGCCGAACAGCTCGCCGAACGGCACCACGCAACAGATCCTGCTGGAACTGGTCGACGAGACCGGCCGAACCATCGGCACCGCGGAGAAGCTCTCCGCCCATCAGGCGCCGGGACAGCTGCACCGGGCGTTCTCCGTGTTCCTCTTCGACGAGCACGGGCGGCTGCTCCTGCAGCGGCGGGCGCTCGGCAAGTACCACTCCCCCGGAGTCTGGTCCAACACCTGCTGCGGGCACCCCTATCCGGGCGAGGCCCCGTTCACGGCGGCGGCCCGGCGGACCCACGAGGAGCTGGGCGTCTCGCCTTCGCTGCTCGCCGAGGCCGGGACCGTCCGCTACAACCATCCCGACCCGGCCTCGGGCCTGGTCGAGCAGGAGTTCAACCACCTCTTCGTGGGCCTGGTGCAGTCTCCGCTGCGGCCGGACCCGGAGGAGGTCGGGGAGACGGTGTTCGTGACGGCGGCCGAGCTTGCGGAACGCCACGCCCGGGACACGTTCTCGGCCTGGTTCATGACGGTGCTGGACGCGGCGCGTCCGGCGGTCAGGGAACTCACGGGCCCGGCCGGAGGCTGGTGACCCGCCGGGGCGTCTCGCGAAGCCTCTCCGGCGCGGCGGCCCTACAGGGACGCCGCGCCGCTCACGGGGACGAGCGGCAGAGCCGCCCAGATGATCTTTCCGCCGCTCGACGTGTGCTCGACGTCGCACTCGCCGCCCGCCTCCCGGGTGATCTCCTTGACGAGGAGCAGTCCCCGGCCGCCCGTCCGGGCGGAGTCGCTCTCCAGGGCCTTGGGCCGGTAGGGGTGGTCGTCCTCGACGGCCACCCGGATCCACTGCGGACCGACCGCGACCTCGATGGCCACCTCCGGCGAGAGCAGGGCAGCGTGCCGGACGGCGTTGGTGACGAGTTCGGACACGATCAGCAGCAGTCCCTGCAGGACCTCGTCGTGGACCGGTACGCCCTGGTGTCGGACCAGATCGCGTACGGCATGCCGGGCCTGCGGTACGGACACGTCGAGTGCGGGAGCGGTGAACCGCCAGACGCCTTCGTACGACAGTGGCCGGGCCGGGACGCTCCCGGGGCTCTCCATACTCCCGCACCCACCCTCGTGAAACGTCGCTGGGAACCGATGTGTACACGAGTGTTGGGAATGCGCTGGTCCATACCGGGCTGCTGACCAGAAGTCAGCTTCTATCGACGGCCCCGGACCGGTTCATTGCGTTCCGGTCAGTTCTTCGACCGGTCCGGATCCTCTTCTGATGACCTCTCGGACGGACCGGCGGAGGCCGGACCGAACGCCTCCCCGGATTCCCCGCCCTGCCCGCCGTCCGCGACCATGTCGACGATACGGCGACCGCCCACGCCGATCGCGATCAGCCCCAGCCCGTCGAAGAGCAGGGCGAGGGAGAAGAACACGCCGAGGACGTAGCGGCTGCTCTCGGGCCAGTTCGCCAGCACCAGGATGCCCAGCAGCAGGCCGAACGCGCCCTGGAGCAGGGTCCAGCCGAACTGCGGCCCCCGCACCACGAGCGACCCCACCAGCCGGAAGAGCCCGCCGGTGAGGAACAGCAGCGCGGCGAACATGGTCAGTGCCTCCGCGCTGCCCTCCGGGTGGCGGATGACGACCACACCGGCCGCGATGTTCAGGGCGGCGACGACCACACTGAGCCAGAAGAAGCTGCTGCCGCGGGACTCGATCGCCTGGAGCAGTCCGACCAGCCCGCCGACGAGCAGCAGCCAGCCGAACAGGAGCATGGAGGTGAGGGTGGCGAGGCCGGTGTAGACGAGGCCCACGATCCCGGCGATCACGAGGAGCACACCGAGGGCCGCCAGCCAGCCGAAGCTGCGGCGGAGCTTTCTGCCCTCCTGGGCGGGACCGGTCATGGGGTGCCTCCTCGTCGTGCCCTCCCCGGTCGCTGTCGTCCTCGCCGGCTCCGCGGTCCCGGCCGGTGTCGCCGTCTCCGTCGTCACTGCCGTCGTCGCTGCCGTCGGTGCCGGTGTCGGCGCCGGTCGCCGGCGCCGACACCCCCGTCCCGATCATAGGTAGGGGTCCGGCGGATAGCATCCGGCGCATGGACCGGACGAACGAGGCGCACGAGGCGGAGCCGGAAGTCCGGCACACGGTGGCGGACGGGGTGGCGACCGTCGTGATCAGCCATCCCGCCAGGCGCAACGCGATGACCGCCGCGATGTGGCGGGAGCTGCCGGCGCTGCTGGACGGACTGGGCCGCGACCCCGCCGTACGGGTGCTGGTGCTCACCGGCGACGGGGGCACCTTCTGCGCGGGCGCCGACATCACCTCCCTGAGCACGCCCGCTCCGGAGGAGTCACCGCAGGACCTGGCCGTGCGCGCCGAGGAGGCGCTCGCGGCGTTCCCCAAGCCGTCACTGGCGGCGGTCCGCGGCTACTGCGTGGGCGGCGGCTGCCAGCTGGCGGCCGCCTGCGATCTGAGGTTCGCCGAGGAGGGTGCCTCCTTCGGGATCACCCCGGCGAAGCTCGGCATCGTCTACCCCCCGTCCTCGACCCGGCGGCTGGTCTCGCTCGTGGGTCCGGGAACCGCGAAGTACCTGCTGTTCTCGGGCGAGTTGATCGGCACGGAGCGGGCGCTGCGCACCGGCCTGGTGGACGAGGTGCTGCCTGCGGGCGAACTGGGCAAGCGCGTGGCCGAGTTCGCCCGGGTACTGACGGCCCGCTCGCAGCTGACGCAGGCCGCCGCCAAGGAGTTCGCCACGGGACGCACCGACCGCGACGCCCACTGGGCGGAGCAGGCCCGTGGCAGCGGCGACACCGCGGAGGGGATCGCCGCCTTCCTGGAGCGCAGACCGCCTCGCTTCACCTGGAACGTGTGAGGCGGGGCGGCCGGATCCGGCCCGAAGACCACGCGCTCCCCCGTCGGCTCCGCGCCGAAGGGCACGATGTCCTCCAGGGCGAGCCAGTGGGACGTGGCGCGACGCCCTCCAAGCAGTCCGGCCACGGCCGGCAGGTGCGAGCCGGTGCTCACGGACGTGGTCCAGGTGCTGGTGACGTCGGCCGCGCGGAGCCAGCCGAGGATCGTCTCGTCGAGCATGGCGCGCCGTGAGCCGGGCCCGCCGGGGACGACCATGATGTCCGGCGCGATCACCTCGTGGAGCGCCCGCTCGGCGGCCACGACGAGGGAGCCCTGGTCGTTCCGCACGGGGCCGGACTCCTCGGCGACGGACACGGTCCCCGCCACGGGCAGCCGGGACAGCGGCTCGGCCGCAATGACGGGAAGCCCACCATTCCTGCCATCGCGGACGGAGACCGTCCCTGCGGGAGGGCCGGACGCCGCCCCTTCGGGAGGGGAGGGAGATCGTCCGCAGGTGGAGGGAGACCTCCGTCTTCACGTCGTACCGACCAGTCGGTAACGTGCGGGCATGACCTCTCTGCACCCGCGCGCGGGACGCCGCTGCCACAACGCCGTCAATCCGCTCCACTCCACCGTGTACTTCTCACCCGACTACGCGAAGGAACTCGCGGGGATCGGTGTCGAGGACACCAGCGCCGCCTACTTCGCGGGCCGCGCCGCCGCCCTGGGCGCGGTCGGGCCGGGCACGGTCGCGGCGGCCTTCTACAACTTCAACCACGAGCTGATCGCCCGGCACCTCCCGGCCGTCTGGGACACCGCGCCGCCCGCCACGGTGCTGGACGCCCGGATGCGGGCGGTGGACGCGACACTGCGCCGGCTGCTCGGCGACGACACCGTCACCTCGCCGGAGATGGCCGAAGCCGCCCGCCTGGCACTGCGCGCCACCGAGGCCTGCACCCGGCACGCCCGCCCGCTGTACGCCGCGCACGCAGACCTGCCGGTGCCCGAGGAACCGCACCTCGCCCTCTGGCACGCGGCGACCCTGCTGCGCGAGCACCGCGGCGACGGCCATCTCACCGCGCTGCTGTCCGCCGGACTCGACCCACTGGAGGCGCTGGTCAGCCACACCGCGACCGGCAAGGGCATGTCACCGCGCTGGATCCTCGCCAGCCGCGGCTGGCGGCGCACCGACTGGGAGTCGGCTTCCGACCGGCTGCGCGAGCGCGGACTGCTCGACGCCGACGCCGAGTTGACCGAGGCGGGCACGGCGCTCCGCGCCGAGCTGGAGGAGCACACCGACCGGCTCGACCTCGCCCCGTACGAGCACCTGGGCGCGGCGGGCGTCGAACGCCTCACCGAGCTGGGCCGCGGATTCCTCATGGCGGCCGCCGCGGCCGGCGCCTTCCCCTCGGACCTCGCCGGCAAGGGCTGACCGGCAGAGGCCGATTGCCGGGGGCAGGCCGGCAGAGGGGCACCGGTACGAGCCGCCCGCCAGGGCCGACCGGCAGGAGCCGGCGCTCCGAGGCGCGCCACCGCCGCGGGCCGGGAACGGGACGGTACGGGCAGACCGGAAACGGGACGGTACGGGCAGGACGGCGGAACCTCGCCGGACGGGCCGGTCGGCGTTCGGCCGCAGCGGCCGGGTGGGTTTGACGGCACGGGGCACGGCAACCCGGAACCGAAGCACCACAACGTGTCCGCACCGAGGAGGCAAACCGTGTTCCGTGCCGTCGCCGACGCACTCAGGACCCTCGGCGGCATCGCCGCCGCCGTCGTCACCTTCCCGTTCCGACTGCTGGCCCGTCTCTTCGGCGGCACGGCGGGGCACGGACGACGTACGCGCCGCGCGTAGGGGGGACGCGCGACACGGCCCCCGCCCACCCGGCAGAATGCAGCCGAAGAGATCGCGCGGGCACCGGTCCGCGCGCCCTCCAGGCACAGCCGGTATCGGAAGGCGAGTCGGGAACCGTGACGACGTCCATCGAAGGCAGGATCGCCGAGGAGCTCGGCGTACGGGAGCGGCAGGTGAAGGCGGCCGTCGAGCTGCTCGACGGCGGGTCCACCGTCCCGTTCATCGC
Source organism: Streptomyces marianii (assembly GCF_005795905.1). Taxonomy (NCBI): domain Bacteria; kingdom Bacillati; phylum Actinomycetota; class Actinomycetes; order Kitasatosporales; family Streptomycetaceae; genus Streptomyces; species Streptomyces marianii. The sequence goes on from NZ_VAWE01000001.1 coordinate 1,124,876, forward strand.
GCGCTACCGCAAGGAAGCGACCGAGATGCTCGACGACGCGCAGCTGCGTACGCTCGAGGAGCGGCTGCGCTATCTGCGGGAACTCGAGGAGCGGCGGACGTCGGTGCTCGAGTCCGTCCGCGAACAGGGCAAGCTCACCGACGAGCTCGAGGCGCAGATCCGGGCCGCCGACACCAAGGCCCGGCTGGAGGACATCTACCTCCCCTTCAAGCCCAAGCGGCGCACCAAGGCGCAGATCGCCCGGGAGGCGGGGCTGGAGCCGCTCGCCGAGGGGCTGCTCGGCGACCCCACGGTCGAACCCCTCGCGGCCGCCGCCGCGTTCGTCGACGCCGGCAAGGGCGTCGCCGACGCCGCGGCCGCGCTGGAGGGCGCCCGGGCGATCCTCGCCGAGCGCTTCTCCGAGGACGCCGACCTCATCGGCGAACTGCGGGAGCGGATGTGGACCCGCGGCCGGCTGGCGGCGAGGGTCCGAGACGGCAGGGAGGAGGCCGGCGCGAAGTTCGCCGACTACTTCGACTTCGCCGAGCCGTTCACCGAGCTCCCGTCGCACCGCGTGCTCGCGCTGCTGCGCGGCGAGAAGGAGGACGTGCTCAGCCTGGAGCTGGAGCCGGAGGAGCCCACGGACGGTCCTTCGACGTACGAGGGCATGGTCGCCCGGCGCTTCGACGTGGCGGACCGGGGCCGACCGGCGGACAAGTGGCTGCTGGACACGGTGCGCTGGGCATGGCGGACCCGGATCCTCGTGCACCTCGGGATCGATCTGCGGCTGAGGCTGCGGACGGCGGCCGAGGACGAGGCCGTACGGGTCTTCGCCGCCAACCTGCGGGACCTGCTGCTCGCCGCCCCCGCCGGAACGCGCGCGACGCTGGGCCTCGACCCCGGCTTCCGCACGGGTGTGAAGGTGGCGGTGGTGGACGCCACCGGCAAGGTCGTCGCCACCGACACGATCTACCCTCACGTACCCGCGAACAAGTGGGACGAGTCGCTGGCGAAGCTGGCCCGGCTGGCGAAGGAGCACGCCGTCGAGCTGGTGGCCATCGGCAACGGCACGGCGTCCCGCGAGACGGACAAGCTGGCCGCCGACCTCATCGCGAAGCACCCGGAGCTGAAGCTCACCAAGGTGATGGTGTCGGAGGCGGGCGCGTCGGTGTACTCCGCGTCCGCGTTCGCCTCGCAGGAACTGCCGGGCCTCGACGTCTCGCTGCGCGGCGCGGTGTCCATCGCCCGCCGGCTGCAGGACCCCCTCGCCGAGCTGGTGAAGATCGACCCCAAGTCGATCGGCGTGGGCCAGTACCAGCACGACCTCTCCGAGGTGAAGCTCTCGCGTTCGCTGGACGCGGTCGTCGAGGACTGTGTGAACGGCGTCGGCGTCGATGTGAACACCGCCTCGGCGCCGCTGCTCTCCCGGGTCTCGGGCATCGGGACGGGCCTCGCCGAGAACATCGTGGCCCACCGCGACCAGAACGGCCCGTTCCACTCCCGTAAGGAGCTCAGGAACGTGGCGCGGCTCGGCCCGAAGGCGTACGAGCAGTGCGCGGGCTTCCTGCGGATCCGCGGCGGCGACGACCCGCTCGACGCGTCCAGCGTGCACCCCGAGGCGTACCCGGTGGTGCGGCGCATGGTGAAGACGACCGGCAGCGAGGTCGCCGCCCTCATCGGCAACACCGGCGTGCTGCGGTCGCTGCGCCCGGACGACTTCGTCGACGAGACCTTCGGTCTGCCGACGGTGACGGACATCCTGCGGGAGCTGGAGAAGCCGGGACGCGACCCGCGTCCCGCGTTCCGGACGGCGACCTTCAAGGACGGCGTCGAGAAGATCTCCGACCTGGCGTCCGGGATGGTGCTGGAGGGCGTCGTCACCAACGTCGCGGCGTTCGGGGCGTTCGTGGACGTCGGCGTCCACCAGGACGGACTCGTGCACGTCTCCGCGATGTCGCGCACGTTCGTCAAGGACCCGCGGGACGTGGTGAAGCCGGGTGACGTGGTCAGGGTGAAGGTCCTCGACGTCGACATCCCGCGCAAGCGGATCTCGCTGACCCTGCGGCTGGACGACGAGGCCGCGGCGCAGCCGGGCGGCGGTGGCGGCCAGCGCCGCGACCGCGGCCAGGGCGGCGGACGGCCGCCGCAGCAGCGCCAGGGCGGCCGCGAGCGCAGGACGGGCGCCGGCTCGGGCTCGGCGGGCCGCCAGGCGGCCGCGCCCGCCAACAGCGCGATGGCGGACGCACTGCGCCGGGCCGGTCTCCTCGGCGACGAGCGGCGCGGCGGCCGCTGACCCCGCCACGGCCGCGCGGTCCCGTTCCGCGCGGCCGGGACCGCGCGGCCCGCCGAGGAGGAAGCACGGCCATCGGTGCGCTCCCTCATCCGATCGCCACCGTGCTCGCGCGGCGGTGCGTGCCGCCCGGGCGCCTGGTACGCGCCGACGGGACCCGACGCCCTCGCCCACCCGGCAGCACCCGACCGCGGTATGTGTTCGCACGGGCACGGAAAGCGGTTGTGACCTGCGTCCTGTCGTCGCACGGACCTCCACTCCTACGCTTGCCTGCCACTCGCGCCCCTGGCGCGCAGGCGCTCGCCCGCTCCGGCACGACCACGGCGAGCACACGTCGAGGATGGTTCCGCCCCACATGCCCAGTGATCTGTCACCCGTCATCGCAGCCGCCACCCGCTGGCTCCTCTCGGCGTTCCCGCCTGAGGCGGGTGCGCTCGACCGTGCGCTGGCCGAGGCCCAGGCCGGACAGGCGGCGACCATCGCCGCCGCCCTGCGCTACCCGACCGAGCTGGACGCGGAGCTGCTGCATCTCCTCGGTCCCGGGGACACCGCGCGACTGGATGCGGTCAGCGGTGCCGGCGAGGCGCCGGGGGGACCTGAACACGTCTGGCGCACCTGGGTGGACGAGACCGTCGTCAGCTGGGCGGCATGTCTGCTCGCCGACGCGGAACTCGCGGCCATGGCGACGGCCTGCGTCTCCTCGACCCACCACGGTGCCGGCTCCGTGGGTACCGCGCGCCGGCTCACCGTTCCCAGCCGTCGCGACCACCGCGCGGCGCCGCTGCTGCGCCACCCCGACCTGGTCGGCCCCGTCGCCGAACTCCACCGGGGCACCCTGTGCCGGCTGCTCGCCGCCACGAGCCCGAGCGCGAGCGCGAGCGCGTAGCCCGCCTGCCCCGCCGACGCGCCGTGGGACCGCGGCGCGCGTCGGCGGGGCAGGCGCCGGTCCGGGCCCCTCTCCTCTTCGCGCTGTGGTCCCCGCGGCCGACCAGTTCCCGTCCGTCGTCCGGTCCCTGTCGGTCGTCCGCTCCCTGTCCGTCGTCCGATTCCCGCAGCCGTCCAGCCCCCGTCCGTCGTCCGCTGCCCGAGGCGGCCGGAGTCACCCGGGCACGTGGTCGCGCGCCGCACGGTGCCCCGCCACACCACCCGGCCGGCGTTCGAGGAGGCCAGGTACTCCCGACGCAGGCCACACGCCGGGCGGAGCCTCCGTGACGCTCGCTCAGCCCTGCGGAGGCCCCGGCAGAAAACGCAGCGCCCATACCGCACGCTCGGCGACGACCGGATCCGCGTCCTCCGTCAGCGGTTCCAGCAGGGTGCGGGCCCCGTCCGGGTCGGACTGGACCAGGTCGACGATCTCCGTCGCCAGACCGTCCTGGTCGTCGCCGAGGTCGACGGCCGAAGCGCGGAGCAGCAGCGGGAGCGTGCCGGTGCCACCGAGTGACGCGATCACCCCGCCGAGCATCTCGCGGGCGTAGAAGTTCCCTTCGCCGAGGAAACGGTCCATCGCCGCCTCCAGGCGCGGCAGCAGGGCGCGGTCGCCGGACGCCGCGACGGTGTCGGCGAGGCCGATCGCCTCGTCGACGGAGTCGAGGCTGTCGAGGAGTTCGAACAGCCGGTTCAGGGAGTCGGTCGTCATGCTCGGCCTTCTTCAGGACTCGGTGACCTTGCCGTGCGCCACTTCCAGGCGCCGGGTCGTGCGGACGGTGTCCAGCATCCGCCGGTCGTGGGTGACCAGGAGCAGCGTGCCCGTGTACGAGGCGAGCGCGGACTCCAGCTGTTCGATGGCCGGCAGGTCGAGGTGGTTCGTGGGCTCGTCGAGGACGAGCAGATTGACGCCCCGGCCCTGGAGCAGCGCGAGAGCCGCCCGGGTCCGTTCCCCCGGGGACAGGCTGATCGCCGGGCGCAGGACGTGGTCCGCCCTGAGGCCGAACTTGGCGAGCAGGGTGCGGACGTCGGCGGGCTCGGTGTCGGGAACCGCCGCGCAGAACGCGTCCAGCAACGAGTCCGTGCCGTGGAACAGCCGACGGGCCTGGTCGACCTCGCCGACGACGACCCCGGAACCGACGGCCGAGTGCCCGGAGTCCAGCGTGAGGCGGCCGAGGAGGGCGCCGAGCAGCGTCGACTTGCCGGCGCCGTTGGCACCGGTGACGGCGACGCGGTCGGCCCAGTCGATCCGCAGCGACACCGGTCCGAACCGGAAGTCGCCCCGTCGCACCTCCGCGTCGCGGAGGGTCGCCACGACCGACCCCGAGCGGGGCGCGGCCGCGATCTCCATACGCAGCTCCCACTCCTTGCGGGGCTCCTCGACCACGTCGAGCCGTTCGATCATGCGCTGGGTCTGGCGGGCCTTCGCGGCCTGCTTCTCGCTCGCCTCGCTGCGGAACTTTCGGCCGATCTTGTCGTTGTCACCCGCCTTGCGCCGGGCGTTCTTGACGCCCTTGTCCATCCAGGACCGCTGCATCCGGGCCCGGCCCTCGAGGGCGGCCTTCTTGTCGGCGTACTCCTCGTAGTCCTCGCGGGCGTGCCGCCGCTCGGTCTCCCGTTCCTCCAGATAGGACGCGTAGCCGCCGCCGTAGAGGGTGATCCGCTGCTGGGCGAGGTCGAGCTCGAGGACCTTGGTGACCGTGCGGTTGAGGAACTCGCGGTCGTGGCTGACGACGACCGTCCCGGCGCGGAGGCCGGTGACGAACTCCTCCAGCCGCTCCAGGCCGTCCAGATCGAGGTCGTTGGTCGGTTCGTCGAGGAGGAAGACGTCGTAGCGGGAGAGGAGCAGGGAGGCGAGCCCGGCCCGGGCGGCCTGGCCGCCGGAGAGCGAGGTCATCGGCTGGTCGAGGCCGATGGCGAGGCCGAGCGAGCCTGCGACCTCCTCGGCGCGATCGTCCAGGTCGGCACCACCGAGCGCGAGCCAGCGCTCGAGGCTCGCCGCGTAGGCGTCGTCGGCGCCCGGCGTGCCGTCGACGAGGCCCTGGGTGGCCTCGTCCATCGCGCGCTGGGCCACGTCGACCCCGGTCCGGCGGGCGAGGAACTCCCGTACGGTTTCGCCGTCCCGCCGTTCCGGCTCCTGCGGGAGGTGGCCCACCGAGGCCGTCGGCGGGGAGAGCCGCAGCTCACCGCGTTCCGGTGTGTCGAGGCCGGCGAGCAGCCGGAGCAGGGTGGACTTCCCCGCGCCGTTGACGCCGACGAGGCCGATCACGTCGCCGGGGGCGACGACGAGGTCGAGCCCGGCGAACAGGGTGCGGTCGCCGTGTCCGGCGGCGAGGTCCTTGGCGACGAGGGTTGCGGTCATCAGGGGACAGATCCTAAGGGCAGTACCGGCGGCGGCGCGGAGCCCGGGTGAACCGGTGGGTGACCGACACGCACCGTGACACCGTGCGCCCAGAGCGTCCCGCCGCACACCGGTGCCCGGAGCCACCCGCCCGGCCCTCGGCGAGCAGCGCGGTGACCGGGACGTCCAGCCCCTGCCGATCAGGATGTCCCGACCGGGGCGCCCGGCTCAGTCCGCCACGGCCGCCACCAGGACTCCCCCGGCCGCGCGGGCCACCACGAACGCCCGGCCCTTCACGGCGTTGCCGTCGAGCGGGATCCGGTGGGTGCCGGGCTCCAGGGCGCCGTCGAAGACCTCGTGGGTGCGGGTGCGGTGGAGCCGGTCGAGGCGGTAGGCGACCAGCCGGACACGGCAGGCGGACGCGACCGTCACCGACGCCGTACGCCCGGCGGCGGTGAGTCCGGTCAGCCGGCGGTGTTCGGCGGGGCCGCGGTCGAGCGCCTGCTCGACCTGGGCGACGATGAGCGGCACGACGTCGGCGAGCGCGTCGACGCAGGCGGCGTCGGCCCCGGAATCGCCGAAGGCCACCCGGACCGCGGCCCGTTCGGTCTCCGTGACCGCACCGCCGAGGACGACGGCGCCGTACGCCCGCAGCTCCTCCGCCGGAACCGCCACCGTGTCACGGGCGATGTCGGCGCCGATGCCGATGGTCCGGAGGGCGGCGGCGAGCTTGGTGAGGGAGGCGGGACGGGCCCCGACGAGGAGGACCCTGCGGCGCGGTCCGACGGCGGTGCCGTCGAGGAGCCGTTCCAGTGCGGCCCGGTAGGCGTCGGCGCGGAAGCGGAAGGGCCCGGTCCCGTGGTAGCCGTTGAGCTCCAGGTCCGCGGTCTGGTCCGTCTGCCAGGCGAAGTCCCGCCAGACGACGTCGTTTCCCTGCCGCTCGATGACGGCGGTCACGGCTCCGCAGCCGAGTTCCTCGCACTCGGGGCAGCCGTAGAGGACGTGGCGGCCGCCCGGCAGCGGGGCCTCCGCGTCCAGCAGCAGTCCGCGTACCTGACGGGTGAGGATCGCCGGGGGCACGTCGGAGGCCAGCGGGGAGACGGCGTCGACGTCGGAGAGCAGGAGGAGGAGCGGGCGGCCGTCGACGACGAAGTCCAGGAAGTCGCGGTGGACCTCGAAACCTCCGTCGGCGAGGAATCCCCCGGCACGTACCGCAGGGGCCAGGGCGAACGTCGCGTACTCGGCTGACATGTCCGGAGTATCCCCAGCCCTGGCGCGATGTGAGCACGGTGGCGGTGATCGGCGCTGTACGGTCCCGCCATGAGCGGCGAAGTGATCGTGGTGGGCGGCGGGGTCATCGGACTGACGACGGCGGTGGAACTCGCCCGGCGGGGGCGGCGGGTGCGGTTGTGGACCCGTGAGCCCGCCGGGGCGACCACGTCCGCGGTGGCGGGCGCCCTGTGGTGGCCGTACCGGATCGAACCCGAGGCGCTCGTCGGCGCGTGGTCGCTCACGTCGCTCCGGGTGTACGAGGAGCTGGCGGAGCGGCCGGAGGAGACCGGGGTGCGGCTGGTGCCGGGAGTGCAGCCGGGCCTGTCGCCCGCCGCGCTCGGGCCCTGGGCCCGGGAACTCACGGGAATGGTGCGCGAACTGGCGCCCGAGGAGCGGCCGGCTGGGGTCGCGTCCGGGCTGTGGGCACGGCTGCCGCTGATCGACATGCCCGCTCATCTGGGCTGGCTGCGGGCCAGGTTCGAGGCGGCGGGCGGAAACGTGGAGCTCCGCACGGCCGGCTCGCTCGACGAGGCCGCGGCCGGGGCCCCGGTCGTGGTCAACTGCACGGGGCTCGGCGCGCGCGAGCTGGTTCCGGACCCGGAACTCACACCGGTACGGGGCCAGTTGGTACTGGTGGAGAACCCCGGGATCGACACCTGGTACGCGGCCGCGGACGAGGCGTCGAGCGAGCTGACGTACTTCTTCCCGCAACCGGGCCGGCTCGTCCTCGGCGGTACGGCGGTCGAGGGGTCATGGTCGCTGGAGCCGGACCCGGCGACGGCCGAGGCGATCGTCCGCCGCTGCGCCCGGGTGCGCCCCGAGATCGCCGGGGCCGAGGTGCTCGCCCACCGGGTCGGACTGCGCCCGGCGCGCTCGGGTGGGGTGCGGCTGGCCGCCGTTCCGGGCCCGTACGGCACCCGTCTGGTCCACAACTACGGGCACGGAGGAGCGGGGGTGACGGTCGCCTGGGGCTGCGCGAGGGCGGCTGCGGACCTGGTGGGCTGACCGGTGGGTCCGGCCGGACCGCGGCGACCGCGCGGCGAGGTGCCGGCGCCGCAGCGGCCGGCCGCCGTCGTCGCGGGCCGTCCTCGTCACCGGTCACGCCGCCACGGCGGCCGGTGAGGGCGCCGGGGGCCGGAGTTCACTTCTCCGGCGGTGTGGGGCCGATCCGGAGCTCGAAGTCCCCGTCGTACCTCTCGTGACCCGCGATGACGGCGAGATCGACGACCTCCTCGCCGCGTTCACCGCGCACGATGATCGGATCGTGGCGCAGATCGCGCATCAGCGCGAAACACATCGCGATCATCACGACGAGGAACGGGGCCGCGACCAGGATCGTGAGGTTCTGCAGTCCGGCCAGGGCGTCGCCCTTCCCGCCGCCGATCAGCAGCATGACGGCCGCGACGGCGCCGGTGACGGTGCCCCAGAACACCACGACGAACCGTCCCGGCTCCAGGGCGCCCTTCTGTGAGAGCGTCCCCATCACGAGGGACGCCGCGTCCGCTCCGGAGACGAAGAAGATGCCGACCAGGACCATCACGAGCATGCTCGTGACGGTGGCGGCGGGGTACTGCTGGAGCACCGCGAACAACTGGCCCTCGGGCGTGGTCTCGCCGCCCAGCCGGCCGCGCTCCTGGAGCGTCATCGCCGTACCGCCGAAGATCGCGAACCAGCAGAGGCTGACCGTGCTGGGCACGAGGATCACTCCGCCGACGAACTGGCGGATCGTCCGGCCCCGGCTGATGCGGGCGATGAACATGCCCACGAACGGTGTCCAGGAGATCCACCAGGCCCAGTAGAAGACCGTCCAGCTGCCGAGCCAGTCGGCGACCCCGGCACCGCTGGACGCCTCGGTCCGGCCGATCAGCTGCGGCAGTTCGCCGAAGTAGGTGGCGATCGAGGTGGGGAGGAGGTCGAGCACGATGACGGTCGGTCCGGCGACGAACAGGAACACGGCGAGCAGCAGTGCCAGCACCATGTTGGTGTTGGACAGCCACTGGATGCCCTTCTCGATGCCGGACACGGCGGAGAGGACGAAGGCGAGCGTCAGCACCGCGATGATGGCGACGAGGAGTGCCGTGCTGACCTTCGTCATCCAGCCCAGTTCGCTGACCCCGCTGCCGATCTGGAGGGCGCCGAGTCCGAGGGACGCCGCCGAACCGAACAGCGTGGCGAAGATGGCGAGGATGTCGATGAGCCGCCCGCCCCACCCGTAGGCGTGCTTCCTGCCGATCAGCGGCTCGAAGACGGCGCTGACGGTCTGGCGGCGCCGGCGCCGGAAGGTGCTGTACGCGATGGCGAGCCCGACCACGGCGTAGATGGCCCACGGATGCAGCGTCCAGTGGAACAGGGTCGTGGCCATCGCGGTCTCCATGGCCTGGGCCGCGTCGGCGGGATCGGTGCCCGGCGGCGGGTCGGTGAAGTGCGCCAGGGGCTCGCTGACCCCGTAGAACATCAGCCCGATGCCCATGCCCGCGCTGAACATCATCGCGATCCAGGAGACGGTGCGGAACTCGGGTTCCTCGCCCTCCCTGCCGAGCGGGATGCGTCCGTAGCGGCTCATGGCGAGCCAGAGGGCGAAGATGACGAAGCCGGAGGCGGCCAGGACGAACGCCCAGCCGCCGTTGTGGATGAGGCCCGCGAGCATGCCGCTGGAGATGCGCTCGAGGTCGTCCGTGGCGATGGAGCCCCAGACCACGAACGCGACCGTGAGGACGGCGGTGACCCCGAAGACGACCCGGTCCGTGACGTGGCCGTACCTCGTCACGTCCGGACGGCCGACGACGTCCGTCACCGGCGGATCTCCCTGGCCGTCCGGTTGTTCTGCGTCGTGCGACTCGTCATGCGGCACTGAAGGCCCCTTTCGCGGGTAAACGGAGCCGGGCTTCGTTCTCCGTAGGCCCTCCTACCACATACGACGCGGTTCATACGGAATCAGCAGCGGGTGATCGGGTTCCCGACCGTGAGGCGGTAGGCGGCCCGCTCGTCGAGCAGCAGGGGGACGAGCGCCCGCAGCGCCTGCCGCAGCGGTACCACCGCGCCGTCCGCGGTGGGCCTGGAGACCACTCCGTGCAGGGCGAGTTCGTCCCTGACCTCGGAGAACTGCGCGGCCGTGAGCCGGTAGCCGCAGGGCGGGTCCTGGATGGTCTCGTCCGCGGTCGCGGGGTCGTTGTCGGCTCCGCCGGTCCACACCGGGCCGCGATCGGCGAATCCGGCGAGCCGGGCCGCTGTGGTCGCGGCCTCGATCCGGCCGCGCCGCTCGCGGGCGAAGGCGAACGCGCCGTCCAGGGCGGCGAGCTGGGAAGCGACGCGACGCCGGTTGTTCAGAGCGGGGTCCGCCTTCTCGGCGTCGGTGAGGGGATCGACCCGGGTCTCGACGAGCAGGCCGACGGAGTGCTTCACCCCCGCCGTGTTCCGCAGGATGCGCTCCTGGCCGTCGCCGGCGACCTGCCGGACGGGCTCACCGGTGACGGGATCGGTCCAGATGCCGTAGATGCCGCTGCTGAAGCCCGCGCCGGCGGCGGTGGGGCGGACGTAGGTCTCGGAGAGGGTGCGGGCCTCTCGGTGCACATCGCGGGCGGTGTTGAGGTTGCGCGGCCAGAGGGTGAGCAGGTCCTTGTCGTAGTAGCGAGGTGTGGCGCCGTACTCGTGCAGGTCGTAGACGATGTCGGGACGGCGGTCGCGGATGACGGCGGCAATGGCGCGGCCCTCGGCGGTCCTCAGCGCGATGTGGTCGCGATTGACGTCCACCCGGTCGGCGTTGCCGCGGGTGCCGGCCGCGCGTCCGTCGGGGTTGGCGGTCGGGATGGCGAGCACGGTCGTACGGGCCAGGAGGCGGCGGGTTCCCGCGTCCCTTGCCCGGGCGAGGTCCCGGACCGTGGTGAGACACGCCTCACGGCCGGACGGCTCGTCGCCGTGCTGACTGCAGATCAGCAGCACGGTGTTCGCGGTGGGCCGGTCGCCGCCGATGCGCACGAGTTGGAGCGGGCGGCCCTGTCCGGTCCTGCCGATGGTGCTCAGCGACACGCGGTCGCTCGACCGGTCGACGGCGTCCAGAAACGCCCACTCCTCAGGCTGGGTGGTCCAGCGGGCACCACCGGAGTCCTCGAATCCGGTGCGCGGCACATCGGCGTGCGCGGCGGCCGCCCGGACGGGCGCCGGTACGGCGACCGCGGCGGCGAGTGCGCAGGCCACCGCGGCGAAAGTGCGGATACGACGGTGCATCGGTTCGCTGCCTCCGGGGACGGGTCGGATCGGATCGGACGTGGTGCGCTCACTCCGTCGAGCCGGGTGCCGAGGGCCGGACGCGGCCGGTGGACCACTGTCCGGGGGTGCGTTCGATGTCGGCCATGGGCCGCGTCCGTCGGCGACGGCGCCGTCCCGGCTCTTGCCGATCATCCCTGCGTCCCCGGTGGTCCTGGGGGCGGCGCCCCGGGTCCCGGTGCGGTGGCGAGGGCACGGGTGCGGCCGTTCGGCCGGTCGACGACGGCCTCGGCGGACTGGACGTCGAAGCGGCCCCCGACGTCGGCGCAGCCGTCGGAGCGGCCGGTGCCGGCGGGGTCGACCGCGAAGCCGTAGCCGCACTGCACGAAGCAGTGGTCGCGGTACCGCGGGAGGGCGACGGGATTCCCGTGTGCGCCGCAGGTTCTCCGCCGGCTCTCCCTGCCGCGCCCGCAGCAGGAGTAATTCGGGCCGGCGTCCATGGTGACGGGTATTTTCCGGCCATGTTGCGCCGGATCCCGTGTCCGGAGGGTGTCGACGTCGACGCGGTCGTCGCGATCGCCCCCGCCGCCGTCGCCGTCGCGCCGGGTGTCGCCCCAGACGGACTCCCGCATCGCGTCGTCGTAGGAGTGGACGGGTCCGCTGTCCCGGGGCGCGGCGCCGTGTGCGCCGCTCTGCGGGACGGGGACGGACATCGGAGCGGCTGCGACCGCGGCGGCGAGGTTCTGCCGGTGAGTCGGACGGGCGGCACACGTATCGGCATGGGCGGACGGTACTCCCGTCAACTTCCGTGCGACAGAGGGCAGTAGTGGGCCGTTGGAGGACAGGAGCGACGAATGGGAGACCGGGCGCCAGGTCGGCCGAATGGCGCTCGTGCGACGGAAGGCGCCATGGACACGCCGGAGCGCCGGACGCGTGAATAGGGTCCGAAAAGATCAACACCCCGTGATGTGATCAGCACCCCCTGATGTTGGGAGCATTCGTGCAGCGCAGAATTCTCGTCCCGAGCGCGGTTGCGGCATCTCTTCTGCTGGCGATCCCGGCGTCCGCCGCCGCCGGGGGTCCCGGGAAGTCCCCCGGGGGACAGGGCGCGCCCGGGGCCCCGGGCATCGGCGACCCCTACTATCCGTCCAGCGGCAACGGCGGATACGACGTGGCGCATTACGACCTCCGGCTGAGGTACCAGCCCGCAACGGACCTCCTGGAGGGCACGGCGACAATTCTCGCCACCACCCGGCAGGACCTCTCCCGTTTCAACCTCGACTTCGGCCTGACGGTCAGTGAGGTACGGGTGAACGGCCGCACGGCGGGGTTCACCCGGAGCGGCGGCCAGGAACTGGAGATCACTCCGGCCGCACCGCTGGAGGAGAACCGCCCGGTCACGGTGGTCGTCAGGTACTCCGGAAAACCCTCGGAACTGAAGATCGACGGCTGGACCGCCTGGCACCGCACCCCGGACGGCGGGGTCGCCGCCCAGGAGCCCGCCTCGGCCGTGTGGTGGTTCCCGTCCAACGACCATCCGCTCGACAAGGCCACCTTCGACATCTCCGTCGCGGTCCCGGACGGCACCCAGGCGATCAGCAACGGCGTGCTGCGCTCCCGCTCGTCACGGCTGGGCTGGACCCGCTACAACTGGCGGTCCGACAAGCCGCAGGCCACGTACCTCGCCACACTCGCCGTCGGGAAGTTCGACATCACCACCGACACGACCGCGAACGGACTGCCGGTCCTCAACGCCTACAGCAAGGACCTCGGGGGCAACGCGGGCGCGGCACGGGCCAGCGTCGAGCGGACCGCCGAGGTCGCGGAGTGGCTGGAGGGCGTCTTCGGGCCGTACCCGTTCAACGCGCTCGGCGGCTACGTCCCCAACGTGCCCAGCGGGTACGCCCTGGAGACCCAGACCCGGCCGTTCTACAGCCCGCGGCAGTTCGCCAACGGGGCGAACGTCTCGGTCGTCGTGCACGAACTGGCCCACCAGTGGTACGGGGACAGTGTCTCCGTGAAGGGCTGGAAGGACATCTGGGTCAACGAAGGCTTCGCCCGCTACAGCCAGTGGCTGTGGTCGGAGAAGGAGGGCGAGGGCACGGCACAGGAGCTGGCCGACTACATCTACGCCCTGCACCCGGCCGACGATCCCTTCTGGACGGTGAAGCCGGGCGACCCGGGGCCGGACAGGCAGTTCGACATCGCCGTGTACGACCGCGGCGCTCTCGCCCTGCAGGCGCTGCGCAACGCGATCGGCGACGAGGACTTCTTCGCGGTCCTCAAGGGCTGGCCGGCCGCGCACGCCGACGGCAACGCGAGCGTCGGCGACTTCGTGCAGTACGCCGAGGAGGTCTCCGGGACACCGCTCGCGGACCTCTTCCGCACCTGGCTGTACGAGCCGTCCAGGCCGGCCGCGCCCGCCGCGGCGGCGCCGCCGAGCGGGGTCTCGAAGGCACCCGGCGTCACCCGGTCCGATGCCCGGCCCGCCGAGCCCAGGTCGTACCGGAGGATCGCCGCCACCGACACGGTGCACGACCACGACCGCGGTCACGGCCGCGACCAGCGCGACTGACCCGTGCCATCGGGTGCCGCCGCCCCGCTCCGGGGCCGCGGCACCTGCGGCTACGCTGACCCGGCACGACCTGTGCCACCCGTACGGACACCGCCGGTGAGGAGCGTCCCGTGCCCGATCGGAGCAGTGGACCCAGACCCACCCTGGAAGCCGTCGCCGCACGGGCCGGGGTCTCCAGGGCCACGGTGTCCCGCGTCGTCAACGGCGGGGCGGGGGTGCGCGCCCCGGTGGCCGACCGGGTGCGCGAAGCGGTCGCCGAGCTCGGCTACGTACCCAACCAGGCGGCCCGCAGTCTGGTCACCCGGCGAAGCGGCGCGGTCGCCGTGATCATCGCGGAGCCCGAGTTCCGGGTGTTCTCCGATCCCTTCTTCGAACGCCAGGTACGCGGCATCAGCCGTGAACTGAGCGCCAACGACTCGCAGTTGGTACTGCTGTGGGTCGAGGGCCCGGACGACCACGACCGGATAGCCCGCTATCTCGGCGGCGGCCACGTCGACGGCGCGCTCGCCTTCTCGCTCCACGAGAGCGACGAACTCCCCTCGGTGGTACTGGGGTCGGGGGTCCCGGCGGTGTTCGGCGGCCGCCCCGGCGGGCCGGGCGCCGGCTCCGAGCACGCCGTGCCGTACGTCGACTGCGACAACCGGGGCGGGGCCCGTGCGGCGGTGCGCCATCTCGTCGGCCTCGGCCGCACCCGGATCGCCCATATCGCCGGCCCCCGGGACCAGACGTCGGCGCTCGACCGACTCCACGGCTACCGGGACGTGCTGCCGGACGCCGACCCGGGGCTCACCGCCCAGGGCGACTTCACGGCGCGCAGCGGGGAGTCGGCGATGGCCGCGCTGCTCGACGCGGGTCCGGCGGCGCCGGACGCGGTGTTCGCCTCGAACGACCTGATGGCCTCGGGGGCCCTGAGGCTGCTGCACGAGCGGGGGCTGCGGGTACCGGAGGACATCGCGGTCGTCGGCTTCGACGACATGGCGTCGGTGGCGGAGACCACCGATCCGCCACTGACGACGGTCCGCCAGGACATCGAGGGCAACGGGCGGCTGATGGTACGGCTGTTGATGGCTCTGCTCGACGGGCGGGACACGGAGACCGTTCCCCCGGCCTCGGTGATCACGCCGACCCTGCTGGTACGGCGCGCGACGGCCTGAACGGCCCCCGGGCCGCGGATGCTCGCGCCGGCGCCGGCGCGAGCATCCGCGGCCCGGGACTTCTGCGGGAGTCCCGGAGCGAACACCATGCGTCCCGGCAGGACACGAGTCCGGGCGCGGCGTCCGGCGGCCCCGGCCAGGACGTGGGTCCCGGCGCGGGCGTCACGCCACCCGGCGGACCCGAGTCCCGGCGCGAGCGTCACACCACCCGGCGGACCCGAGTCCCGGCGCGAGCGTCACACCACCCGGCGGACCCGAGTCCCGGCGCGAGCGTCACACCACCCGGCGGACCCGAGTCCGGGGCCCGCGCCCCCGCGCGAGCGTCCCGCTCTCCGGCAGGGCCCGGCCCCGGGGCCGGCGACCCGAACCCCTCCCCCGTAAGGGCATCGGCACACCGGGCGGACGACGCGGCGCAGCGGCTCGCCGTGACGCGGTGAATCGGCGTCGGCGACCCGGGATCGTCCCCGCCCGGGAGGCAGAACGCCGGCCGCCGCGCAGGAGCCGTCACCTCGGGCGCGCCTTCGGCAGCCGGCCCTCGGCCCGGGCCCGGCGACGGGCCCGTCTGGCCTGCGGCAGATAGCGCAGCCGCTCCGGAAGCAGGGGCACGACGATTCTGACGGCCCGGCCGAAACGCCGCAGCCGCCGCTCCTGTCCGGCGGTCCACGGCAGTCCGATCGCCTCGCGGGCGTCCGGCGGCATCAGCCCGACGGTGAGGAAGCGCCTCAGCCGGAGGAACCGGGGCAGGACCAGCGGCCAGCACAGGCGCAGCAGCAGTCTCAGCGGCAGGGGGCCGAGGGCGGGCGGCGGCAGACCGCGGTCGGTGGCGAGGAGGTCCCGGACGACGGCGGTGGCTTCGAGCTCGTCGGCGAGGACCTTGCGGTAGTAGGGCCAGAACTCCTCGACGGTGCCCGGCATGTCGCGGTCCCGGATGCCGAGCACCCTGCCCACGCTCAGCCATTCCGCGTAGAGCCGTCGCTCCTGGGCCTCGGTGAACGGGCGGTACAGATAGCGGATCGCGTGGTGGTGGACGGGGAAGCCGGTGGCGTGGACCCACGCGTAGTACTCGGGGGTGAGCGCGTGGTAGCGGCGGCCCCTGCTGTCGGTGCCCTGAATGCCCCGATGCAGCCGGCGCAGACGACGGCCCTCCTCGGCGGCGGCGTCCCCGCCGTACACCCACAGCTGTAGCGAGCGCAGTGAGCGCTCGCCGCGGCCCCAGGGGTCGGTGCGGAAGACGGAGTGCTCGTCGACGCCCGCGCCGACGGCCGGGTGCGCGACCTGCAGGGCGAGCGCGGCGGGGAGCATGAGCAGCCCGCGCACGTCGCCGACCAGGGTCCACAGGACGCCGCCGGGCGGCGGGGGCAGGGGGTCCGGCCCGCCCGTGCCGTCCGCCTTCCGCGTCAGGGGCTCCTGCGGCCTGGTCATCGGTGTGCTCCCGGAGGCCGATGGGCGCGGTGCGACGCGCGCGCTCTCACAACTCCAGTATGCGATCACGGCCGGACGAGGGGGCAGTGGGGGACCGATCCGTCCCGGGAAGTCCCCTTGGAGGACCCCGGGACTCGACCGGTCCGCAAACGTTCCCAGGAACGTGGAACTCCGGCAAGAAACCCGGCACCTGACGGTTACCCGAAAGTAACTGCCGCTGCTTTGATGTCCGCCGGTATCACCCCCACCCCCACCCCCACCAGAAACGGGAGTTCCAGTGCCGCAATCCGTGCTCCGCCGCGCGTCCGGCGCAGCCCTCGCCACGGCGGTCGCCGCCGCCACCCTGGCGGTCGCCGCGCCGTCGGCGTCCGCCTCACCCGCCGGGCAGACCGCCGCGGCGACGCCCTCGCTGAAGGTCCTGACGTACAACGTCTTCCTCTTCAGCAAGACCCTGTACCCCAACTGGGGCCAGGACCACAGGGCCGCCGAGATCCCGAAGGCCCCGTACTTCCAGGGCAACGACGTCGTCGTGCTCCAGGAGGCGTTCGACAACTCCTCGTCCGACGCGATGCAGCGCAACGCCCGGACCCAGTACCCGTACCAGACTCCCGTGATGGGCCGCAGCAAGAGCGGCTGGGACGCGACGGGCGGCGCGTACTCGGCGACGGTGCCGGAGGACGGCGGGGTCACGGTCCTCAGCAAGTGGCCCATCGTGCGCAAGGAGCAGTACGTCTACAAGGACGCCTGCGGCTCCGACTGGTGGTCCAACAAGGGCTTCGTGTACGCGGTCCTGGATGTGAACGGCAGCAGGGTGCACGTGGTGGGGACCCATGCGCAGTCGACCGACCCGGGCTGCGCGGCGGGCGAGGCTGCGCGGATGCGCAGCCGCCAGTTCAAGGCACTCGACGCGTTCCTCGACGCCAAGAACATCCCGGCCTCCGAGCAGGTCCTGGTGGCGGGCGACTTCAACGTCGACTCGCGCACACCCGAGTACGCGACCATGCTGGCGGACGGTGGGCTCGCCGACGCGGACAGCCGCACCGGGCACCCGTACTCCTTCGACCCCCAGGACAACTCGATCGCGGCCGACCGCTATCCGGGCGAGCCGCGCGAGGACCTCGATTACGTCCTGCACCGGGCCGGGCACGTCCGCCCGGCCGGCTGGCGGAACGACGTGATCAAGGAGCGGAGTGCACCCTGGACGGTGAGGAGTTGGGGCACCGACTACACCTACACCAACCTCTCGGACCACTACCCGGTCGCCGCCTTCGGGCAGTAGCCGAGAAGGCGTAGCCGCAAGGCCTTTGCAGCTGGTCAGGGTCCGCTCTTCGACAGTGGCTGCAGGCCTTTCCGGCTGTCATGGTGGTGTCCATGACGGGTCAGGGGCACACGCACGGGCACGCGGAGGACCACACTGCCGGCCGTCCCGGCGGGCCCGCGGGCGATCGCGGACACGAACACGGGAACCTGCACGGGCGGGGTCAGGGCCACGGCCGTGGACACCATCACCATCACCATCACGGCGAGCGCATCGACGCGGCCCTCGAAGGCTCGGCCGAAGGGCTGCGCACCCTCTGGCTCTCCTTCGCCGTCCTGACCGCGACCACCGCCGTCCAGGCGGTCATCGCGGCGCTGTCGGGGTCGGTCGCGCTGCTGGGCGACACCGTCCACAACGCGACCGACGCGCTCACCGCGCTGCCGCTCGCCCTGGCGTTCGTACTGGGCCGGCGCGCCGCCACCCGGCGCTACACCTACGGTTTCGGCCGTGCCGAGGACCTGGCGGGGGTCTTCGTCGTCCTGGTGATCGCCGCCTCCGCCGCCTTCGCCGGGTACGAGGCGGTCCGGCGGCTGCTGGACCCCCAGGACGTCACGCACCTCCCGGCGGTCGCGGCGGCCGGGCTCGTGGGGTTCGCGGGAAACGAGTGGGTGGCGAGGGTCCGCATCCGCACGGGGCGCCGCATCGGCTCCGCCGCGCTCGTCGCGGACGGACTGCACGCCCGCACCGACGGGTTCACCTCCCTCGCCGTACTGCTCGGCGCCGGCGGCGCGGCACTGGGCTGGCGGTACGCGGATCCCCTCATCGGCCTCGTCATCACCGGGGCGATCCTCCTCGTGTTGCGTGGCGCGGCCCGCGAGATCTGGCACCGTCTGATGGACGCCGTGGATCCGGCCCTGGTCGACGCGGCCGAGCACGCGCTCGCCCACGTGGCGGGCGTACGGGCCGTGGGGGCCGTGCGGATGCGGTGGATCGGGCACACGCTGCGCGCGGAGACGTCGGTCGAAGTCGACCCGGGGCTCACGGTCGTACAGGCCCACGCCGTGGCGGTCGCCGCCGAACACGCCCTGCTCCACGCGGTGCCCCGGCTGGCGGGCACGACCGTCCACATCGACCACGCGGGCACGGCCGGCCAGGACCCGCATGCCGAGCTGGACCACCACATCGCCCGGTGACCGCCCGGATCGGCCACCTGCCGGCTCGGTGGTGTGACCGCCTCACCCCGACGACCGCCCGGCCCGGCCGCGCAAGTCACCCGGTGACCGTCCGCCGCCCTCGATGCGGTGCCCGTGCCCCACCCGGCGGCAACCCGCTCCTACCGGTACCAGGCGGCGGCACTCCAGGCGTACAGCGCGATGGTCGCGGCCACGCAGACGATGACCACCCAGGATCCGAAGCCCGTGTGCCGTACGGTGCGCCGTCCGGTACGCGGAGCCCGCTTGCGACCGGCATGTGCGGACCGGGCCGGGCGGGCCGGCCGCGGCGAGCCCCCGGAGCGTACGGAGAACCGCCTGGTCCGCGCTGCGGGCGCGAGGGCTGGGGGAACCACGCGCGGCGAAGGGTCCGCGGCGGCCTCGGCGAGCAGCCGGCGGCAGACGGCGGCCAGTTCGGCCGTACCGGCCTCGACGCGCATCACCGCCTCCGAGCGCGCGGGAGCCGTCGTGCCGCCGTCGAGTATGCGGCCGGCGCGCAGGAGGATCTCGTCGCGGCCGCCGCTCGGTGCCAGGCTGATCCAGCGCCGGACGTGCTCGCCCCGGATGACCACGCCTCCCGCGCGGTCCCGGTAGACGGTGTGCTCACGCCACAGGACGTCCGCCAACTCTGCGGCAGTCTCTCTCAGTTGCCCACTCACGCTCTCCCCCGCTCTGCCGTACGCCGCTCGAACAAGCACCGCACTCTAGCGTCAGGCGCGGACCGAGACACGCGCGGGATCCTCGCCGCGTCACGGGTTTCACAACTCTGGTGAGACAGCAATACTGTTGCACCGAACCGGCGCACGCAGGGAGCGAGGAAGACGATGGCGACCGAAACCGAGGGGCCGACGCTGACCGTCGACGAGCTGGCCGCCCGCGCGGGCGTCACCGTCCGCACCATCCGGTTCTACAGCACCCGCGGTCTGCTGCCGCCGCCGCAGATCGGCCCGCGCCGCGTCGGCCACTACGGCGCGGAACACCTCTCGCGGCTGGCCCTGATCGAGGAACTGCAGCACCAGGGAATGACTCTTGCGGCCATCGAACGCTACCTGGAACAGCTGCCACCGGGGCTGAGCGCGCAGGATCTGGCGATCCACCGGGCCCTGGTGGCCTCCTGGGCGCCCGAGTCGGCCGAGGAGACCGGTCTGGAGGAGCTGGTGCGCAGGGCCGGCCGGCCGCTGTCGGACCAGGACGTCGACCGGCTCGCGGCCATGGGCGTGCTGGACCGCACGGCCGCGCCGGACGTGTTCCGGCTCGACGGCGGGCTGCTGCGCCTCGGCGTCGAACTGCTCGACGTCCCGATCGCCCACGAGACGATCCTCGCCTCCCGCACGGTCCTGCTGGAGCACGCGCGCGCCGCCGCCCAGGAGCTGACCAGGCTGTTCCGGGACGAGGTGTGGGGCCCCTACCGTGAGCGCGAGACCGATCCGGACCATGTCGCCACGATGAAGTCCCTCTCGGCCCATATGCAGCCGATGGTGATCCAGGCCCTGGTCACGGCCTTTCAGCGGTCACTGCGGGAGGAACTCCGGGCGGCGTTCGGGACGGCGGCGGGAGTTCCGCCCGTGGAGCCGGAGCCGACGGACCCGGCCGGAGCGGCGGACACCGCGGACGGTCCGGCGCGGTCACCGGAACGGCCCTGAGCACGGCGGAGAGCGCGGTCGCCCGGGACCGTTCCGCCCACGAGACGGGCGGGAGCCGGGCCCGCCGTCCGCGCCGGCTGCAGGGCGGACCGCTTCCCGGCCGCTCCGCTCCGCCCCGTACGGCC
This sequence comes from Streptomyces marianii, assembly GCF_005795905.1. NCBI lineage: Bacteria > Bacillati > Actinomycetota > Actinomycetes > Kitasatosporales > Streptomycetaceae > Streptomyces > Streptomyces marianii. The sequence goes on from NZ_VAWE01000001.1 coordinate 1,145,273, forward strand.
GGGACCGACCTTGGCCGGGCAGGCGACTCTGCTGCCCAATTCCGGGGCAACTCCGACACGCGGACCATGACCTGCGACAACGCGGTGACCGTTGCGGCCTTCCCGGCATGACTCTGCTGCTCAGCCGAATTGAGCAGCAGAGTCGCAGGCGGGCGGAGCCGGTCCCGGCCACCGGTCCGGCCCGTACGCGCGTCGCCCGTCGACGTGGCACGGCGATCACGCCCGTGACCCGCCCGTGCACCCCGATCCGCCCGCGCACGCCCGCTCACGCGCCCCGATCCCGCCGCGCCTCACCTGCCCGCACGCCCCGTCCGGACCGGAGAGCCGGTCCGGACGGGAGCCGCGGCGGGTGTCAGTCGTCGGTGAAGACCTCGCCCCGCGCCGCCTTCTCCACCAGCAGCGCCGGCGGTTCGAAGCGCTCGCCGTACGCCTGAGCCAACTCGCGCGCCCGGGCGACGAAGCCGGGCAGGCCGTCGGCCGCCCCGTCACGGCCCTCGTAGCCGTTGATGTACTGCAGGACGCCGCCCGTCCACGCGGGGAAGCCGATGCCCATGATGGACCCGATGTTGGCATCGGCAACCGACGTCAGCACGCCCTCCTCCAGGCACCGGACGGTGTCCAGCGCCTCGGAGAAGAGCATCCGCTCCTTCATGTCCTCGAACGGGACGTGCGCGCCGGGTTTGGCGAAGTGCTCGCGCAGTCCCGGCCACAGCCCGGCACGCTTGCCGTCGACGTAGTCGTAGAAGCCCGCGCCGCCGCTGCGGCCCGTGCGCCCGAAGTCGTCGACCAGCCGGTCGATGACCGCGTCCGCCGGGTGCGGGGTCCATGTGCCGCCCGACTCCTCCACGGCCCGCCGCGCCTCGCCCCGGATCCTGCGCGGGAGAGTGAGCGTGAGCTCGTCCATCAGCGAGAGGACCTTCGCCGGGTACCCGGCCTGGGCCGCGGCCTGCTCGACCGACGCGGGCTCGACGCCCTCGCCGACCATCGCCACGCCCTCGTTGATGAAGTGCCCGATCACCCGCGAGGTGAAGAACCCGCGGGAGTCGTTCACGACGATCGGGGTCTTGTTGATCTGGCGGACCAGGTCGAAGGCGCGCGCCAGCGCCTCGTCACCGGTGCGCTCGCCCTTGATGATCTCCACCAGCGGCATCTTGTCCACGGGCGAGAAGAAGTGCAGACCGATGAAGTCGGCGGGACGCTCGACGCCCTCGGCGAGCAGCGTGATCGGCAGCGTCGAGGTGTTGGAGCACAGCAGCGCGTCCGGCTCGACGACGTGCTGGATCTCCTGGAACACCTTGTGCTTGAGCGCCGGGTCCTCGAACACGGCCTCGATGACGGCGTCGCAGCCCGCGAGGTCGGCGGGGTCGGCCGTCGGCGTGATCCGGGCGAGCAGTTCGGCGCGCTTGGCCTCGGTCGTACGGCCCCGGCTCAGCGCCTTGTCCAGCAGCTTCTCGGAGTACGCCTTGCCCCGCCCGGCGGCGTCGGCGTTGACGTCCTTGAGGACCACCTCGATACCGGCCCGGGCGCAGGAGTAGGCGATGCCCGCACCCATCATCCCGGCACCGAGGACGGCGACCTTGCGGACCTTGCGCCGCTCTACGCCCTTGGGGCGGTTCGCGCCGGAGTTGACCGCCTGGAGGTCGAAGAAGAACGCCTGGATCATGTTCTTGGCGGTCTGGCCGGTGAGCAGTTCGGTGAAGTACCGCGCCTCGATGACCTGGGCGGTCTCGAAGTCCACCTGCGAGCCCTCGACGGCGGCCGCGAGGATGTTGCGCGGCGCCGGGAACGGCGCGCCGTTCAGCTGCTTCTTGAGGTTGGCGGGGAAGGCGGGCAGGTTCGCGGCGAACTTCGGGTTCGACGGCGTGCCGCCGGGGATCCGGTAGCCCTTGACGTCCCAGGGCTGCTGCGACTCGGGGTGCGCCTCGATGAAGGCGCGCGCCCTGTCCAGCATCTCCTCGGGCGTGGCGGCCACTTCGTGGACGAGACCGTTCTCGAGCGCGCGGCGCGGGGAGTACTGGGTGCCCTGCAGGAGGACCTTGAGCAGAGCGTCGGCGATGCCCATGAGGCGCACGGTGCGGGTGACGCCGCCGCCGGCGGGCAGCAGTCCCAGCGTGACCTCCGGCAGGCCGATCTTGGAGCCGGGCGCGTCGAGGGCGATGCGGTGGTGGCAGGCGAGGGCGATCTCGTAACCGCCGCCGAGCGCGGCGCCGTTCATGGCGGCGACGACGGGCTTGCCCAGGGTCTCGATGCGGCGCAGCGCACGCTTGATGGCCATGCCCATGTCGAACGCCTGCTGGGCCTGCTCGGGACCGACCTTGATCATGTCCTTGAGGTCGCCGCCCGCGAAGAAGGTCTTCTTGGCGGAGGTGACGACGATGCCGCGGATGGAGTCCTTCTCTGCCTCGGCGCGATCGGCGATCGCGGCGATCGATGCGCGGAAGGCCTGGTTCATGGTGTTGGCGGACTGGTCCGGGTCGTCCAGGACGAGGGTGACGATCCCGGTCTCGTCCTGCTCCCAGCGGATGGTGGTGCTCGTCGGCGTTGCGGTCATTGCTGCTTCTCCGTACGGGGGAAGGGGCGGGAGGGACGAGGGGTCAGATGCGTTCGACGATCGTGGCGATGCCCATGCCGCCGCCGACGCAGAGGGTGGCGAGGCCGTACCGCTTGTCCTGGCGCTCCAGTTCGTCGATGAGGCTGCCGAGGATCATCGCGCCGGTGGCGCCGAGCGGGTGGCCCAGCGCGATGGCTCCGCCGTTGACGTTGACCTTGTCGAGGGAGAGCCCCATGTCCTTCACGAAGCGCAGGACGACGGCGGCGAAGGCCTCGTTGATCTCGACGAGGTCGATGTCGTCGATCGTCAGCCCGGCCCTGACGAGTGCCTTGCGGGTGGCGGGCGCGGGGCCGGTGAGCATGATGGTGGGCTCGGAGCCGGAGACCGCGGCGGAGACGATCCGGGCGCGGGGCCGGAGGCCGTACCGCTCGCCGACCTCCTTGGAGCCGACGGCCACGAGCGAGGCTCCGTCGACGATGCCCGAGGAGTTGCCCGCGTGGTGGACGTGGTCGATCTTCTCCACCCAGTGGTACGTCTGGAGCGCGACGGCATCGAAGCCGCCCATGTCCCCGATTCCCGCGAACGAGGGCTTGAGGGCGGCCAGGGAGTCCGCGGTGGTGCCGGGGCGCATGTGCTCGTCGTGGTCGAGGACGACGAGACCGTTGCGGTCCTTCACCGGGACGACGGAGCGGTCGAAGCGGCCGTCCTTCCAGGCCGCGGCCGCACGCTCCTGGGACAGGGCCGCGTACTCGTCCACGTCGCGCCGGGAGAAGCCCTCGATGGTGGCGATCAGGTCGGCGCCGATGCCCTGCGGCACGAAGTGGGTGTCGAAGTTGGTCATCGGGTCGGCGAACCAGGCGCCGCCGTCGGACGCCATCGGCACGCGCGACATCGACTCGACGCCGCCCGCCAGCACCAGGTCCTCCCAGCCCGAGCGGACCTTCATCGCCGCCATGTTGACGGCCTCCAGACCCGAGGCGCAGAAGCGGTTCTCCTGAACGCCTGCGACGGTGTCGGGCAGTCCGGCCGCGATGGCGGAGATCCGGGCGATGTCCGAGCCCTGGTCGCCGACCGGGCCCACGACGCCGAGCACGATGTCGTCGATCGCGGCGGGGTCGAGCCCGGGGAAGCGGGAGCGGATCTCGTGGATCAGGCCGACGACGAGGTCGATCGGCTTGGTGCCGTGCAGGGCGCCGTTGGCCTTGCCGCGGCCGCGCGGGGTGCGGATCGCGTCGTACACATACGCTTCGGTACTCACAACAGAGCCTTTCGCATCACGGGTGAGGGTGAGGGGTGAGGCAGCGGGAGGTTCGGGGGCGGACGGCGTGCGCCGGGCGGGTGCCGTCCGCGGCTCCGGCCGGGATAGCGGCCGGCCGGGAGAACAGCCGCTCAGGAGAGCGGCCGGTCAGGAGAGCAACGCGCGGCCGACGATCTCCTTCATGATCTCGGTGGTGCCACCGTAGATCGTCTGGATCCGGCCGTCCGTGAAGGCCCTGGCGACCCGGTACTCGGTCATGTACCCGTAGCCGCCGTGCAGCTGCAGACAGCGGTCGGCGACCCGCTTCTGCAGCTCCGTCGCCCACCATTTGGCCATCGACGCGTGCACCGCGTCGAGCTGCCCGTCGGAGTGGTCGGCGATGCAGCGGTCGAGGAACGTCCGGGTGACGGCGCACTCGGTGGCCATCTCGGCTATCTCGAAGCGGACGTGCTGGAGCTTCGCCAGCGGACGGCCGAACGCCTCGCGCTCCTTCACATACCGCGTCGTGATCTCCAGCAGGTACTCGGCCGCGGCGATGCCGGCGACCGCGATGTTCAGCCGTTCCTGGGCCAGGTTGGTCATCAGGTGGACGAAGGCGCCGTTGAGCTGCCCGAGGAGGTTCTCCTTCGGGACCCGCACGTCGTGGAAGAACAGCTCCGCCGTGTCCTGCGCCTTCTGGCCGATCTTGTCGAGGTTGCGGCCGCGTTCGAACCCCTCCGTGCCCCGCTCGACGACCAGCAGCGACAGCCCCTTGGCACCCCCCTCGGGCGTGGTCCTGGCGACGACGACCACCAGGTCGGCGAGGATGCCGTTGGAGATGAACGTCTTGGACCCGTTGAGCAGCCAGTGGTCGCCCCGGTCCTCGGCGGTGGTGCGGATGCCCTGGAGGTCTGAGCCCGCGCCCGGCTCGGTCATCGCGATGGCCGTGATGATCTCGCCGCTGCAGAAGCCGGGGAGCCAGCGCCGCTTCTGCTCCTCGGTCGCGAGGGAGGTGAGGTACGGGCCGATGATGTCGTTGTGCAGCCCGATCGCGAGGCCCGGGGTGCCGGCGCGGGTGAACTCCTCGGCGAGGACGGCGCTGTAGCGGAAATCGGTGTTCCCCCCGCCGCCGTACTCCTCGGGCACCGCCAGTCCCAGCAGGCCCTGGCGGCCGGCCGCCAGCCAGGCGTCGCGCGAGACGATGCCGTCCTTCTCCCACTGCTCGTAGTGGGGCAGCACCTCCTTGCCGATGAAGGTGCGCACGGTCTCGCGGAACGCGTCGTGCTCGGCGTCGAAGATCTGTCGTTTCATGCCTGAAGCCCCTTCGAGCCGGCTGCGGTCGGGTCGGGTCGGGTCACGTCGGCGCCCAGGATGCTGGGAACGCCCCAGTCACGGGCGATCTCCTCGGTGTCGGCACCGGGCTGCGCGGGCGGGCGGCGGACGGCGCCCGGGGTGAGCGAGAAACGGGGGGCCGGGGCCGGCTGGGTGATCCCTCCGTCGTCGGTGAAGGTGCCGCGAGCCGCCAGGTGCGGATGCGCGGGAGCCTCGCGCAGCGAGAGCACCGGCGCCACGCAGGCGTCCGAACCCTCGAAGACCGCGGTCCACTCGTCCCGCGTCCTCGTGCGGAAGCGCTCGGCGACCGCGGCGCGCAGTTCTCCCCAGCGGGAGAAGTCCTTGCGGGCGGGCGCCTCGCCCTCGATGCCCAGCAGCCTGATGAACTCGTCGTAGAACTGCTGCTCAAGCGCCCCGACCGCCATGTACCGGCCGTCGGCGGTCTCGTAGTTCCCGTAGAAGGGGCAGCCGCCGTCGAGGAGGTTCGCCCCCCGGCGGTCCTGCCAGCCGCCCGCGGCCATCATCCCGTGGATCATCGTGGCGAGGTGCGCGGCGCCGTCGACGATCGCCGCGTCCACGACCTGGCCGGTGCCGCCGGGGGTGCGGGCGTGCTGCAGTGCGGCCAGGACACCGATGACGAGGTACAGCGAGCCGCCCGCGTAGTCGCCGACGAGGTTCGCGGGGACCGCGGGCGCCTCGTCCGCCTTCCCGATCATGCCGAGGGTGCCGGTGATCGCGATGTAGGCGATGTCGTGGCCGGCGCGCTGGGCGAGCGGCCCCTCCTGGCCCCAGCCGGTCATCCGGCCGTAGACCAGCTCGGGATTGCGGGCGTGGCACTCCTCGGGCCCGACCCCGAGCCGCTCGGCCACCCCGGGACGGTAGCCCTCGATGAGCACGTCCGCGCGCTCGACGAGGTCGAGGACCCGCTCGGCGCCCCCGTCGGCCTTGAGGTCGATCAGTACGGACCTCTTGTTCCGGTTCGTGAGGTCGTGGGCGGGGTCGATCGCGAGCCCCGAGCCGCCGGGCCGGTCGACGCGTACGACGTCGGCGCCCAGGTCGGCGAGCAGCATGGCGGCGAACGGACCGGGCCCGATGCCGGCCAGTTCGACCACGCGCACACCGGCAAGCGGACCGCCCGGCGGGCCGTTCCCTGTCCCTGCCATGAAGCCCCCAGCACTATGACACAACTGATGTAACATCAGTGATGTTAAGAACGCGTTCCACTCCGCACAAGCCCCCGAGGCGAGCAAGCGCTTGGTTTTTCTCCGTTGGCGATAGGGTCCGTCGTCGGATTCAGGAATCGGAGACTCCATGCGTATACCCCGCCCCGTCCGCGCCACCGCGCTCGTCGCACTTCCGGCGGCACTCCTGGTCGCCTGCTCCTCCGCAGGCAGCGGCCCGCCGGCGACCGGCGGAAGCCCAACAGCCGGCGCCGGGGCAGCCCCGGCCACCGCGGAGGCCACCCGGCCACCCGCCTCGACGGCGGCACCCGAGGACGCCACCGCCCCGTCGGCCGGGTCCACACCACCGCCCGAGAGGGTCCGTGACGCCTTCGCCGGTCTCCAGGCCACGCTGGGCGACGGCTGCACGACGGAGGGGCAGTGCGCGTACTTCCTCGGCCGTGTGTACGACGAGCTGGAACGGCTCGACCAGGCCATGAAGGCCGACCCCAAGGGCCCCGGCCATTTCCCCGAGCCGATCCAGTGGATCGGCGGTCTCCGCTCGACGATCGGCACCGACCGCTCGTACACGAACCTCAAAGCCCACCAGGGCGAGCTCGTGGGGACCCGCGACCGGATCAACACCTGGATGCAGGACCACCCGGACGACTACCGCTGACGCGGCACCCGGCAGGGCCGCGGGGACCGGGCCGTCTCTCGTATTCGGGCCTGGCCGCGGACCGGGGACGGGGACGGGTTCCCGGACGTCACATGAGGTGGCGCGGACGGTGGGCCCCGGTTCGCCGGCGCCCCCGCGCCCGGCAGGCCCAGGGCAAAGGACCGCACCTTCTCCCATTTCGCCAGGGCGGTTCCCGGCGGTACGGCCATCCGTCCTCCCGGTGCGGTGCGCCGTTCGGTCCCGCGCTAGCCTCGGCCGGCGACAAACGGCGCGGGACAGGACCCACAGCGGGGTGGAGGGCCAGTGAACAGGCAGAGCGGGCCGGAGCGGCCGTACGACATCGTGCTCTTCGGCGCGACCGGATTCGTCGGCACCCTCACCGCGGAGTACCTGGCCGCACACGCGCCCGAGGGCTGCCGCTGGGCCGTGGCCGGCCGCAGCGAGGCGCGGCTGGCGCGGTTGCGTGAACGGCTCACCGCGATCAACCCGGCCTGCGCCGGACTGCCGCTCGTCGTCGCGGACGCCGACGACCCGGACTCGCTGCGCGCACTCGCCGAGTCGACACGCGTGGTGGCGACGACGGTCGGCCCGTACGTCTGGTACGGCGAGCCGCTGGTCGCCGCCTGCGCGGACGCCGGGACCGACTACGCCGACCTCACCGGAGAGCCGGAGTTCGTCGACTCCGTCTACGTACGGCACGACGCACGGGCCCGTGAGACGGGTGCCCGGCTGGTACACGCCTGCGGCTTCGACTCGGTGCCGCACGATCTGGGCGTCTACTTCACGGTTCAGCAGCTGCCGCAGGACGTGCCACTGCGCGTCGACGGCTTCGTCCGTGCCGGAGGGATCTTCTCCGGCGGAACGCTCGCCTCCGCGCTCACGGCGATGGGCCGCCGGCGGCAGGTCGCGCGCGCGGCCCGGGAACGCAGGCTCCATGAGCCGCGGCTCATGGGCCGCCGTGCCAGGGCTCCGCTCGGGGCACCCCGCTTCAGCAGGGAGACCGGAGCCTGGGCGCTCCCGCTGCCGACGCTCGACCCCGGGATCGTGGCGCGCTCCGCCGCGGGCCTGAGGCGGTACGGTCCCGACTTCCGCTACCGGCACTACGCCTCGGTCAGGACGCTCCCGATGGCCCTCGGCGCCCCCGTCGCGCTCGGCGCCCTCGCCGCGCTCGCCCAGGTCGGGCCCGCCCGCGAGTGGCTGATGCACCGTTACGAGCCCGGCCGCGGCCCCAGCGCCGAACGGCGCGAGCGCAGCTGGTTCCGGGTCCGGTTCGTCGGCGAGGGCGGCGGTCGCCGGGTCTTCACGGAGGTCTCGGGCGGGGACCCCGGCTACGGCGAGACGGCGAAGATGCTCGCGGAGTCGGCGCTCAGCCTGGCCCTGGACGAACTCCCCGCCACCGCGGGTCAGGTCACCACGGCCGTCGCGGTGGGCGACCCCCTGCTGGCCCGGCTGCGGGCCGCGGGCATCGTCTTCCGGGTCGCGGACGCGCGCTGAGCACGGCTGCGTACGATTCCGGCCGCTGCGGACCCCGACGACGGATCGCCCGCGCCGGGAACGTCGATCCCCACCACCCGGCCCGCGGCAGCGACCCGATCCCGCTGACCGTCCCCGAGATCCGCCGCCTACTCGTCGTCGCGCTCGTCCCGCAGGCCGTGACAGCGGCCAGGCTCCTGCACTGGTCCCACTGGCGCCGACGCCACCAAGCAACAGCCCGCCGCAGCCACTACCGACAACGGTCAACTGACCAACTCAGACCACCGGGAGCGGTGGCGAAGACATGGAGCGGCGGCGGCCCCTGGTCGCCATCAAGGCGGCCCGCCGTGGCGGGCCGTGGCGGGCCGCCTTGATGACGCCCAGTTCTTCGCGCGGCAGGGCTCCCGGCACCAGGGCCTGGCCGACGACGTCCGCGGCCAGGCGGAGCTCGCGGAGTGGGAGCGCTTGGCCCAGCTGCCCGCCGCCGCGCCGGCAGGCACAGTCCACGACCCGGACGCCGACCGCGTTCGCGATACAGGTGCGGGCCCTGCGGACCGGGCATGCCGGGTTCCACGATGCACGTCCTCGAACGCGAACGGACTGCCCCCGTCGGTGTCTCCGAGCCCGAGTCCAGCGAACGGTCGGGGTGGCGACGCTGGGTCGTCGAGCGCACCATGTCCTGGCGGACCGGACACCGCAGACTCGACCACCGCTACGAACGGCACCCTCGCGACCACCCGGCCTTCCCCGACCTCGCCCCAGCTCTTGTTCCGGGTCGCGGAGCGCGCCCCGGAGAGGCAGCGGCCTCTCACGCCCACGGCCGTGCCGTGAACAAACCGCGTCGCAGCAGCCGAGGATGCGAGGGGTCATCGCGATAGGCCGTACGACCATGACCGACCCGGTCGTTTGCAAAGATCAAAGCTTGGCCCGAGCCGAGGGTGACCTCGGTCCGGAAGGCACTCCCCGGTCGGGCGGCAGCGTCCATGAAGGCGAGCGCACGCTCGAGGGCGGCTTGGTGGCCAGGCAGAGCGCAATAACCATCCGTGACGGTCCTACTGTACCGAGTCATCAGGTGCCCCGGCTGTTGCTCGGCGAAGGCGGGCCCAGTCACAGAACGGCTGCCGGACGTGCGCTTGAGTGCATCGTCGTGGGCTAGCTGTTCTGCGGCTTCCGAGTCAGTCCGGCGCAGGGCTGCGTAGGCGTCGACAAGGTCGACCAGGTAGGTCACGCCGCCCTCCGCCGCAGGGGCGGCACACAGCAAGATGGTGGTCGGGACTTCCCCGAGGTGCTGCAAAGTACCGTCACAATGCAGGTTCTGTCCGAGAAAGCCGGAGAACGGATGGTCGCTGTCGGGGCGGGCGGATATTTCGCTGACGCCGCTGAATGTGTGGGGGCTGTTCTTGTAGACCGGCGGGGTGAACGGTGCGCCGAGATTCAGAGCCTCCGCCAGAGTGAAAAGATCGCTCGAGGTAGAGGCAGAGCCGCGAACCTGCACGATGGCGTAGCCCTGTTGCTGATAGCCAGACACGACGCGTTGCCTTACGGCGGTACCGCATAGTGCCCAGCTCACGTCCTCAATCGGCGCAGCGGGTTCCACAGTGAAATGCGACAGATGAGTATACGGAATACCCGTGACACTTGCATAAATCACAGACATGATGGCCCCTCCGTGTCGAGATAGCCCAAATGAGGTGCGGAGCTCCACAATAAGAGCACAGGAATGGCGAACCTCTCCATCGACCGGTCGAAAGTTCGGAGCAGGCATCCATCCATCAATCGGGCCAGATGCACATCATCCGATCGGCCGGTCGTGCATCCACCCAGCGGATGAGACCCGCATCCACGCCGACTTGGACTGGCTCGTCCGAGTTCCCCGAGAGCCCGTGCACGTGCCTCGTGTCATGGGGGCAACAACCGCTCTCTGGGAGTGTGTCGGTCGTGGCGCCACGGGCTACAGGCGGCAATAATCAAATTGCGGAGCAGTCTGGTTCCGGCCGCGGCAAGGCGTGTCTGCGAACCTGCAGTTCCTTGGATGGCGTCGTATGCAGTTGGGCGTCGCTGATCTCGTCATGGGCGGGGTACGTGGAGTTGAATTGTTCCGGACGGGTTGTGGGAGATCGCGGAGCCGCTGACCCCACAGTCGGAGGGGCGGTCGCAGGGTGGCGGGACGTGGGACACGGACTGCCCCTCGTCGTCGAGGTCTCCGCCTCCGACACACACGACGGCCTCGGGCTGAAGCCAAATGTTGGCGGTCGCCGGGGGCGTCGTGCGCACCGAAGCAACTCCACTGCGAGTCGAAATCGTTTCCCCCTGCTCACGGCATCTTTTATTCCGCGCGAGTCTATTCTGAGGAAGAGGAGTCGCCTTGTGACTGCCCACTGGAACCGCCTCCCCCCTGTTCACACAGATTTCCGGCTGCCATTCCAGATCGGCGCTCTGCACCATATCGGCCTTGACTTCCTGGTCGACCCGGATCCGGTGCGTCGGCGACTTGAGTCGGAAAACTCCGACCTCGACGTGACCTTGTTCGACAGCAAGGCCTGCATTTCCATGAACTACCAACTGTACTTCGCGCAGTTTGCGGGCGGGGGTAGCCTGACACAGGAGATCGAACTCAACATCATCGCGCACCCCAAGGCCTCTTCCACATTCCTTCCGGATCTCTGCTATCGACAGTTCGCAGAAGGTCAGGATCAGACCAAACTGAACGGCTGTTGGCGGATCCAGGTGGTCTGCGACAGCCCGCTCGCCATCAAGGCAGGGAAGGAATTGTTCGGCGAGCCTAAACGCCCGGCATGGTTCGAGACGGTTATGCCGTCTCCCAACGCCGCCCCCTCGGGAACGTGGAGGGTCACGTGCAAACGGGCCGGGTTGGAGAACGGGCAGAAAATCGTCCCAAGTGACAAGACGATGTTCTCCTTCGAGATCGACCTGACAGAGGTCACGCCCATGCCCGTGAGTATGGCCCCGATCACCATGTACGGTCGCAGCCCGAGCAACGACAACGGAGGCAGAACGATCGCGGCCCCGTTCAACGTGTGTCAGCCCTACCTCTTGTACCCCTTGGCGCCAGAGGACGAGGACAGATACCAGGTGTCGGTCATCGAACATGAGAGCGGGATCGGCGCTGACCTCGGTTCCCTCGTCGGCGACGCGAAACCGGTGAGTGCGTGGGCGTACCAATCACCACCGGTCGCTTCACAGCATCGCCCCTACTACGCCCGCACAACCGAATGAACCTCGTAGAGCCGATAGCGCATCGTGTCGGGGTCGGTCCGGCGCGGACAGCTCGAATTCTGCGACGGCGAGGACTACCTGTTCGGAGTGCGTGAAACGCGACAGAGCCGGACCAGGGTGAGACAGGACCTATACAGAAGGGGCGCCCCCTCAGCGAGAGGCACCCCTTCTGACCAGCACGTCTGTGACCTGCGGGATTCGAGCCCACGGGTGTCGGCGGACCTGGAAAGCTCCCCGGTGGCGGACTTCAGAACCCCCGCTGGCGAACACGTGATCTCCCCAGTGATGGACGGCAGGGCTCCCCAGTCTCGTGATCGTGGCCCCCGCCGGGTGGTGGCGGTCGCGCAGGCGTCCTGGCGGGCGGGGAACCGCAGGGTGCTCCGGCCGTGGACGCCGGAGCCGGGACTGTGGCTGTAGCGGGACTGGGGCGAGGGCCCGCGGATCAAGGGCCGGCGGACCTGGCTGTGTGAGGTTCCCCCGAGATGCGGAGGAAGTTGACAGTGGGTCAGATGGAACTCATGAGAGGACCTGTGACCATGGCTGCACCCCGGAAATACTCGCTCGAGTTGCGTGAGGTGGTGCGGTACGGATGTACCGCACCACCGGGCCGAAGCCGCAGATCAAGAAGCTGGCCGTCGACCTCGGCGTGCACCCCGAGGCACTGCGCGGCTGGATCCGCCAGGCCGAGGCGGACGCCGGCGAACGCGACGGCCGTCTCACGACCGACGAACGCGCCGAGCTTGCCGCCCTGCGCAAGGAGAACGCCCAGCTCAAGCGGGCAACCGAAGTCCTGCGGACGGCCTCGGCGATTTTCGCGGCGCAACTCGACCCGACCCGGCCCAGGTCCGGGTCGAGTTGGCCTCCTGGCATGCCGGGCTCGGCCTGGACCGTGGAGTGGCCGAAGCCACCTGCGGTGGCTTCGGCCACTCCAGAACGTGCGCTTCTACCGTTCGGGACTGGCCTGGCTCTGCGGGTCGCGCTTCGCGAAGTCGCCGTCCGTGTGCGGCTCGTACGCCTCTGGTGCCAAGCCGAGCTCGTGGGTGGAGTACTCGCCGAACCGAATGATCTTCTCGGTGAGGTAGAGGAGACCTCCGCCAGATCATCGGGCTCCACCTTTCAGCCCTGGCCTGAAGCTCGCGCACCGCCTCGGCGATATCAAGGGTGTTGTGGACACGGCTGGTCAAGAAGCTCCAGCGGCGTCTGGGCGGCGTGGACGAGATGGTCTTGTCAGTGCGGTCGCCTGGCGAAGTCAGCGAACACTTACGACCGAGGCGGAGTCGGCAGAGCGGTCGGCGGTGACGAAGTCCGGTCTGCCGTCGCCGTTGAGGTCACCTGCCGCCACCCCGTAGGGGCCTGTACCGGTGGGGTAGGAGATCCGTTCAGACCGTCCCCAACGGCTGTGCCGTGCGAGGACGGAGACCGTGTTGCTGTCAAAGTCGCAGGTGATGATTTCCAAGCTGCCGTCACCGTCCAGGTCTGCGGTGGTCACGCCGGTCGGGTTAATGCCGGTGCGCTTGGTGACGGCGGACCTGAAGGTGCCGTCGCCTCTGTTGAAGAGCAGGGACACGGTGTTGTCGCCGCGGTTGGCCGTGATGATGTCAGGCTTCTCGCCAGCCCGCAGAGCGACGGCCGTCACAGAGCGGGGCTGGCGCCCGACCCGGTAGGCGACGCGAGGTTCAAGGACTCCGTGGCCGTTGTTCCTGAGTACGGACACGGTGTTCGTACCGTTGTCAGCGGTGATGACGTCGACTCTGCCGTCGCCGTTCAGGTCGGCGGCGGCCACGGAGGTCGGATTGACGCCAGTGGCGTAGGCAACAGCGGGCTCGAAGGTCCCGTCCCCCCTGTTGATGAGAACCGACACCGTACTGTCGGCGAAGTTCGAGGTGACGAGATCAGGCCCGTCCACACCGTTCAGGTCGGCGGCGGCCACGGAGGTCGGATTGACGCCAGTGGCGTAGGCAACAGCGGGCTCGAAGGTCCCGTCCCCCCTGTTGATGAGAACCGACACCGTACTGGCACCGTCGCTGGTAACGACGTCGACTCTGCCGTCGCCGTTCAGGTCGGCGGCGGCCACGGAGGTCGGATTGACGCCAGTGGCGTAGGCAACAGCGGGCTCGAAGGTCCCGTCCCCCCTGTTGATGAGAACCGACACCGTACTGTCGGCGAAGTTCGAGGTGACGAGATCAGGCCCGTCCACACCGTTCAGGTCGGCGATGGCTGTGGACAGCGGTCGGGCCCCGACGGAATAGTCACGGTACGAAGAGGACCCGTACGGTCCGTCGGCCCATGCAGGGCCGCCAACACACAGTACGGTCGCCAGCGTCGTGGCGGAGGCTCGGGTCCATCTCGCTCGGGCGGTCCGGCTGGTCCAGTCGGCCATCGGTCTCGCTCTCTCGTATCGCTCGCCCACCGGGTTTATCGGCGGGTCACTTCGACGTCCGTGGATTTCAGCCAGGCAAGCCTGTGGTTGTATTGGACGCTGATATACCGCTCAGGTCCGGTAATGACTGTGTCGGGCGGGTCCGGGGAGAAGTCCTGGGCGGGTGTCGCCGGCCTTGTGGCCACGTAGGCCTGTCCCTTGAGGATGGTGTAAACGCCCAGGGGGATCTGCGGAGAAGGCGCCTTTCCGCCGGGTGGGTACGCGCCGGGGCCCGGGTAATTAGTTCCGTAGACGGGGATGGACGTACGGCCGGGCCGGGGACGCACGATCAGCAGCGAACTCTTGCCGGAGAGACGAGTGTATTTGCCGCCCGGGTTGAAGAACCAGACCCTCTGGCCACAGAACCAGATGGCGGTCCAGTCTCCCCGTTGTTCCGCGACCACGTACTGCTGCCCCTGATTGAGTCTGTCCCCCCAGTCCTCGATCCGATCGGTCCCCGCGATGCCCGCAGGAAGACCCGGATCGGGGAACAGTGGGGCGAGGTGGCTAGGGCCAGTACGCGCGAACAGGAAGTTCGAAGGCTGTGTCTGAAGCGTGCACGACTGCGGAGACGCGCTGGTGCACACCCGGAGAGTCTGCAGGTTTCTGCTGAAGTCGGGTGAGATAGTGACCACCGAGCCGGGTCGGATCATATGTTCTGCACTGGCCCTCGGGGACCGGTCCGGGTGTTTCCGCGAGACCAAGGCCATCAAACGCTGCCAGTCCCAGTAAGGGCCCGGGCCCCACCCCATGTCGGCGATGGCGCTCGTCGAGTCGGCTTGGACCTGGTCTTCCCCGATGATGTGCTGCCGGTCGAGCGGCACCTTGTACTTCGCCGAGAGCCTCCTCACTAGTATCGCCACAGTGCGGTAGACGGAAGGCGTGTACCACTTCGCTCCCTGCGCCGCCGCACCCTCAACTTGGATCCCGACGGCATGCAGATTATACGTGTAGTTGTCGGTGAAGAAGGGAATTCCCTGCGGCCGTACCATTTCGGTGACGTATCCGTCGTTAGAACGTACCTCGTAGTTGACCGAGACCTCCAGCGCCGGATTCTGATAATCGGCGAGCGCGGCGTCGTACGTCGTTTCCGAGTTGTTGATGACGATCGTATTCAGGACAAGCCCGTTGGCCGGTTTGTCGGCGAGCTGGAAGTTGTTGGGGTCCGCCGCGAGGAAGCGGCATTTGGGGCGGCACAGGTCCGTCTCCTCCGCGTCCCGGCCATGACCCGCCGTCCCCGGCATCGAACGCTGTCCTCTGGCGGGCGAGACACCGGGGTCCGCGGTCAAGCGCACCGTCTGGCCGTCCGGCCGGACCGACCGTGCTCCCTCCCGCAAGGTCCGGTAGACAGCGTCCGCGAAGGCGGCGCCGCCACCTCGATACGAGGAGCCGCCGAAGCGGGCAACCGCCCCGTACCACCGCCCGGGATCCTCAGGACTGCTTCCCGTCAGGGACCTCTGGTGGAGCGCTAGAAGCGCCGCGCCCCCCCTGATGTTCTCCCGATCGTTCCTACGCAATACCGCCGGAGCAGCACCTACCAGCGCTGCGGCCCGGTCCAAAGGGCGAGCCGAAGAACCGCTCACCGCGCCCTTCTCGCCCAGGTCGAACAGGCCGTGTCCCCCGCTGCTGCTTCGCAGCCCGTTGTGGGACTCCCACCAGGATGACTCATGGCTCACCGCCAGCAGCAACCGAACCGGTACGTGAAACTCGGCCGCCGCGTCAGCGAAGTCCCGCTCCAACGACCCGGAGGACGAAGCCGCGACAGGCACCGCGCCAACCCCGATCAGACCGACGACAAGCCCCACGCACAGCCGTCTCCTCCAACGTGAGACGCGAGATGACAGCAACAGCACAAGTCTCTCCCCGTTGGGCACGGACAGGTGAGCCAACGCGGCAACGCCCGCAGTACGGGCCTGCCCCACCGACACCGTGCCCCACGACCAGCGCCACCCCTGGGAGGCGCGCACGGATCCCCGAGCGCCTCAGTCGATCAGTCGATCAGTCGATCAGCGACTCCCTACCGGCCTGCACGGATGCTCCGGATGGCCCGCTGGACGTGTGGCTGATCGGGCCCGCCGGTCACAAAGAGGCTCTCGCGGCTCTCGGGCTTGCCGGTGGGCTTGCGGCGGCGGTGGACGCGGATGGCGAGGCGGGCGTGGGGGAAGGCGATCCCGCCGAGGCTGTCGCGATGGAACAGGTCTTGATCGACCGGGGCTCGCGGCGGCCGTGGGCGGAGGCGGTGTGCTGGACGGTGATCGATGTCCAGGGCAGAGCGGCGAGCTGGGCGTACGCGGTGGGCTGGTTGGTCTTGATGACCGCGATGTAGTGGGCCTTCTTCGTCTCGACCAGCCAGGTGATGTCGGCCTTCACCGTGGCGCAGGCGCTGCGCAACGAGTGACCGTCGTGCTGCCCGGGGCGGTCAGCCGGCGGTCGCCTCGCGCAGGGCCCTGCGGCACAGGGCGTCGGCGCGGCGGGTGGACTCGGGGATGCGGAAGTCCGGGGAGAGGGCGAGCGTGTGGGCGCAGGCGTTGTCGAGCGAGACGCGGTGGCCGACCGAGACGAAGACCGGTTTGACCCCGCTCTGCGTGCGCAGCGCCCGGCCCACCACCTCTCCGTCGTCCGCCACCAGTGGAGAGGCGTCTCCGCGCCGCCCGCCCGGCGGGGCGTACGTGAACGTGAACGGGTTCTTGGCGACGCCGATCACCGGCAGGCCGGTCAGCACTCCGAGATGGCTGGCCAGTCCGAAGCGGCGGGGGTGGGCGAGGCCGTAGCCGTCGCAGACGACAAGCCCGGGACCGTGTTTCAGCGATTCCAGTGCGGCGAGCACCGCCGGAATCTCACGGAAGGCGAGCAGCCCCGGGACGTAGGGGAAGGCGACCCGTCCGGCCGCGGTGCTCTCCTCGACGACGCCGAGCGTGGCGGCGTCGAGGACGACGGCGGCCGCGACGACCACGTCGCGCTCGTCGTCGTAGGCCACGTCGACCCCGGTGACGAGGCCGGTGCCGGGCAGGGGCCCGGCTTCGTCCAGGACGACGCGGGTCCTGAGCTCGTCCTGCACGGCTCGGGCCTCGGCCTCGTCGGCGGGTGTCCGGATGAGGGTCATGGTGGCTCCCAGCCTAAGGGCTGCCGGGCAGTCCCCCGTTGGAGCAGCGCGCGGCGCCGGATGCGGTGCCGCGCGGGGCGGAGACCCATCCTCGTACCGGGCGTCTTCGGACGACGCGGCGAGGTGCCGTAGCCGGCGTCGTGCGCCCTCCGAGGATGACGCGACAACCCTTGGCCGTGCGGCTAACCTGCCGATCATGTTCGTACTGGAACTGACCTACACGGCACAGCTCGACCGCGTCGAGGAGCACCAGGGCGCCCATGTGGCCTGGCTGGAGGGCCTGTACGGGGAAGGCGTCCTGATCGCCTCCGGCCGCAAGCACCCGCGCGACGGCGGGGTGCTGATCGCGACGGGCGTCGACCGCGAGCGGGCCGAGCGGATCGCGGCGTCGGACCCCTACACCACGGCGGGGGTGTGCGAGTACCGGATCACGGAGTTCATCGCGACGAAGACGGCGCCCGCGCTGGAGCCCTACCGGGAGCAGCCCTCGGCGTGACGGCGGACGGGCCGGTACCGGGGTAGCTGCCCGGCGCCGGCCCTCCGCCGCGTCAGAACGGCACGTGGGGCGGCCGATGCGCGGTCACCACTCCAGCCGGGCCGCGCGTCCCTTCTCCCCCGCCGCCCAGCAACCGAAGTCCGGTGTGCAGTCGACGGTGTCGTACGAGCCGGTGTCCACGGTGCGCCAGGTGCGGCCGGCGTCGGTGGTCAGGTCGGTTCCCGTGGGTCCGACGGCCAGGGCGGCCGTGCGGCTGTGCGGCAGCCAGGCCACTCCTGAGCGGTAGGCGGGCGGCGGGGTCGCGGACTGCTGCCAGGTGCGGCCGCCGTCCCGCGTCACGGCGCCCGCCCGAGGCGACGCCTGGCCGGTGCGGTAGTCGCCGCCGACCGCGAGACCGTGCGCGCGGTCCCGGAAGGCGAGCGCGAAGACGCCCCGTGCCGGATCCCCGGCGGGGATCGTGGACTCGGCCGCGGTCCAGTGCAGCCCGCGGTCCGCGGAGTGCAGCACGCGCGCGGTGGCACCGCCGCCGGTCGCGAGCCACACGTCCCTTGGCCCGGAGCTCACCAGGCACTGGCCGCTCGCCGCGAAACCCGCCTCGCCCGGCTGGGCGTCCGGCATCCCGGCGCTCGGCAGCACCTTCCACGACCTGCCGCCGTCCCGGGTGGAGAGGATGCGGTACCTGCCGTCGACGGGGTCGCTCATCGCGAGCCCGTGCCGGGGGTCGAAGAAGGTGATGCAGTCGTAGAAAGCCTTCGGGTCGGCGTTGCGGAACGCCTCCTCCCAGGTCGCTCCCCCGTCCTCGGTGCGCAGCACGCGGGAGGCCTCGCCCTCGCCGATGGCCAGTACGACGGCCCTGCGGGCGTCGAAGGCCTCGACGTCGCGGAACTCCAGCTCGTCCGCCCCGGGCGGTGAGACGTTCCGCCAGCTCCGCCCGCCGTCCGTGGTGCGGAGCACGGTGCCCTTCGAGCCCGCGAGCCAGGCCGTGGTGCGGCTGACCGCGGCGAGTCCGCGGAACCGGACGTCCGTCCCGGTCCGCTTGAGCTCCCAGTGCGGTGCCCGGCCCTCCGCGTGCCGCCCGTCGGCCTGCGCGGGCACCGACAGGGCCGCGCCCAGCACGGCGGTCAGCGCCACCCCGCTCAGCCCCACGGACAGCGTTCGTCTCGACTTCCCCTTGGGTCTCATGGCGCGCGAACGTAGCCGACGCCCGGCACCCGGTCCAGAGCGCCTTCCGTGCCGCGTCCGTGCCGAGTTCACCGGCCCGGGCCCCAGGACCGGTCCCCCGACCGCCTTCCGGCCGAGAACGGGTACACGACCGAGATGATCACGGCGGTCCGGGTCCGCTACGACCGACGAGTTCGCGGGCTGCTCGGCCGACGACGGCGGCATGAGGTGGAGACTGCCGCTGTCCGCCGAGCTGTGCGCGGCCCCGGTCCGCGGCACCGACGACGGCAAGCGCGTTCGGCGAGGGCCGGGGACCGCCCGGGGCCGCTGCGGGGCGTAGAGCTGACGCAGGGCGGTCGGGGGCCGCCTGCCGCTCGGCCGGACCGGCCGGCTGTCGCCGGCGGGCTGGACGGACCGGTCGGCCACGTCGTCGACGGCGACGGCGGCGACGGCGACGGCGAACCGGACGTGCCCGCGGCACTGCCGCGGGCGTGCGACGTGGGCCGGTGACGACCCGCAGGGTCCGCCCGGCCCGCCGGATCGGTGGTCCGAGCCGCCACCGTTCGAGCGGGTTCCCGCCGTCGCGTCCGCGGCCGAATCACGATCGGGGATCCCCGCGGAGCGTCACGGCATCCGCTGCCTCGCGGCCTGCCGGAATCCGCGAGCCCGGCGCTGGCCCGTGCGGTGACGCAACTCACGCTCCCCACCGATGCACGGATTCCGCCGTTCGCTCGTCTTCCTGTGCGGCAGAAAAGCGTCATCCGGCAGCAGTGAAGTGAGGGAGCGGGCCTTGTCCAGCGTTATCGAGCAGGCCGTACAGGTCCGTCTGGTCGCCTCCGCGCCACGTATGGAGTCCGTGCCGGCGACCCTGCGCTACGACCCCCGCGACCCCTTCGCCGTGCGCATGTCGTTCCCCGCCCCGGCCACGCTGGCGGGCACCGACGTGTCCTGGGCGTTCTCCCGCGATCTCCTCGTGCAGGGCCTGGACGAGCCCGCCGGGCTGGGCGACGTGCGGGTACGACCGTACGGCTACGACCGGACCGTCCTGGAGTTCCACGCCCCCGAGGGCACCGCGATGATGCACATCCGCACGTCCGAACTGCGCCGCTTCCTCAAACGGGCCCAGGGGCTCGTACCGGTCGGCCGGGAGCGCCTCCACCTGGACCTGGACGCGGACCTGGCCGAGCTGATGCGCGACGCCCGCTGAGGGCGGCCGGGGCGCCGGGAGGACTCCGGCCGCCCCGATCGTTTAATCGTTTGCCCGCCGCCCCCGCCCGGCGTAGCTTCGTACTCGGCCCTGTTGTCGTCGATCGGAGAAGGACGTTGCTCGTCTGAGGTCCTGAGACACCGTGTCACGCGCGCTTTCCGCCCGCGTGCCCGTGTGCGACCTCGGTGTACGAGCCGTCCCGTCCCGGACCAGGGCCTTTGTGCTGTCCGACCGGTGTCTCACCCGTTGCCCCCTTTTCCCCTCACGCAACAGGGAGACCCGTATGTCTACCTTCCCCACTTATGTGACCTGTTCTTCGCTGTCCTTCTCCTGGCCGGACGGCACTCCCGTTCTGGAGGACTTCCAACTGGCCGTCGGCCCCGGCAGAACGGGGCTGATCGGCCTCAACGGCTCCGGCAAGTCCACGCTGCTGCGGCTGATCGCCGGAGAGCTCACACCCGGCGAGGGCAGTGTGCGGATCGCGGGCGGGGTCGGCCATCTCCCGCAGAACGTCGTGCTCGACACAGCACTGCGGGTGGACGAGGCCCTTGGGATCGCCGCCACCCGCACCGCGCTGCACGCGATCGAGGCGGGCGACGTACGGGAGAAGCACTTCACCGCGGTCGGCGACGACTGGGACGTGGAGGAGCGGGCCCGTGCCACCCTGGACCAACTGGGGCTCGGGCACGTCGGCCTCGACCGGACCGTCGGCGAGATGTCGGGCGGCGAGTGCGTGCTGCTCAGGCTCGCGGCGCTGTTGCTGGCCCGCCCCGACGTGCTCCTGCTCGACGAGCCGACCAACAACCTCGACGTGGTCGCCCGGGGCCGGCTGTACGAGGCCGTGGAGGCCTGGTCCGGGGTGATGATCGTGGTCAGCCACGACCGCGAACTGCTGGAGCGGGTCGACCAGATCGCCGACCTCCGGGAGGGCGAGGTGACCTGGTACGGCGGCACGTACTCGGCCTACGAGGCGGCGCTGGCCGTCGAGCAGGAGGCAGCCGAGCGGATGGTCCGCGTCGCGGAGGCCGATGTGCAGCGGCAGAAGCGCGAACTGGCCGAGGCCCAGGTCAAACTGGCCCGCCGCAGGCGCTACGGGCAGAAGATGTTCGAGCAGAAGCGCGAGCCGAAGATCGTGATGGGCGCGCGCAAACGCGCGGCGCAGGTCTCGGCGGGCAAGCACCGCGCCATGCACACGGAACGGCTGACCGAGGCGAAGGAGCGGCTGGCCGAGGCCGTGGACGCCGTGCGGGACGACGACGAGATCCGCGTCGAACTGCCGTACACCAAGGTCCATCCGGGCCGCGGAGTCCTGCGGCTGTCCGAGGTGGAGCTCCGCTACGGGGCCCGTGTCGCGGGCGAGTTCGATCTGCGCGGTCCGGAGCGGATCGCCCTCGTCGGGCGCAACGGGGCCGGCAAGACGACCCTGCTCCGCACGATCGCCGGGGAGTTGCAGCCGATCGCGGGCGAGGTGGCGGTGGAGGTGCCGCTGCGCTTCCTGCCCCAGCGGCTGGACGTGCTCGACGAGGAGCTGAGCGTCGTGCAGAACGTCGCACGGTTCGCGCCCCAGGCGACGGACAACGCGATCCGGGCACGGCTGGCCCGCTTCCTGTTCCGGGGCGCACGGGCCGACCGCCCGGCCGGAACGCTCTCCGGCGGCGAGCGGTTCCGGGCCGCGCTGGCGGCGCTGCTGCTCGCGGAGCCCGCCCCGCAGCTGCTGATGCTGGACGAGCCGACCAACAATCTCGACATGGCGAGCGTGCGCGGGCTCACCGAGGCCCTGGAGGCGTACGAGGGCGCGCTGATCGTGGCGAGCCACGACGTGACGTTCCTGGAATCGCTGGGGATCACCCGCTGGCTCCTGCTCGACGGGGAGCTTCGGCCCACGACCGCCGAGGAGGTACGGGAGGAGTTGATGGGGGCATGAAGGCGACGGCATGATCCGTTCCACGGGGGACAGCCGGGGCGGCGCCGGGGAGATCGCGGGATGCCGCGGCCTCGGTGCGGCCGGGGCGGCCGCACCGGGCCGCCTGCCGCGGGGACTGCGGTCGCCGATCGCCCGGGGCACCCGGTACGTGCCTGCCCCGGGCTGCGGTCGCGGATCGCCTCGGTGCGTCCTGCGGCGCCTGCCGGCGGTCGGGACCGGCCGCGGCAACGGGGCAGCCGCCCACTCCCGGCCACCGAGACCCGGCGCGGACGGCCCGGCACGCGGGCGCGGGTGGAGCCGAGACGCGAGCGGGACGAGGCGCGAGCGGGCGTGCCGTGTGGGAGGGGACGGGGCGCGGGCGCGAGCGGGCGTGCCGTGTGGGAGGGGACGGGGCGCGGGCGCGAGCGGCCCGGCACGCGGGCGCGAGCGTGCCAGGGCGCGGACGGGCGGGCGTGCCGTGTGGGAGGGGACGGAATCGGGCAGGTGGGGCTCATGATGGCCCTGCCGCCCCCCAATTCGGTCCCTGGAGAGCCCGTGCCGAGCAGAAGAGCACTGATCCGACGCCCCAGCCCCCGCGTGGCGGACGGCCTGGTCACTCACGTCGAGCGCCGTACCGTCGACCCCCGGGCGGCGCTCTCCCAGTGGAAGGCGTACGGCGAGGCCCTGCGTGCGCACGGCTGGGAGACGATCGAGGCCGAGCCCGCCGACGACTGCCCGGACGGGGTCTTCATCGAGGACACCGTGGTGATGTTCCGCAACGTCGCCCTCATCGCCCGCTCCGGGGCCGAGACCCGCCGCCCGGAGACGGCCGGGGTGGAGGAGGCCGTGGCGAGGCTCGGCTGCTCGGTCAACTGGGTGTGGGAGCCGGGCACGCTCGACGGGGGCGATGTACTGAAGATCGGCGACACCGTCTACGTGGGGCGCGGCGGGCGGACCAACGCGGCCGGCGTGCAGCAGCTCCGCGCGGCCTTCGAGCCGCTGGGGGCGCGCGTCGTCGCCGTGCCCGTGTCGCGGGTGCTCCATCTGAAGTCAGCGGTGACGGCCCTGCCCGACGGGACCGTGATCGGCTACGAGCCGCTGGTCGAGCAGCCGTCGCTGTTCCCGGGGTTCCTGCCGGTGCCCGAGGAGGCCGGGGCTCATGTGGTGCTGCTCGGTGGCGCAAAACTGCTGATGGCTGCGAGCGCCCCCAAGACGGCGGAGCTGTTCGCCGATCTCGGATATGAGCCGGTTCCGGTGGACATCAGCGAGTTCGAGAAGCTCGAGGGCTGCGTGACGTGTCTCTCCGTACGACTCCGGGACCTGCACACATAACGCCACGTAAGGGAACATCACGACCGCGCGCTTGGCCGATGGCTTACTGCGCCTTTAACCTACGGTTTCGTAACCTACGAGGCCGTAGGTAAGACGCATGCCGCGATCCGGCCAGCACCTTGCCGTCGGCGTCGTGCGTTCCGCCCGATGACGTCCCTCCCCCACCCGTTCCCAGGAGCCCCCGTGACGATCACCTCTCCCCACCTCGGCAGTTCGGAAGTGTGGACCGACGCCCGGCTGCTGTACGCGCTGGAGGAGGTTGTGGAGAAGGAGCTCAACCGCCACCTGAAGGTCGCCAAGGACTGGATGCCCCACGAGTACGTGCCGTGGTCGGACGGCCGGAACTTCCCCGGCCTCTTCGAGGACGGCGAGGCCTGGGAGCCCGGCCAGTCCAAGGTCACCGACATCGGGAAGACCGCCCTCGTCGTCAACCTGCTGACCGAGGACAACCTGCCCAGCTACCACCACGAGATCGCGACGCTCTTCGGCCGCGACGGCGCCTGGGGCACCTGGGTGCACCGCTGGACCGCGGAGGAGGGCCGGCACGGCATCGTGATGCGCGACTACCTGCTGACCTCGCGCGCCGTCGACCCGGACAAGCTGGAGCAGTTCCGCATGGCACACATGTCGGAGGGCTTCGAGTCCGACAACCGCCACTCCATGCTGCACTCGGTCGCGTACGTGGCCTTCCAGGAACTCGCCACCCGCATCTCGCACCGCAATACGGGCCACCAGTCGGGCGACCCCGTCTGCGACCGGATGCTGGCGCGCATCGCCACCGACGAGAACCTGCACATGGTCTTCTACCGCAACCTGCTCGGCGCGGCCTTCGAGATCGCGCCGGACCTGACCATGCAGGCCGTCCGGGACGTCGTGGTGAACTTCCGCATGCCCGGGCACGGGATACCGGGATTCGAGCGCGCGGCGGCGCAGATGGCGATCGGTGAGATCTACAACCTGCGGATCCACCACGACGACGTGCTGGAGCCGGTGCTCCGCTTCCTGAAGGTGATGGACATCGACGGGCTCGGCCCCGAGGGCGTGAAGGCGCAGGAGGAACTGGGACTGTACATGGGTGGGCTGGACACCGAGGCCGCCAAGTTCGATGAGAAGCTCGCGGCCCGCAAGGCCCGGCTGGCGGCCCGCGCGAAGGGCTGACCCGGGCGCGTCACCCACCCCGGGTGGCCCTCCGGCACCCTCGACGGACCTTCGACCGCCCCCGCCGCGTCCCGCGACGGGGGCGGGGGCGTCGCACGGACCCGCCCGTCCGGGACGAGGACCGGTCGAGCCGTGGGGTCCGGCCGCCGTGTTCGGCCGGGGACGGACGTCGGGCGGCCGAAGGGCGCCCCGTAATCTGTGCGACGTGAAGCCCGCGACCCGAATCATCCTCATAGCCGCCCCCGTGGCCGTCGCCGTATCCATGATCCTCGGCGTCGGCAGCGAGGACGAGATACCGCTCGCGGACCGGCCGCGGGAGGCGCAGAAGACGACGACCCCCGCACAGAACCCGCTCAAGTCGGGCACGGCGTCCGAGCGGCGGGCGCTGGAGGCCAGGATCGCGAAGATGCCCGCGGGGCTCGCGGCTCCCGCCAAGAAGGAGATCGCCGCGCGGCTGGTGTCCACCGCGGAGCACTCCACCCTGAACTGGCGCGGCCAGTACGACGCCATCGAGGACCTCGGCGACGGCAACGGCTACACCGCCGGGATCATCGGTTTCTGCTCCGGCACCAACGACATGCTGCAGCTGGTCGAGGCGTACACCGCCGAACACCCCGGCAACGGACTGGCCCCCTACCTCCCCGCCCTCAGGGAGGTCGACGGCACCGACTCGCACGAGGGGCTGGACCCCGGCTTCGCCGACGCCTGGGTCGCGGAGGCCGGGAAGCCTGCCTTCCGCGCCGCGCAGGACGCCGCCCGCGACCGGATCTACTTCGACCCCGCCGTCCGGCTCGCCAAGATGGACGGCCTCGGCACGCTCGGCCAGTTCATCTACTACGACGCGATGCTGCTGCACGGCCCGGGCCTCGAACCCGACGGCTTCTACGGCATCCGCCAGGCGTCCATGGAGAAGGCCAGGACGGCCGCGGAAGGCGGCGCGGAGAGGAGATACCTGAACGCCTTCCTCGACGAGAGCCGTTCGGCCATGCGGGCCCGGACCGGACCCGGTACGCGCGACACCTCGCGCATCGACACGGCGCAGCGGGTGTTCCTGCGCAACGGGAACATGGCGCTGGCGGCGCCGTTGGAGTGGCGGATGTACGGGGAGTGGTTCCGCATCCCGGCCACGCCCGACGTCACCGGTCGGCCACCCGGTAGTCCTTGAGGAAGACCCCGGACACCGGCGCGCCCGCCTCGCCCCGCACGGTCGGGTCGTACACACGGGCCGCACCGTCCACGACGTCGAGCGGCGTGCGGGTACCGGCCGCGGCGATCCGCGCCTTCCGCGGGGCCGGGTTCTCGCCGTTGATCCATCCCGTGTCCACGCTGCACATGTGCACCCCCTGCGCGGCGAGTTCACGCGCACTCGTACGGGTCAGCATGGTGAGCGCCGCCTTCACCATGTTGGTGTGGGGGTGGCCGCCGGTCTTGTTGCGCACGGCGAACCGCCCCTCGACGGCGGACACGTTGACGACGTAGCGGCGCGGGCCCGGCGGACGCGAGCAGCAGCGGAAGCAGCCGGTCGCACAAGAGCGCAGGGGCGACGGCGTTGACGAGTTGCACCTCGAGGAGTTCGGCCGGGTCGAGCTCGCCGATGCGTCGCGCACGGCCCCGGCGTTCCGGACGGCTCGCCCGCCCGCCGCGACCGCTACCCGTGGCGCTGGATCCCGGAGCTCCGCAGCCTGCCGCGCTCCTTCTCCGAGAGACCGCCCCAGACACCGAAGCGCTCGTCGTTGGCGAGTGCGTACTCCAGGCACGCCACACGGCCTTCGCACGCGCCGCACAGCTGCTTCGCCTCGCGGGTGGAGGAGCCGGGGGCCGGGAAGAAGAAATCGGGGCCGACCTGGGCGCAGAGGGCGGTCTTCCGCCAGGAGAGTGCCTGGTCGGGGGCGGGTGTGGTGCTGTTTGTGGGCATGGTCGACAGGCTGCCCCGTGGTGATAAACGGCATGTCAATGAACGCTCAACGTCCGCGTTTCGGCCAACTCCGGTTTCCTGGGGCCGGCGGGCGGCACCTTCACGCGGCGTTCGCCGCGCCCGCGCTCTTCACCGCTGTCTCGATCACCGCGAAGCGGGCTCCGTACGGGTCCGCGAGTTTCGCGATGCGGCCGACGTCCTCGACGTCGATCGGCGGGGTGCGGACCCTTCCGCCGAGTTCCTCCGCCTCCGCCGCCGTCGCGTCGGTGTCGGTGACCTCGAAGTACGGCAGCCAGTACGGTCCGCCCACCGCCTCCACCGGGTCGGTCTCCAGAGGGACGAGTCCGGCGAACATCGCGTCCTCGCCCGCGCCGGCCGGGTTCACGGTGAGGTACGTGTCACCGCCGGGGACGGGCACGGCGAACTCGTCCCAGCCGAAGACGGAGCGGTAGAACTCGAGGGCCGCGCCCGGGTCCGGGGTGCACAGTTCGGCCCAGCACAGCGAGCCG
Organism: Streptomyces marianii; assembly: GCF_005795905.1. Taxonomy (NCBI): domain Bacteria; kingdom Bacillati; phylum Actinomycetota; class Actinomycetes; order Kitasatosporales; family Streptomycetaceae; genus Streptomyces; species Streptomyces marianii. The sequence continues at coordinate 1,172,145 of NZ_VAWE01000001.1, forward strand.
GTCTCGTTCACGACGCCGAGCCCCTTGTTCGTGCCCGGCTGCCAGGTGGCGAAGCCGACCCCCGCCGGGTCGGTGAAGTGGGCCGTGCGGCCGAGGTCCCACACGTCCGCCGGTTCGTGGGTGACGGTGCCGCCGCCGTCCGCCACCCGTTCGGCGGCGTCGTCGGCGCTGGGCGACTGGAAGTAGAGGGTCCAGCCGGGCGGGACCCGCTCCGGGGGCACGGTCATGGCGCCCGCCGCGGTCCTCCCGTCGAGTTCGAACAGGCCGTAGCCGCCGGCCTCGGGCCCCGGGGAACGGAACGTCCAGCCGAAGAGGTCGCCGTAGAACGACGCCGCGCCCCCGATGTCAGGGCTGCCGAGGTCGAGCCAGTTCGGGGAGCCGGTGAGATAGCGGGTGGTGAGCATGGGGCGTCGCTCCTTCGTGGGCGGCCGGGGCGGACCCGTCGCGGAAGGTCGCGCGGCCCTCCCGGGCCTCGGCGTCGGGACCCGTCGTCGTGCCTCGTCCCTCGTGGCTGTGCTGCCGACCCCACCGAGTGTGCGCCCGCTCCCGATCCCCCGCACCCGGGGCGGCCACCCGGGCCACCGTTCCTTCCGGGAGCAGCACCCCTTCCGCGGCGGTCGCCCGGGTGGCGCCGTCCGGGAGGTGCGCGTACGCGGAGAGGGGTGGACGCCGCCGTGCGATCTGCCGGGATCGGCGAGATACTGCCGCGCCGCCGGGACGAAGCGGTGCTCGGACATCCCGCCGCGGTTGGTCCGCCGTCCTGCGGCGTCGCCCTCCGTCCCGTGCGATCACTCGTGCCGGTGGTCGGCGCGTGTGGCCGCCGCGCAGCGGCCGTGCGTTGCGGCAGGGTGGACGGATGCACCCCCGCACCAGGCCCCTCACCCTCGCCGTACTCCTCGTCGCGACCGGTCTCGTCGCGACCGGCTGTGTCTCCGTGCCCGGGACACCGCCGCCCCCGGCGCCCGGCCTCGCGCCGGCCGGCGCGCCCTCGCCCGCGTCCCTCTCCCCGGAGCGCCCGGCCGAACGGGCGCCGGCCCATGCCGAACTCGCCTCCACCGGACCTGAGGAGTCGCCGCGGCCACGGCCGTCGAGCGGCCATGAGGCGGACGACCGCCGGAGGGCCGAAGCGCACGCGCCGGGCGGGGCGGACGCGCCGCAGGGGCGGGAGCGTCGTGCGGTGGTACCGGAGAAGCCGGTGCGCGGCCGACAGGGCGACAAGGGCCGTGCGGAGGAGGCCCGTTCGCCGCGCAAGCAAGGGAAGCACGCGGGTGTACGACCGCCCCGGGTGCGGACGCACTACGACATGGGGGACCTGTGCCGGGCCTCGGACGGCGTGGCGGACCCGTCCTTCGTCGCCATGTGCCGGGCGAGCTACGGCCGCTGAGCAATCCGCGACCGGTTCCGGCCGGACGGGAACCCCCGCCACCACGTCAGGGCCCGTGGCCGCGCCCGTCAGGGCCCGTCCGGGCTCGGTGAATGCGCGGTACCCGCGCGGCACGCATGCCGCGCGGGTCCGCGACGCCCGCGCGGGAGCCTCGTCCGCATTCCCCGCGCGGGCCGCCCTCGGGGCCCGCCCCGTCGTTCCTCCCGTCCGCCCCGCCCTCCGTACGACTCCGTTGCGCACGAGCCCGTTCCGCTCGAAGCCCGTTCCCGAGTACGTTCCGCTGAGAGCCCGCCGGCTGGAAGCCCGGTCCCGCTTCGCCACGTTCATGCGCCCTCAGTGCCCCTTCGGGCGAACGCCGCGAACGCCACGACCGCACTGGGTCGTTGAAGGGCAACCCGGCGGACCGCCCCATGGGGCCGCGGACTTGCCGGACCGGCGGTCGCGCAGTCGCGTGCTCGGCCGTTCAGTGCGTGTGCACCGCCGACGCGCCCACCCCGCCCTTGGAACCCGAAGCGCCCTTCGCCCCGGTCCCCCCGCCGGGTGGCGCCGGGGCCACCGGGTGGTGCTGCTCGTACCCGGGGATCGTGCCGTCCGGCTTGGCCACCAGGAACAGCCCCGCCATCCCCATGTCCGAGTGGCTCTGCACATGGCAGTGGTACATCCACGCGCCCGCGCCCACGCCCTCACCCGCGATGATCTGGAACCCGAAGGAGTCCGCAGGTCCGGTGATCTTGTTGTCGACGATCCGGGACGGGTCGTCGGGACCGGTCAGCAGACCGGTCCTGTTGTCCGCCCAGCGGTGACCGTGCATATGGAAGGTGTGGTAGTACTCGCCGTGCGTGATCATCACGATCTCGACCCGATCGCCCACGGTCGCCCGGAAGTCCGGGCTCTGGTGTCCCGGCCTGTTGTTGATCGTCATGTCGTTGAAGACGATCGTGAACTGCTTGTCCGGCAGCAGGTCACCCTTCCTGCGCACCACGACCGGCCCGTACAGCCCCTTGCGGATGCCGCCGGTGCCGTGGTCCGTGCCCACCACATGGTCGTGGTAATGCCAGTAGCCCGCGCTGCCCGCTCGCCAGGTGCCGTCCTTGCGTCTGCCCGGGGCGTGGGTGCGCCAGGTGTAGGTGCGGGTGGCGCCCGGTTCGACGTGGCTCCTGCTCGTCCGGGTGCCGTCGCTGGCGATGTCGTAGTCCACGCCGTGGACATGGAGGCTGGCCGGCACGTCCATGGTGTTCTCGAACTCGATGTGCAGGGTGTCCCCCTCGATGAGCTCGATCATCGGGCCCGGGACCGTCGCCTCGCCCTGCTCCAGGCCGTACCCCATCCGGCCGTCCGGCAGTTTCTCCGCGTACAGCTTGAGATGGCGTACCCGGCCTCCGGCCGGGGCGGTCTTCGGTGCCCCTTCCGCGGAGGTCGCGGCGGGAGCCGCAGCGATGGACAACGATGTCACACCGGTTGCCGCGACCACGCCGCCCGCCAGCAGGCGCCGGTTGAAGCTCCGTCGGTCCATGTGAACTCCCCAGTGCCGTAGGGAAAATCGGGTCGGGCCGGGCACACGGTAGTCGGCCGACCCCCGTTCCTCCACACCCGGGACAAAGTTCGTCGGATTGCGATGGTACCTATTGGCGGCTCACCGAAAGAGGTCTAGCTTCACGGCTGTTGCTGTGACCAATGAGGGGTGGGTGACCACATGCACCGCGCACCACATCACCGGTCGAGAGCCCGACGCGGGACGGCGGCGGCACTGCTGGCCGGGACGATGGCCGCGTCGCTGCTGGGCGGGACCGCCGCGACGGCGAGGCCCGCGCCGGATCCCCTGCCCTCCGGGGCGACAACGTTATCCCTGCCATCCCCGCCGGGTGGCGCGAACGTACGGGTGCTCGTCTTCCACGCCTCGGCCGGCCAGGAGTCGCCGACCGTCGACGCCGGGATCGCGGCCGTCGAGCAGATCGGGCTGACGGGACCGGCTGCGGGCAGGTTCCGCACCGAGGCCACCGACGACGCGTCCGTCTTCACCGACGCCAGGAAACTCGGCCGGTACAACACCGTGGTCTTCCTGACCGGCGGCGGGGACGTGCTCGACCCCGAGCAGGAGGCCGGCCTGGAGGCGTACATGGAGGCGGGCGGCGGTTTCGTCGGCATCCACGACGCCGCCCGCACCGAGCCGTACTCGGACTGGTTCACCGGTCTCGTGGGCGCCCGGCCCACGACCTCGCCGGCCGCCGTCCAGCGCGCCGTCGTCGAGGTCGGCGATCGGCTCCATCCGGCGACCAAGAGCCTTCCGCTGAACTGGAAGCGGCCCGACAAGTGGCTCAACTGGGCGGCGAACCCCTCCGGTTCGGTCCACACCGTGGCCCGGGTCAAGGAGAGCACCTACCAGCCGGGCCGGGGCGCCAACGGCTGGGACCACCCCGTGTCCTGGTGCCGGGACTACGACGGCGGCCGCTCCTTCTACACCGGTATGGGCGGGACGGCCGACTCGTTCGCCGAGACGGACTTCAGGGACCATCTGCGCGGCGCGCTGGCCTGGACCTCCCGCACCTCACAGGCGGACTGCAAGGCCACCATCACCGCCAACTACACGGCGCAGCGGGTGACCCGGCCCAACGAGCCCGGCCGGAACGACCAGATCGGCGAACCGCACGGCCTGGTCGCGGCCCCCGACGGGCGGATCCTGTACATCGGGCGCGGTGGGGCCGACTCGTCCCAGCCGGTCGTGACCGACTGGAGCAACCCCGGCATCGGCAGGGGCAAGGGCGAGATCCACGTCTACGACCCGAAGACGGGGAAGGTGACCCTCGCGGGCGCGCTCACGGTCTTCGGCAACAAGGGCGGCGGCGACGAGCTCACCAAGAACGAGGAGGGGCTCCTCGGCATCGAACTCGATCCGGAATTCCAGACCAACGGCTGGGTGTATCTGCACTACACACCGCACTCGCGGATCAACCGCGAGACGCACATGGCGGAGCGGTACGTCTCCCGCTTCACGCTCGATCTCGCCACCTACAAGCTGGACACGGCGAGCGAGAAGGTGCTGCTGAAGTGGCCGGTACAGATCCACAGCTGCTGCCACGCGGGCGGCGGGATGGCCTTCGACTCCAAGGGCAACCTCTACATCGCCACCGGTGACAACAACTCGTCCGGCTTCAGCTCCGGTTACTCGGGCAACAACCCCCAGCCGAACTTCAAGGGCGTGTCGTTCGCGGACGCGCGGCGCACCGCGGGCAACACCAACAACCTCAACGGCAAGATCCTGCGGATCCACCCCGAGGACGACGGCACGTACACCCTCCCCGAGGGCAACCTCTTCACCGGTGCGGAGCAGGACGAGGGCGGCGGCAGGACGCGGGGCGAGATCTACGTGATGGGAGTGCGCAACCCGGCGCGGATCTTCGTCGACAAGGCGACCGACATCCTGTACGCGGGCTGGGTCGGGCCGGACGCCGGTTCGCCGTCGACGACGTGGGGCCCGGCGAAGTACGACACCTTCGCCGCGATCACCACGGCGGGCAACCACGGCTGGCCGTTCTGCATGGGCAACAACCAGCCCTATCGGGACCGCAACCTGCCCGACCCGAGCCGGCCGCTCGGCTGGTACGACTGCGCCGGACCGAGGAACGAGTCGCCGAACAACGACGGACTGGTCAACCTGCCGCCGGTGACGCCGAACACGATCTGGTACTCGCCGCAGGGCGGCGGCCCGGACTACCCGCGCGACGCGGCCGGAGTGCCCAGCTACAAGGTGGAGGAGCAGAAGCTGCTGCTTCCGTGGCTGAAGGGCGGCGGCCAGGCGACGATGAACGGCCCGGTGTACCGCTTCGACGGCACGAAGGGCGACCCGGCCGTGCGCTGGCCCGCCTACTGGGACGGCAAGTGGTTCGTGGGCGACTTCTACGACGGCGACCAGCCGCGGCACGCGGTGCTGACCGACCCGAAGACCGTCGGCAAGGGCGGACTGCCCGTGCACGCCGAGTCCCTGAAGAAGATCGTCCCGGTCGGCACGGACGGCATCCGCAACCTCATGGACTGGAAGTTCGCCCCGGACGGGTCGCTTTACGTCCTCGACTACGGGCGCGGCTTCTTCACCTCCGACTCCAGGTCCGCGCTGTGGCGCGTGACGTACCAGGGCGGCGGGCCGACCCCGGCCGCTGATCAGCTCGCGAGGAAGGAGGCACGGAGTTGAGACTCCTGTGGCAGGGACAGCTCCGGCTGTGGACGGCGCTGCTGGGCGCGCTCGTGATGGTGCTCGGGCTGACCTCGACCGTCGCGTACGGCCGGACGGGCGAGCGGGAGGCGGACACGACCGCGGCCCAGACGCTCACCTGGACCGCGGGCGACCCGATCGACCGCTATCTGTCGTTCCCGACGACCGCGGTGGCGGGCCCGACGACGATCGTCTTCGAGAACAGCTCGGCGACCGGCAACACCACCGGGATGCAGCACACGCTGACCTTCGACGTGTCCGACCCCGAGTACAACAACGACGTCCCGCTGAACATCCTGGCCGACCCCGGCGACGACCAGGGCGGGAAGCACTCGGTCGAGGTCACGCTGACGCCTGGCCGGTACCGCTTCCACTGCACGATCCCCGGCCACGGCCAGATGCAGGGCATCCTCACGGTGACCGACCCGGGCGGCGAGGACACGACCGCGCCCGAGACCTCCGCGAAGGTCGAGGGCGAGAAGAACGCCGACGGCGCCTACATCGGCCACGCCACGGTGACCGTGGCGGCGGCCGACACCGGTTCGGGTGTGGACAGGGTCGAGTACACGCTGGGGGCGGACGGGGCCTGGCAGCCCTACACCGCACCCGTGACGGTCCACGAGACCGGCACCCACAAGGTCCGCTACCGCGCCACCGACAAGGCCGGCAACACCGCCGCCGAGAAGGCCGTCGACTTCACCGTCGTCGCCCCGCCGACGGACGACGGGACCCCGCCGGAGACGTCGGCGACGGTGACCGGCGAGAAGAACGGACAGGGCGAGTACCTGGGAACGGCGACGGTCACCGTGACCGCCTCCGACACGGGTTCCGGGGTCGACACCATCGAGTACGCGCTGGGCGCGGACGGGGCCTGGCAGCCCTACACCGCACCCGTGACGGTCCACGAGACCGGCACCCACAAGGTCCGCTACCGCGCCACCGACAAGGCCGGCAACACCGCCGCCGAGAAGGCCGTCGACTTCACCGTCGTCGCCCCGCCGACGCAGGACAGGACCCCGCCGACGACCTCGGCGACGGTGACCGGCACCAGGAACTCGGACGGCGCGTACATCACCAGCGCCACGGTGACGGTGACGGCGGCCGACACGGACTCGGGCGTGGAGCGCATCGAGTACTCGCTCGACGCGGGCCCGTATCTGGCCTACACCGCGCCCGTGATCGTCGACCGGGTCGGGTTCCACACCGTGCGGTACCGGGCCACCGACAGGGCCGGCAACACCTCCGAGGCGCGGAAGGAGTCCTTCACGGTCGCGGAGAGCGGTGGCGTCCCCGCCCCGGACTGCCCGGAGTACGACGAGCGGCTGACCGTGATCGTCGGCACCGTCGACACGGGGGTGCCGAACCGGGTCACCCGCTCCCGCTGCACGGTCAACGAGCTGATCGAGGACGAGAAGGACTGGAGCTCCCACGCCCTGTTCCTCAAGCACGTCGACAAGGTGCTGGACCGGTTGCTGGCCGACGGCGTGATCGACCTGCGCGAGCACAAGAAGATCTACAAGGCGGCCGAGCAGTCCGGCATCGGCAAGCCGGGACAGACCGGCGGCTACCGCGACCTGTTCGACGGCACTGCCGCCTCGTTCGCCAAGTGGCAGCACGTGGGCGGCGGTTCGTTCGGCCTCAACGCCGACGGGTCCATGACCAGCGGCACCACCAGGGGCGGCCTGGGCATGCTGTGGTTCCCCCAGCGGCAGTACGGCGACTTCTCGCTGAAGCTCCAGTGGCGGGACGACGCCCCGGGGACCGGCAACGCCAACAGCGGTGTGTTCGTGCGCTTCCCGTACGTGCACGACAACCCGGAGGAGCCGCGGCCGGAGTGGGTGGCCATCAAGTACGGCCATGAGGTGCAGGTCCTGGACCGGCCCGACGGCGACATGTACAAGACCGGTTCCGTCTACGGCTTCGACCGCGTCGGTCTCGGCGGGGCCGGGGTCACCCCGAAGGGCACCTGGAACGACTACGAGATCCGGGTGGAGGGCCAGCACTACTCGGTCCACCGCAACGGCGTCCTGATCAACGAGTTCGAGAACAGCGGCGGCCAGGAGTTCGTCCCGCCGCGAGGCGACGACCCGGGCACGGACGGGCGGCGGTACGCACAGGGCTATATCGGCCTCCAGGTGCACGGCACCACCGACGTGGTCTCGTACCGCAACATCCGCGTCAAGGAGCTGTAGCCGACGCGGCCGCACGGACGCCGGTGCCCCGCCGCCCCACCGGGCGGTGGGGCACCGGCGGGTGCGACGCGCCCCGGCTCGGCCGGTTCAGCCGCCGCCCCGCCCCGTCTCCCCCGTCCCCGTCCCGCCCGGCGCCCCCTCCACGGAGTCGTCCCGCGCCTTCACGGGCGCGCGCCCGGCGGGCTTCGCGGCGGGACCGGCCGGGGCGTCCTTCCTCGCGCGGCTCGGCTGGACCCGCTTCGGCTCGCCGGGCATCTTCGGGTACTCCGGCGGGTACGGCAGATCGCCCAGCCCGTGCTCCGCCTCGTCACGGCGGGCCAGCTCCAGCAGCGCCTCCAGGCCGAAGCGCCGGTCGTCCATGTCGGCGTGGACGTCGCCGTCCTCGGCGTAGCGCGTGCGCATGGTCACGATGTCGAAGTCCTCGGGGACCGCGTCGTCGATCTCCTCCCAGCGCAGCGGCGCGGAGACCGGGGCGTGGGGGCGGGGCCGCACGGAGTAGGCGGAGGCGATGGTGCGGTCCCGGGCGGTCTGGTTGTAGTCGACGAAGATCCGCGCGCCGCGCTCCTCCTTCCACCACCTGATGGTGACCTGGTCCGGCATCCTGCGTTCCAGCTGCCGCCCGCAGGCGATGGCGGCGCGCCGGACCTGGGTGAACGTCCAGCGCGGTTCGATGGGGACGAACACGTGGAGTCCGCGTCCGCCGGACGTCTTGGGCCAGCCGCGCAACCCGGCCCCGTCGAGGACGTCCCGCAGTTCGTGGGCGGCGCGGACGGCGTCGGCGTAGTCGGTGCCGGGCTGCGGGTCGAGGTCGATACGCAGTTCGTCGGGGTGGTCGGTGTCGTCGCGGCGGACCGGCCACGGGTGGAAGGTGACGGCGCCGAGGTTGGCGGCCCAGGCCACGGCGGCGGGCTCGGTCGGGCACATCTCGTCGGCCGACCGGCCGCTGGGGAACGTGATGTGGGCGGTGGGGATCCAGTCGGGGAGGTACTTCGGGGCGCGCTTCTGGAAGAACGACTCGCCGGTCACCCCGTCGGGGTAGCGCTCCAGGGTGGTGGGCCGGTCCCGCAGCGCACGGGTGATGCCGTCGCCGACGGCGAGGTAGTACTGGACCATGTCCATCTTGGTGTAGCCGCGTTCGGGGAAGTACACCTTGTCCGGGTTGGACACACGGACGGTCCGCCCTCCCACTTCCACTTCCACCGCTCCGGCCATGCCCGTCAGCGTAGGCCGTGCCAGGATTCCGTGCATACCGGACAATCGCGCTATGGATCTGCCGGTGATGCCTCCCGTGAAACCGATGCTCGCCAAGTCCGTGGCGAAGATCCCGCCCGGGATGCAGTACGAGGCCAAGTGGGACGGATTCCGTGCGATCGTCCACCGGGACGGCGACGAGCTGGTGATCGGCAGCCGCACCGGGAAGCCGCTGACCCGCTACTTCCCCGAGCTGGTCACGGCCCTGCGCGGCAATCTGCCGGAGCGCTGTGTCGTCGACGGCGAGATCGTGATCGCGCACGAGGGGCGACTCGACTTCGACCGGCTCACCGAGCGCATCCATCCGGCGGACTCCCGGGTGCGGATGCTCGCCGAGCGCACCCCGGCCAGTTTCGTGGCATTCGACCTCCTGGCCCTCGGCGACGAGGCACTGCTCGGCACGCCGCTCGCGGAGCGGCGCGCACGGCTCGTCGAGGCACTGGCAGGGGCGCGCGAACCGGTGCACATCGCGCCCGCGACGACGGACACCGCCGTCGCGGAGCGGTGGTTCGAGCAGTACGAGGGGGCCGGGCTCGACGGGGTGATCGCCAAGCCGCTGGACCTTCCGTACCGGCCCGACGCCCGGCTGATGTACAAGGTCAAGCACGAGCGGACCGCGGACGTGGTCGTCGCCGGTTACCGCCTCCACAAGAGCGGACCGGTCGTCGGCTCGCTACTGCTCGGTCTGTACGACGCCGGGGGCGCCCTGCAGCACGTGGGCGTCTGCGCCGCGTTCTCCATGAAGCGCCGCGAGGAGCTGGTTGCGGAGCTGGAGCCGCTGCGCCTGGCGGACGTGTCGGAGCACCCCTGGGCGCGCTGGGCGGAAGAGGAGGCGCACGAGTCGGCCCGGCTGCCCGGTGCGCCGAGCCGCTGGTCGGGCAAGAAGGACCTGTCCTGGGTGGCGCTGCGGCCCGAGCGGGTGGTGGAGGTCGCGTACGACCACATGGAGGGCGACCGGTTCCGGCACACGGCGCAGTTCCGGCGGTGGCGGCCCGACCGCACTCCGGAGAGCTGCACGTACGCGCAGCTGGAGGAGCCGGTGCGCTACGACCTCTCGGAGGTGCTGTCGGCGCCGCCGTCCGGGTGACCACGGACCTCGGCTTCCGGAGGCGCGGGTCCGTGCCCCCGTCGTCTTCTTCGCGGTCCTGTAAGAGGACCGCTGGCCTCCGGGCCCGGCATGACTGTTCCCTCCCTGTCGAACGGATGGCCTGGGGGGTGTCACCGGGCCCGGAAGGTGCCGTCGGAGACGCTGATGGCGGGGCACGCGCGACCCCGGGCGGGCCCTGGCCGGGCACCGGCCCCGGCACCCGGGTCGGTACGGCGCCCCGACCTCCACGGCGTCCACGTCCGCGACCACGTGCCGCCTGACCTCGGGCGGTGACGCCGGCGTCCCGCACTCCCCGGTGAACTCGCCGGCGGCGGGGCGGAGTCCCCGGACGGACTCCGCCCGGGGCAACTTACTCCGGGGTAAGGGCAAATCAACGATCGCGACCGAACGGTTTCCGCACAGAGACGTCCCGGCTGACGAACCGTGAAGCGCATCAGGTACGTATAGAGGAGAACACCACCCATGCCCGGCGACCCCGGAGCAACATCAGCAAAGGACACCACGTGACCGCGTCCAACCTCGTCCCCGTCCCGATCCCCGACGGTGTGGCCGCCCTGATCGGATCCTGCATGCCGCTCGGTGTGCTGCAGGCGGAGATCGACGCCGAGTGCGCGGCGCGCGAGGCCATGCGGTTCCGGGGGCCGCTCTGCGCCGAGGACCAGGCGGACCGCGAGCACGCCCTGGCCGCGCTGGCCCTGTCCAACAAGATCCTGGCCGCCTACAACCCGGGCCTGGTGGTGCGTCCGGGCGGACCGCGCTAGGTGTATTGCCCTGAGAGGGTAGGGCCGCATCAGGCGGCGTTCGCCCCGTCGCGGCGCCCGGCACGGCGACTCGCGGCGTTGCCGAACCAAACGATCAGGCCCACCACGAGGTCGATCCGGCGCCTTGCGATCTTCCCCTCGGCCCGGAGGGCCTGGGGAGACCCCACCCCCTCGACCGGAGGGCCCGGGAAGACTCCATGCACCGGACGCCGCTCCTTGACGGGCAAACCTTGCCCGAGGCGGCGCTAGCCGGGAACGCAGCGGCCTGGGGACAACCGATGCGGATCGGAACCGTGTCGGTGCCGGGCAGGTGGAACGGAGGAAGGGAGCCTGGACCACAGCGTGACCTGCCGCATTCCTGCGCACGCCCGACCGTGCGGGGTCGGCAGACCTGTGGAACAGGAGGGACGGGACCGTGGCGACCAAGGGAAAGGGCAGCGCCAGCGCCGACGAGGAGGGGGCGGCGCCGGCGAACGCCGCGCCCGGAGAGACCCGGATCAAACCCGTCGTCTTCCTCGGATCCTCCGGGCTGATCCTCGCGATCTCGATCTGGGCGATCATCACCCCGGGAGGCGCCCAGCACGTCATCGGTGTCGTGGTCGACTGGATCTCCATCGGTTTCGGCTGGTACTACTTCCTCGCCGCCACCCTGTACCTGGCCTTCGTGGTGTTCATCGGCGCCTCCCGCTACGGCAACATCAAACTGGGGCCGAAGCACTCCACGCCCGACTTCGGTCTGTTCGCCTGGGGAGCCATGCTCTTCGCGGCCGGCATCGGGATCGACCTGATGTTCTTCGCCGTCTCAGGGCCCGTCAGCCACTACCTCGCGCCGCCGGAGGGCAGGGGGCAGACCGTGGAGGCGGCCCGTCAGGCCGTGGTGTGGACGCTGTTCCACTACGGCATCACCGGGTGGGCGATGTACGCGCTGATGGGCATGGCGCTGGGGTACTTCGCCTTCCGCTACCGGCTGCCCCTCGCCATCCGCTCGGCGCTCTACCCCATCATCGGCCGGCGCATCCACGGCCGGATCGGTGACGCCGTGGACCTCGCGGCCATCATCGGCACGGTGTTCGGCATCTCGGTGTCGCTCGGAATCGGGGTGGTACAGCTGAACTTCGGACTCAGCTTCCTCTTCGACGTACCCGAGGGGATCGCCGCGCAGATCGGTCTGATCGTCATCGCGGTGATCATGGCCACGGTGTCCGCGGCGGCGGGAGTCGACCGCGGTATCCGGCGGCTCTCCGAGCTCAACGTCGTACTCGCCCTCGTACTGCTGCTCTACATGCTGATCGTCAGCGGCCCCGTCCCGCTGCTCAACCAGCTCATCCTCAACATCGGCGACTACGTCAGCCGCTTCCCCTCGATGACCCTGAACACCTTCGGCTACGACCCTCCGAAGGACTGGCTCAACGCCTGGACGCTCTTCTTCTGGGCCTGGTGGGTCGCGTGGGCGCCCTTCGTCGGGCTGTTCCTGGCGAGGATCTCCCGCGGCCGCTCGCTCCGCCAGTTCGTGCTGGCGACCCTGGTCATCCCGTTCGTGTTCACGCTGATCTTCCTCTCCGTCTTCGGCAACAGCGCGCTGCAGGTGATCCGCAGCGGCAACGTCCGGTTCGGCGAGACGGCCATGGAATTCCCCGAGCAGGGCTTCTACGGGCTGCTCGCGCAGTACCCGGGGGCGGCGTTCAGCGCCGGACTCGCCACCGTCGTCGGGCTGCTGCTCTACGTCACCTCGGCGGACTCCGGCGCGCTGGTGATGGGCAACCTCTGCTCGCACCTGCCCACCCCGGTGAGCGACTCGGCTCCTTGGCTGCGGGTCTTCTGGGCCGGCGCCACGGGACTGCTGACCCTGGCCATGCTCCTCGTGGGCGGCGTGGAGGCGCTCACCAGCGCGACCATCGTCATGGGGCTGCCGTTCTCGTTCGTGATGTTCCTCATCATGGCCGGCCTGTACAAGGCACTCCGCCTCGAACGCATGCGTGACGACGCGCTGATCGCCGCTCTGCCCGGGTCGCTGTCGGGACGGACGCACCGCGGACCCCACGCCGAGCGGACCTGGCGGCAACGCATCGCGCGGGCGATGTCGTTCCCCGGCCCGCGGGCCGCCGCCCGGTTCGTCGACGAGGTGTGCCGCCCGGCGTTCGAGAAGGTGGCCGATGAACTGCGCACCCAGGGAGCGGAGACGTCCGTCGCCGAGGAGACCGACGAGACGACCGGCGTCCCCCGGCTGGAGCTGCGGGTCCGGATCGGCGGCAAGGAGGAGTTCGTCTACGGTCTGGAACCGCTGGAGACGCTCACCCCCCAGTTCGCGACCCGGTCGGTCTCCACCCACGACACGTACCTGAGGTTCGAGGTGCGGCTCGCCGAGGGCAACCAGGGCTACGACGTGATGGGGTACACCGAGGAACAACTCATCGGCGACATGCTCGACCAGTACGAGAGGCATTTCGAGTTCCTGCGCCTGCACCACGAGGCCACGGCCGGCTCCGCGCTGCCCGGGCACCGGCCGGACACGGCCGAGCACGACCCGGACCAGGAGGGCTGACGCAGCGGACGGACCCGCGACCGCCGGGCAGCTCGGGGTGCTCGACGACGCCCGGCTGATCGTCTCGGCGGCTCACCGCCGGGGCCGCCGCCGTGCCGGGCCGCACCGGTGATCCCCCGGCAGACCGCGGTGCCGGGGGCCGCGGTGATCGCCGGCACCAAGCGGCTCGCGACGCACACGGGGGTCTTCACACTGCTGTGAGCGGTCGTCACAGCGCCGATGGCGGTGCGGCCGGGCTCGACGACGAGCGTCCGACGGGCGGCCGGTCGGCCGGGCCGCGGCGTTCACTCCATGAAGGTGCCGTTCACGTACACCCAGGCACCGTCGTGCCGTTCGAAGTGGCTGCGCTCGTGGAGCTGTCCGGGCTCCCCGCCGTGGGTGTAGCGGGCGACGAAGGTGACCGTGCCGGTGGTGTGGAACATGCCGCCCTCGGTGGTCTCCCGGATCTCCAGCCCGGTCCAGCGCATCGCGGGATCGAACTCCACACCACTCGGCCGGTAGTCGGGGTGCCAGGTGCGCAGCAGATATCCCTCGTCGCGGACGACGAAGGCGCAGTAGCGGGACCGCATCAGCAGTTCCGCCGTCGGGGCGGTGGACCGTCCGGTGTGGAACCTGCCGCAACAGGCTCCGTACACGGCGGGCAGCCCGCAGGGACAGGGCGAGGCGTCGGTGGCGGTGGACTGCGGGGAGCGGGTGGTGCGTCGGGCCATGGGGCCATTGTGTCGCGCGGGTGTCGCACCGGGTGAAGGGGCCCGTGCGGCGCCTCCACCCGGACGGCAGTGACCCCGGCCGGACCGCGGTCCGGCCGGGGCACCCCTTGGGAGGTCCGGGAGGTCAGGCGGTCGGCGCAGGGGCGGTGTCGTCCTTTGCGTCCTTTGCGTCCTCTGCGCCCTCTGCGTCCTCTGCCGTCTCGACGGGGGCGACTGCCGTCTCGACAGGGGTGACTGCCGCGGGCGTCTTGTCCTTGGCGAGCCCGTTGAAGATCAGGTTCAGTACGATCGCGGACGTCGCGCCGAGCGTGACGCCGCTGTTGAGCAGGGAGGCGAGGTCGGCGCCCATGTGCTCCTTGAAGAGCACCGGGACGGTGGCCGGAAGCAGCGCGAAGGCCAGGGACACACCCACGACGAGCGCGTTCTTCTCCTCCTTCAGGTCGGCCTTGGCCAGCGTCTGGATACCGGCCAGGGCCACCATCGCGAACATCACGGTGGCCGCGCCGCCGAGTACCGCGTGCGGCACCGAGGCGACGATTGCGGCGGCCTTCGGAAGCAGGCCCAGAACCATCATGAACACACCGGCGGCCACCACGACGAAGCGACTCTTGACCTTGGTCATTCGAACAAGTCCGACGTTCTCTGCAAAAGCCACATAGGGGAAGGAGTTGAGGACACCTCCCAGCGCCGTGGCCGCGCCGTCGGCCCGCAGGGCACGGGCCACGGTTTCACTGTCGACCTTCTTCTCGACGATGTCACCGACCGCGTACGTGTCGCCCGTCGTCTCGACCATGGTGATCAGCATGACGATGAGCATGAGAAGGATCGGGAGCCACTGGAACTGAGGCATACCGAAGTGGAACGGCGTCGTGACCCCGACCCAGTTCGCCTTGCCCACCTCCGAGAAGTGCGCGTCCCCGAGCAGGAAGGCCACGGCGGTGCCGCCGACCAGGCCGAGCAGAATCGCGATGCTGGAGAGGAACTGCCTGCCGACCTTCATCAGGACGAGGATGAAGAGCATCGTGCCGCCGGCGTAGGCGAAGTTCCTGGGGTCACCGAAGTCCGGGCTGCCGAGTCCGCCCGCCGCGTCGTTCAGGCCGACCGGGATCAGCACGATGCCGAGAACCGTGATCACCGTGCCGGTCACCACCGGCGGGAACAGCCGCATGACCGACCGGAACGCCCTGGCCGGCAGCCAGGCGAACGCGAAGGTCGCCAGACCGGCCGTGATCACGGCACCGTAGATCACCAGCAGGGCCGCCGTACCTCCCCCCGCGCCCATGCCGATCGCGATCATCGGCGACACCGCGGTGAAGGTCACGCCCTGGATCAGCGGCAGCCGGGCACCGACCCGGCCGATTCCCCACGCCTGGATGATGGACGCGATACCGCAGGTGAAGAGGTCTGCGTTGATCAGGTAGACCAGCTGCTCGGCACTGAGCCCCAGCGCACCGCCGACGATGATCGGGACGATCACAGCGCCGGCGTAGAAGGCCAGTACGTGCTGGAATCCGTAGAGCGCCAGCTTGGAGACGGGCAGCACCTCGTCGACCGGATGGGGGCTCTGCTCCTTGCGACCAGGGAGTTGAACGGCGAAACGTGCCATCTCTGCCTTGCCCTTCAAGAGGTGGTGATGGGAAGAGTTCTGGTTATCCCTGGCCCGGCGTTCGGTCGGCGGAATCAGGGTTGTCAGTGCGGTCACGCCGTCGAGGCCTTACTGGTGACGGCAGCAGCGTCTCGTCGTGTGTCCGAATAGAACCCCTGTATGGCACCGCACGAGAATTGGCGACATGCACAAAGTGTTGACGGCGACGCCTCGCGTATTTGTAGGTTCATCCAATGGCGGTGTACGGCGCGAACGCTTGCGCAGGTCCCCGACCCGCATCCACCAGGGCCTGGCGCAAGGGCGGGGCGCCGGCGCGCGACGGCATCCCGCCGAGTGGTGGAGCGGGCCCCGCCTGGTCGCTCCACGGCGCCGGTGAAGCCGAACTCCTCTGGTGCGGCTCGGGTTTCGCTGCTGTCCTGGCCGCGGCACAGGTTGAGGTCGACGTCCACCGGGAGCGGCCGGGCTCGCCCTTTTCGCCGCCTCGAACGCCGGCGCGAGCAGGGGTGAGCCCTACCGGTCGGTCCCGGCGGAGACCAGGCGGGGCGAAGAGCCGCGGACCCAGGAGGCCACCGAGCGTTTCCGGCCATGCTCGCCCCGGGTCGACGGGCCGGGGTCACGGCGAGGCTGAAGCCCGCAGGCGGGCCCCCGGGCAGGACGGCACTCCGAGGGTCGACGACAGCACCCAACATCTACCGACCGGTACCAACAGATCCCGTCGCCGGGCCGGGCCCGGTGCCCGCCCGGGCGGTCCTCGCGCGAACGCCCGCGAGGTGACAGCGTTGGGGCAGACGGGACAGGCAGGGCCGGTCAGGGACGGCGGCCCTGTGCGGGTGCACGGCACGAGGAAGGTCGCGGGATGAGGCTGGCGATTCTGGGCGGCGGAGGCTTCCGCGTGCCGCTGGTGTACGGCGCGCTCCTCGGCGACCGCGAGGAGGGCCGGATCACCCGGGTCACCCTCCACGACCTCGACGGGTCCCGGCTCCGCGCCGTCGCCGCGGTCCTCGCCGAACAGGCCGCCGGAGTGCCGGACGCGCCCGCCGTCGAGGTCACGACCGACCTCGACGAGGCGCTGCGCGGCGCCGACTTCGTGTTCTCCGCGATCCGCGTCGGCGGGCTGGAGGGGCGGGCGGCGGACGAACGGGTGGCACTCGCCGAGGGCGTGCTGGGCCAGGAGACGGTCGGCGCCGGCGGCATCGCGTTCGGGCTGCGGACCGTGCCGGTCGCCACGGACATCGCCCGCAGGATCGCCGTGCTCGCGCCCGACGCCTGGGTCATCAACTTCACCAACCCCGCGGGGCTCGTCACCGAGGCCATGTCCCGGGTGCTCGGCGACCGGGTCATCGGGATCTGCGACTCACCGGTCGGGCTCGGCCGGCGCGTGGCCCGGGCGCTGGGCGCCGACCCCGGCCGGGTGGGGATGGACTACGTCGGCCTCAACCACCTGGGCTGGCTGCGCGGACTGCGGGTGGCCGGCCGGGACGAACTTCCGCGTCTGCTCGACGACTCCGAGGCGCTCGGCTCCCTGGAGGAGGGCAGGCTGTTCGGCGCGGACTGGCTGCGCTCCCTCGGCGCGATCCCCAACGAGTACCTGCACTACTACTACTTCAACCGCGAGACCGTACGCGCGTACCGGCAGGCGGAACGCACCCGCGGGGCCTTCCTCCGCGACCAGCAGGCGGGCTTCTACGCCGAACCGTCCCTGAGCCGCTGGGAGTCCGCCCTCGCCGAACGCGAGGCGACGTACATGGCCGGCAACCGCGAGGCGTCCGGCGCGGGCGAACGTGCCGACGGGGACGCGGAGTCGGGCGGGTACGAGCAGGTCGCGCTGGCACTCATGCGCGCGGTCGCCCGTGACGAGCGCGCCACGCTGATCCTCAACGTCCGCAACCGCACGACCCTTTCCGTGCTCGACGCGGACGCCGTGGTCGAGGTGCCCTGCCTCGTGGACGCGGGCGGCGCCCATCCGTACGCCGTCGACCCGCTGCCGGGCCACGCCACCGGTCTGGTCACCGCCGTGAAGGCCGTCGAACGGGAGGTCATGACGGCCGCGGAGAGCGGGTCCCGCGCCGCCGCCGTGCGGGCCTTCGCCCTGCATCCGCTGGTCGACTCCGTCACCGTCGCCCGCCGTCTGCTGGACGGGTACACCGCCGTACACCCCGGTCTCGCCCACCTCAACCGGAAGTAGGTGCTGAGAGATGCACGACGAACGGCACAGGATCGAGCAGCGCGTCGCGCGGGTACTGGAGCAGCGCATCCGGCCGTTGATCCACGCGGATTCCGTGCCACTGACCGTGGCGGCCTGGCAGGTGCCCGACGAGCCCGTGCCGTTCGAGGAGGCGCGGGAGGCCCCCTACGAGCCGTTCGCCATGGGCACCGCGTGGGGTCCGCCGTGGGGCACCACCTGGTTCCGGGTCGCCGGCGACGTGCCCGCGGAATGGGCGGGACGGCGCGTGGAGGCCTGGTTCGACCTGGGGTTCACCGGCGGCTGGCCGGGCAACCAGGCCGAGGCGCTCGTCCATCTGCCCGACGGCACACCGGTGAAGGCCGTCAACCCGCAGAACCAGTACGTGCCGGTCGCCTCCCCCGCGGCGGGTGGCGAACGGGTCGCCCTCCTGGTCGAGGCCGCCTCCAACCCGGACATCCTCAAGGACCGTTTCCGCTTCCCCACCCCCATGGGGGACAAGCGCACCGCGGGCAGCGCGCCGCTCTACACCTTCACTCGGGCCGATCTCACCGTGCTCGACGAGGAGGTCTGGCATCTGTCCCTGGACATGCAGGTGCTGCAGGAGCTGATGCTGGAACTCGGCGAGCACGAACCGCGCCGCCACGAGATCATGTACACCCTGGACCGGGCGCTTGACGTGCTCGACCTCGACGACGTGCCCGGTACGTCGGCCGGTGCCCGCGGCGTCCTCGCCGAGGCCCTCGCCCGGCCCGCCCACGCCAGCGCGCACACCCTGTCGGCGGTGGGGCACGCCCACATCGACACCGCCTGGCTGTGGCCGGTCCGGGAGACCAGGCGGAAGGCGGCCCGGACGTTCTCCAACGTCACCTCGCTGGCGAAGGAGTACCCCGAGTTGGTCTTCGCCTGCTCGCAGGCACAGCAGTACGCGTGGGTGCGGGACGACCACCCGCAGGTGTGGGCCGGGATCAAGGAGGCGGTGGCGAATGGGCAGTGGGCGCCCGTGGGCGGCATGTGGGTGGAGGCGGACGGCAATCTGCCCGGCGGCGAGGCGCTTGCCCGGCAGCTCGTGCACGGCAAGCGCTTCTTCCTCGACGAGCTGGGCGTCGAGACGCACGGGGTGTGGCTGCCGGACTCGTTCGGCTACACGGCGGCCTATCCGCAGCTCGCCAAGCTCGCCGGGATGAGCTGGTTCCTCACCCAGAAGCTGTCCTGGAACCAGACCAACAAGCTGCCCCACCACACCTTCTGGTGGGAGGGCATCGACGGCTCGCGGATCTTCACCCACTTCCCGCCCGTGGACACCTACAACGCGGTCTTCTCCGGGCGGGAGATGGCCCACGCGGTGCGCAACTACCGGGACAAGGGGCTCGGTACGCGGTCGCTGGCGCCGTTCGGCCACGGCGACGGCGGCGGAGGACCCAACCGGGAGATGCTGGAGCGGGCCCGCCGACTGGCGGACCTGGAGGGCTCGGCGAAGGTCGTCGTCGAGCACCCGGACGTCTTCTTCGAGGCGGCGCGGGCGGAGTACGCGGGCCACGCCGACGCCCCGGTGTGGTCGGGCGAGCTGTACCTGGAGCTGCACCGCGCCACCTACACCTCCCAGGCCCGCACCAAGCAGGGCAACCGCCGCAGTGAACACGCTCTGCGGGAAGCCGAGTTGTGGGCGACGGCGGCGGCCCTCCACGTGCCCGGGTACGCCTACCCCCACGCCGCGCTGGACCGGTTGTGGAAAACGGTTCTGCTGCACCAGTTCCACGACATCCTGCCCGGCTCGTCGATCGCCTGGGTCCACCGCGAGGCCGAGGCGGAGTACGCCCGGGTCGCGAGGGAACTGGAGGCGCTGACCGCGCAGGCCCTGGAGGCGGTGAGCGGGGCGGGACGGGTCGAGCCGTGGGCGTACAACGCCGGGCCCCGGGACCGGGCCGAGGTCGTACGGGTGCCGTCGGTCCTGGCCGATGTCCTCGACCCGGGGCTGCCGAGGCTGTCCGACGGCTCCGCCCCCGTGGCCGTGGAGATCCCGGCCTCCGGCTCGGCCCGGATCGTCCCGCGGGCCACGGCGCAGCCGCCGGTCAAGGTGACCAACCGGGCCCTGGACAACGGGCTCGTACGGGTCGAACTCGCCGACGACGGCACCTTCACCTCCGTACGCGACCTCGTCGCCGGCCGCGAGGTGCTGCCGCCCGGCGGCAAGGGCAACCTGCTGCGGCTGCACGGTGACCTGCCGAACCACTGGGACGCCTGGGACATCGACAGGCACTACCTGGCCCGCTACACCGACCTGCTGGAGGGGGCCACGATCAGGATCGCCGACGACAGCCCGCTGCTCGGCGCGCTGCGCGTGGAGCGGACCTTCGGCCGCGGCTCGCGGATCGTGCAGACCATCACCCTGCGGGCCGGCAGCCGCCGTGTCGACATCGACACCGAGATCGACTGGTACGAGGCGGAGAAGATCCTCAAGGCCGCCTTCCCGGTCGACGTGCACGCGGAACGCTCCACCGCGGAGATCCAGTTCGGCCACGTCCACCGGCCCACCCACACCAACACCAGTTGGGAAGCGGCCCGTTTCGAGGTCTACGGCCATCGCTGGGTGCACATCGGCGAGAACGGCTACGGCGTCGCGGTCCTCAACGACTCGACGTACGGGCACGATGTGACGCGCACGACGCGGGAGGAGGACGGCGGCACGACCACGACCGTCCGGCTGAGTCTGGTCCGTGCGCCCCGTATCCCCGACCCCGAGGCGGACCAGGGCCCGCACCGCTTCACGTACGCCCTGCTGCCCGGCGCGACGGTCGAGGAGGCGATCGCCGAGGGGTACGCGCTGAACCTGCCGCTGCGGATCGGCCCGGGCGGTGCCGCGGTGCCGCCGGTGGTGACGACGGACGGTCCCGCGGTCGTGGTGGAGGCCGTGAAGTTGGCCGACGACGGCTCGGGAGACGTCGTCGTACGGCTCTACGAGTCGCTCGGCGGCCGTGCGGCGACGGTGCTGCGCACGGGGTTCCCGGCCACGGGCGCGGTTCTGACGGATCTGCTGGAGCGGCCGTTGGAGGGGCCGCCGCTCGCGGTCGGGGACGACGGAGTGGCGCTGGGGCTTCGGCCGTTCCAGATCGTGACGGTGCGGCTGCGGCGCGAAGGCGGTTGAGACTGGGCCTGGGGCGGCTGAGGCGCCTTGGCCGACGGCCGCGGTGAAACACTGCGGCCGCCGTCGAGGCGCTGCCGCGGGCCGTCGAAGCACAGCGGCCGCCGTCGAAGCACTGCGGCCGCCGTCGAAGCACTGCGGCCGCCGTCGAGGCGCTGCCGCGGGCCGTCGAAGCCACGCGGCCGGTTCGGGCGGTGCGCCGGGAGCGGCGGCGACGGGGGCGGCCCGCGTGTCGAGGGCGGACACGCGGGTGGCCCCGGGATTGACTCACCGTATGAACAGCGCGGAACTGCTGGAAGACGCCTTCGGACGGATCAGGGAGACGGTGCACGACGCGGTCGGGGGATGCGCCCCGGACCTCCTCCACGCCCGCGTCGCCCCCGGCGCCAACACCCTCGCGTGGCTGGTGTGGCACCTCACCCGGGTCCAGGACGACCATGTGGCGGACGCCGCGGGACGGGAGCAGGTATGGCTCTCCCAGGGCTGGAAGGGCCGTTTCGGCCTGCCGTTCGCTCCGGACGCGACCGGCTACGGTCACACCCCGGCCCAGGTGGCGAAGGTGCGGGTGGAGTCGCCCGACCTGCTGCTGGGCTACCACGACGCCGTCCACGACGAGACGGTGGCATTCGTCAGGGGCCTGACCAACGCCGCTCTCGGCCGGATCGTCGACGCGTCGTGGTCCCCGCCGGTGACGCTGGGCGTGCGGCTGGTGAGCGTCATCTCCGACGACCTCCAGCACGCGGGACAGGCGGCGTTCGTCAGGGGGGTGCTGGAGCGGGGTTGAGGGGGCGGCGCCCGGGGCAGTGGGACCGGGCCGGCGGGACCGCGCGCGCATCACAGGGGCGGGCTGCCGCGACACGGGGCCGGGTCCGGCCCGCGGCGCCCGCCCGGTGCCCGCCGGCGTCGTGTCCGGACGACGTCGCGGCGACGGCCGTCGTGGTGCGCGAGACCGATTCACCACGCAGGTCGTGGCCGTCCCCGGGCTCCGTGGGGACTCAGCGCAGTGTCGAACGCTCGGTGGGTGCCAGCCGTAGCCGTTGCGGGGGCCTGGCCCACCGTTCCGAAAGGGTCGGCAGCACCTCCTCGCACCAGTGTTCCGAATGCCGCAGGCGACTCAGGTGGCGGTCGATGTGGCCTTCGTCGGGGAACCGTGCGAACCACACGAAGACCTCCTCGTTCCTCCGTACCGGTAGCGCCGGGAAGGTGTTCGCGGCGTGCTCCGACCGTAGGTACGCCAGTGGCTCGCCGCCGGTCTCGGTCAGTACGGGTCGCACGCTCTGCTGGAAGAACTCGACGAACGCCGTGTCGAACGGGCTGTGGCCGTACCAGATCGTGGCGAGGACGAGCGACGGCGGCGATGGCGCCGGCTCACCGGGGGCCGGCCGGGCGCCGACCGGCGCCGGGAACCCACCGCGCGCCGAGGCGGGCCTCAGCAGCAGCACGTCATCGGAGTCGGTCATCGTCGCGTTCGCCTCGTCGCGGTGTGCCTGCCAGACCGGCCCGCCGTAGAAGCTCTCCAGGGCCTCGGCGCGGCGCGGCATGTCCTCGAAGCCGCGGAGCCAGACGAACCGGTCGGGGTCGTCCAGGTCGCGGAACTGCCCCAGGACGGTCGCGCCTACTGCCTCTTGGGACTCGACGAACTCGCGGTCGAACAGATCGATCAGCTCGTCTCGCCGTCCCGGGTGCAGCGTGTACTGCCGCAGTTCGACGACCGGACACCGTGGACCCTGCATCGGTCTCACCCCTCGTTCAGTTGTTGGAACAACCCTTGTTACAACTGGCGTTACGGCGGTGCCGTCGACCGGTTGGCCAATCGACCAGTCGGCTAGTCGGCCAGCGTCTCGCGAAGCACATCGGCGATCGACGTGTCCGCCAGCTCCCGCCGCATGACCCGCTCGACCCGGCCGTAGACCCCGCTCAGGGCGGGCCGGATGCCTCGGCCGACCGGACACTCCGGATTGGGTTCGGCGCGGTGCAGCCCGAACGGCGGATGCGCATCGACGGCGTCATACACCTCGAGCAGCGTGATCGCCTCGGGCTCACGGGCCAGACTCCAGCCCGCACCGGCACCGTGGCGGACCTCCACGAGTCCGGCTCGCCGCAGGTCACCGAGGCTGCGCCGGATGATCACGGGGTTGGTGTTGACGCTGGCCGCGACCTGCTCCGAAGTGAGAACCTCCCGGCCACGCCGCTGCGCCAGCGCCAGCCAGGCCAGAGCGTGCGTCGCGATGGTCAATCGACTGTTCGCCGCCATCACCCCTCCTTGTTGCAACAGCTTCTGTTACATCCACCTCCGCAGTCAAGCCACGTCGATCGAGATCCACGTCCGCACGCACGGCCGCCCGTTGACCCAGTCGCAGGAAGCAGCTGCGGCGCTACGCCCGGCCGTCCCCGCGGCGCGACACACGGCCCGCGCGGGCGGCACGCCATTCTCGTGTCTCGCGGATCTCGGCCCGCACCCGGCGGGCGAAGGCGCACAGCCCCCGGAGGGCGAGGACGTTCACCAGCGCCGCGGCGGTGAGGACGAGCATCGGGCCGTAGACGTTCGGAGCGACGTCGGCGCCCGTATCCGCGCCGCCCGCCCCGGTGGCCGCCGCCGCGGCGAGGAGCAGCAGGAGAACGACGGCGTACCCCGGGAGCGTGAGGCATTGCAGCACGACGCGGGTCGGGCCGTCCGGTGCGCCCCTGAGGGCGTGGACGAACCCGGTGGCGGCCACCAGACCGACGTAGACGACCGCCGTCGTGCGAGCGGCCACCCGTGTGCGCGGCGTTCCCATGGCGGCATTCTGCCGGATGAATTGAACGCGTTCAATACCTTTCCGCCCACCGGCGGCCGAGGGCGGTTTCGCGCCAATCGGGGAGCATGGCCGGGAAACCCGACCACGGCGTTACGAGCCGAGGCCCGTTCGACACATCCGCCCCACCCGCCACACGGGCACCGGGCACATTCACACCCGACGGCGCTTTGCTCACACAAACACTTCCGGCGGGACGATAGGGAACCAGGCGTTCCAAGTGAGGTCCGGAATGCGCACACGGCTTACCGGAGAACACAGTTCCGCCCAGCCGGGACGGACGAGAGGTGCGCCGATGTGAAGCGGAAGCACGGAAGCCGCCGTTCAGGGCGGTGCCGGACCTCCGCCGAGCGGGCGGGCGGCACCCCCGGCCGCGTAAGCCGCGAAAGCGCAGCCCGGCCCCGTACAGCCATGGCCGACAGACGGTTTGCGACAGAATCGGTCGACGTTCGACGCCTTGCGGCTGCCGATTCGCCGTGGTTAGGCTCCGCTCGATTTCACTTCCCGCACATTTCCTGCACATTTGTGCGCCCTTTGCGTGCACGGGAGAAACGGCGATGGGACGGCGGGAGGTACCACCACGGCCCGAGGGGGGCAGGGCATGGATCGTGCTGCGTCTTCCGGCGACTCCGACGGCGTGGGCCTACGCGGCGAGCGGGACGGTCTCGTCGGCAAGGTTCCGGACCTGATGCCCCCCGGACCGGAGGAGCCCGACGGCAGAGCCGGCCCCCTCGACGCCCCGCGTGACATCGGGCTGCTGTGGAGTTCCAACGCCGCCGACGCCCTCGGCACCCAGATGTCGGGCGTCGCCTTCCCGCTGCTCCTCCTCGGACTCGGTCACCCGCCGACGACGGTCGGGCTCCTCGCCGGCGCGGGCATGCTCGTCACGCTGGTCTGCGGACCCGTCGTGGCGGTGGCGGCGGACCGGGGCCTGCGCAAACCCGTGATGGCCGGTTCCGCCGCGGTGGCCGCGGCGGCCATGGGGGCGGTGGCCCTGTCCGTGGCGGCCGGCCGGCCTCCGTTCGCGCTGCTGCTCGGCGCACTGCTCGTGGAGCGCACGGCCACCGCGTGCTTCGAGGCCGCCGCGCGCGGCACCGTCGCGCTCGTCGCCGCGCCGCACGAGGTGCCCCGCGTCGTGGCCGGTCTGGAGGCCGGCGACCGCGCCGCGCTCGTGGCAGGGCCGCTCCTCGGCGGGGTGCTGTACCAGCTCTCCCGGCCCCTCCCGTTCGCTGCCGACGCGCTCTCGTACGTGGTGACGGCGCTGTGCGTACGGTCCATGCGCTCCGATCTGCGGGCCGGCCCAACGGCGCCCGCGTCCGCGGCGGACGACGCGCGGGCGGCCGCGCCCGTACCCGCCCGTGCCCGGGAGGCCACCCCGGCCCCGGACGCACCTCGGCCGCCCGGCGCACCGGCCGCCGCGGCAGACGGCTGCGCGCCCGCCCCTGACGCCCGGTCCGCCGGGACGCCCACGCCGCTGCGCGCGCTGCGGTCGTACGCCCACGAGACCGTCGCCGGCCTCACCCTGCTCCGTGCCGCACCCCGCCTCCGTCTCGTGCTCGTCTGGACCACGACGGTCAACGCGGCGCTGGCGGCCCTCTACTTCTCCGCCCTGTTCGCACTGCAGGACGACGGCGGGCCGGTCGCGATGGGGCTGGTGCTGGCGGTGTCCGGCGGCGCCGGGCTCGTGGGCGCCCTCGCCGCACCCGCCGTCGTACGGCGACTGGGCGGCGCGCGGACGCTGGTGGCCGTGACCTGGCTGACGGTGCTCCCCGCCGCCGGCCTCGCCGTGGCGGGGTCACCCTGGAGCCTCGGGCTCTGCTTCGGGGCGTTCTGCCTTCTGCTCGCCCCGGCCACCGTGGTCGTCCAGTCCGCCGCGATCGCCGAGACCCCGCACCATCTCCAGGCGAGGACGGGCGCGTTGCTGGCCACGGCGGTCGTGGGTGCGGGCGCCGGTTCACCGGTGGTCGCCGGGGCGCTCGCGACACATTCCGGGCCCGCGGCGGCCCCGGCACTCTGCGCCCTGGCGCTCGCGCTCCTCGCCCTGTTCACCGGTCTGCGGGCCGGACGTCTGCGCCCCGGAGGCCGACCGTGACCCGACCCTCCGCCGCCGACGCCCGGCACCGCCCCGCCGAGGTGCCCGCCGACGCGGCGCCCGACGAGGCCACCGCCGTCGGCGAGCGCCCCGCCCCCCGCTTCCGGACCTACCGCGCCGAGCTGCCGGACGTCTGCCCCACCGACCCCACGCGAATGACGTTCACCGCCGATGCCGACGGACGCTGCCAGGTCTTCACCTGGGACGCCACGACGGGTACGGCGGAGCAGGTGACGGACCGTCCGGGCGGCACGCTGCACTGCGCCATCGACCACGAGGCCCGGGTGTGGTGGTTCGACGAGGACGCCGAGGGCCGCGGCCACTGGCGGTTCCGGCCTTTCGAGGGGGGCGAGGACCGGCCCGGTCTGGAGGGCGTTCCGGACGGCACCCCACGAGGGCTCGGCCTCGCCTCCTGCGGCACGGTCGCCGTCGCCACGGCCGCGGACGACGGCACCACCGTCCACGTCGGCCGGCGCGGGGGCCGGGCCCGCACCGTGACACGCTTCGAGGGTCACGCCGTGCTCACGGGGATCTCACCGGACGGGCGGCACCTCGCCGTCGGCGGCCCGGCGGGATCCGATCGCGCGGTGACCGTGCTGTCCCCGGACGGCACGGTACAGGCGGCGCTGCGCGGCGGCGGGCACGGCGGGGAACTGTGGGCGCTCGGCTTCCGGCCGGCGGACGGCACCGACACCACCCGCGCGGACGACCGCAGCGTCCGCGACGGCGACGACGGCACCGAACTGCTGCTCGTCCGGCAGCACCGAGACCGTTACGTCCTCGCGGTCTGGCGTCCCGGATCCGGAGTGCGCACCTGGGAGTGGTGCGCTTTCGACACGGAGATCACCGCCTCCTGGTACCCCGACGGCGGCAGCGTGCTGGTCCGGCAGGAACGCCACGGCCGCAGCCTGCTCCACCGCGCCGACCCCCGCCGGCGTTCGGTCACCGCCGTGCCGACACCGCCCGGGACCCTGCTGGCCGCGGCCGTGCGGCCCGGCGGGGACGTGCACTGCCTGTGGACGTCGGCCTCGCGGCCGCCCCGGATGCTGTCGTCCGCGGGCACCCGGCTGCCGCCGCTCGGGACCGTCGAAGGCTCCGTACCCGGCGACCACCGCGAGGTGTGGACCCCGGGCCCGGACGGCCCGGTGCACAGCCTGCTCGCGCTGCCGGACGACGTGCTCCCGGCCCCGGCGGTGTTCCTGGTGCACGGCGGTCCGGCGGACCACGACCGCGACGCCTACGACGGTGTCGTGCACTCCCTGGTGGCCTCCGGCTTCGCGGTCGTACGCGTCAACTACCGGGGCTCCACGGGCTACGGGCCGCGCTGGCGGCGCGCGTACCCGGCGGGCGTGGGCCTGACCCAGGTGCAGGACCTCGCCTCCGTACGGGCCGACCTGGTCCACCGCGGTCTGGTGAGAGCCGAAGCGACCGCCCTGTGGGGCAGTTCGTGGGGCGGGTACCTGGCGCTTCTCGCGGCCGGCGTCGACCCCGCCCTGTGGCGCGCCGTCGTCGCGGTGAAGCCGGTCGCCGACTGCGCGGCCGCCCACCGCACCGCCACGCCCGCGCTGCGTGCCCTCGACGAGCGGCTGTTCGGCGGCACGCCGGAGACGATGCCCGAGGCGTACGCCCGCAGCTCCCCCGTGAGCTACGTGTCCCGCGTACGCGCCCCGCTGCTCGTCGTCGCGGCCGAGCGCGACGACAAGTGCCCGCCGGGGCAGGTGCGCGACTACCTGCGGGCCCTCGCCAGCGCGGGCGTGCGGCACACGGCCATGTGGCTGGACACGGGGCACGACGGCTACGACGGGCGCGACCACGTCGCCGTGCTGCGCCGCGCCATCGGCTTCCTGGACCGCGAACTGCGCCGCGCCCGGCACCCGGGCTCGCGCGCCCCGGCCGGGGGGGCCGGGCACACCTAGACATCCCGCTCCGACCGGAGGGGGATCCCGGCCGGCCGCCGGCGTCGGCGGCACCGGGGCAGGCACCACATCTGCGCACCGGAGAGAGGAGGACACCGTGCATAAGGACGTCATCAACAACGACCCGCTGGCGGGTGACGAGGAGAACCGCAAGCCGAGCGTCGGGATCACCATCACGATCCCGTTCCGCAACGCCGAGGACTCCGAAGAGGACTGACCCGGCCCGGCCGGCCCGGCGCACGCCCCGGGCCGGCCGGCACCGACGAAGCCCCGCGTCCGCCCGGCGTGACGACCGACCGCCGGGCGGACCGGCCCGGACCCGCCGCCCCAGCACCCAACGTCCCACCGTTCGAGGACCGTCAAGGAGCCGAAGTGCGCGTACTGCTGGTCAACATGCCCTGGTCCCCCATCGACCTGCCCTCACTCGCCCTCGGCATCCTCAAGCGCAGCATCGACGAGCGGGTCCCGGGAGCCACGGCCGAGGTCCTGCACGCCAACCTGGACTTCACCGACTGGATCACCGCCCGCCGGGAGTTCGCCGCCGACGACTACGGGTACTACTCCCTGTCGTCCTACTTCATGGGATGCGGCGACTGGGTGTTCTCCTCGGCGCTGTACGGCGACCCTTCGTGGCGGGAGGACGAGTTCGCGTCGGTGATGAAGGGCAAGCTGCGCGGGTCGCGGATGCGGATGACCCGGGAGCTGCACCGTGAAGTGCCCGCGTTCGTGGAGGAGATCGCCCGGCGCATCGTCGAGCACGCCCCCGACGTCGTCGGCTTCACCTCCACCTTCCAGCAGAACACCGCGGCCCTCGCGGCCGCCCGCCACGTCAAGCGGCTCGCACCGCACGTCGTCACCGTCATGGGCGGGGCCAACTGCGATGCCGAACAGGGCGCCGCGGTCCACCGGAACTTCCCGTTCGTGGACCACGTCGTGCGCGGCGAGGGCGAGACCGCGTTCCCGGAACTGGTGAGGGCACTGGCCGAGGGGCGTACCGATCTCGGCGGCATCCCGGGCCTGTGCCACCGGGCCGCGGACGGCGGCAGCGTCGTCAACCCGATGGCCACCGCGCCACTGCCGCCCGCCCACATCCTCCCGCCCGACTACAGCGGCTACTTCGAGTGCCTGGCCGCCTCCGTGGCGCGCAACTGGGTGGAGCCGAAACTGGTCGTCGAAGGCGCCCGCGGCTGCTGGTGGGGCGAGAAGCACCACTGCACGTTCTGCGGTCTCAACGGTTCCTTCATGCAGTTCCGCAGCAAGAGCCCGGAGGTCTTCTACGAGGAGATCATGGAACTGGCCCGGCGCCACCGGGTCCTGGACATGTACGTCGTCGACAACATCCTCGACATGGGCTACCTGAGCACCGTACTTCCGCGGATCATCGACAGCGGCTACGACCTGCGGCTGCACATCGAGATCAAGGCCAATATGCGTCGGACCCAGCTGCGCACCCTGTCCGACGCGGGTCTGATCTACGTCCAGCCCGGTATCGAGAGCCTCAACAACCGGGTGCTCGACCTGATGGACAAGGGCGTCAGCGGGTGCCAGAACGTGCGCATGCTCCGCGACGGAGCCGAGACGGGCCTGGCGGTCTCCTGGAACTACCTGCACGGCTTCCCCGGCGAGACCGCGGAGGACTACGAGCCGGTCATCGCGCAGATTCCCGCCCTGGAGCACCTCGACCCGCCGGTCGACCTGTCCGCCCGGATCGCGATCGAGCGGTTCAGCCCGTACTTCAACCGCCCCGAACTCGGCTTCACCGGGCTGCGCCCCGAGGCGCACTACCGCTTCACCTACGACCTGCCCGAGGAGGAGCTGTACGACCTCGCCTACGTCTTCGAGGCCCCGGCGCGCGGCATCGGCGAGCCGACCGTCTCCGCCCTCAACGAGGCGCTGGCCGGCTGGAAGAAGCACCACACCGACGCCAGGCTGACGCACACCGACCTCGGTGACCGGATCGTGCTCGTCAGCCGGCGCCGCGCGTTCCCGTGGCGCGCGTGGGAACTGGCCGATCCGTTCGAGGTCGCGCTGTTCCGGCTGCTGGACCAGCCGCACGCACCGGCCGCGCTCGCCCGCAAGGCGGCGGCCCGTGTCCCGGGCGACCCGCGCGGCCAGGAGGAGGTGGAGCGGATCCTGGACGAGTGGGTCGCCCGGGGCATCGTCTTCACCGACGGCGGCCAGTACGTGCACATCGCCCCGGCCGCGGTGAACGAGGACCTGCTGCGGCTGGACTTCATGCGGCACCTGCACACCGCGGGTGCCGCCGCGCCGAAGCCTGCCGGCGGGGGCGGGTCCGAAGGGGACGCCTGGGCGGACGGCGGTGACCGCGGCAGTGCGGACGCGCCCCGCGACACCGTCCAGCCACCCGTCTCGGTGTGACCCACAGCCCGGTACCCGCGCTCCCAGGAGGCCCCATGACCAGCGCAGTCCACCCCCCGAGCACCACCGCCGACGACGTCCCGCTGACGGTCACCGCCTGGCGCGACTACGACCCGGACGCCTGTGCCCTGCCCGGTATGGCGCTCGGCAGCCACCGTCTCTCGGGCCCGATGAACGAGGAGACCGACCGACTGTGGGGCCTCGGGGCCCGGCGGGTCGTGGTGCCCCGCACCATCGACCTGACCCCCGCGGCCAACGCCGCGGCCACCGCCGCACGCCGCACGGTGCGGTCGCTGTGCCTGGTCCGGGACCTGACCGCACGCGCCGTGCTCGTCGAATGGCGGCTGCGGGCCGGGCCCGGCGACGAGGAGACGTGGAAGCTGCTCAGCCATCTCCAGCCGCCGCAGCGGCTGGAGGGCCCGGACCGGGCGGAGGAACAGCTGCTCGCCTGGCGGAGCAGCCACTACCTGTGCAAGTGCCTGTGGCGGCAGGGCCCCGGTTTCCTCCAGATCCGCGACCGCCGCTGGGGCGACCTGCGCCGCTTCACCTGCGACGAACAGCACTACCACGACGCCATCGCCCGGCTGGACCACGGCGCCCCGGCGGCCGACGTGCCCCCGGACGCGCTGGCCGACTTCACCGAGGAGCATCTCGTGCTGCGCGTCGGCGAGCTGGCCTGGTGGCTGCCGTACCGGGTGAAACGCTGGATCCAGGAGGCGATGGCGATCTGAGCCGGCGGCCGGGGGCACGGCGCGGCCGGGGTCGGCGGCGAGGTCGCGCCGTTTCGGACGTCGGCGTTCCCGCTCGCGCAGTGCGGGTACCGCCCGCTCGGTGAGGTCGCCCGGTACGAGGCGACTCTGGTGGGCGGCGGATCCGTTCCGTCGGCGGCAAGCAGCCCGACGTCCGGTGCTGTGCGACTTGCTGGGCGGTGTGTGGGACTGGCGCTGCTACGTCTGCGGCACGAGGTGCACGGCGCCCGTCGGGTGCTCCGTGGTGGTGGATGGGCCGACGAGCGCCGGAGCCACCGGGCGTGGGTGCGGCGGCGCAGCCATCCGGCCTTCCGGATCGCCGACGTGGGATTCCGCGTCGCGCGCTCCGTACCGCTGCCTCGGCCGCAGCAGCCGCACCTCGTGTATGCCCTAGCGGACGCGGGCGACGCCCGCGTAGCCCGGGATGGGGTCGTCGCCCGTGACGGCGACGGCCTCACCGAGCTCCGGGTGCCATTCGGCGGTCAGCGACACTCCGGGCTCGACGAGGTCGAGACCGTCGAAGAACCGGGTGAACTCCTCACGGGAGCGGGGGCGCAGGGTGAGTCCCCGCTCCTTGTACATCGCCCGGGCCAGGGCGGCCTTCTCGGGGTCGAAGTCGCCGGTGGTCTGGGACAGCACGAGGTAGCTGCCGGGGGCGAGCCGGCTCACGAGCCGGTTCACCAGTTCGTAGGCGCCGTCCTCGTCGTCCACGAAGTGCAGCAGGGCGAGCAGCGACAGGGCGATGGGGCGGTCGAAGTCGAGGACCTTGCCGGCCGCCTCCAGGATGGCCTCCGGCCGGCGGGCGTCGGCCTGGATGTACTCGGTCGCGCCTTCGGGGGTGCTGCGCAGCAGTGCCTCGGCGTGGGCGAGGACGATCGGGTCGTTGTCGCAGTAGACGACGCGGGACTCGGGGGCGACGTCCTGGGCTATCTGGTGGAGGTTGGGCTCGGTGGGGATACCGGTGCCGACGTCGAGGTACTGGCGGATGCCGTTGCCGCCGAGCCAGCGCGTGGCGCGGTGCATGAAGGCCCGGTTGACCCGGGCCATGTCGCGGCCGCGCGCGTCGAGCTTGAGGAGCTGCTTGGCCATCTCCTCGTCGACCGGGTAGTTGTCCTTGCCGCCGAGGAACCAGTCGTACATCCGGGCCGGGTGCGGCTTGCTGGTGTCGATGCGTACGGCGGCGGGGTCTTGCCCGGTCATCTGGCGCCTCCAGGTGGTCGAGGGTGTGGCGGTGGACGGACGAACTGCATGTACTGCGAACGCTGCTGACGCTGAGTCAGGTACCTGCCGGGGCGGGCCCGGGGTCCTCAGCCGATCATGTCAGGAGGAAGTCCGCCTGACCGGACTTGGCGCCCTGGATGAAGGCGGCGATCTCGCCGTGGGTGTAGATGAGCGCGGGGCCGTCGGGATCGGCGGACTGGCGTACCGCGACCCTGCCGTCGGCCAGTTTCATGGCCTCGATGCAGTTGCCGCCGTTGCCACCGCTCCACGGCTTGTACCAGCCCTCCGAGCCGAGTTCCCGGGCGGGCATGCCGTTGTATATGCGGTCCATTCACAGCTCCTTGCGGACGCTCCGGAGGAGGCCCTTCGTGCGTTGTGCGGTGGCGGCCTGGGCCGCCATGCGGTCCATGACCTCCAGGTGCGAGGCCACCTCGGGGCGAGCGTCGAGGTAGACCGCGCCGGTGAGGTACTCGCTGTAGACCATGTCGGGCAGTTCGGGCACGGCGAAGCGGAAGAGCACGAACGGCCCGTAGGTGCCGGCGTGGGGTCCGGTCGCGAACTCCGCGACCTGGAGGGTGATGTTGGGCCGCTCGGCCGCTTCGAGCAGCCGGTCGATCTGGGCCCGCATCACCTTCGGTCCGCCCACCGGGCGGCGCAGCGCCGTCTCGTCCATGATCACCCAGAATCTGGGTGCGTCGGACCTGCCGAGCAGCCCCTGACGCTCCATGCGCAGGGCGACGTGCCGCTCGATGTCCTCGGCACTGGTGGCGCCGAGGGCTCCGCTGTGCATGACACCGCGGGCGTAGTCCTCGGTCTGGAGGAGCCCGGGGACGAAGTGCGGTTCGTACGCGCGGATGAGGCTCGCCGCCCCCTCCAGGCTCACGTACATGCTGAACCAGCCGGGGAGCACATCGTGGAAACGCTGCCACCAGCCGGGCTTGTTGGCGTCCTCGGCGAGCTGGACGAAGCCCTCGGCCTCGTCCTCGGGGACGCCGTACGCCCCCAGGAGGAGCTGGACGTAGGGGATTTTGAGAGCGACTTCCGCCGTCTCCATCCGGCGGATGGTGGCGGGGGCCACGCGGAGGACCTTGGCGGCCTCCTCGCGTCTCAGGCCGGCTCGCTCCCGCAGATCCTGCAGTCGCTTGCCCAGTACGACCTGCCCCACCGTGGGGGCGGACCGCGGCTCGCTCACTACAGACCTCCCCAGCGCCCTGTTCTCGAATGTGCACGACCCGACGCCACGACTCGGTGTCACGACGAGTGTGCCATGCCACCCTGTCCCAGGACCCGGCACTCTGCAATTTTCAGAGTGCCTCTTGCCAAGTGTCGGCTTCGGAGGGAGAGTGACTCGGTGAACCAGTTCACGAGGCTGCCGCGCCTTGCCCGGGGAGAGGCATGTACGGCACTGCTTCCCCACCGTTAAGGATTGGTCGTGGCTCCTGGTAACACGCTCAGGCCCGTACTCGCGGTGCCGCGCCAGCCGGCTTCCTCAGTGCCGGCGGTCCGCCGCTTCGGGTTCGAGCTCCCCGGCCGGGCCGACTCGGTCGCACGCGCCAGGCACCTGATCCAGGAGCGCATGATGCGCTGGGGGGTCGACAGCAGCCACTTCGACACGGTCGTGCTGGTCGCCTCCGAACTGTTCACCAACGCCGTCGTGCACACCGCGAGCCAGCGCGTCCTGTGCGAACTGCACGACGTGCCGGGCCAGTTGCGCATAGCGGTGCAGGACGAGGGCTGCCCGCCGGGCGAGCCGCGACTGCGCCGGGTCTCCGCCGAGGAGGGCGGGCGCGGACTGCTGCTGGTGGACGCGGTCAGCAGCGCCTGGGGAGCGCACGACGCGCACCCCGGTCCGGGCCGGGTCGTCTGGGCCGAGCTCGCGCTGGGACGGCCGTGCTGAGGTCGATGGCCGGCCTGCTCTCCCGGGGGCGCGACGACACCCGGGGGCAGCTGCGCCTCGACGTGCCGCCGGGACTGCCGGCCACGCTCGGTCACGATGCGGTGGGCCTGCCCGTACGGCACGGCCGCCGACTGCTGTCCCGCCTCCCCCGCACGGGCTGTGTCTACTCGGACACGGACTGGATGTGGTGGATCGTTCCGGCCGGCTCCGACCAGGACCTGGCGTGGCCGCTGCCCGCGTACTACTCGCCCGGTGCGTACGTACCGGCCGAGGGGCCCCGGCTGATCCACTGGCCCGAGGACGCGAGCCCCTACACCCCGCCCATTCCGCTGTACCTCATGGTCTGCCAGATCACGGGCGTGGCGCCCGCATGGGCACGCTGCGGATCCAGGAGCACACAGGGGGTGTGAACGGCCCGGCCGGACCGCCGACCCGGCCGGCCACGACTCCCCGCCCCTTTCCGCCGCCCCGGCCTGCGGCGCCCCCGTGCGGCTCACGGGAGGGGCCGCAAACGGCACCGGGCCCGAGGCGTCACACCCGTCACACCCGTCACACCCGGGCCGAGTCCGTCACGGGCGGGATTCGAAACCTCGTACGATCCCCGCATGGCGACCCACTCCCCCGGCCCCGCTCCCGAGGAGCGGCCCGCACGCGCGTTCCCCGCACCCAACGGCCTGACCGGCGTCGGCATGATCGTCGTCGAGCCCGGCGGACGGATCCTGCTCGGCCTGGACCGCGGCGGCCGCTGGGAGCTTCCCGGCGGCAAGGTCGACCCCGGGGAGAGCTTCGAGCGCGCGGGCGCCAGGGAGCTCGTCGAGGAGACGGGGCTGCGGGTCCGCGAGGAGGACGTGGCCGTCGTCGCCGTGGTGGTGGACGGAAACCGCGGTTTGACCCGGATCTCGGCGGCCGGTCTCGTCACGGGAGTGGAGGGCGAGCCGGAGGTCACCGAACCCGACAAGATCGTGCGCTGGCAGTGGCACGATCCGGCTCACATTCCGGGCGAACTGTTCGAACCCTCCGCCGCGGTCCTGCGCGCCTGGCGTGCGGATCTAACACTCCCGGCTGTTTCTGCGTACTCCTATCCGATTTCTGTTATCGGGACGGAGGCAGGGCGTCTCCCAGGTGTCGGAGGAGACATGTCCCAGCCCAGGAAGAGAGTGGACACAGCGTGAGCAGCGAAAGCGAAGCCGCGGTGATCATGGCGGCGCAGGCCGGTGACCAGCACGCCCAGGACCGGCTCGTCGCCGGGTACCTCCCGCTGGTCTACAACATCGTGGGCCGTGCCATGAACGGCCACGCGGACGTGGACGACGTGGTGCAGGAGACCATGCTCCGCGTCCTGGGCGGCCTGGACGGACTGCACAGCCCGGACAGCTTCCGCAGCTGGCTGGTCGCCATCACCATGAACCAGATACGCGGCCACTGGCGGGAGCGCCGTGCGGGCGCGATACCCGGCGGCGGAGGGCTCGACGACGCGTACGACGTCGTCGACCCCGGCGCGGACTTCGTGGACCTGACCATCACCCGCCTCGGCCTCTCCGGTCAGCGGCGGGAGACGGCCGAGGCGACCCGCTGGCTGGACGAGGACGACCGCGCCCTGCTGTCGCTGTGGTGGCTGGAGGCCGCCGGGGAGTTGTCCCGGGAGGAGGTCGCCGCCGCGCTGGAGCTGTCCCCGCAGCACACGGCGGTACGGGTGCAGCGCATGAAGGCCCAGTTGGAGACGGCCCGCGTGGTGGTCCGCGCCCTGTCCGCCGAACCCGGCTGCGTGCTGCTGGAGCCGATCATCGCGAGCTGGGACGGTCTGCCCTCCGCCCTGTGGCGCAAGCGGATCGCCCGTCATGCCCGGGGCTGCACGCTCTGCTCGGGCCACTGGTCCGGGCTGGTGCCCGCCGAAGGACTGCTCGTCGGGCTGGCCTTGGTGCCGGTGGCCGCGTCGCTGGCGGCCTTCGCCCCGCAGGCCCCGGACATGGCGGCCACGGCGTCGTTCGGCGCACCGCCGCACGCGTCGCACGCCCCCGGCTCCGCCCGTACAGCAGGGGAGGATGACCCGTCCGGCTCCGGCGAGTCGGCCGCCGGGGGGGCGCGAACCCAGGCCCGTCTGGAGCGCGCAAGGCGGCGGCGCCGCACCACGGCCGTGGCAGCCGCAGTGGCCGCTCTGGTCGCCGCGGGCGGTGCGGCCCATCTCCTGCTCGGCCCGGAGGAGCCCGAGGAGCCCACCTCCACCGTGGCCGCCCCGGCCTCCCCCGAGCCGTCCTCCCCCTCGCAGTCCGCGTCCCCCTCTCCTTCGCTCTCCGCCTCCCCCTCCCCCTCTCCCAGTCCGAGCGTGAGCGCCAGCCCCAGCAAGACGGCGAAGCCGAAGCCCAAGCCGAGCACGGCCAGGCCGAAGCCCAAGCCGACGCCGACCCCCGAGGCGCCGGACCCGGAGCCCCCGCTGCCGAGCGGGGACGTCGCGCAGGTCGTCGCCCTGGTCAACACCGAGCGCGCCAAGGCGGGATGCGGTCCGGTGCGCAGCAACGACAAGCTCGAGACGGCCGCACGGCGCCACTCCGAGGACATGGCGGCCCGCGGCTACTTCGACCACACCAGCCCGGACGGCACCGACCCCGGAGACCGCATCACCGCAGCCGGCTACCGGTGGAGCACGTACGGGGAGAACATCGCGCGGGGCCAGCAGAGCCCGTCGTCGGTGATGGACTCGTGGATGAACAGCCCGGGCCACCGCGCCAACATCCTCAACTGCTCGTTCAAGGAGCTCGGTGTCGGCATCCACGACGCCTCCGGCGGGCCGTGGTGGACGCAGGCGTTCGGCACGTCTCTCTGACCTTCGTGGGCCGCCTCCTCCGCCTCCGGGGCGGCCCACCCCTCGCCGGCGCCGACGTCCCACGCACGCCCGTGCCGGCGCCCGGCGGCAGTGCCCCCGGCGGCCCGCACACCCCTCGCACCGACGGCCGGCACCCTTCCCCGCCGGCGGCCCGCGTCCCTTCACGCTGACCGGAACAGAGTCTTCCGCAAACCTGCACACCGAACACGCTACGGGCGCACGGCGATTGGCCTCCGCCCGGTGCGCCCCGCGAGGTTGACGGTGCACTGATCCATTGGGACCGGAGTGTCCGATTCCGCGACAGGCCGCCCTTTCACCCGGACGGAATCGGGCCGGTGAAACTTGTGAAGAAGTGGCCACCGCCGCGTGGACACGCCTGCACGTGAAACTGATTCCCAGACGGATCGGGCGCCTACCGGGCGCCCCGGGATTGGATGTCGGGTCCGTCTACGTGCTTTGATCCTGCGCACTGCGGGAGTTGCGCTCGGGTTCCCGGTTTCATGGACCCGCACGCCCGCCGTGACGCGGCCGGTACGTAATCCGGCGGGGCCGGCCGTGACCTTTAGGAATATCCACATGAAGGGAAGCTTCATCATGAACTTCACCCCCCAGGTCGAGACCGCTGAGATCTCCGACGCCGACCTCGACAACGTCTCCGGCGGTCTGCACAGCGCCGTTGCCGCCGGTGCGGTTTCCGGTCTGACCTCCACCGTTGACGGCATCGTCCCGGCTTCCGCTCTGGTGGGCTCCGTCGTCGGCACCGTCGAGGGTGCGACCGGCCTGAACACCGGTGCCGCCACCGGTCTCGTCGCCGGCCTCTGAGAGCACGCCCCGAGTGAGCCCCGGAACCTTCCCCGTTCCGGGGCTCACCCGCGCTTTTCACCCCCGGACCCGGACATACGCAGTCGAGGGAAGAGTTACGTGCAGTTCCGCCAAAAGGCCCTTTCCAAGCTGCAGTCGCCGGAAGAAATCGATCTGCCGGTCCGATTCGCCCGCCCGCAGGGCTGGCTCGTCCTCACCGTCACGGTGATCGTGATGGTGGCGGCCGCATTCTGGGCGATAAACGGTTCCATTTCGTCCACGGTGCGCGGACCGGGAATTCTCACGCACGCGCGGGGCAGTTACGTGCTGCAGAGTCCGGTCGCGGGTCAGGTGACCGAAGTGCTCGCCGCGGAGGGCGAGAACCTCCCTGCCGGCGCACCGCTGCTGCGGGTGAGCACCTCCGGTACCCGGGGCGAGGGCGACGGGGAGCCCACCGACGGCGACCGCTCGGACGGCACCGGATCGGGCTCCGGTGCGGACTCCGGCACCGGCGACGCGGTCGGAGACGGTGACAGCCGGGACGGCACCAGGAAGAAGGAAGGCGCCCTCGTCCGCGCCCTCGCAGCGGGCCGCGTCACGTCTCTCGTGGCCACCCTCGGCGCCGTCGTCGCCACCGGCGCCGATGTCGCCGTCCTGGAACGCGTGGACGGCCCCCGGTCCCCCCTGAGGGCGATGCTCTACCTCCCCGCCGACAACGGCTCGACCGTCCCCGTCGGCGCACGGGTCGACCTCACCGTCCAGTCGGTGCCCTCCCCGCGGTACGGAGTGCTGCGCGGCCGGGTGAAGGCCGTCGGCCGGAACTCGCAGAGCAGGCAGCAGATCGCGGGATTCCTCGGCGACGGCCAGCTCGCCGAGCAGTTCTCCCGGCAGGGCCGGCCCGTCGCCGTCCTGGTGGAACTCGACCGATCCTCCCGCACCGAGTCCGGGTACGTCTGGTCGTCCTCCGACGGACCGCCGTACGCCGTCGAGTCCATGACCCCGGCCGACGGCGCGATCCGCCTGGCCGACCAGCGTCCGATCGATTGGCTGCTCCCGTGACGGCTCCCTCCCCCACCACCGCCCGCACCGGCGGCCGCCGCGGCGGCGGTCCGCGGCGCGTGAACCCGCGACGGGCTGCCCGCAAGCCCGCCGCACCGGTCAGGCAGAGGAGCGTCCGCACCCCCACCGTGCTCCAGATGGAAGCCGTGGAGTGCGGTGCCGCGGCGCTCGCCATGGTGCTCGCCCACTACGGCCGGCACGTGCCCCTGGAGGAGCTGCGGATCGCCTGCGGTGTCTCCCGCGACGGCTCCCGCGCCAGCAACATCCTCAAGGCGGCCCGCAGTTACGGCCTCGAGGCCAAGGGCATGCAGATGGAGCCGGCCGCGCTCGCCGGGGTCCGGGCCCCGGCCGTCCTGTTCTGGGAGTTCAACCACTACGTCGTCTACGACGGCATGGGGCGCCGGCTCGGCCGCCGCGGCGTGCACATCAACGACCCGGACAAGGGACGCCGGTTCGTATCCACGGAGGACTTCGACACCAGTTTCACCGGCGTGGTGCTGGTCCTCGAGCCCGGTGACGGATTCCGCCGCGGCGGCCGCAAGCCCGGCGTGCTGCGCTCCGTGCCCGCCCGGCTGCGCGGCACCACCGGCACCATGGCCGCCGCGCTGCTCGCCAGCCTGCTGCTCGTCGCGGTCGGCGCGGCGCTGCCCGCGCTGAGCCGGACGTACATCGACAGGTACCTGGTAGGCCGTCAGACCTCGCTGCTGGGGGTCCTCTTCGCCTCGATGGCGGCGATGGTCGCGCTGACCGCCGTGCTGACCGGTCTCCAGCAGGCCAATCTGCTGCGCGGCCGCGTCATCTCGTCCACGCTGAGCAGCGCCCGGTTCCTCCGGCATCTGCTCAGACTGCCCGTGACGTTCTTCGGCCAGCGCAGTCCCGCCGACCTCGTCCAGCGTCTGCAGTCGAACGACGCGGTCGCCGAGACACTGGCCCGCGACCTGACCGCGTTCGGCGTCGACGGCATCGTCGTCGTCCTGTACGCGCTGCTGCTGTGGACCTACGATCCCCAGCTGACCGTCGTCGGCGTGCTCATCGCCCTGCTGAACGTGGTCGCGATGCGGGTCGTGGTGCGCCTGCGGGCGACGCGTCCCCAGAAGCTGCGCGCCGACAGCGCCCGGCTGACGAACACCTCGTACACCGGCATCCAGCTCAT
Organism: Streptomyces marianii; assembly: GCF_005795905.1. Lineage (NCBI taxonomy): Bacteria > Bacillati > Actinomycetota > Actinomycetes > Kitasatosporales > Streptomycetaceae > Streptomyces > Streptomyces marianii. Next base: position 1,212,113 of record NZ_VAWE01000001.1, read on the forward strand.
CGAGACGATGAAGGCGACCGGTGGCGAGAGCGGCTACTTCCGCCGCTGGGCCGGGCAGCACGCCATCACGCTGGAGGAACAGCAGCGGCTCGGTGTGCCGAGCGCCGTGCTCGCCGTCGTGGCACCGACCCTGGCCACGCTCAACAGCGCGCTGATCCTGTGGATCGGCGGTCTGCGGGCGGTCGAGGGCCATATCTCGATCGGTCTGCTCGTGGCCTTCCAGGCGCTCGTGACCCGGTTCACCGCGCCGATCACCCGGCTCAACGGCATGGCCTCCCGCATCCAGGACTTCGCCGCCGACGTGGCCCGGCTGAAGGACGTGGAGAACTTCCCGGCCGACGGGCTCTACACGCGGCCCGAGCCCCTCGCGGACACCCGCAGGCTGCGCGGCCACGTCACCGTGGAGAACGTCACCTTCGGCTACAGCCCGCTGGACAAGCCTCTGCTCACCGGCTTCTCGCTGTCGGTGGGCCCGGGCAGCCAGGTCGCGCTCGTCGGCGGCTCCGGCAGCGGCAAGTCCACCGTGTCCCGGCTGATCGCGGGCCTCTACGGCCCGTGGGAGGGCGTCATCCGCATCGACGGGCGGCGGCTGGACGAGATCCCGCGCGGCGCGCTCGCCGCCTCCGTCTCCTTCGTCGACCAGGACGTGTTCCTGTTCGAGGGCACGGTCCGCGACAACGTGGCCCTGTGGGACCCGTCGATCACCGACGAGGCCGTCGTCGACGCGCTGAAGGACGCGGAGCTGTACGACGTGGTCGCCCGGCGGCCCGGCGGCGTCCACGGCCGGGTCGAGCAGGACGGCCGCAACTTCTCCGGCGGGCAGCGGCAGCGGCTGGAGATCGCCCGGGCGCTGGTGCGCCGGCCCAGTGTGCTGGTGCTGGACGAGGTGACCAGCGCGCTGGACGCGGAGACCGAGCAGCTGATCATCGACAATCTGCGCCGCCGCGGCTGTGCGTGCGTGGTGATCGCCCACCGGCTGAGCACCGTGCGCGACAGCGACGAGATCGTGGTGCTCGACCACGGCACGGTCGTGGAGCGCGGACGGCACGAGGAACTGGTCGCGCGCGGGGGCGCGTACGCCGAACTGGTCAAGGAGCACTGAGGTGATCCCCGTACAGCCCGGTCACCACGCCGGGTCCGAGCACTCCGACGACGCGGTGCTCGCCGCGTTCGGCGGGCTCGGGCAGCATGTCGACTGCGCCGGGCTGCGCAGTGTGCCGCTGGAGGGCCCGCAGGTGCTGTGGCTGCTGGTCGACGGCGCGCTCGACCTGTTCGCGGTCGACGAAGCCCGGCAGGGGCACTGGCACTTCCTCGGACGGCTGGAGAAGGGCACGCTGCTGCTCGGCCCGGTGGAGGGTCCCCAGCACACGCTGGTCGGCAGGCCGTTGCAGGGGTGCGTGCTGCGCCGCATCCCGCTGCTGGAGCTCCACCGGCAGCAGCAGTCCGGTTACGGCGACGCCTGGTCGTACCAGAGCCCCTACCAGAGCGAGTACGACAGCCGGGACGGCACCCTGAGTCTGCTGGAGCACGCCTTCGCGCTCGGCGTGGGACGCGGCCAGCGGGTGCTGTTCGAGGCGCCTTTGGACGGACGGACGACGGACGACGCAGCGGTGGCGGACGACGACGTCCTGTGGCTGCCGGTCTTCCCCGGCTGCGTGCAGTACGGCGCCGCGTTCAGCGCCGAGACCGCCGCCGACCTGCTCGTCGACGGCGCGCTCTGGCAGCAGATGGTCAACCAGCAGTACCGGCTGCTGTCGGGACTCGACCGCTGGATCGAGCGGACGGAGCAGGCCCACGAGGACCGGGCGGCCGCCGGGATCAGGGCCGGAGAGGCGGTGCGCGCGGGTGCCGACCAGGCGCTGCTGGCGTCCATCGGCCACTCCCGCAGGGCCTCTTCGGCCCGCTCCCGGGGTGCCGTCTCCGACGACGCGGCGTACGCGGTGTGCCGGCTCGTCGCCTCGGCGGCCGGTATCGCGCTCGGCGAACTCGCGCAGGGCGGGCCGGTCGACGAACGGACCGGGCCGGTGGAGCGCATCGCCCGCGCCTCCCGGGTGCGCACCCGTGCCGTACGGCTCGACGGCCGCTGGTGGCGGGAGGACTGCGGTCCGCTGGTGGGTCAACGGGCCAGGTCCGGGGCTCCGGTGGCACTGCTGTGGCGGCGCGGCGGCTACCGGGCGGTGAACCCGGCCACGGGCAGCCGCATCCGCGTCGACGAGGAGAACGCCGAGGAGTTCGAGCAGCGGGCCGTGATGTTCTACCGGCCGCTGCCCGAGCGGCCGTTGGGCCTGTGGCGGCTGATGCGCTTCAGCCTCCGCGGCTCGCGCACGGACGTGCGGAACCTGGCCGTCGCGGGACTGGTCGCGGTCGTCCTGGGCGCACTCGTGCCGATCGCCACCGGCAAGGTGCTCGGGGTGTACGTACCGAACGCCCGGACGGACCTGATCGTCCAGGTGTCGGTGGCGGTGATGGTCGCGGGTGCCGTCTCGGCCGTGTTCATGCTGATGCAGAACCTCACCGTGCTCCGTATGGAGGGCCGGATCGAGAGCACGCTGCAGCCCGCGGTGTGGGACCGGCTGCTGCGTCTGCCGACGAGGTTCTTCGCGGAGCGCTCCACCGGCGAGCTGGCGAGCGCGGCGATGGGCGTCAGCGCCATCCGGCGGCTGCTGTCGGGCGTGGGGCCGGTCCTCGTCCAGGCGAGCACGGTCGGCGCGATGAACATGGTGCTGCTGCTGGTGTACAGCGTTCCGCTGGCGCTCGCGGCGATCGGCATCCTGATGGTGATCGCGGCGGTGTTCCTCGGCATGGGGCTGTGGCAGCTGCGCTGGCAGCGCCGGCTGGTGGAGCTGAACAACAAGCTGAACAACCAGGCGTTCCAGACCCTGCGGGGACTGCCCAAGCTGCGGGTGGCGGCGGCGGAGAGCTTCGCGTACGCGGCATGGGCGAAGCAGTTCGCGCGCAGCCGGGAGCTGCACCGGAGCGCGGGCCGGATCCGCAATCTGACGACGGTCCTCGACGCGGTCTATCTGCCGCTGAGCGCGCTGATCATGTTCATGCTGCTGGCCGGTCCGGCGAGCGGAAGTCTGACGGCGGGCGAGTTCCTGACGTTCCACACGGCCGTGACGATGATGCTGACGTCCGTGACCCAGCTGACCGGTGCGCTGGTCTCGGCCGCCGCCGTGCTACCCATGCTCGAACAGGTCAAGCCGGTCCTCGACGAGCCCCCGGAGGTACGGGGGACCAGCACCCGGCCGGGCGAGCTGTCAGGGGCGATCGAGGCCCGCAAGCTGTCCTTCCGCTACACCGATGACGGACCGCTCGTCCTCGACGCCGTGTCCCTGAACGTCCGGCCCGGGGAGTTCGTCGCGGTCGTCGGGCCCAGCGGCTGCGGCAAGTCGACGCTGCTGCGGATGCTCATCGGCTTCGACCGTCCCGCCTCCGGCAGCGTGCTGTACGACGGCCAGGACCTCGCGGCCCTGGACCAGGCTGCCGTACGCCGCCAGTGCGGTGTCGTCCTGCAGAACTCCCAGCCGTTCACCGGATCGATCCTGGACTGCATCCGGGGCGCGGAACCGTTCACGGAGGACGAGGCATGGGCGGCCGCCGAGATGGCGGGCCTCGCGGAGGACATCCGCCGGATGCCCATGGGCATGCAGACCGTGGTCTCCGGGGGCGGCGCCGTATCCGGGGGGCAGCGGCAGCGGCTGATGATCGCCCAGGCGCTGGTCCGCCGCCCGCGCGTACTGTTCTTCGACGAGGCGACGAGCGCCCTCGACAACGCGACCCAGCGGATCGTCACCGAGAGCACGCGCGCGCTGCACGCCACCCGGGTCGTCATCGCCCACCGGCTGTCGACGGTGATGGACGCCGACCGTGTGATCGTCATGTCCGAGGGCCGGGTGGTGCAGCAGGGTCCGCCGGCCCGGCTACTGGCGGACGTGGACGGCCGGCTGCACGAGCTGGTGCGGCGGCAGATGTTGTGACGGTGCGGCGGCGACCGGGTCGGACGGCGACGACGGTGCCCCCGGCCGGCGGGCACCGTGGACGCCTCGCGGCACTCGGAGCCGCCCCGGCCGAAGGCCGGGTCACCGGGACCGGAGCATGCCGCCGCAGAAGCCCGTGGCCGATGCGCGCCCCGGCCGGGTGCCCGATTGGGAGCCCGTCCGGGACGGCGTGCTCGACCGTACCCCTCCTGATCCCTCGTGTGCACGCGGAGTTGGGCCGGACCGCTCGGGCTCACTATGATCCGCCGATGATCATACGAAAGCGACTGGCGGCCGTCCTCTGCGGCGCGCTTCTGGTCACCGTCACCGGTGGGCTCCTCCCCTCCGCGGCCTTCGCCGACTCCGGCGGCACGGCCGAACGGGCGACCGGGAAGGAACCGCCCAAGGTCGAACTCGTCCTTGACGTCAGCGGTTCGATGCGGGCCCGCGACATCGACGGGCAGTCGCGGATGTCCGCGGCCAAGCAGGCGTTCAACGAGGTGCTGGAGGCGGTCCCGGAGGACGTAAGGCTCGGTATCCGCACCCTCGGCGCCGACTACCCCGGCAAGGACCGCAAGGAGGGCTGCAAGGACACCAAGCAGCTCTACCCGGTGGGCGAACTCGACCGGACCGAGGCGAAGACGGCGGTGGCGACGCTCGTCCCGACCGGCTGGACCCCGATCGGCCCCGCGCTGCTCGGCGCGGCCGACGACCTGGAGGGCGGGAACGCCACCCGGCGGATCGTGCTCATCACGGACGGCGAGGACACCTGCGCCCCGCTCGACCCGTGCGAGGTGGCGCGCGAGATCGCGGCCAAGGGCGTCGACATCACCATCGACACCCTCGGCCTCGTACCCAACGCCAGGATGCGCGCCCAGCTGATGTGCATCGCCGAGGCAACCGGCGGCACGTACACCTCCGTGCAGCACAAGGAGGAACTGTCCGACCGGGTGAGCCAGTTGGTCGACCGCGCCGCCGAGCCGGTCGTCACTCCGGTGGCCACCCAGGGCGGCGTACGCTGTGCCGACGCGCCGCGGCTGAAGGCCGGTCTCTACGCCGACCGCGAGACCTTCGGACAGCACCGCTGGTACCGCGTGGACCTGCTGCCCGGACAGGAGCTGCGCGCCTCGGTCAGCATCGCGGCCGACCGACCGGTCAACCGTGACCACGGTGTGCTGCTGCGCGCTTCGACCCTGGCCGGCCGAGAGATCGTTCGCGGCGAGTCGGCGGGCGACGGGCGGACCGACGTCGTCTCCACGGGCCTGCGCTACCCCAGGCCCGAGACCGACGACAGCGCCACGGACACCGGCACCGCAGACGACACCGATGGCGCGGGGACCGGCGACGGTGGTCCCGCCGCCGAGACCGTCTGCCTGCGGGTGAGCAACTCCTTCTCCGCCCCTGCCTCCGTCAAGACGGCCCCCGGCCTGCCCCTGGAGCTGACGATCGACATCACGGGCGGCCCCCGTGACGCCGGCGACGCGGCGTTCTTCGGCCTCGGCCACGGCTGGTGGCTGCTCGGCCTGCTGACCCTCGCCGGCTTCGCCGCGGGTGTGCTGTGGGGCTGGATCTCTCGCTGGCGCATCGCCGTCTGGAGGAGCAACTGATGCGTACCGTACGCATGTTCACGGCCGCTCTGCTGTCCGCCGCCGCACTGTTCACACTGCCGTTCCCGGGCGTCGCCGCAGCCGACTCGCCGTCGTCTGGCGTAAGCACGGATGACGAAGCCGCCGCGCCGACCGAGGCAGGCACGTCCTTCCGTACCGCCACCGTCGTACGCCCAGGACAGCGGGCCACGGCGCAGGGGTCGACCGGCGACTACCTGTACTGGCAGTTCCCGGCCGATGCCGGGCAGCGGGCCACCGTAAGGGCCAGGGTCGACCTGCCCCGCTCCGAAGCACGCCACGGCACCCACGTTTGGCGGCTCGACGTGTACGACGGGCTGAGGCGCCGCCAGGCGTGCCGCTACGGCAGCGACGCCCGGCCGGCCCCCGCCGAGGCCCGGTCGGTCGAGCTGAGTTGCGCGCTGCGCACGGTACGAGCCTGGTCCGAGCCATGGGCCGACGACCCGCTGCCCGGGACGTACTACGTACGCCTGACCGTCGTCGGAGCACCCGCCGAGGACTTGGGCGAGCCGGTCGACGCGTCCCTGGAGATCACGGCGGAGGACTCCGGCGGCGCCACGGCCGTCGACGGGCGGCTCGCCGCCCCGCTGGTCCCCGCTTCCGGCCGTGAGGTCGCACCGGACGGCGGCTGGTCGTCGGGCCGGTGGTCGTCCCGCATCCTCTGGACTGCCGGCGGCGCGGTCCTCGCCGCACTGGCCGGCATCTGCGGCTACCGCCTCACCCGCGGCAACGGCCGCCCCGCGCACCTACCGCCGGGAGCCTGACGGCGCGGGGAGCGTCGCCCGGCCGGGGTCTGCCGGCCCGGGCGCGGCGGCGCTCCCCGTCGCCGGGCAGTCCCTCGGCCCGTGCGCGCGACCGTCCCAGGTGTGGGAGCGGTGCCCGTCGTACGACTGCGCCGGCGCGCCGGGCAGTGTCCGCAGTCACGGCAAGAAGGCGCACGGCGCGCAAGGGTGAGGGTGAGAGGGGCACCGGCGTGAACGAGCAACCACCGAGTCGGCGACGGAGCCTGGAAACGGCCGTCCGGACCTACCGCGGCTGTGGGACACGCGACGCGCCCTGACCCCGCCCAGGGGCGACTGGACCGTCACACCCGCGTCGCCGTCCCCGCGTTGGCGATCAGCATGTCGAGAAGCGCGAGCAGCGCCGAGCGCACGTCCGTGCGGGTGCGGGCGTCGAGCATCAGGACGGGCGTGTCCGGGTCCCGGAGGTGCAGGGCCGACCTGATCTCCTCGGGAGTGTAGAGCTGTTCACCGTGGAAGCAGTTCGCGCCGACCACGAACGGGAGCCCGCGGCTCTCGAAGAAGTCGACCGCGGCGAAGCTGCGGTCGAGGCGCCGGGTGTCGACCAGCACGACCGCTCCGAGGGCGCCGTTGAGCAGGTCGTCCCACATGAACCAGAAGCGCTCCTGGCCTGGTGTCCCGAACAGGTAGAGGACGACGCCCGCGTCGGTGAGGGTGATGCGGCCGAAGTCCATCGCCACGGTGGTGACCGTCTTGGACTCGATCCCGTCCAGGTCGTCGACGCCGACGCCGGCGGCCGTCAGCCGCTCCTCCGTGCGCAGCGGCTCGATCTCGGAGATCGTCTCGACCAGAGTCGTCTTGCCGACGCCGAATCCTCCGGCCACGAGGATCTTGACGGGCGCGACTTCCTGGGCAGAGGTGTCATATGCGGGCAAGGTTGTCCCTGATTCTCCTGAGCAGGTGGACATTGCTGGTCTCGGCCTCCTCAAGGGGCGACCGGTGCCGTACCAGCCCGCGGTCCTCCAGTTCGCCGAGGAGGAGGATCACGGGCGTCAGACGCATGCGCATACGGGCTGCGATCTCCGCGACCGCCCGGCCGTTCGGAGGCATGCACAGGGACAGGACGGCCTGCCACTCGCTGGGCAGGCCGTCGTAGGCGTCCGGGGAGACCGCCGCCGTGACCGTGGTGTCCATGGTCAGCGAGGCCTGCGGAGCGGTCGTGCGCCCGTCGGTCAGGGCGTACAACCGCGTCCGGCGGCCGCCTCCTCGGCGCGGCGCGTCGGTCATTACGACGTCGGCGCCTGGGTGCGCTCGGGTGTGCTCAGCCACTCCCCGAGCGCCTGCGCGGTGCGTACGGCCTCGCCGCCCAGCTCGCCGAGCCGGGCCTTGCGGGACGTCACGACGATGAGGGTGCTGCCCTCACCGCATCCGACGATGCAGAGGTACCGGTCGTCCATCTCGACCAGCTGGCGGATGACCCGCCCGCCGTCGACCTCCCGGGAGATGGCCTTCATCGTGGACGCGATGCCGGAGGACGCCGCGGCCACACGCTCGCCCTGGGGGCGGTCCAGCAAGTAGGAGCTGAGCATGATCCCGTCGTTGGACAGCAGCACGGCGCCCTTGATGCCGGCGATCCTGCTCAGGTTGTTGTCCAGGACGCTGAAGATCATGTCGTTGGATGTCGTCGTCATCGCCGATCCTGTCGGAGCTCTTCTTCCACCATCTGGGTTCCCTGCTGGTAGTCGGCCCAGGCGTCGGCCACCTCCTCGGGGGTGTCCTGATCCCGCACGGCCGCCGCTTCCGTCGGTCGGCACGGCCCCAGGAGCTGTTCGGCCATGTGCGTCTGCGGGACCCGCTCGGGCAGCGCCGGGCGTCTGTCACGGGCCGGCTCGGCGGGGCGGGCGGGACGTGCAGACGCCTCCGGCGACTGCTGGTGCGAAGGCCGTTCGTGCGAGGCCCGGTCACGGGACGACCGGTCGAGCGGCGCCTGGTCACGCGGGGGCTCGTGGGACGGAGGCCGGTCGCGGGAGGGCTGGTCGCGGGACGTCTCCTCGTGCGGGCGCAGGTCCGACCACTGCTGCGCCCTGCGAACCGGCAGCCCGGCGCCCGTGTGCGGGCCCGTCTCCGGCTTGCCGCCGCCCGGGCCGCGCGGCGCGGGGACGGCGATCCCAAGGGGTGCGGCGTCCGTCCGCTCCGGTTCCACGGAGGCCGGTTCCATGTGCTCCGGCACCACGGGCGCCGACTCCACATGCTCCTGCTCCAGGGGGGCCGACTCCAGATGCTCCCGCACCACGGGCGCCGGCACCCTATGCGCGGTCTCCGGACCCCCCTGCGCCTCCCGGGCAGGCTCGACACGGCCGGTCTCGCCGTCGGCCCGGGCCGAACATGCCGACTGCTCCCACTCCTCACGAGCGGTCTCGACCAGGGAAGCCGCGACCGTGTGGGCCTCGCCCCGGGAGGGTCCGGTCCGCGCGGACTCGCTGTGCCTCGACGCCACCGGCGGCGCACCTCCCGTCTCGCCCTTCGTCGGTACGAGCAGCGCCTTGGGAAGGATCACCACGGCCGACGTCCCGCCGTACACCGACCTGCGCAGAACGACCGTGGCCCCGAGCCCGTCGGCGAGGTGGCCGACCACGAAGAGTCCCAGCCGATGGGCGTTCTCCGCCAGCACGGCGTACGGCGGTGCCGAGTGCAGGCGCCCGTTCATCTCCTCGTAGGTCGCGGGTGCCACCCGTGGTCCACGGTCCTCGATCTCCACCGAGATCCCGTCGGCGACGAGTTCGGCCCGGATGACGACCTTCGACCTCGGTGGGGAGAACCGCGTCGCGTTGTCCAGCAGCTCGGCCAGGAGATGGCTGACCTGGCTGATCACGGCTGCTTCGACACTGATCTCGTCCAGCGCCTGCCGCTCGATGCGGCGGAAGTCCTCGACCTCGGCCGCCGCTTCGCGCAGCAGGTCGGCGATGCGCATGGGTCCGGTGTGGGGGTCGGGGATCTCCCCGCCGGCCAGGATGAGCAGGTTCTCGATCTGCCGGCGCATTCCGACCGTCAGCTGGTCGGCGCGCATCAGCTCGGCGAGGAGCGCCTCGTCGTGCCCGAAGGTGTCCTGAAGTTCCTCCGTGAGGCTCAGCTGGCGGCTGACCAGGTTTCCGGTGCGGGAGGCGATGCCCGCGGCGAACTTCCCGAAGCCCAGGCGCTCGGCGGCGAGTTGCCGGTGGCCGCTCACGGAGACGGCGACCACCCGCGCGAACGAGTCGCTGATGCGACCCACTTCGTCCTGCTCTCCGCGGACCGCGGGCAGTGCGTCGGAGTCGACGGGCCGGCCGCTCTGCAACCGGTCCACGACGTCCGGCAGCGTGCTCTCGGCGACGGTCACCGTCCGGTCGTGCAGACGGCTCAGCCTGCGCAGCACCGACCGCGTCGTGAGGGCGACGACGGTCGCGACGGCCAGCAGTGCGGCCGCGCTGCCCGCGATCAGCCAGGCGACCTCGGTCTCGAGGTCCGTCGCCCGGGCGTCGGCGCGCGCCAGCAGGGCCCGGGACCGGTCGGCGTTCAGCGTGCTGAGCTGCGGCCCCCACTGTTCCTGCGCGGCCTTCCACCCCTTGACGTCACGGGGCAGCTTCACACCGTCGTCGGTGATCGACTGCTCGGCCAGGACGGCGCTCTCGATGCGGGTCTTGGTCTGCCACGCTCCCGAGCGGACCATCTGCGCGTAGAGGTCGTTCTGCGCGTCCGGCAGGTACGGCACGATCCACGCGTCGTACAGGTACCGCTGGGCACCGACGGCGTTCACGAAGTCGGCGAACCTGGAGGTGGTCAGCGTCCTCGACGGCCCTGCCTGCGCGAGGATCATGTCCTCCTGGGCCACCATCTCGGACGCCGCGAACATGGCGGTGACGACGCGGGTGTCCTCGCTGAGCCCGCCGTCCTCCGTGTGGGTCAGCTGGTCCTGGTAGAAGCGGATCATCTGGCCGATCACGCCGCTGTAGTAGACGAGTGTGCTGTCGGCGCTTCCGATGCCGCTGTCGGTGCGCTCGCGGTAGGACTTCAGGTCGTCCAGTTCCTGCGAGACCTCCAGCAGGCGGCGGTCCGCCACCTCGGACACCGCGCTGCCGGGCGCCCACGACCGGCGGAACCCAGTCGCGGCCTGGTCGGTGGCCGCGCGCCGCTCCCGCATGTCGTCCTCGGGCACCGTGGTGCCGGCCCAGCGCGCGGCGGTCAGCGTCCGCTCGGACTGCATCGCGACCATGAGCCGGTACAGGGGTACGCCCAGCCGTTCACCGGAGTCCACGTCGGCGCGCAGGTGTTCCGACTGCTCCAGCAACCGGTGCGCGGCCAGCGCCGATTGGACGCCCAGGGCCACGATGGGGACGACCGCGAGCCAGGTGAGCAGCGTACGCAGGCGCAGGGTGCGCCGCCGGCGCCTCGCCGACGGACCTCGTGATCCGATGGGTTGTATCGGTGACATCAGTCCTCGGGAACGGGGGACAGCGTGACGGACCGTCGACGGGTCGGGGTGCTGCCCCGGGACTGGGGAAACACCTTTCCGGCCCAGGTCGGGACCAGGATGAGGAGCCCGATCATAACCAGCCACACCCAGAAAAAAGAGAGGTTGCGTCAGAAATCAGTTCGATGTTAAAGGGCGGTCGCGAGGAGCCGAGGAGAGGGGTCGGGGGACGCGAGTCCGTGCCGGAGGGCACGCCGGGTGCCGCTCGTACACCGCCGGCTCCCATGGCGACCCGTTCGGCCGTGCCCAGTCCGCGGACGGCCCCACGCTCGTCGCGCACAACGCCGAAGTCGTCGCGGTCGAGCCCTCCGCCGACCGCCGACCACCGACCACCGACCACCGACCACCGACCACCGACCACCGACCGTAAGATCATCCTTCATGCCCTCCTTCCGTCTCCTCCCGGGCGCCGGCGACTCGCCCGTCGTGCTGCACGTCCCGCACTCCTCGCGTGAGATCCCGGAGTGGGTGCGTCGCGGCATCGAGTTGGACGACACCGCGCTGGCACTCGAACTCGACCACATCACCGACTCCCACACGGCCGCCATCGCCGCCGCCGGGGCGGACGCCGCCGCGGTCAGGCCGTGGCAGTTCGTCAACGGGCTCTCCCGGCTGGTGATCGACCCCGAGCGGTTCCCCGACGAGCGCGAGGAGATGCTCGCCGTCGGCATGGGCGCGGTCTACACCCGGACCACGCACCGCGAGCGCCTGCGACCGGCGGACAGGGACCCACGGCCGCTCGTCGAGCGCTACTTCCACCCGTACGCGCAGGGCATGACCGCTGCCGTGGCCGACCGTCTCGGAACCGTCGGACGTGCGGTGGTCATCGACGTCCACTCGTATCCCACCGAGCCGCTGCCCTACGAACTGCACGGCGACGGACCCCGGCCGCCGATCTGCCTGGGCACGGACCCCTTCCACACCCCGCCCGCCCTCCTCGCCGCCGCGGAGCGGGCGTTCGCGGGCTTCGGCGGCACCGGGTTCGACAGCCCCTTCGCTGGTGCGTACGTGCCCCTCGAGTTCCACGGCAAGGACCCCCGCGTCAGCGCCCTGATGATCGAGATCCGACGCGACGTCTACATGACCGAACCCGGAGGCCCGGCCGGTCCCGGTCTGGAGCTCCTGGGCGCGGCGCTGGCAGAGCTGACCGATTCGATCTGAGGGACGTCTACGGGGCCGTCGGCGGCTCCTCCGGCTGCCGGACCCGGAGCTCCGGGAACAGCGCGACGGGGTGCCCCGGGATGAGCGGGCGACGGCCGGCTGTCCCGGGCTCGGCATCCCGGCGTGAGTGGCCCTCCACAGTGGAACCGGACCGCCTGATGGCCACGTTCCCCGTCACGGCACGTCGGGGCGGTACGCGTGCGGTGGCGAAGGGCTCGCCGCTGCGTCGGACGTGCGCCATCCGCTCGCGCACCTCCCACAGGGTGCGCGGACGGAACCCGGGCCCGCTGCGGCAGCTCTGCGTAGGTCCCCCCTCAGCCGCCTGGGACTCGCAGTCACGCGCGCACGGACGGGCCTCGCGTGCGGCACGGGTGGGGCAGTTCTGGTTGCCGGACTCTGCCTCACGTGCCGCGGACGTCCGGCTCCAGTGACACGGCGACGAGCCGGTCGCTGAAGAGCTCCGGAGCTTCGGAAGGCACTCCGTCCGCTGCGTGGGTGCCCGCCCGAGCTGTGCGGTAGGCACGAACGGCCGGGTCTGACAAGGTCACGGCGACGACAGGGCAGTCCGCGGCGTCGTTCGTCGTCTCAGGGCTGCACTTGACCACATCGAGCATGCTGCGCCCCGGGCAGACCGCCCCCGCCGGCACGGCCACGTCGAGGAGCAGGTCCTTGCCGGGGGCCACCCGGAAGCGTCCCGACGGCGGCGCGGCGACGGGCCTGCCCTCGAAGCCGCCGTGGACGACGGTAGCCGTCAGCCCGCGGGCGCTGGCACGGCGGCCCTCCCCGTGCGGACCGAAGAGGTCGACCGTGACACTGCCCTGCGTCAACGGCGCTTCCAGGAGGAGGGGTTCGTCGTCGACATGGATCGCGAGGTGAATCGTGAAGGTGGGGTGGCCGGGTCCCTTCGGGCCCGGGTCCCGAACGTCCAAGGCGGTGAGGACCAATGTGGGGTCGTCGCCACGCTCACCCTCTCCTCGCGGCCGGGGCCGGGGGCCGTCGTCCACCGCGCACTTCGTCAACTGGGCTGTGCCCCCGCCGGGCAGAGGCGCGTCGTGCAAGGTCGCAACTGGCGCGAGGCGCTGCACCAGGGGACTCAGCGACATGTCCAAGGGAAGCATCAGCGACGCCGCGAGCAGCAGCAGCGTGGTCACGGGAGCGGCGAGAAGCAGCCAGGAGCGGAAGGATACTCGGGTCACGGTTATCCCAGCGGAGGGAAGGCCGAGATCGTCACTCGTGCGAGCGATCCCGTGTTTCGCGGCCGGCTGGAACAGGGCGCCGGGGAGGTGTTCGCGCCGCCCGCCCGGGTTGATCAGCGAGTGAACGGCGGACTGCACTGAGGGAGTTCACCGCTGTTCAGATCAACACCAGTCGCGCTGACACGCCCGGGATCCGGTGAATTGCCCGTCATATGCCGTCGGAATGCGGTGGGATCGGGGCCGTTGTTCCACCCCTCCCCAACGAGAGAGATCGAGCATGAGCAAGCGAACCGCGTCCGTCCTGACCGCCCTCACCCTGGCCGGCGCCGTCGCCGGCGTCGGCAGCGCCGTCGCGGACTCCGGCGCCCAGGGCGCGGCAGCGGGCAGCCCGGGCGTCCTGTCCGGCAACGCCCTGCAGGCCCCGGTGCACGTGCCGGCAGACGTCTGCGGCAACACGCTCGGGGTCGTCAGCCTGCTCAACCCGGCCGGCGGCAACGGCTGCGCCGCCGGCACGGCCGGCTGACGCCCCACCCAGCCCGCCCCGGCCCGCGCCACGCGACGCGCGGGCCGGGGCGCTTCGACGTCCCCGGCGGCGCGACGGTGCGACATGCGGTGTCCCCGCGCGGTGTCCCTCCGGCGTGCCGGAGGTCGACCGCCCCGGTGTACGAGACCGAAGGCCGGACGTCCGCCCTCGTCGTCGGACTCGGAACGCACATCGGTGGCTTCAGACCGGCATCAGCGCGACGCCCAGCGCCGGCAGGGTCATCGCCTTGACCGACTCGCAGGCGACGTAGACGAGGTGGGCGCGGGAGCGTGGGACGTCCTCCCCCGCCAGCACCCGGTCCGAGCGGCGGTTCAGCACGGGCCGGACAGCGGCGAGCTGCACGGCCAGCAGCGTCACGGCCGCGACCGTCAGGGCCACGACGGGTGCGGCGGGGCCTCCGGCGGCGACCGCCACGACCAGCACACCGGCCAGGACAGCTTCGGCGCGGTTGAGCGCGCGGAAGACCAGCCGGCCGATACCGAGACCGATCCGCAGGGTCACTCCGGGCGCCCGGAACTTCAGCGGTGCCTCCAGGAACGAGATGGCCAGCACCATTCCGAACCAGACGAAGGCGGCCGCGGCGGCCACTGCCGCCCAGGTGGGGTTCATACGCGGTGTACCTCTTCCTTCCACTCTCGCGCCCGGCTCCTTCTGCTCTCACGCCCGACGCGGACGATGCGACTCCTCGGACGCCGAGGCATCCCGGCGGCCGGCGACGGCTGCGGGGGCTTGCCGACGCCTCGTGACGCACGGCGCCTTCGGCGCCGGGCGGCCGTTCCCGATGGGGCACGGTCCTCACGCCGTCCTCGAGCCGGCCGGAGTACGCATCTCCGTGCGCGGTACGGCGAGGACGGCGCGGTACGGCAAGGCACGTGCGCAGTACGGCGAGTACCGTGCCGCCGACGTAGCGCGGTCCCGGAACACGGGCTCCACCGCTCGGCCTCTACCGGCCGAGCCAGAGGTCCGGACCGAAGACCTCGTAGTGGATCCTCTCGGCGGGAACTCCCCGGCGCAGCAACTCGCCGCGCACCGCGCGCATGAAGGGCAGCGGACCGCACAGATACGCGGTCAGGTCCTCCGGGAGTTCCAGGCCGGCCAGATCGGCCCGGCCGGCCGCGGCCTCCGGGGCTTCGTCGCCGGGCGACTCGTACCACAGGTGGAGCCGGCCGTCCGGCAGCGCTCGCGCCAGGGCGAGTTGCTCCTCGCGGTGCGCGTGGTCGGCGGGTGTGCGATCGGCGTGGACCGTGACGACCGGGCGGCCCGCCCTGGTGGACACCAGACGGTCGAGCACGGCCAGGACGGGGGTGTTCCCGATCCCGGCGGACGCCAGCAGCAGCGGCCCGTCGCCCTCCGGCAGCACGAGGTCGCCGAACGGCACCGACACGGTCAGGACGTCACCCGGCCGCGCGTGCTCGTGGAGCCAGGACGACACTTCCCCGTCCGGTCCGGCCTCGTCGCGGACCCGCTTGACGCTGATCCTCCAGTCACGCCGGCCCGGGGCGGAGGAGAGGCTGTACTGGCGGATCTGGTGGGCGCCGTCGGCGAGTTCGACCTGGACACTCACGTACTGGCCGGGCCGGAACGGCCCCGCGGGGCGGCCGTCGCGGGGACGGATGAGGAAGGAGACGACGTCGGGCGTCTCCTGGTGGCGCTCGGTGATCTCCATGCACCGCCAGACCTCGCCCTCGGCGACGCCCGCCTCCTGGTAGAGCCGCGCCTCCAGGGCGATCAGGGCGTTGGCCATCAGCCAGTACACCTCGTCCCAGGCGGCGGCGACCTCGTCCGTGAGCGCCTCCCCGAGCACGTCGGTCATCGCGGCGAAGAGGTGTCGATGGACGATCTTGTACTGGTCGGAGGTGATCCCGAGCGAGGCGTGCTTGTTCGCGATCCGCGCCAGCATCGCGTCGGGTCGGGCGTCCGGCTTCTCCAGCAGCATTCCGGCGAAGGCGGCGATCGAACCCGCCAGCGCCTTCCGCTGCTCCCCGTTGGCCTGGTTGCCGCGGTTGAACACGTCCCGCAGCAACTCGGGACGGGCGTCGAACAGCCTGCGGTAGAAGAGCTCGGCGATGTCGCCGATGGCGGCCCCGACCACCGGCAGCGTGGCGCGGACGACGGGCGTGGCCTGTTCCGAGAGCACAGATGACTCCTAAATAGGTAAACGATCTTCGTGTTTTAGAAGGCCCGCACCTCAGCCCGCGAGGTCGTGACGGGAGCCGGACCGGCGGAAGCGGCTACCGCGCCGGCGGTCCGGCAAGGGCGACGAGCACGGGCCCGGTCGGCGAGGTGACGAGATCCGCCACGGTCAGCGGGTCCAGCGTGGCGTAGAACGCCTCCTGTGCGTCACGCAGCGCCCGCCGCAGCCGACAGGCCCCCCGCAGCGGACAGGGCGGGTCTTCGCAGCTGACGACCTCCCCCTCCCCTTCGAGCTCCCGCACCAGCCAGCCCACCGAAGCCCGCCGGCCGAAGTCGGTCACGACGAGTCCGCCCCCACGACCCCGACGGGCCTCGATCACCCCCAGGCGCTGGAGGCGCGTGATCGCCTTCGCGGCATGCGCGTGCCGCACGTCCATCGCCTCGGCCACCTCTCGGGTGGTGAGCACCTCGTCGTCGGTGCACACCGCGAGGCGCATGACGGACCGGAGAGCCAGGTCGGTGAACTTGGTGAGTCGCACATCAAGGACGCTATCAAATACGCATTCAGGATTCGCATTAAAGAGGTCACTCGATCCCTGTGGTCTGCGTCACAGACCGCAGACCGCGAACTCGGCAGGGGTCTCGGACCGGGCAGCGGCGAGGGCGGCGGAAACGGCTCCGAGGAGGACTTCCCGAAGGACTCGGGACAGCGGCCCGGGCGGGCACCGTGACGGCCCGCTCGGACGCGGGCCGACCGGAGGGGTTACTACACCACGGCGGCAGCGCCGGTCTGCGGCTCGCCGGTTCCCGGTGCCGTCTCCGGTCCGGGTGCGGCCGCAGGTACCGGTTCCCGCTCCGGGGCCGGCTCCGGCTCGCTCAACTGCTCGCGGAGATAGTTCCAGACCACCGCGATCAGCGCGGCCACCGGTACGGCGAGCAGACTGCCCACGATGCCCGCCAGGCTGCCGCCCAGTGTCACCGCAAGCAGGATCACCGCGGCATGAAGGCCCAGGCCCCGGCTCTGGATCATCGGCTGGAACACGTTGCCCTCGAGCTGCTGCACCACGACGATGATCGCCAGCACGATCAGCGCGTCCGTCGGTCCGTTCGACACCAGCGCGATGAGCACCGCGACCAGACCGGCGAACAGGGCGCCCACGATCGGCACGAACGCGGACACGAAGGTCAGCACGGCGAGCGGGAGGACCAGTGGTACTCCCAGGATCCACAGACCGATACCGATGAAGACGGCGTCGATCAGGCCGACGAACGCCTGGGACCGCACGAACGCGCCCAGGGTGTTCCAACCGCGCGCGGCCACGACCGGGACGTGGGTGGCCAGTGAGCCGGGGAGTTGACGAGTGAGCCACGGCAGGAACCGGGGGCCGTCCTTGAGGAAGAAGAACATCAGGAAGAGTGCGAGGACCGCCGTGACGACACCGTTGACCACGGTGCCCACACCGGCCACGACGGCGGTGGCCATGCTGCCCGCGCTGTCCTGTATGCGTTGCACCGCGGAGTCGAAGGCGCCGGTGATCTGGTCGTCGCCGATGTTCAGCGGCGGTCCGGCGGCCCACTCACGCACCCTCTGTATGCCCTGGACGACGCCTTCCGACAGTTCGCCGGACTGGGCTGCCACCGGCACCGCGATCAGGGCCACGACGCCTGCGGCGACCAGAAGGAACAGCACGGTCACGGCCGACGCGGCGAGGGCCGGGGACCACCCGTACCTGCGCAGCAGCCGGGCCGAGGGCCAGGTGAGCGTGGTGAGGAGGAGGCCCACGACGAGAGGCCACACGATCGACCACATCCGGCCCAGCAGCCACAGGGCCACCGCCGACATCACGGAAACGAGCAGCAGCTCGACCGACACCCGTGCCGAAGTTCCGAGCGCGGCACGGGCCCTCGTGGGACTCAACCTGGCAGACATGGGAGCACCCTATGGGTACCGCGGCCGTGGGTATCCGGCCACAGGCCGTCCGGCCGCCGTGTCTCGGAGTGTCGTTCCTCCCGGCCGTCGTCCCCCGGCCGCGGTGAGCGGTGCCACGGGGAGGCCGGCCCCCGCCGGACGGCGGGACCGGGGCACGGAGGAGCCGGAGGCCGGGCGCCGGGGTACGAAGGTCGAACGCACGCCCGAAAGTCGCGGCCCGCCCCGGACTACCGTCGGGCGGCGTACACGGTCGTGCCGGCGAAGGCGGTGTCGTCGGCGGACGCCCGCTGTCGTGGGACCTCCGGGTCGCCGAGGCCCGCGTGCCACAGGCCGTCGCGCCTCGTCAGAGTGACCGCCGACCGATGCGGCAGGTCCAGATGCAGGAAGGCGCGGGCGGGTGCCGACAGCGCGTGGACCAGCGCCGCTCGGACGACGGACGCCTCGGTGATCGCCAGCACGCGCCCCACGTCGTCCGGTAGGGCCTCCAGCCAGGACGCGGTCCGGCGGCACAGCCTGCCGACGGACTCGCCGCCGTGCGGTGCGGCATCGGGGTCCGTCAGCCAGGTGGAGAGGCCGTGCGGGTCCTCCGCCCGGATGTCCGCGTGTGTGCGCCCGTTCCAGGTGCCGCGGTCGAGGTCCCGCAGGGCGTCCTCGGGCGCCGCCGCCACACCGAGGGCCTCGGCGGTCTGCGCGCAGCGGGCCGACGGTGCCCGGAGAGCCAGGGAGTAGGGCGGAAGGGCCGTCTTCGCGTTCGCGGCCGCACGCCGGGCACGCCCGTCCAGGGGGACGTCCCCGAACGCCGGGCCACGGGTTCCCTCCACGGAGGGCGCGCACAGGAACGTCAGGCGCAGACTCATGACTCCGGCCTCCTTCTCCGATCGGCACGGCACACGGCCGGCCCGGTCAGCCGATCCATCGGGCGGGCTTGGTGGCGTTGTACAGCAGGTACTCCAGCGGGCCCCGCCGGAAGACGCGGGTCCACAGGAAGGCCGTCGCTATGGCCACGACCGCGAACCCGACGAGCACCGGCAGGGCCGGCCAGTCGTCACCGTCGACCGTACCCAGCAGACGGATCGCGAAAATATGACCGACATAGGCCGTCAGGGAGATCGAGCCGACCGCGGCGAGCGGTGCGAGCAGCCGGACGCGGGGACCCGCGAACCGCACGGCGATGAAACAGCCGGCCAGGACGGCCAGCGCGACGCCGGTGTTGCCGACGACGGACCAGGTGGTCTGGCTGTGCGGGGAGGCCACCAGCAGCCAGGCCGGGTGCCCGGAGGCGAACTCCTCGCCGACGGCGTCGGACCACCACGCCGAGGCGGCGGGGCCTCCGTCCGTGGCCGCGCTCACAGCTGCCTGGGTGCCCGGAACCGCATGGAGGGCCAGCCACGACCCCCCGTAACCGATCACGGCCAGTGCCCCGCCGGTGCAGGCAAGGTTCGTGAGCACGTCGCGGCGCGAGAGGTCGAGCCTGGCCACCGCCATTCCGGCCACGATGAAGGGGAACCACGTCAGGGCCGGGTACTCGCCGGTGACGAAGAGTTCCAGGAAGCCGTCCGAGCCGGTGATCCGTGCGAGGGGGTCCAGACCGACGACTGCGTCGGACCAGTCCCCACCGTCGACCGCGGCTCTCAGCAGGTACAGCACCTGCGGCAGGACGAGGGCGGTCGAGGCCGCGATGAGCGCGAGCGCCCTCGCGCTCAGCCGGTACAGCGGCAGGGCGAGGACGAGGAGCAGACCGTAGAAGGACAGGATGACGTCGACGTCGGTGTCCAGCAGGACCAGTGCGTACCCCAGGGCCATCAGGAGGGCGGCACGGATCAGGACCCGGCCGATCGCCTGGCGGCCGCCGCGTCCCGCGCGCGGCCGGGGGCGGCCCGTCAGGAGGACCAGGGTGAAGCCGGCCAGCAGCGCGAACAGTGCGGACGACCGGCCCCGTGCCACCTCCATGACCCACCCCAGGGGACCGCCCACCGACGGATCGGGACCGACGTGCGCGGCGAACATGCCCAGGATCGCCAGTCCGCGCGCGAGATCGAGGCCGATCATCCGGCCCGTCGGCGGCGCGCGGAAAGGCGAGTCGTCCGCGGTCGTCGCGGACGGCACGGCCGGAGCGAATACGTGTCCCATTGGTCACCACAATTCGAGGAACATGCCGGTTCAACCATCCGGCAGTCGGCCGGAAATCCCCCGCCGACCGGGGGGTCCCCGGTACGGCCGCGGGAAATCCGCGGGAGCCGGGCGGCTCGGAATGCCACCAGTGAACGGAACGGGGATCCCCGCGTCATGCCACCGCAATTCGGGACTTGCCAGAGCCGTGCGCGGCCGGTAAGGGCTGTCCCGCAATCCCCGGGGGGACCGGCGCGCGGCGTCAGACGCGGTGCATCGCAAGCCGGAGAGTCGTTCCCATACTGGGTGCATTCGGGCGATGCGACAGCGTCGCGAGGCGCCGTGGCTGTCGTCGTGCGCCCGCCGGGGGCTGCGGGACAGCCCTTGGGGCAGCACGTCGTACAGGCCGGCGGTTCCGCAGCCCGGCAGACGGGGCCGCATATTCCGTCACTCCTGTCAAGCCACGAGCTCCAGTAGCAGGACAGAAATCGTTCGATCGTGCCTACTGGAATAAGAAGGCGATTGAAACCCGAAACGTGGCGCCTGCCACCACCGCCTCCGACAGGAATCCGACATGCGAGCCCCGAAGAAGGCAGAACGAGGGTCGCGCGACCGCAGGTGAACGACTCATGAATTCATGGATACACGACCGCCCGGCGACCGATGACCTTGGAACGTCCGGTTCGCAGGCATCCGCTCCCGTGCACGGCACGGACCGCCGCGCGGCGACGGCGCTCCTGGCCGGCGGCAGCCGCCGCATCCGGGAGGAACTGTCGTGACCTGCAACAGCTTCGAACGACCCGCCACCGCCGCCGGGATCGGCTCGACATCCCGGGCGGATGCACCGGCCGGCAACGGAGGCGGCGCGGAGAAGCCCGTCGAGGCACTGCTCGCCGAGGTGCTGGCAGGCGTCCTGCGCACCGAGCAGGTCCCCGCCGACGGCAACTTCTTCACCGACCTCGGCGCAGACTCCCTCGTCATGGCCCAGTTCTGCGCCCGCCTCCGCAAACGAAACGACCTCCCCACCGTGTCGATGAAGGACGTCTACCAACACCCCACGCTGGCGAGTCTGGCGGCCTCGCTGCCCCCCGCGGCACCGGCGGATGCACCGGCCGGCAACGGAGGCGGCGCGGAGAAGCCCGTCGAGGCACTGCTCGCCGAGGTGCTGGCAGGCGTCCTGCGCACCGAGCAGGTCCCCGCCGACGGCAACTTCTTCACCGACCTCGGCGCAGACTCCCTCGTCATGGCCCAGTTCTGCGCCCGCCTCCGCAAACGAAACGACCTCCCCACCGTGTCGATGAAGGACGTCTACCGCCACCCGACCGTCCGCGCCCTGGCCGCGGAACTCGACCTTCCGGAGGCCGGGCCCGGCGCCGCGGCCGGTCCCGGCAAGTCCGGTACCACCTCCGCCGGGGCGATGTCCGTGACGACGGCGGGAACGACGACCGGAACGGCGGCCGGAACGGCGGCCGGGACCGGCCCTGCGGAGGCACCCGCCAGGGCGCGCACGTGGCAGTACGTGCTGTGCGGCGCGCTGCAGCTCCTGTTCTTCCTCGGCATGTCCTTCGTCGTGGCGCTCGTCCTGGCGAGCGGATACGAGTGGATCCGGGACGGCTCGGGGGCCGTCGGCGTGTACCTGCGGTCGGCCGTCTTCGCGGGCGTGGGCTTCACCGCCCTGTGCGCACTCTCCGTCGTCGGCAAGTGGCTGCTGGTCGGGCGCTTCCGGCCCGGGCGGTTCCCCGTGTGGAGCCTCGGCTATCTGCGCTTCTGGTGCGTGAAAGCCCTGATCCGTACCAGCCCGATGCGCCTGTTCGTCGGCACCCCGCTGTACGTGCTGTACCTGCGGGCCCTGGGCGCGAGGATCGGGCGCAATGTGGCGATCTTCTCCCGCAACGTGCCGGTGTGCACCGACCTGCTCACGGTCGAGGAGGGTTCCGTCATCCGCAAGGACGTGTTCTTCTCCTGCTACCGGGCGCACGACGGCGTGATCGAGACCGGCCCCGTCACCCTCGGCCGCGACGCGACGGTCAGCGAGCAGACGGTCCTCGACATCGGTACGTCGATGGGCGACTCCGCCCAGCTGGGCCATGCCTCCTCGCTGCACAGCGGACAGCACGTGCCCGCGGGCGAGTCCTGGCACGGCTCCCCGGCCCAGCCCACCACCACGGACTTCCGCGCCGTCGGGGCCGCGCCGTGCGGCGGCCTGCGCAAGGTGCTCTACACGGCGGCGCAGCTCCTGCTGCTGCTGGGTGTGTACCTGCCTCTGGCGCTGGGCGGTCTCGGCCTGCTGTTCGCCGTACTGCCGCAGCTGGACGCCCTGCTGACTCCCGAGCCGACCTTCACCAGCCCCGGGTTCTACCTCGATGCGCTGATCGCCTCGTTCGTGGCCTTCTTCGGCGGGCTTCTGGTGGGCCTGGTCATCGTGAACGCCGTGCCCCGGCTGCTGCGCCTGGTGATCGAGCCGGGCAGGGTCTACCCCCTGTTCGGGGTCCACCACGGCCTCCAGCGGTCCCTCACGCGGATGACCAACGCCAGGTTCTTCGTCCTGCTGTTCGGCGACAGCTCGGCCATCGTCCACTACCTGCGCTGCCTCGGATACGACCTGGGCCGGGTCGAGCAGACGGGGTCCAACTTCGGCTCGCTGGTCAAGCACGACAGCCCGTACCTGAGCCGGGTCGGCACCGGCACGATGGTCGCCGACGGCCTCTCGGTCATCAACGCCGACTTCTCCAGCACGTCCTTCCGCTTCTCCCCCGCCTCCATCGGATCGAGCAGCTTCCTCGGCAACAACATCGTCTATCCCGCGCGCAGCCGCGCCGGGGACAACTGCCTGCTGGCGACCAAGGTCATGGTGCCCATCGACGGACCGGTCCGCGAGAACGTGGGCCTGCTGGGCTCGCCGAGCTTCGAGATCCCGCGCACGGTCATGCGGGACCGGCGGTTCGACCACCTCGCCGCCGGCGACGAACTGCGCCGCCGCCTGGGCGCGAAGAACAGGCACAACGCCTTCACGGCGACCCTGTACCTGCTGATGCGCTGGATCCACTTCTACGTCGTCGCCCTCATCGCGATGGCCGCGGTGGACCTCTACCACAGCCACGGTCTGCCGCCGATAGCGCTGGCGAGCCTGGTCACCCTGCTGTTCACCGTCGTCTACTACGCGCTGGTGGAACGGATCGTCACCCGCGTCCAGCCGCTGAAGCCGCTGTACTGCTCGATCTACGACCAGTCCTTCTGGCGTCACGAACGCTTCTGGAAACTGACGACCCACCGCTACATGCAGCTCTTCAACGGCACTCCGTTCAAGAACCTCGTCTGGCGGCTGCTGGGGGTCCGCATCGGCCGACGGGTCTTCGACGACGGCTGCTCGCTGATCGAACGGTCCCTCGTCACCATCGGCGACGAATGCACCCTCAACGCCGGCACCGTCATCCAGTGCCACTCCCAGGAGGACGGCGCCTTCAAGTCCGACCGGGCCACACTGGGCGCGGGCGTGACCCTCGGTGTCGGCGCCTTCGTCCACTACGGCACCACGGTCGGCGACCACGCCCGTCTCGCCGCCGACTCCTTCCTGATGAAGGGTGAGGAAGTGCCCGCGCGGGAGGGCTGGGGCGGCAACCCGGCCCGGGAGGGCGTTGCCGTGGCGACGGTGCCCGTCTGCCGCGAGCCGGCGGACGGCCGGCGAGGGGCGCTGCGGTGACGCGCGGGACACCCGCTTCGCTGGGGCACCACCCGTCACGGCCGGCGGCCGGACGACGGCCCGACCGCCGTACCGCGCACCGCGGTCCGTGCCTTCCTGACCCGTTCACGGAGACCCACGGCGTCCGGTCCCGGACGCCGTGGAGGCGGTCTCACGGAGAGCGGAGACCGGTGGGTCGGATGTCCGGCCGGGACTTGGCCGTACGCCCGTCGGGGATCCGGGAAGCCGGCCCGGACGCGCCGCCCACCTGCACGCTGCGGGACCTCGTGGCCGAGGGGGCCGGAGCGGTGATCGAGGCCGACCCGGCCGTGGCCCGGCTGAAGTCGTCCGTCGACATGGTCGGGGCCCAGGAGCTGACCGACGCGGAGTGGCAGATGCTGCTGCTCCGCTGCCCGTCCCGGCGCTTCACCATCGTCGGGGACCGCGCCCAGGCCCGGCACGGGTTCACGGAGTCGTGGCGGGAGCGCCTGGCGCGGATCGGGCTCGACCGGATCGAGGGGGCCTCCCTGACCATCAACTACCGGACGCCGGAGGAGGTCATGGCGGAGGCCGAGCCGGCCGTCCGGGCGGTGCTCCCGGACGCCAACGTCCCGACGGCCGTCCGCAGCGGTGGCGTCCCCCTACTCCACGGATCCGTCGCGGACCTGGACTCCGTGCTCGACGTCTGGCTCGCCGCCCACACCGACGGGATCGCCTGCGTCATCGGCGATCCCACGTTCCGCCCGACGTCCCGCGTACGGGCGCTGGACCCGGAGTTGCCGAAGGGGCTCGAGTTCGACCTCGTCGTCCTCGTCGACCCGGAGGCGTTCGGCACGGGTGTCGAAGGGGCGGTCGACCGCCATGTCGCGATGACACGGGCGACCCGGCAACTCGTCGTCCTCACGGCGTTCCTGACGCCCGCCGGAGTGGCGTGAGAACCGCCCACAGGGCGCCGCCGGCAGGGCCGGGCCCGTCAGCGCGACGGCAGCCCGGCCCGCTCGGCACCGGCCGCCCCGGGACGCCGGCCGTCCGGCAGCAAAGAGGCACCCGGGTGCGGCGCCTCGGTGTCCCCGGTCCGGCTCACGGGCCGTCGGCCGGCTGCTCGGGCCGGCGGCCGCCGGACGGAGTCAGGGCAGAACGCGGTCGAAGGCGACGGGCAGGTGCCGGGGCCCGCGCAGTACGGCACTGCTCCGGTAGGGCGGGGGGTCGGCGAGGAGGCGGGGGTTGTCAAGCCGCCGGACGAGTTGAGTGAGGGCGATCTGCGCCTCCAGACGGGCCAGCGGTGCGCCGAAGCAGCTGTGGACACCGCTGCCGAAGCCGAGGTGCTCGATGTCGGGGCGGTCGGGATCGAACTCGTCCGGGTCGGTGAAACGCTTCGGGTCCCGATTGCCCGACGCCAGGACCATGGCGACCACCGACCCCTCCGGGATCGTCACACCTCCGATCTCGATGTCCGCCAGAGCGCCTCGCTGCAGAATGATCTGCGCCGGCGGCTCGAACCGGAGCAGTTCCTCGACCAGCCGGGGCGCGATCTCCGGCTCCCGGCGCAGCCGCTCCCACTGGTCCGGCCGGCGCAGCAGGGTCAGCACGCCGTTGGCGATCAGGTTGACCGTGGTCTCGTGACCGGCGATGAGCAGCAGGATCGCGGTGACCACGAGTTCCACGCGGCTGAGCGGTCCGCCCTCCGCGTCGTGGTCCGCCGCGAGCCGGAAGAGCATGCCGCCGTCGGACCTGCCGGCGCCGTTCTCGATGAGGTCGTTGATGTAGAGGGCGAGTTCCCGTCGGGTCTCGGCGCCCTCGCGCAGCCGGACGGACGGGTCCTCGCCCGGCCGCGGGTCGATCGAGGCGACCAGTTCGTCGGCCCAGGTGCGGAATTTCGGCTCGTCCTCGTGCGGCACCCCCAGGAGCCGGCAGATGACGGTCACGGGGAACGGATAGGCGAACGCGTCCACCACATCGATCTCTCCCCCCGCGGGGAAGGCGTCGATCAGCTCCCTGATGGTGGCCTCCATCTCCCCGCGCATGTCGTGGATCCGGTGCGGCGAGTGCGGCGGGCCGAACTGACGCATCGCCAGACCGCGGACCCGGTCGTGCTCAGGGGGATCCATGCCGATGAAACTGGGCGGGAACTGTCCTCCGAACGCCTCCTCCCGGTCCTTGTGCGTGGAGGTGATGCGCGGATCGTGGAGCAGAGCCAGCAACTCGTGATACGTACTGACGGCGTAGCTGCCGTCCTCCTGCCGGGACACCGGCGTCCTGCGGAGCTCCGCGTACAGGGGATACGGATCAGCCCGGCTCCCGTAGTCGAGAATCTTCCGCATCAGGGTTTCGCCACCCATGCCGGTCTCTCCTCCCACTCACCACGCCCGACGTCGGACCATCCGGCATTCTGACCATGATCGCGAAACGTCCGGTCGTCCCTGGGCGAAACCCGCGCGGCACGTCCCCTGACCGGCTCACACGGAGTGCGGTCGCGTCCGGCGCCGCGGGCGCGCCGCCGTCGGCGCACCCGCGCCCGCACCGCCGTACGGGACGAGCGGCCGCGAACGGCGGGGACCGGGTCGCAGCACGGACGGCCCAGGCAGGTCGCTGCCGCAGGATCCACCGGACCGTGTGTCATCCTCGGGGGCAGGTCCGTGTCCCCCCGGCCTCCCGGCCGCGGACGGGCCGTCACACCCGCGCGGACAGTCGGCTGTTCGTGCGCCCGCGTAGGACGATGGCGGCGGAAGGCGGTGCCTGTGGCGTTCGGTGAGGTCGTGTTCTTCGCGGTGGTGATCGCCCTGTCGCCGTTCACCCTCATCCCCGCCCTCTTCATGCAGTTCACCCCGCAGCCCCGCGCCACCAGCAGCGCCTTCCTGACCGGCTGGGTCATCGGCATCGTCGTACCCGCGGTGGCGTGCGCCGCGCTGGCCTCCGTGGTCCAGCGTCCGGCGGAGGGGCACGGCTGGGTCGCCTGGGCCAGAGTCGCACTCGGCTCGCTCCTGATCCTCTTCGGCCTCCGCCAGTGGCTGACCAGACACGGCAGGCCCGCACCGGGCTGGATGCGGCTCCTCGCCGACGCGAGCCCGTCCAGGGCGTTCCGGCTCGGACTGCTGTTGTCGCTGGCCAACCCGAAGATCCTGCTGCTGTCCGCCGCCGCCGGTCTCACGGTCGGGGCAGCCGGGGCGGCCACCACGAGCGGCGTGACGGCCCTCGCGGTGTTCACCGTGTGCGCCGCCAGCACCGTGGCGCTGCCGGTGGTGCTCCATCTGCTCATGGGCGAACGGGTCCTCATCCCGTTGCTGAGGGTCAGACAGTGGCTGGAGAGCCAGGCGGCCGGAGTGATGGCGGTGGTGATCGCCGCCATCGGTGTTCTCGTCCTCTTCGAGGGAGTCGTCAGGCTCTGAACTCCGACGGGGCGTCAGGCTCCGGGCTCCGCCCGGCCGGCCGGCGGGTGGTCCGCGTCTCCCGTCCGGCACCAGCACGCCCCGCCGCCTCGTCGTCGATCGCCTCCGTCGACAACGGCGACTCGCCGTCGGCGGACCGCCGCCTCCCGGTAATGTCCCTTGCCGGCACCGACACCCGTATCCACGCGCGGCCGTACTGCTCCCGGACCGGCCCACGTTCCGAGGGAAGGCACTCATGACGACTGTGGCCGGCCGGTCCGCCGTGGGATCCATAGCGGCACGCCTCGAACGTCTGCCGCACTCCCGCTGGCACGTCAAGGTCCGTTTTCTGATCGGCGCCGTCACCTTCTTCGAGGCGTTCGACCAGCTGCTCGCCGCCTCCGCGCTCCCCGTCCTCATGGAGGAATGGCACCTGACGACCGGGCAGGCCACCCTGGCCGTGACGGCCGGCTCCGTCGGCATGCTGTTCGGCGCTCTGGTCGCCGGATGGACGGGGGACGCCATCGGCCGGGTCCGGACGGTCGCGGTGGGGGTCGCCGTCACGGCGCTCGCCGGGCTCGCCGTCGCCCTGTCCACGGGAATCGAGCTCTTCGCGCTCTTCCGCTTCGCCCAGGGCCTGGGCATCGGCGGTGTCGTCCCGGTCGCCGCCACCTACATCAACGAGATCGCGCGGTCGGACAAGCGGGGCCGGTTCGTGCTGCTCTACGAGATGATCTTCCCTGCCGGGCTCGCGGTCGCGACCCTGGTCGCCGTGTGGGTCGTGCCCAACCTCGGCTGGCGGGCGATGTTCCTGATCGGCGCTCTGCCCGTGCTGATCGCCGCCGTGCTGCCCCGCCACGTCGCCGAGTCACCGCGCTGGCTGCTGGCGCGCGGACGGACGGAGGAGGCCGAGCGGGTCATCGCGTCGATCGAGGCGGAGGTCGTCCGCTCCACCGGGGCGCCGCTGCCCGAACCCGCCACCGTGGAGAAGGGCGAGGAGAGCGCCCGGGGAAGGCTGAGAGAGCTGTTCACCGGGCGGTACCTGAGGCGCACGACGGTCGTGTCGGCCCTGTGGTTCGTCGCGTACTACGTCAACCACGGAATCTCCGTCTGGCTGCCGTCCCTCTACACCGGGAACTTCGGGCTCGGCCTGGCCACGGCCCTCGGCTACACCCTGCTCAGCAATGTGACCGGGCTGCTCGGCACCCTGCTCGTCGCCCTGCTGATCGACCGGGTCGGCCGCCGGCCGGCGCTGGTGACCGCACTCGGCGGCAGCGCGCTCGCGCTGACCACGCTCGCGGTGACCGGAGCGGCCTCCGGCGGACGGGTGGCACTCTTCGCGTCCTGTACGACGCTTTTCGTGTACGCCGTCAACTGCGGGCTCTACCTCTACTCCCCCGAGCTCTATCCGACGCGGAACCGCGCGAAGGGAGCGGCCTTCGGCGGGTTGTGGAACCGGCTGGGCGTCATCCTCGGCCCGATCGTCGTCGGCGCGATCCTGGGTGCCGGGGGCAGCCTGACACTCGTCTTCGCCCAGTTCGCGGCCGTGGCGGTGGTGGGCACGGTCATCGCCTGCTTCGCGGTCGAGACGAAGGGCATGACGCTGGAGGAGCTCAACACCTGACCGGGCACTCCCGGTCCACGCACCTGCTCCGGCGTGCGTCGCGGGTCACGCGTTCCCGAAAGCGATTCACATGCGCGCAAACACTTGCCGCAGAACAACAATGCATGAGCGGCAACCGACAGGGAAGGCGCCCGGAACCAGCCCAGTGCCTTCGGGGAGGAGTGCCAGCTCATGACGACGCCCGCCACCCACCTGGATCCCGCTTCTCCTGCCGGAGCGCCGGGCCCCGGTCCGAGGGGCAACGGCTTCGCCGGACTGCCCCGCATCGGCCGTGCCACCGAGGTCTCGCCCGAGGACGCTCGGCCACTGACCCTCCTGTTCCTCGAACGGCTGGGCGAGTTGGAGGAGGGCACGCGGGAGCACCAGTACGTCCGCAACACCCTGATCGAGATGAACCTCTCCCTGGTCAGGTTCGTGGCCAACCGCTTCCGCAACCGCGGCGAGGGGGAGATGGAGGACATCGTGCAGGTCGGGACGGTCGGGCTGATCAAGGCCATCGACCGGTTCGACCTCGGCCGGGAGGTCGCCTTCACCTCCTTCGCGGTCCCGTACGTCCAGGGCGAGATCATGAGGTACTTCCGCGACACCTCCTGGGCCGTGCACGTGCCGCGCCGCCTCCAGGAACTGCGCGTCGAACTCGCCAGGGCCAGGGAGCGGCTCGTCGGCGAACTGGACCGCGATCCCAGCGTGGAGGACCTCGCCGAACACCTCGGGCGCACGAAGGACGAGGTCGTCGAAGGCATGGTGGCCGCCGCCGGATACCGGGCCGGCTCGCTGGACACCCCGAACACCGACAGCGACGACGAGCACGCGGCCCTGGCCAGCGGCCGATCCCTGCCGGACCGGATCGGCATCGACGACCCCGGCATGCAACTCGTGGAGAACATCCGCGCCCTGGTGCCCCACATGGCCGAACTCGACGAGCGCGAGCGCACCATCCTCGAGCTCCGGTTCGGCAGTGAGATGACGCAGGCCCGGATAGGCACCGAGCTCGGCATCTCCCAGATGCACGTCTCACGGCTGCTGGCCGGCACCCTGGCCAAGCTGCGTGGGCACATGCTCGCCGACGGATGACCCGGGCTGCCGGGGCCCGCTTCGTTCCGCTCCGGCCCGTCCGGCCGGTCCGCCTCGGCCGGCGATCACTCCGCCGGTGTGCCCACCCGCAACCGGTTGCCGTCGGGATCGCGGAGCTCCACCTCGCGCGCCCATGGAGCGGTGGTCACCGGCACGCCGAACTCGTCCGCGACGGCGTCGACGTCGCATACCCGCAGATACACCAGCGTGCCGGGGCGGGCGTCGCCGGCGTGCTCGGAGAGGAACAGCTTCACCGGGCCCCTCGCGATCTCGACGAAGGCCGGGAGCCCCGGTTCGAACCGGTGCCCCCAGCGCTTCACGAACCCGAGCCGCCGGTACCAGGCGACCGCCGCGTCGGCATCGGCCACCCGAAGCACGGGGACCGCCTCTTCCTCCCCCTCCCCCGCCCTCCGCGCCGGGTCGGGCAAGGACGGCGTCCGGGCCGAGGACCGAGCCGCAGCCGCAGCCGCAGCCGCAGGACCGGGCGGACCGGAGCCGTCGTCCACCGCCCCGTCGACCGTGCGCAGGAGGTACGTGTCCATGATCCAGCCGTGCCGCGCACGAGCTTCGGCACGAAGCCGCTGGATGCGTCCGGCGACGTCCGGCAGACGGCCGGACACGAGGAGTTCGTCGGGCGTTCCGAGGTAGGCGCCCCAGTAGATCCACACGTCGTCGCCCTCGACCGCGGTGAACGCCTCCTGGGCGTCGAGCATCACGACGACGTCGCCGTCGTCGTCGAGACCCACCTCGGGCAGTCTGCGCGCGGGAGTGATGTGGACAGGTCGGCCGACCCGGTTGAGCGTGGTGCGGTGCCGCGCCGCCAGGGCGGACACGCTGCTGACCCCCGGGACGACCTCGGTGTCGAAGGCGACCGTGCCCCGCGCCTCGATCTCCGACAGGACGCCCAGGGTGCTGTCGTACAGGGCGGGATCGCCCCACACCAGGAAGGCCCCGGTCCGTCCCGGCGCCAACTCGTCCCGGATCAGGCGCTCATAGACGTCGGCGCGCCGGCCGCGCCAGTCGTGGACCGCCGCCGTGTACTCGCTCCGGCCTCCCGGCGTGCGGTCACGCCACGGGTCGTCCGCTTCGACGACGCGGTACGGCGCGCGGGCGTGCTCGTCGAGCATCCGACGCCGCAGATCGGTGAGCGAGGACTTCTCCGGCCCCTTCCCGAGGAGGAAGAACACATCGGCACGGCGCATGGCCTTCAGCGCCGCGAGCGTCAGATGGTCCGGGTCACCGGCGCCGATGCCGATGACGAGGAGGTGGCGGTGGTCCGTGCTCATGCGTACCGGCCTTCTGGGCGAGCTGGGGAGTGGACGGGCGGAGCGCGCGTCCGGGGCCGGCGCGCCGGTCGGCGGTGGGTGGACTCCGGTGGCCGCTGCTCCGTGCACGCGGTGACGCCTCCCGGGCTGCGGCGAACACCGCGTGGACCGGACGGTGTTGGAAGAGTACGCCTTCGGCGGTTGCCCGCAGCCGCGGCGCGCTCCGCCGTCGTCGCCCGTGCCGCACGGCCTCTCTCCCGCTTACGGTCGAAAGGGGCCAGGGGCAGTCAGGGCCGTGAGGTGGCGCCGTCCGCCTGGACCGCGTCGGCGACGGCCTCCGCCGCAGCCTCCGCCGCCCGCGCCGCATCGTCGGCGGCCCTCCGGTCAGCCGCCCCGTCGGGGGACTCCTCCCGGGTCGCCGGGGATCGGGGAAGCACCTCGCCGAACGCGCGGGACACCCCCTGGAGCGCGGAGGTGACCTCACCGGGGATGACCCAGAACGTGCTGCCGGGGCCCTGGGCGAGCTGGGGCAGCACCTGGAGGTACTGGTACGCGAGCAGTTTGGGGTCCGGGTCGTTGCGGTGCACGGCCTGGAAGACCTCGTCGATGGCCCGGGACTGGCCCTCGGCCTTCAGGATCTCGGCGGTCCGGTTGCCCTCCGCCCGGAGGACGGCGGACTGCTTCTCGCCCTCCGCGGTGAGGATCTGGGCCTGGCGCTGTCCTTCGGCCCCGAGGATCGCGGCCCGCTTGTCCCGCTCGGCCCGCATCTGCTTCTCCATCGCGTCCTTGATGGACTGCGGGGGATCGATGGCCTTGATCTCCACGCGATTGACCCTCAGCCCCCACTTCCCGGTTGCCTCGTCCAGCACACCGCGCAGCTGGTCGTTGATGGTGTCCCGCGACGTGAGGGTCTTCTCCAGGTCCATCGACCCCACGACGTTGCGCAGCGTGGTGACGGTGAGCTGCTCGACGGCCTGCAGATAGTTCGCGATCTCATAGGCGGCGGCACGCGGGTCGGTCACCTGGAAGTACACGACGGTGTCGATCTCCACGACCAGATTGTCCTCCGTGATGACGGGCTGCGGCTGGAAGGAGACGACCTGTTCGCGGAGGTCGATCACCGGGTAGACCCGGTCGACGTACGGAATGACGACATTGAGTCCCGGCTGCAGCGTGCGGTGGTAGCGGCCGAGCCGCTCGACGTTGCGCGCACGCGCCTGGGGGACGACGCGCACCGCGCGGACGACGGTGAAGACCGCCAGGAGCGCGACGATCACGCCGACGAGGAGGAGTGCCGTGCCTTCCATGATTCACTCCCGGGGGTAGACGACTGCGGTGGCGCCGCTGATCTCCATGACGTCCACGGCCGTTCCCGGAGGGATGACCAGCGACTCGTCGTACGCGCGGGCCGTCCACTCCTCGCCGCCGATGCGGACCCTGCCGCCCGTGCCCGTCACCTCGGAGACGACCTGGGCGGTGCTGCCGACCAGAGCGTCCACGCCGAACCGCTCGCGCCGCGGTGTGAGCGCGCGCCGCACACGGGGGCGCACGAACACCACACTGATCACGGAGACGACGGTGAAGACCAGGAACTGGAGGGGCAGCGGCAGTCCCGCCGCGGCGCATGCCGCGGTGATCAGCGCGGCTCCGCCCAGCATGCCCAGCGCGACGGTCAGCGTGACGATCTCCGCGGCGATCAGCACCGCAGCGATGATCAACCAGATCGCCCAGAGGTCCATCTCGCCCCTCCTGACTGACGCAGGTGCTCGGAGATCCCGGGCGATGTCCCGTCCTCCTCCCGCGAGGGCCCGGAGTGCACACCGGGCCGGGAGGTGACCGTTACCGGGTCACCCCTTACATCTCATATCTACCCATCCTAAAAACGTAGAAATCACCTATATTCCACCTTTCGTCGCGATCTGCCCGATCCCGGTGTCACGGCGCGCCCGGACCTCCGGCACCGGGCGCCGGACCTGGTGTGTGCCGGGTGGGACGTGCACCCGATGGCCCTGCATCCGGAAGGGTGCCGCCTCGGCGACCGGCTCCTCGAAGCCCGGCGCGAGGAGTCGCGTACGACGCCTCCCATCCGGCGGGGCGTCGGCCCGGAGTACGTCTCCGCTCTCGCGCGCACATCGCGTGCCGCACCGCCCCGGTACGCGAACCGCCCCATCCCCCCGGCCGGCGGCCGTCGTGCTCCCGGCCCGCGAACCGTCCCGTCGGCGCACGAGCCGCCGTCGGGGCCCTTCGGGCCGTCGGGGTGCGCAGTGCCGTGCGGGTCCGCGCAGTGCCCCGCCGTGCCCGGCACGCTCCGGCAGGGGCGCCGACCTGGGGCAGGACCTGCGGACGGTGGTCCATCTGGAGGGTGGTGTGGGTGGTGCCGAAGACGCGGCCCAGCAGGTCCTCGAGGTCCCGGCGTACGGCGTGACAGTCCCCGCCGGCCTCGACGAGCACGTGCGCGGACAGGGCCGCCTCCCGGGACGTGATCTCCTGCCGACCGGGACCGGAGGGGCCGGGCGACTGCCGACGGGGACCCGACGCGCCGTGCGCCTGCCGACCGGCCACACGATGGTTCATGATGGGCGGGCCATGCACTTGCCGCACGCGGACCCGCGTCCCCCACTGCCCGTCGTGCGGGCGACCGTGTTCGCCCTCGTGCGCGGCGTACTCGGGCTCACCGCCCGCCCTCTCGCGGCCCGAGAGCCCGCGGAGCGGGCGGCGGGCGCCGCGTCGGTGACCGCGCTCCTCGCCGTGGGGCTGGTGCACGGCCGCTGCGGCCGCGAACTCTTGGGCAGGCCATGGCCGTCAACTGCGCGGCCCCCCAGGCGGCGCTCATCCACCACGATCCGGAGACGCCATGACCCCCACCTCCACGAGCATCCGCCGGGCGTGCCTCTGCCTCGCCGCCGCTGCCGGTGCCGTACTGCTGGGCGCAAGCCCGGCGGCGGCGCACGTCGAGGTCGAGGCCGACAAGGCCCAGGCTCTCGCCGAGAACGTCACGCTCACCTTCAACGCCGAATCGGAGTCCGACAAGGCCGGGATCACATCCCTGCGCGTCGTCCTCCCCGAGGGGATCACCCCCTCCGACGTCACGTACGAGGACGGCCCCGAGGGCTGGACGTTCGGCACCGCGGCCGACGGCTACACGGTCAAGGGGCCCGCCGTCGCCGTCGGGGCCGACGCCGAGTACTCGGTGCGCGTCCGGCAGTTGCCCGACGTCGAGGAACTCGCCTTCAAGACGCTTCAGGGCTACGGCGACGGACGCGTCGACCGCTGGATCGAACTCGGCGCCACCAGCGGCCACGGCCACGGCAACTCCGCACCCGTGCTGAAGCTCGGGGCGGCCGCGCCCGGCGCCACCGTGAAGAGCCCCACGCCCGCCGCCTCGCCGACGCCCACTCCCAGCGCTCCGGCGCGCCCCGCCCCCGAGGCGTCCCCGGCGAGCACTCCGGCCGCGAGTGCGGCGGTGGAGAGCGGCGGTCTGTCGGCCGGCGGCTGGACAGCGATCGCCGGGGCCGTCGCGGCCGCGGTCGCCTCGCTGGTGTTCCTGCTCCGGCGGCGCTCCCGCGCGAACTGACGGACGGGGATCGCGGGTGTGGTCCGGGCCGGCCGGAGGCACCAGGCCGGAGGGGCCGGCTCCGGATCACCGGCCCGAAGGCACGCCTGCCGCAGCCGTGTCCTTCCCTCCCCGGACTGCACGCCCCTCACTCGCCCGAGCCCGCTCCCGGCCGCAGTTCGGGATGTTCCTCCGCCAACCGGTCCGGCGCCGCCTGCCTCCAGGAGTCGACGAGAATGTCACGTAGTTCGGCCAGGTCCTCCAGCGCGCAGAGCCGCACCCGGACCCAGGACGAACTCGCCTCGTGCGGTGGCACCCAGAACTTCTGCGGCTCCGCGGCGATCAGTTCGGTCCGCTCGTGCTTCGGGCAGCGCACGGCGAACGACGTCTGATCGTCGGGGATCGTGATGTACATCTTCCCGGCCACGCGGAACGTGGGCATGCTCCATGCTTCCTTCTCCACCGTTTCGGGGAGCGACAGAGCGATACGGCGGATGTCCTCGGCCTCGATCATGCGCCCCACCGTAGCCAGCGCCGCTGACACACCTCCGCGCGCGGACCGCGCCGGCGGCGTCACGGCACGCCGGGCGGCGAGAAGTCGGTGCCGCGGCGTTCGCCCCCGTCATACGCTCCACGACATGGATCCGCTCACCCCCGCCGCTGTGGCGCTGTCCGTCACCGTACCGCTGTACGGGCGTCTCGCTCTGCGCACACGGCAGTAGCTCGGGCGTTCGACGTGCGGACGCCGAATTCCCAGGGGAACGGGGATCGGGGGTGGCGACGGCCACCCCCGATCCCCATGCCGGGTGATCCCTCCTCCGCGGAATCACTCAGAATTCGAAGACGGCCGCGCCTTCGGCGTTCTTGACGCAGTCGTTGGCGAAGGTGTGCTCATAGCTCACCCGCGTGCCCTGCCAGACGCCCTGAGCCGTCACCGTGACGGGGTTGTACTCCCTGGTGCAGAAACGCGGCTGCCCGCGGCTGATCTCGGCGAGGCTGCCGAACTCGCCCTTCACCTGTGCGAGGGCGGCGCACGCGCCTTCCGAGTCCGGATGCGTACCGGTGGCGCCGGGCCCGCAGGTGAGGACGACCGCACGCTCCGGGCTCGTTGTGGTGCTCTCCCCGTGTGCCGTGGTCAGGACCAGCGCCGAGGGCGCGTACAGCGAGGCGGGCGCGCTGTACGCGACGCCGGCCGTCGACCCGAGCAGCGCAACGGCGAGGGTGGCACCGCCTGCTGTCCATCGAGCGGTCTTCCGCATGGTTCTCGTCCTTTCCTGGGTGGATTCTCCTGGGTGAACGATGAGTGCTGCAGCACCGGGTTGGCGTTCCCGAGTCTGCCGGTCCCCCGTGTGAACGGCACAACCACCCCGTTCGTTTCGGTAACTTCCCCTCTTCAGCCACTGGCCGGAAGCCCACGGAGAAGATGAGAAAGTACCCAGGCGGTCGCGACGACCCGCGTTCCGGCACCGTCGCCCGGGGCCGGATGGGACCGGTCGGCAAACGGCCGGATGGCTGTGTCACCCGGACCGGACCGCGCACCCGGCGTCGGCGCGCAGCGGCATGCGGCCGGGCCCTGCACCGACCCACCACCAGCGGCCGCGCCGAAGGGGGTCGAAGGGTCGGAGATCGGTACGGCGGCGCAACACTGTTGAGCGAGCCGTCAACCGCCTGAAACAGCCCCGGGCTGTTGCCATTGGCAACCAAGCCCCGCTGAGAGCTGTCCCGCAATCCCCGGCGGGCGTGCTTCGAAAGTCCCGTCTGGGCGGGGGCGGACGACGCTACTTCCGAAACACGCCCTGGAGGAGGCCGTTGCCTTCGGCCGTCTGCGAAACCGCGCTCGGCAGACCGGCTTCGTGGGCCGCTGCAGAGCCCTTCCCGGATCGCGGGTGCCACCGCTGGCTCGCGTCCGTATCGAGCGGGACCGTCAGACGCCCTGGCGGCGGCGGACGACCATGGGCACGCGAATGGGGTGTGCCATGGACGCGGTGGCCTCGGCCGGTGGCTTGCTGCCGGGAACGGAGCGGAGCCTCCAGCGGGGCAGGACGGTGGCCAGGATGATGGTTGCTTCGAGCCAGGCGAACTTGTCGCCGATGCACTTGCGGTTGCCGGCGCCGAAGGGAGCAACGTGGTGGCGCGGGCGGTCGGCTGACTGTTCGGGAAGCCAGCGGTCGGGGTCGAAGCGGTCGGGGTCCGGATACAGGTCCGGGTCGCGGTGCATGGCGTAGGGGCTGAAGAGGACCTCGGTGTCGGCGGGAAGGTCGTAGCCGCCGATGGTGACGGGCTCGATGGTGCGTCGCATGAGTGTGGTGACTCCGTGGAGCCGGATCACTTCGTTCAGGACGCGCGTGATGGCGGGCAGGTTCTGTACGTCGGCGAAGGTGACGGGCCGGTCGCCGACGGCGTTCTTGATCTCTGTGAGGAGTTCCTCTTCCACGTCGAGTCGCTGGCCGATGTGGTACATGGCCCAGGCGAGTGTGGAGGCGGTTGTCTCGCTCCCAGCGAAGAGCATGGTGGCGAGTTCGTCGCGGACTTCTTCGTCGGTCATGCCGGTGCCGGTCTCGTCGCGTGCGGAGAGCAGCAGGGAGAGCAGGTCCGTGCGGCTTTCGGGGTTGGAGGCGCGGGTGGTGGCGATGACCTCCTCGATCACGGCGCGCATCCGGGAGGCCGAGCGGTCGAAGGACCTCCAGATCGGGAGCCCGTCCAGGGCTTTGGGGGCGAGGGCCCGGCGCAGCATGACGCGGAGGATGACGGGCAGGTCTTCGCGGACGGATTCGACGGCGGGACGGCCGATGTCGGCGCTGAAGATGGTCGCGGCGAGGGTCTCGATGGTGAAGCTGCCCGCGACCTTGGCTGCGTCGATGGTCTGGCCGTCGCTCCAGGAGTCCGCCAGCATCTGGGAACGCTCGGCCATGACGTGGGCGTAGCCCTCGAGGCGCTCCTTGTAGAACATCGGCTGGATGAGGCGTCGGTTGCGGATGTGGGTCGCGCCTTCGGAGTTGCCGATGCCGTTGCCGACCAGCGGCTTCAGCCGGTCGAAGAGTCGGCCCTTCCTGAAGTGCTTGCCCTTCTTGACGAGGACTTCGGTGATCGTGTCGGGGGTGGTGACGACGACGACGGGCATGGTGCCGATGTCCAGGCGCAGGACGGGCCCTTCGGCGTGGAGGGCTCTGAGGACTCCGAGCGGGTCACGCAGCACGCGGGGTACGTGGCCGAGGCCGGGCACGCGGCCCTTCGCCCGGGGTATGGAATCCAGTGACACGTCTGGGTCCTCTCGCGACAGTCTCGCGCCGGTGCTGGGCTGCCCCGGCGTGACGGTGTGGGGGGATGGTCGGTTGCGCGCGATCAATCGGCCAGCCGGAACGATCCAGTCCGGCGCATACTATTCGCGCTTGATCGTTTTCAACAGGGCCTCCGAGGCAGCCGGTTCGCCTCAGAGCCGCACCCGGCCAGTTGCGCCCGGCCCCTCGTCCGGCGGTGCCCGCGGCCGGATGGGCGGACACGGGAACGCACAGGAAGAGAGAAACGGACCTCCCCTTTTGCGGGTCATGACCCTGTGACCTGCGCAAACCGGACGGTAGGGTGTTCGGGACGCCTCCGGCCCCGGTCCGTCGCGACGTCCCGGTACCGAGCGGAAGAGCTCGCCGCTGGCCCCGACGTCCCGGCCCGTTGCAGGAGTTGCTCCTCGCTCCGCGGAGCCGTACGCGCGGAACGGCCACGTCGTCGAACCGATCAGGCGGCTACCGAAGGCAGAGGGGGCCCCTGGACCGGAGTCCCACCCCCGCGGGCCGTTTTCATCTGCGCGACCCCAGGGAACGGGACGCTGAGCCGCCTTCCACCAGCAGGCTCTGCCCGGCTTGGACACCGACGATCGGTTGACGGCTTAACTATGTTGTCCTGAAAGGGCTTTGATGGCTTGTCGGGTGTTCTTGTGCGGAAGATATGCTGCCTCTGCGCTGCCGATCTTGCTCATCGGGGACCGGCGGCCGGGACCGCTGCCCGCGGTCCGCAAGGACGCTCATGAGTGCCCCGGCCGGCCTTCGTGACAGGGGTGCTCTCAATCACCGGAGGCCCCGTGACCACCCCATCCCCGATATCTGCCGACGGGCTCATGCCGCCGCCCGGGTGCCCCGCGCATGGCATGGCCAGGAACGGCCTCGTGCGGCTGCCGGAGGTCACCGACCCGGCCGCGACGTACGAGGGGCTCCGCAAGCAGCACGGTCCGGTCGCCCCGGTCCTCCTGCACGGCGACATCCCGGCCTGGATGGTCCTGGGGTACCGGGAGAACCTGGAGGTCATGCGCACGCCGAAGCTGTTCAGCCGGGACTCCCGGCTCTGGAACGCCTTCATCGAGAACCGTGTTCCGGCGGACTCGCCCCTCATGCCCATGGTGGCCTGGCAGCCTCTGTGCGTCTTCGCCGACGGCGACGAGCATGCCCGACTGCGCGGCGCCGTCGTGGACGGTCTCGCCCAGTTCAACCGCCGCGGTATGCGCAAGTACGTGACGCACTACACCCGCCAGCTCGTCGCCGGCTTCCGCAGGGACGGCACCGCCGACCTCGTGCGCGACTACGCCGAGCCGCTGCCCATGCTGGTCGTCAGCCGCCTGCTCGGCATGACGCCGGACAAGGGCCCCCTCCTGGTCGAGCCGACGCTGGACCTGGTGCGCGGCAGTGAGACCGCGGCCGCCAGCAATGCGGTGGTCACCCAGGTGCTGACGGACCTGGTCGCCTACAAGAAGACCACCCCGGGCGATGACCTGGCCTCGCGCCTCATCCTGCACGAGTCCCAGCTCACGGACACGGAGGTGGTCGAGCACCTGCGCATGATCCTCGTGGCCGCGCATCAGGGCACGGTCAATCTGATCGCCCACACCCTGCGGCTGATCCTCACGGACCGGCGGTTCCGCGGGAGCCTCTCCGGCGGACAGATGACCCTGCCCGACGCTCTGGAGCAGGTCATGTGGGACAACCCCAGCATTGCCACCATTCCCGGCCGGTGGGCGACGTCCGACACGATGATCGGCGGTCAGCACATCAGGAAGGGCGACCTGCTCATGCTGTGCATCGCCGCGGCCAACGTGGACCCCGAACAGCGCCCCGACCTGAGCGTGCCGATGCACGGCAACCGCTCACACCTCGCGCTCAGCGCCGGCCCGCACGAGTGCCCCGGCGGCGACATCGGCCGCGCCATCGCCGACACCGGCATCGACGAGCTCATGTCCCTCCTCCCCGACATGGCCCTGGCGATCCCGGAGACCGAGATCGGTGTCACCTCCAACTGGCTCACCAAGCGACCGGACGCGCTTCCCGTTCGGTTCACCTCGCCGCGCTCCCTGGGCGACCTCCATCCCGCACAGGGGGCCCCGGTCGCCGCTCAGCCGCTACCGGCGGCGTCGAACCCGCAGCAGCACTCCCGTCCTCCCGCAGCGGTGTCAAGCCAGCAGGGGTCCTGGTGGCGCTCGCTGCTCTCTCGGTAGCAGCCGTGCCCGGCACGCCTGAAACGTGATCACTTAATGTGGTCCGGGAAGGGAATGCCGAGCGGCACGGCCGCTGTTCTCGTCTCCAGCACCGTCTGCGCCGGCCTTGCTGCGCTCGGGCGTCCCCTGATGGAAGAGGCGATCGTGCCGCTCGTCGAGTTGCGGCTGATCACGCCACGC
This sequence comes from Streptomyces marianii, assembly GCF_005795905.1. Lineage (NCBI taxonomy): Bacteria > Bacillati > Actinomycetota > Actinomycetes > Kitasatosporales > Streptomycetaceae > Streptomyces > Streptomyces marianii. The sequence continues at coordinate 1,252,254 of NZ_VAWE01000001.1, forward strand.
GTCACCCGCCGCAGGCAGGAGTGGAAGAGCAAGGGCCGCGAGCCCCGTCCAGGTCACCGAGCTGGACGGGGCGCTCGCTGTCGTCACCAGGCGCCCGGGACTTGTCCGGCCGGTCATGTGACTGCGCCGAGCCCGAGTCGTTCGATGTGGACACGGGGCGGGGTGATCTGAGTGATGCCGGGTGGGAACGGCTGCGGCCGTTCCTGCCGGTCGGAAACGGTCGTTGCGGCCGGTGGCGCGTTCTTGTCGAAGGCCTCGGCGCCATGACCGCGTTCCCCACGCCGTGATGCCCTGGTCACGCACGACCACGTTGAACGGCGCCTGCTCCGGCTCCGGCCCGGTCACCACCGTGAACTCCTCACCCGGACGCATCCAGTGATCAGTTCCCACGGCTCGACCCACGGGCGGACCATGCCGCTGGCCTCGTCGGCCCGGTCGTGCGATCCCGTGGCCGCGAAGGCAGTTGTGACAGGGTCCCGAGACCGATGGGGAAGGGCCCGGCCGTACGCGCTCAGCGCCGTACGCCCGGGCCCTCCGGTCTGCTCAGCCGCCCTATGCGGCGGCGTCATTCAACGGTGCGGTCCGGGAAGCGGGCACCAGGTCCCACCACCAGGAGATCGAAGGGATGTCGAGGGGTTCCCGGCTGGTGTCGGTCGGGCGGTCGGAGAACGACGGCGAAAGGGCGGCGGGGTCGTCCGGGGTGGTGTAGCGCAGCGAACTGACGCTCCAGTCCTGGGTCGCCCGGATGAAGGAGGCCAGGTTGCCGAGGTACTGCCGTACCTGGGGGCTGCCCTCGTCTTCGAGCTTCGCGCGCAGGCTCAGGAAGAGGCACATCACCCGGTCGCGCTGGGCTATCGCCCGGGTCAGGGCCTGGTTCGGGCTCAGCCCGTACTCGTGCTCGAGGACCCGGATGACGTTGAGGTAGTAATTGGCGCCCCGGCTCTCCTTGTGATGGGAGTAGATGTCGTTGTCCCACGTGGTGATGAAGGACGTCATCTCGCCGGCTGCCCGCACCGCCTTGCTCTCCCGCTCGTACGGCTGGAGTTCGTACCCGTGGCCCATCTCCAGGAACGGTGGCACGACGGAAGTCGCGCCGACGTAGAGACGCATCAGCGCGTAGTCGTTGAGGCCGGGGATCCGGCCCGCTGCCCGGTGCTCGGCCTCCCACACCACGGCGAAGAAGTACTCCCGCAGGGTGTCCACCCACCGTGCGGTCTGGAGGGCCGTTCCCCATCGCGACACCCGCAGCGTCAGGTCCCGCAGTCCTTCGGCGAGTGGATCCCCGGAGAGCATGGTCACTTCCGGGTTCTGCGCCACGCGCAGCAGCTGGCTGAGCGTGGCGGCGAGCTCGCCCGGCTTGATGCCGAGCTCGCCTTCCTCGCAGTAGCCGTCGTCCACCCCGAAGAGCCAGATGACGAAGTCGGACAGGACCGAGACGACCTCCTCCCGCCCTTCCGGGAGGATACGCGCGGCGAAGACGCCGATGTCCTGGGTGACAAGACGCCGTCGCCACTCGGGTGAACCGATGTTGAACCGGTCTGCCCAAGCGGCCGTCCGGGCGTCGATCGCCTTGTGGCTCGGGTGGACGGCGGGAGGGATAGGAGCGTAAATGGGGGGAACTGCCAGCGCAGGCCTCACTCTTGAGTCCCTTTCAGTCATAGTGCGCGAGGTCACTCCGGGGGGGATGCACAGACCATGGCCGGAACTGCACACAGAGTGATCACATACTACGCGGCATCGTAGTGACCGAAAGTCGTTGGTCCAAGAGGTTCCGGACGTTGAGGCGCGTCGGCCCGGTCAGGTGCTGATCGTCCAGGAGCGGAGTCGGGGGGCGATCCCCTGCGCGCCGGCGCCCCGCTCGGCGACCGCCGCGGCCGGGTGATCACGAACGACGCGGTGAGCGGCACGATTCGAGCGCGGCCTGACGGCCCGGCGGGTGCAGATAGCAGCGGCCGCCGATGCGTCGCAAGATGGACGGTGCCCCTGACAGGCCGGCCGAAGACGCCGGCGGGCCGATGCCCGCTGCCGTGGGCCCCGGACCGGCTGGGCCGCGACAGGACCGCGTGGCGCGATTCAGGGACGGACCGGCTCGCGAGTACGGGGACGGGGAGGAAGAGAGGTCTTCCTCGGCCCGGACGACCTTGCCGCCCGGAGTCGGGCGAACCCCGTCTGCGGGACGTCCGGGAGGCCAGGAAGAGACCGCGGTCGTTCCCGTCGACGGCAGGAGCGCTGCGCGGATGCGGGGCGCAGGCTGCCTCGTCCTCGAACACGATCCTCAGAGAGTGCTCCCCGGGCGGCCAGAAGCCCCTCCTCCCGCCAGGGGCGCGCGGCTGACCCGGATCTTCGACTGGCCGTGGGGGCGCTTCTCCCAGTCCTCCATGAAGCGTGCCTGCAGGCCGTGTCCGCGTGCCAGGGCGAGGAGCGTCTCGGTCCGGTAGTAGAAGTCCTCGCGCAGCACCTGGTGTTCGGCTCCCTCGGTGCGGTCGAAGGTGAAGTCGAAGAACCCGGTGTCCGTCAGCACTCGGCCGACGTGTGCGAGGCATTCCTCGATGACCTCCAGCGGCGAGTGGGAGAAGACGCTGTGCGCATGGACGACGTCGAAGTGGTCGCTGGGCAGGAAGTCCAGGGTGAGGTCGCCGACGAGGGTCAGATGGGGAAGCTTGTCCTGGAGCCGCCGCTCGGTCAGGGTCTTCTTGGCGGCGATCAGGATGTGGGGCGAGATGTCGATGCCGTAGTAGTTGCCGGTGCCGAGATGGTCGATGAAACGCCAGCCGGCGCGCAGATTGCCGCAGCCGATGTCGAGCATCCGGTGTTCGGGGCGCAGCCCGTGCTCGAGGAGGTAGTCGAACTGCATCTGCCCGAGCGCGAGCCAGCGCTCGTGGGTCTGGCTGCCGACCGCGGCCTCGGGGTTGCGGCGGGTGTCCGAGGCCATCACGGCCCGGTAGTAGCCGATGTGGTCGGGGTGCTTCAGGCGCAGCCGGAAGTCCCGGACGGCGCGGCGGAGGTACGGGATGACGCGGCCGGGGTGGCGCAGGGCGTACCCGACCTTGTGGGCGAGGGCGGCCCGGTTGTTGCGCAGCTTCTTCGGTGACGTGGCGTCGGCGGGCATGGTGGAGCGACCTCCGTGCAAAGGCGCCGTTCGGGGGTGCGGTTCGGGATGGCGGATGCCCTGCGCACCGGCACAACAGTACGCCGGTCGGACGCCACCGGGTGGGACCGGCGCCGTGTACGGCGAGGTCGGCGCCGCGGCCGACGCCCTCAGCGCAACGGGGCACTCCATGCCGCAGCACCGCGATGAGCGTGGATCAGCACGGTCACCGTGTCGGCGGTGCGGTCGGGATGGCTGCGGCCGTCGGGCTGATGTAGCTGCGCGGCCCGACGCGGGTGGCGGGTGCCGACGCCTCCGGGACCGCGAACGTTCCCGGCACTCTCCTCGAACGCGGCTCGGGGACGCCTGCTCAGTGAGTCCGTCGTCGGCCTGCCGTGGTACGGCGGGCGTCCGCCCTGCGGCGGGCACGGAAATCGCGGCGCGCATTCCGCTCCGCCAGGGCGACGGCAGCGGACCGGCACGCAGCGGGACGGCCCCTGTATCCGGCCGTACCGGAACCGCTCCCCGGAGGCACGGTGCCTACCGGGGAGCGTCGGGCGGGACTGCGCCGGACACCCCTGCACGGCGGCTCGCGGCCCTCGCACTGGTCGCCCTCAGGCGCCTGCCACGCGGTGGAGCACCGCCACGGCCGAGTCGCACACGCACACCGCACCGGCGCAACCACGGTCGCGGTTGCTGGTGATCATGGCGTGTCAGGGCCGACGGAGTCCGGGTTCGTGCCACGGTGACGGCATCGGCAACGCGAGGCTCACCCGCCCTGCGCGAATCGGAGGATTCATCGTGAAGACCCTGGTCCCGGCTGTGTCAGCCGCTCTGTCGGCCGCCCTCCTGTGGGGACCCGCCGTCCCCGCGCAGGCGGCTGACGCCCCGTCGCCCTCCCCGGCGGCGGAGAAGGAGGACACCGGGCAGTCGTACCACCCGAACGTCGACTGGATCGTGTGTGAGATCAACAAGGAACGCGCGGCCCAGGGCCTGCCCGGCCTGCGCGTCTCCGACCGGGCGAGCGAGGTGGGGCGTTCGCACGCCAAGGACATGGCGGCCATGGGGCGGCTCACCTCCGTGGGCAGCGACGGCCGCGACCTGCGGACCCGGATGTCCGACGCGGGCCTGTACTCCGGTCTGATCTCCGAGTCCATGGCCTACGGCTACACCCACGACGGGTACTTCGCGGACCGGGCGACGGACCCGGGCCCCGGGAACGCGCTGTACAAGGTCCTGATGAACCGCGGCATCGTGGCCGTCGGCATCGGATACGACCGCCGCTACTGGGACGTGAACCTTCTCGGCGCACACCGCAAGCTGGTGGCCAGGGCTCCAGCCGGCTGCGGGGTCGACCCGACGGCGCCGAGGTCACTGCCGGTGCCGGCCGCCTCCGAGGCAGCCGGATCGTGGAGCGGCCCGGTGCTCGCGCGGGGCGCTCGGTAACGCGTCCAAGGGCCCCCGTCCCAGCGCGGTCATCCGGGCTTCTCCCGTGCCGCACCCCGGGCGGCCGTCTGCAGAGCCCTGAGTGCGAGCACCAGGACACCGATGTCGTCGACGTACACGGGGTCGGGCAGCAGGTCGACGGGCGACACGGTGTAGAGCACGGCCGCCCAGAACAGGGCCTTGTCCCTGACCGGCATCCCGGCGTCGACGAGCGTTCTGCGGGCCCTGACCACACGGAGCAGCAGCCACCCCGCGCCGATGGCCGTGGCGAGGGTGATCGCACCGAGGACCCACCAGAGGGCGCTGCCGTCCATGACCTTCCTTCTACCCCGGTAGGCGGCGGTGAGTCGGCCCGGGTCCGAACGGCCTCCGGACGGACGGCTGCGGGTCCTGAGCACCGGCCCCGACCGGGGCGGACGCGTACCCGGCGAGCGGTCGGCCACTGCGGGGCGCGCAGCACAGCCGGTGCGCGGAACATCGTGCGGCAGCGCCCGTGGAGGGGCATCATGCCCAGGCCCGGCAGCCTCCTCGGGACGGCACCAAGGTTCTCGCACTGTGACTCCCGCCGACGTTGCCGCTCACCGGCAATCTTTACGTACCCTTGACACCCGGGGCCCGCTCCGTGCCGGCATCGCGCCGTCCGGCACCCGGACCTCCGCGGCGCACGACAGCGCCGGGAAACGCCGGAAGCCGGGGGGAACGGGAGAGCGCATGGCGGATCGGACAGCCCCCGAGCGCTACGTGGCGGGGTACGACGGGATCCTGATCGCGGCCTGCACCACGGGACGCAGGCTCACCCGCGACGAGCTCGAATCGCTCCGGCTCCAGGGCGAGCGAGCAGCCGAGGCGGGCGTCGGCCTGCGGGCACTGGTACGGGTCCTGCTCGGCGCCGCCCGAGCGGTCCGCTCGACGCTCGCGCCCGACGCCGCCGACCACCTCCTCGCCGCCGTCGAGCAGGCGGTCGACGCCTTCGGGGAGGGCCACGAGCGCGCGCAGCGGCTCGCCGTGCGCCAGGAGGAGGCGGCGCGGCGCGAGTTCATCGACGACCTGCTCTACGGGCGCAGCGACCTGGGGCGTCTGGCCGAGCGTGCGGAGCGCTTCGGGCTGCTCCTCTCCCATGCGCACGCCGTCGCCGCCGCGCAGGGCGCGGAACCGTTCGGCGACGGCTCGCCCGCGACCCGGCGGATCGAGGCCGCGCTGCTGGCCCGCTTCGGCGACCGCCGGATCCTGCTCACCACCAAGGACGGCCGGCTGATCTGCATCGCCCCGGGGGACCAGTCGGACGTCCTCGCCTTCTTCGCCAAACAGGCGTACGCGGCCGCGGAGGGCGGCCGCGTGGCCATCGGGCGCGCCCATCCGGGCGCGGGCGGAGTCGTCCACTCGTACGAGGAGGCGCTGAACGCCCTGGACCTGGCGGAGCGCATGAGCCTGGAGGATCCCGTACTCCGGGCCACGGACCTGCTGGTGTATCCCGTGCTCACTCGCGACCGGCAGGCCATGACCGACCTCGTGGAGAGCGTCCTCGGTCCGCTGCGGGAGGCCCGTGGCGGCGCCAGGCCGCTGATCGGGACGCTCGCTGCCTACTTCGACAGCGGCTGTGTCGCGGCCGAGGCGGCGCGCCGGCTGTCGCTCAGCGTTCGGGCCATGACGTACCGGCTCGACCGCATCCACAAACTCACGGGCGCCGATCCGGCGGACCCCGTGCACCGATACACGCTCCAGACGGCCGTCATCGGTGCGCGTTTCCTCGACTGGCCCGAGCAGGAGGCGTGAGCTGCCGCGGAACGCGGCGTCGCCGGCCGGGGCAAGGGTTCCGGTTCCGGGCCGGCGGTCCGGCCGGGAAGGACCGGTCCGCCGGGCGGGCCGGACCGCCGTATACGGCATGGGAACTCAGCGCGGGACACCCGGCGCGCGGATTTTGCCGCCCCTTTCCCCGTCCGTCACTGCTTGGAACCGGCAACCTCCACGGCGGAACACTGCCGGGAGCAGGCATCGAATGCACTCCGGGGCGGCATCCGGCGTGCTCAGGGCCTCCCCGCAACGGGCCGGCGGCCGCACAGCGCACACTTTCCGCAGGTCAACGCCTCAGCACCAGGACCCGGCGAGCACACACAGCCAGCCTTCGTGGACGTTCGGTGAACGGGGACACGCTTCCGGATAACGGTCTCGTCACGCTCGCAGGCAATTCCCTTGGTTACTCGCCGTTATGTGATTCCGATCACCCAGTGATGCACAAAAACCGTGTTAGAACTGCGCAACTCCGCAGATGGCCTCGTGCCGTGACGCGGAGCGCGCCGGTTCCCCGCCGGCGCGGCACGACCAGGGCGATCAGGTTCGAGTCCGCGGACCGACGCGCCCCGGGTCGCCGAACGGACAACGGCGTTCGCTCCAAGACCGCACACCCTCCGGCGCAGCCTTCCCTGCGCCGGTCCTGCGCCATGAGGTAGCCACTGTGTCACTCGACTCCATGACCGAATCCGTCGACAAGGCAGTCAGCGGATTCTTCGAACCCATCGCCAGCTGGCTCGGAGAAGTCGTCTTCTACTCCGTCCCCGTCGCCGGGACGGAACTCCCCCTCATCGTCGCCTGGCTCGTCGTCGCCGGCCTCGTCTTCTCCACCTGGTTCGGGCTGGTCCAGATCCGGAAGTTCCGCCTCGCCGTCGACGTGGTGCGCGGAAAGTACGACGAGAAGGGGTCGGCCGGTGAGGTCAACCACTTCCAGGCCCTGACCGCGGCCGTCTCCGGCACCGTCGGCCTCGGCAACATCGCGGGTGTCGCGGTCGCCGTCTCCATCGGTGGCCCCGGTGCGACCTTCTGGATGATCCTCTGCGGTCTGCTGGGCATGGCCACGAAGTTCGTCGAGGTCACCCTCGGCGTGAAGTACCGCGAGGTCCACGCGGACGGCACCGTCTCCGGCGGCCCGATGCACTACCTCCCCAAGGGCATGGCCGACCGCTTCGGCAAGAACGGCAAGACCTTCGGCAAGGTGCTCGCCGTCCTGGCCTCCTTCATGGTCCTGTTCTTCGGCCTCTTCGGCGGCAACCTCTTCCAGGTCAACCAGAGCTACGCGCAGCTCGTCTCCGTCGCCGGCGGCGAGAACGGTGCTCTCGGCTCCTCCGCGGGCGCCCTGTTCTTCGGCATCCTCATCGCCGCGCTCGTCGGCATCGTGCTGCTCGGCGGCATCCGCTCCATCGCCAACGTCACCAGCAAGCTGGTGCCGTCGATGGCGGCCATCTACATCGCCGCCTGTCTGATCGTCATCCTCGTGAACGTCACGGCCGTGCCCGACGCGGTCGTCACGATCGTCGAGGGCGCCTTCAACCCCGAGGGCGTCGCCGGTGGTGTCCTCGGCGCGCTGATCATCGGCTTCAAGCGCGCGGCGTTCTCCAACGAGGCCGGTCTCGGCTCCGCCCCGATCGCGCACTCCGCGGTGAAGACCAAGCACCCCGCGAGCGAGGGCCTGGTCGCTCTGCTGGAGCCGTTCATCGACACGGTCATCATCTGCACCATGACGGCCCTCACCATCGTGATCGCCAACCCGGCGAGCTGGGCCGAGGCGCGTGCGGGCGAGTCGATCGGCGGCGTCACCATCACCTCGGACGCCTTCGGCACGGTGCTGCCCTGGTTCCCGTACATCCTCACCATCGCGGTGCTGCTCTTCGCCATCTCGACGGTGCTGACGTGGGGCTACTACTGCCTCAAGGCCTGGACGCACCTCTTCGGCCGCAGCAAGGCCAGCGAGATCACCTTCAAGGTGCTCTACACGCTGTTCGCCGTCGCGGGCTCGCTGCTCACCCTGCAGACCCTGATCGACATGGCCGACGCCGTCCTCTTCATGCTGGCGGTCATCAACATCATCGGTCTCTACCTGCTCGCCCCGGTCGTCAAGCGGGAGCTGAACACCTTCCTGGAGTACGTCCGGGCCCGCAAGGCGGGCGAGAAGGACGACTCCGACGACGACCAGGAGCCGGTGAAGACCACCGCCTGACCGCCCTCGCGGTCCGGCTCCCGAAGGGGCCGCATGCGCCCGCGCCTTGCGCATGCGGCCCCTTCCTGCACGTTCCCGCAGGTGGGGTGCTGTCTGGTGACAGCACCCGCCTTCTGGTTAGGGTGTTAAGAACGCGTCAACGCGACGCGAGGTGTGCCGGGAAGTCTGGTCGGCGGCAATGGGCGCAGTGTGCCCGCAACATCGACGGCCCGGAGGCCCCCCTCATGTCAGACGCTCCGCGTCAGCGCACCACCTTCCTCGGCCTGCTGCCGCTGCCCGAGCGCAACGCCGTGGCCCAGGCGCTGCGTACGGAGACCGTCGGCGGACTCGTCCTGCTCGCCGCGGCGGTGGTCGCGCTCGTATGGGCGAACAGCCCGTGGAGCGGCGTCTACGAGCGGATACGCGACTTCCACTTCGGTGTCCCCGCCCTCGGCCTCGACCTCTCCGTCGGCCACTGGACCGCCGACGGTCTCCTCGCCGTCTTCTTCCTGGTCGCCGGAATCGAGCTCAAGCGAGAGCTCGTCGTCGGCGAACTCCGCAACCCCGCCACCGCCGCCCTGCCGGTCATCGCGGCGGTCTGCGGCATGGTCGTGCCCGCCGCGCTCTACATCGCCGTCGCCATGCCCGCGGGCGGCTCACCGAGTGGCTGGGCCGTACCGATGGCCACCGACATCGCCTTCGCGCTCGCGGTCCTCGCCGTCCTCAGCACCCATCTGCCCGCCGCTCTCCGCGCGTTCCTGCTCACGCTCGCAGTCGTCGACGACCTCGGCGCGATCCTGATCATCGCGGTGTTCTTCACCAGCGACCTGAACTTCGCGGCACTCGGCGGGGCCTTCGCCGGACTGGTCCTCTTCTACGTCCTCCAGCGCCTGCGGGTCAGGGGCTGGTGGTGGTACGTGCCGCTCGGCCTCGCCATCTGGGCACTGATGTACAACGGCGGGGTCCACGCCACGGTCGCGGGCGTCGCCATGGGCCTGATCCTGCGCACCACCCGCGACAAGGGCGAGGACGCGTCCCCCGCCGAGCGCACCTCGCACCTGCTGCACCCGGTCTCGGCCGGCGTGGCGGTGCCGCTGTTCGCCCTGTTCGCCGCAGGTGTCGGCGTCTCCGGAGCCGCCCTGTCCGAGGTCTTCACCCGTCCCGAACCGCTCGGGGTCGTCCTCGGCCTCGTCGTCGGCAAGACGGTCGGCATCTTCGCCGGCACCTATCTCGCCGCTCGCTACACCCGTGCCCGGCTCAACCCGGATCTCGAGTGGGCGGACGTCTTCTCCCTCGCGGTCCTGGCGGGCATCGGCTTCACCGTCGCCCTCCTCATCGGGGAGCTCGCCTTCCGCGACCCGTCCCAGACCGAGCAGATCAAGGCGGCGGTCCTGGTCGGATCGCTGATCGCGGCGGGCCTCGCCGCCCTGCTGATCAAACGCCGCAACGCCGTCTACCGCCGCCTCTACGAGGAGGAGACGCGCGACGACAACGCGGACGGGATCCCCGACATCTACCAGCGGGCGGACTCGGCCCCCGCGGCACCCGACACCGCCCGGTGACGGAGCCCGACCCGATCTCGTACGGAGGGACCGCCCCGTGCTCCCGTCCCCCGGCGGCCGACCCGTCCCCGGGGTGAGGTGAGGCCCGGGTGACGGGCACCCTCCGGCGGGAGCGGAGGTCGCCGCGGCTCCGCGACGCCCCGGCACCCGGCACCCGACCCCGGCACCGGCACCGGCACCGCTGATGATCGGCGCCGGCTCTGCGCCGCGTGGACGTGCCCCGTGGCGGCCGGCACCCGGAGGGCCGAACTTCGTTCCTACCGCGTTCCCGGGGCGAGCCGCTTTTCGAACCAGTGGTGGGCGTAGGGTTCGTCGTTGAAGGCGGGGACCTCGGTGTAACCGCTGTCGCGGTAGAGACGCGTGGCCGCCTCCAGGGCCTTGTTGGTGTCGAGCCGCACCAGTTCGCAGCCGTGCCGGGCCGCGCGTTCCTCGAGTTCGGACAGGAGGCGCCGGGCGAGGCCGAGGCCTCGGGCATCGGGACGGACCCACAGCCGCTTGATCTCGGCGGGTGCTCCGGCCGCCAGCTTGAGCCCGGCGCAGCCCACCGGCTCCCCGTGCAGCCGGGCCACGAGGAACAGTCCGCGCGGTGCGCGCAGTTCGCCCGGGTCGGGCAGCAGACTGTTCGCGGGGTCGAAGCCGCCGTCGAAGAGCTCCCCCAGTTCTGCGGCGTAGGACCGCAGGCAGTGCGCGGCGTCCGGGTGGTCGGGGTCGAGCGCGGCCAGGGTGACCGTCGAAGCGGTCAGCAGTCGCTCGACCTCCGCCATGGCCGAAGTCAGCCGGTCCCGTTGCCGGGCGTTGAGCGGGGCGAGGAGCGATGCGGCGAGTGCGTCACTGCGGCCGTCGAGAAGAGCGCGCTCCTGCCGCCCGGCCTCGGTCAGCCGTACGGTGCGGACCCGCCGGTCGCGGGGGTGGGGCCCGACGGCGACGAGGCCGTCCCGCTCGAGCGCGCGCAGCAGCCGGCTCACATAGCCGGAGTCGAGGCCGAGCCGGTCCCGTACGCCGCGGACGTCGTGCGTGTCGCCGTCGCCGATCTGCCAGAGCAGCCGAGCCTGCCCGTACGGGCGTGCGCCGCCCAGATAGTGGTCGTGCAGCACTCCCACTCGCTCGGCGACCGTCCGGTTGAAGCGCCGTACCCGGTCCACCTGTTCCTCGATCATCCTCTGACCTTAGTCAGAGGAAAACGGCCCGGCAAGCCGGCCGGGGAGCCCGGCGTGGTGGTACCCGGCGAGAGCGGCGCCGGTCCCGCTCCCCGGCCGGTACACCGGACGGGGGCGTGCGGGGAACCGCACCACGAGGACATGAATCGCGGTTGGCGGGCATGTGCGAGACGCTGGACTGCAGAGCGCGCCCCGCAAGGGCGACGAGCCGCGGGGAGGCGCGCCGACAGCGGCGACGCACGTCGGGCTTGACACCCGCACCCGAGCGAGGAAGGCGGGCTGTGATGAGCTATCCGGGGACGGGCCCCGCCGGGCCGAGCGACGGCGAGACGGCCCCACTCTCGGCGATACGGCTGAACGTCAACGATCACATGTGGCGGCTCGAGGTGGATCCGCGGACCTCGCTGCTCGACGCGCTGCGCGAGCACCTTCGCCTGAGCGGGACGAAGAAAGGGTGCGACCACGGTCAGTGCGGCGCCTGCACGGTGCTGGTCAACGGCCGGCGCGTCAACTCCTGTCTGTCGCTGGCCGTCATGCACGAGGACGACGAGATCGTCACGATCGAGGGCCTCGGCGATCCCGACCACCTGCACCCCGTGCAGCGCGCCTTCGTCGAGAAGGACGGCTTCCAGTGCGGTTACTGCACACCGGGGCAGATCTGTTCGGCCGTCGGCATGCTCGCCGAGGTGGAGGCGGGCTGGCCCAGTCACGCCACCGCCGACGTGGCCTCGCCGCACATCGCCCTGACGGACGCGGAGATCCGCGAGCGGATGAGCGGCAACATCTGCCGGTGCGCCGCCTATCCGAACATCGTCGCGGCCATCCGCGGCACGGCGGAAGGCGGCACGGCATGAGGTCCTTCACCTACGAGCGGGCAACGGACCCTCAGGCCGCCGTCGCCGCGGTGTCCAGGAACGGTGCCAAGTTCATCAGCGGCGGCACCAACCTGCTGGACCTGATGAAGCTGGACATCGAGAAGCCGAGCCATCTGGTCGACATCAGCCGGCTCCCGCTGCGCGCCATCGAGGAACTCCCGGACGGCGGGCTGCGTGTGGGCGCCCAGGCGCCGAACTCCGACGTGGCCGCCGACGCCCTGGTCCGCACCCGTTATCCGGTGCTGTCGGAGGCGCTGCTGTCCGGCGCCTCGGGCCAGCTGCGCAACAAGGCGTCCACGGGGGGAAACCTGCTGCAGCGCACCCGGTGCCCCTACTTCTACGACACCGCCGCGGGCTGCAACAAGCGCGAGCCCGGAAGCGGGTGTTCGGCCATCGGCGGGTTCAACCGCATACACGCGATCCTCGGCGCGAGTGGATCCTGCATCGCCACCCACCCCTCGGACATGGCGGTGGCCCTGACGGTGCTGGACGCGGAGATCGAACTACTCGACGCCGAAGGGGCGGTGCGCCGCGTCGCCATCACCGACTTCTACCGGCTGCCCGGCGACACACCGCACATCGAGACCGTGCTGCGGCCCGGCGAGATGATCACGAGCGTCGTCCTGCCGCCGCCCCCGCCCGGCCGGCAGAGGTACCGCAAGGTACGCGACCGGGCGTCGTACGAGTTCGCGCTGGTCTCCGTGGCGGCCGTCGTGTCGACGACCGACGCGGGAAGCGTCCGTGAGGCCCGGGTGGCGTTCGGCGGTGTGGCGCACAAGCCGTGGCGGTCCGCCGAGGCGGAGGCCGCGCTGACCGGCCGCCCCGCCGAGATGGCCACGTATCGCGCCGCGGCCGAGGCGGCCATGCGCGACGCCGCCGGACAGGGGCACAACGACTTCAAGATCGAGCTGGCCGGGCGCACCCTGTGCCGCACGCTGGCACAGGTGGCCGGGACCGGCTGAGTCCCGCCAGGAGGCCGGGACCGACCGGGACCGGGAGCCGACCGGGACCGGGAGCCGACCGGGACCGGGAGCCGACCGGGACCGGGAGCCGACCGGCGGGCAAGCCGGCTCCGCAGGAGGAGGCGAGATGATCGGGCACGCTGTGGACCGCGTCGACGGGCCGCTCAAGGCGACCGGGCGAGCAGCCTACGCGTACGAGCACTGGGAGGCCGGCCCGCCGCTCTACGGTTTCATCGTCGGGGCGACGATCGGCAAAGGCCGCATCACCCGGATCGACACCGAGGAGGCCGAGCGGGCACCCGGTGTGCATCTGGTGATGACCCATCTCAACGCCCCGGCGCAGGGCCCCCGCGACGAGTCCGTTCCCTTCGAGTACTGGCGTGCCCAGCCGGAGCTCACCGGCCCCGAGATCCACTACTACGGCGAACCGGTGGCGCTCGTCGTCGCCGGGACCCTCGAGCAGGCCCGGGCCGCGGCCGACCTCGTCGAGGTCGAGTACGGCACCGGGCGGGGGCGTTTCGACTTCGCCGAGTTCGAGGACGACGTCTACATCCCGAAGGTGGTCAACGCCGGTATCCCCACCGACACCGAGGTGGGCGACTTCGACGCCGGATTCGACGACGCGGAGGTCAAGGTCGACCAGCAGTACACGACGCCCTACGAGTTCTCGCTGCCGATAGAGCCGAACGCGTGTCTGGCGGAACCGCGCGGCGAGGACCTGGTCCTCTACGTCAGCTCCCAGATCGTCAACGCGGCGCAGGTCTCGGTCGCCACGACGCTCCTGATGGACCCCGAGCGGGTCCACGCCGTCGCCCCCTTCGTCGGCGGGGGGTTCGGCTCGAAACTGGGCATCCACTCGGAGACGATCCTGGCGGCGCTCGCCGCCCGCACGCTGAGCCGACCGGTGAAGGTCGCGATGACCCGCCAGCAGGTCTTCCAACTCGTCGGCATGCGCCCCACATCGCGCCAGCGGGTCCGGCTGGGCGCGGAGCGCGACGGGCGGCTGACGGCGATCGCCCACGACGTCACGATGCACACCAACCCCGACGTCGAGTACGCCGAGCAGACCGCCGCCACCACCCGCAGCCTGTATGCCGCGCCCCACCGGTTGACCAGCCACCGGCTGGCGGCGCTCGACCTGCCGCGCGGGACGGACGTTCGCGCGCCGGGCGAGGCGCCGGGCATGCTGGCGGTCGAGTCGGCGATGGACGAGCTGGCGCACTCGCTCGGCCTGGACCCGGTCGAGCTGCGGATCCGCAACGAGCCCACCGTCGACCCCGAGCGGAACGTGCCGTACAGCGAACGGCGGCTGGTCGACTGCCTGCGCGAAGGCGCCCACCGGTTCGGGTGGGAGCACCGCCCGGTCACGCCTGCGAGTCTGCGCGACGGACGGTGGCTGGTCGGGTACGGCATGTCGGCGGCCATCCGCGGGCACTTCCAGGGGCCGACGACGGTGCGCGTGCGGCTGGAGGCGGACGGCACCGCCGTCGTCCGGACGGACATGACCGACATCGGCACGGGCACGTACACCATCCTCACCCAGGTCGCGGCCGAGGGACTCGGACTCCCGCTCGAACGGGTGCGGATCGAGCTCGGGCTCTCCGACTTCCCCACCAGTTGGGGCTCCGGAGGCTCGTGGGGCGCCGCCAACTCGTGCACCGCGACCCACCGGGCGTGCCTGGCCCTGCGCGCGAAGTTGCTGGAAGCGGCCTGTGGCGACGCACGCTCTCCGCTGCACGGACTGGACCCGGCAGACGCGGTCTTCTCCGACGGAAGCGTCGGCATCGGCGGCGCGTCCGAGACCCTGGAAGGGATCGTCGCGCGCAGCCTTCCCGGCGGTGTGGAGGCCGAGGGCCAGGTCCGCTACATGGGCGATGAACCGAACTACTCCGACTACTCGATCAACACCTACGGGGCCCATTTCGCGGAGGTGGGCGTCGACGCGGACACGGCCGAGATCCGTCTGCGGCGGATGCTCGGTGTGTTCTCCGTGGGGCGGGTGCTCAACCCGAAGACGACCCGCTCGCAGCTGATCGGCGGCATGATCTGGGGTGTCGGCGCGGCCCTCCAGGAGGAAGCTGTCATCGACCGGCGATCCGGCGCCTTCGTCAACCGGGATTTCGCGGGCTACCTGGTTCCGGTGCACGCCGACATCACCGACGTCGACGCCGTCGTCCTGGACGGCTACGACGACAAGGCCAACGTCCTGGGCGCGAAGGGCGTCGGTGAGCTGGGCATCTGCGGTGCCGGTGCGTCCGTCGCGAACGCGGTGTTCAACGCCACCGGTGTGCGGGTGCGCGACTTCCCCGTCACCATCGAGAAGGTGCTGCCCGGGCTGCCGCCGATGGCAGCCTGAAGGGGTTCCCCCGTCGCCGGGCGGTGAACGGCGCCCCGCGGACCGGTCCGTCAGCGCCGGGTGGTCCCCCATGCCGACCTTGTGTCGGGCCGTGGCCGCCGGCTCTCGTATCTCCCGCCTGCCGGCCGGAGAAGAGGCGGCCGCCGGGGAAGGTGCCCGGCCCGGCCGTCGCCCCGGCCGCCCTCTCCTCGCCCGTCTCCCCCACGCTCCGCGCGGGCGACCGCAGGTCAGTCCCTCAGCCCGGTCGTCGCCGCGGCGGCAAGGGCGATCACCGCACTTCGCGTCCAGGAGTACTGGGCCCTGCGGCGTGCCGTCCGGTCGTCGAAGGCCGGATAGCCGAAGGCTCCGCCGGTGTTCTGCTGGGCGATCAGGAAGGACAGGGCGTCCCGGGTGATGCGGTGGTGGCCCCAGCCCTCCTGGATGAGGGTGCGGAGCGTCCCCGCCATCTGCCCCAGGTGGTAGGTCTCCCGGGCTTCGCACAGGGAGACGGCGGCGTGGAGAGGATAGAGGTGCCGTTCTCGGCGCGTGGTCTGCCGGGGAATCGACGAGGCGGCGGACCGGCTGAGGACGCCGAGGCTGATCAGCCGGTGCACTCCGCCGGCGGTGTCGGCGGGGATGCTCTCGAGGGAGGCGATCGCGTCGGCGGTGGCTTTGAGGTGTTCGTCCAGGGAGGGGCAGTGGACCTCCGCCTGCCGGAGCGCCAGGGCGAACGCTCCTGCGATCTCCATCCCCTGCTCCTGCCAGAAGGCCGGGGCGGCGTCCGCGAGGTGCGCCGCGTAGCACTCGAGTGAGGGTCGGGCGAGGTCGTGTTCCCGGATCGCGGACGCGCCGACGGCCGCGGCGGTGACCCCGGCGAGGCCGGAGCGGTGGTCCTGCTCCGGAACCGCGTCGCACAGCCACATCACCGCGCGCCTCAGGGGTGTCCGCAGGCAGACGTCCTCGGCAGGCGGAGTCGGGGGCGGCTGGCTGCGGCGCCGCGGACTGCGCTCGAGCAGACCGGCCAGCGCGGCGACGATGGTGGTGTGGTACCCCTCGGCCCAGTGCCGGAAGTCGCCGTCCCCGGCGTCGGCTCCGGGGTGGAGCACGCCTTCGGGGCCGTTCACGCGACCGTTCCCGTCCTGGACCGACTCCAGGAAGGCCCAGGCGCGGTCCGCCGCGTAGGAGTCGGTGACGCCGAGGCAGTACAGGCAGCACAACAGCTCCCCGACCAGGTCGGCGTTGGCGCGTGCCTCGGCCAGGACGAGGAGGGCTTCGAGGAGTTCGACGCCCTCACCGGGCCGGAACCCGCGAGGCCATGCCGGGTCGCGCAGGCCGAAGTCGGTGACGTAGAAGATGGTGTGGGTGATGGCGTAGACGTCTCGATCGGCCAGCTTCAGCACGTTCGGGCGCCGGCACAGGAGCGAGAACGGCAGAACATCGTCCATCGGGGACAGGTCGTGCTCGATTCCGCACAGGTACAGGGTGTGGAGCAGGTCCAGCTGCCGATACGGAACTCGCTCGAAAGCCGCCGCGTACCCGCCTTCCACGGCCTGCCGGATGATGCGCTCGAACTCCGGGGCGTCGCGGCCGCACAGCCGCAGCGCCGCGTACGTGCCGGCGTACAGCAGCAGGGCGCTCTCGTCCCGCGCGATCATCTCCCGATAGGAGGGCTCCCGGGCCACGTCCTCGACCTGCTCGAGAATGGACGCGTAGTCGTCCGTGAGCGGCGAGTCGTCGAGCCGGGCTCGCAGTCCCGCCAGAAACGCCGTCTCGATCAGCGCCTTGCGGGTGAAGAGCACACTGTCAGGCCGGGCGCTGCGCGGGTCCAGCAGGGCCCGGCGCGCAGCGAGCCAGGCGACCGCCCGGTCCTCCACCGCGCGCCTTCGAGACGACCGGACGCCGGGCTGTTCTGCTCTCACCGTGGTCCTCCCGGCAGTCATCTTGCGTGGTTCGATCAGCTGTCAGTGGGCGCCGCGGCGTCCGCTACTTCGTTGGCGACGACCAGGACGTAGCGTTCCCAGGCCAGTACATAGCCCGCGACATCGTCCAGCTGGCTGACCTGGCCGACCACACGCTCCAGCGGAACGCTGAGATCGACCAGTCCACTGGTCCTGAGGAAATCCAGCGCTTTGCGCGCATCGACCGACGGTGGACAGGACATGACGCACCTCCCTTTCGGAGTCCAGCATTTCCCGTCCACTATCTGCCCAACGGGCATGGCAGCGGAATATGCGTACGGTAACTCATACAGTCATATCTCCCCAATTGCGCGGACGGATCGGGAGTTTGACGGCACCTCGACGCGTCACCGCGCCAAGCGACCATGACTTCGTACGCCGGCTCCCCGCACACCACCGCGTCGCCGTGTGATCTTCCCGCGGGACCGGGTAGTCGGGCCCGATGTTCAAGCATCGACGTGTACGGGTTGCGGCTGTCCTTCTGAGCGCCTGGGTGGTGCTGGCAGCAGTGGAGAGGTGGACGGAGAAGGCGTCGTGGTCCTCCGCGGTGTCGGCCGGGCTGCTGTGGTCGGGCGTGGTGGCGGGTGCCTGGTGGTTCGCCGAGTGGACGCAGGCCGGACGGTTCCGCCCGGGCGCCGCGGGCACCTCCGGCGGACACCGGAGGGAAGAGGAGCGGCAGTTGCCCGCGGACCGGACGCGCCGGAGCCGCTGACATTGGGGGAACCCGGGCTCACGGGGCGTGGCCGCCGTGGGCGCGGGTGCGCGACGCACCAGAGATGGAACGGGGAGCGGATCCGACGGTCCGGCTCCCACGGCACCTCCCGGACGGCCGATGCATGGTGCGGACCCGGGCACCCTCCTCGCGCGCCTCGAGCGGTGCCGCCGGCCCCGCGGTCGTGTCGGGACCGTCCGAAGGAACACGGAACGGTGCGGGTCGCCGGCGGGGATCCAGGGCGGCCGGTCGCACGTCAGCGGTGGACGGCGAGGGTCGGCCGAACCGTCCTTCGCCGCCTCGGCGTCGGGCCGCCGTGGCAGCAGCGGCCGCGCGCCCGCCCTGCCGGCCGGAGAACGGCCGGCCGCCGAGGAAGCCGCCTTCCGGGGAGCGGTCGCCGC
This sequence comes from Streptomyces marianii, assembly GCF_005795905.1. Taxonomy (NCBI): domain Bacteria; kingdom Bacillati; phylum Actinomycetota; class Actinomycetes; order Kitasatosporales; family Streptomycetaceae; genus Streptomyces; species Streptomyces marianii. The sequence goes on from NZ_VAWE01000001.1 coordinate 1,270,717, forward strand.
GGGCTCCGCCGTCCTACGGCCCGCGACCTCCGCGCCGCGAACGGACCGGGAATCGGGCTGCCGGAGGTGTCGGGGCCGCGCCCCGGCGGCGGTCGGAACGGCGAACGGGTGATCTTCAGGGCGGGCGGTCTGCCTCGCGGGGGCAGCGGTTACGCGTGGCGACATGAACGAATCGCTGCATGCTCTCCGTCTGCGTTCCGCCCTGCCAGCATGTCTCATGGTCTGCTCCGCCCTGCTCGTGACCGGCTGCGGCAGCGACGCGGGCACCAAGGGTCCGGCGGCCGTCGCCACCCCGGCGGCTCCGACCGGCGTCGGCCCCACCGGTTCACCGGACCCCACGGACACCGGGGCCCGTCTCACCGACGACCAGGTCGCGCGCATGTCGCTGGTGCAGGCGGCCAAGGTCCCGTGGGACGGGGCAGCCGACACAGCCGTCGGCACCGTCGCCGGGAGCAAGCTGGTCGGGATCGAGCTGCGGCGTTACAAGGGCGGCGCCACCGCCTCACCCGTACCGAGCCCCGGCAGCCCCGAGTGGACCGCCGAGGTGGCCGGCCAGAACGGCATGGTCCACCGGGTCCTCGTGGACGGCGTTTCCGGCACGGTGCTGCGGTCCCGGCCGGAGACCGATCAGGACGCGGACGACATGCGTGAGCTCACCGACCGCCTGACCAGGGCTCAGGTGTCGCCGGAGCAGGCGGTGAAGACGGCCACGGAGAGGAAGCAGGGAACCGTCACCGAAGTCCACCTGGGCGACGAGGACCACACGCTCGTGTGGTCGGTGGACGTCGTCAAACGGCAGGACTGGAGCAAGACGGCCTTCGACATCGACGCCGCCACCGGCGAGGTCCTGCGCGAGCAGGTGTACAAGGGCTGACCCTCCCCGCGGGCCGGGGCACTCGGCGTCCGATCGGCTCCGGGCGGGGTGATCACCGGAGCCGGTCGCGCCCGCCCGGCGCCGATCCGGACCGCGCCGCCCGGAGCCGGTCGAACGCCCCCGGCGCCGATCCGGACCGCGCCGGGCGCACCGCCGCACGGGGCGATAAACCGGCTGCGCCGAGAGGTCCGGAACGTCCAGACTGTTCGGACGCATCGAACAGTCCGGGCGCACCGGACCTCGCCTCGTCCCAGGAGTCCTCAGCGTGCAGGCAGCCGTCACCGTCACGCCCGCCCGTGTCCCCGAGCTGCTGCTCGGCCTCGCCACGGTGCGCCCCGTCTTCCTGTGGGGTGCCCCCGGCATCGGCAAGTCGTCCCTCGTGCGGAACTTCGCCGAGTCCCTCGGCCTCGAGTGCGTCAGCCTCCTCGGCACCCAGCTCGCGCCCGAGGACCTCATCGGCGTCCCGCAGATCCGCGACGGGAGGTCCGTCTTCTGCCCGCCGGAAGCCATCGCGCGGGACGAACCGTACTGCCTGTTCCTCGACGAGCTGAACGCCGCGACCCCCGATGTGCAGAAGGCCTTCTACTCCCTGATCCTCGACCGGCGCATCGGAACCTACGAACTCCCCGAGGGCTCCGTCGTCATCGGCGCCGGCAACCGCGCCACCGACAACGCGCTGGCCCGGCCCGTCGCCTCCGCCCTGGTCAACCGCCTCACTCATGTCCATCTGCGCGCCTCCGCCACGGACTGGCTCGTATGGGCGGGCGAGAACGGGATCCACCCGTGGGTCGTCGACTACGTCAGCGACCGGCCCGACCACCTCTGGTCGCAGCCGCCGAAGACGGAGGAGCCCTTCTCCACCCCCCGCTCGTGGCACATGCTCTCCGACGCCCTGCACTCCTTCGGTCCGACGCTCGACGAGGAGACGCTCAGGATCGTCGCGCACGGCACACTCACCCCCGCGCACGCCGTGTCCTTCTGCGGCTACGCGAAGATCGTGCGGCACGCGTACGGCATCGACGCCATCGTCAAGGGCGACGCGTCCTGGCCGAACCGCATCGAGGACCGCGACCTGCTCTACTACCTCGCCGACGCCTTCCGGGGCCGGCTGGTCAAGGAACTCCCCGCCGCCAAGGACCAGATCCCGCCCGCTCTGCGGCAGACCGCGCACCGCGCCAAGGCGCTGCTCGTCCAGCTCGCCGAGATCTCCGTCGAGGTCGCCCAGACCGTCATCCGGGACGACGAGGACGGCCAGCCCGTGCTGCCCGCCTGGTTCCTCGTCGAGGCCGCCCGCGACATGCCGCGGCTGGTCGAGGCCCGCCGGTGAGCCGGACGTCGCGCGCGAAGAAGGCCAGGACCGACGCGGCCACCGAGTCCTTCCTCGCCGGCCTGGCCGCCGTCAAGCACAACCCGGCCCTCGCCTCGCTGGACGCCGGCCTCTGCCGCAGCCGCGACTGCGCCCTCGGCCCGCGCCACGGCCTGGCCGCCGTCGACTCCAACGGCACGGTCCACGTCCACCCCGACCGCCGCGCCGAGCCGGCCGAGTGGGCGTGGGCCATCGCCCACTGCCTCATCCATCTCGGCTTCGGCCACGTCCCCGCGGACAAGGGCCCCCGCGCCCAGCCCGACCGGGCCGACCTCGCCGCCCGCTGCGCCGTCGTCAACCGCTTCCTGCTCAGCTACCCCGTCGGCCGTGCCCCCGAGCACCTCCCTGCCTCCTACCCCGACGGCGACGAGGAGCAGCTCGCGAGGCGCTGGCGCCGCGACGGCATCCCCACCGCGTACGAGGGCTGCGGTACGGGCGGTGACTCCCCCGACCAGATCCTGGTGCCGTGGTCGCGGTGGCACACCCCGGCCGACTGGCAACTGGCCTTCGCACACGCCCTCACGCGCACCGTGTCCGCCGCCATGGACCTGGCGGGCGGCCGCCGCGACACGCTCACCGGCGAACGGCTCCCCACACGGCCCTGGGAACGCGCCCTCAGCTGGTTCGTCTCCTCGTACCCGCTTCTCGGCGGCATCGCGTCCGGCATGACCGTCGTCGCCGACGCCGAACTCTCCCGCGCGCACGGCATCGCCGTCGCCGCCGTGGACGCCACGGCCGGCGAGATCTACGTCAACCCGCTGCGGCAGTACGACGACGAGGAGTGGCGCTTCGTCCTCGCCCACGAGATGCTGCACGCCGCACTGCGCCACGGTGACCGGCGCGGCAGTCGCGACCCGTATCTGTTCAACGTCGCCGCCGACTACGTGGTCAACGGCTGGCTCGTCGGGATGGGCGTCGGCACGATGCCCGAAGGGCTGCTGTACGACCCGGCGTTGAAGGACCTCTCCGCGGAGGAGGTGTACGACCGGATCGTCACCGACGCCCGCCGCGCCAGACGGCTGGCCACCCTCCGGGGCAAGGGCGTCGGGGACATCCTCGGCGAACCGCTCGGCGGACGTCCCCGTGACTGGGCGGACCTCGACGAGTTCTACCGGCGCGGCCTGGTCCAGGGACTCGATCTGCACACCGGCGGCGGGCGAGGGCTGCTGCCCTCCGGACTGGTCGAAGAGATCCGGGCGCTCGCCCACCCGCCGGTTCCGTGGGACGCCCGGCTCGCGCGCTGGTTCGACGAGTTCGTGCCCCGCCCCGAGGCCGTACGCAGTTACGCCCGGCCCGCCCGCCGTCAGGCGTCGACCCCCGACATCCCGCGCGCCGGACGGTACTTCCCGCCCGAGGAGGTCGCCCGGTGCACCTTCGGCGTCGTCCTGGACACCTCCGGCTCCATGGGCACCCGGCTGCTCGGCAAGGCACTCGGCGCCGTCGCCTCGTACGCCGAGGCGCGGGACGTACCGGCCGCCCGGGTGGTCTTCTGCGACGCCGCCGCGTACGACGCGGGCTATCTGCCGCCGGCGGAGATCGCGGGCCGGGTCCGGGTGCGCGGGCGCGGCGGCACGGTCCTCCAGCCGGGGGTCGACCTCCTGCGGCGCGCGGAGGACTTCCCGGCGACGGCGCCCGTGCTCGTCATCACGGACGGCTACTGCGATGTGCTGCGCGTACGGCCCGAGCACGCCTATCTCGTCCCGGAGGGTGCCTCGCTCCCCTTCACGCCCCGCGGGCCGGTGTTCCGCCTCAGCTGAGGCCGACCGCGGCGCCCCGCTTGAAAAGGCCGCCCGGCTGTTCTCCGCGGTGTCGCAACTTCCCGTTCGCATGCGGCCGTTGTGACGCGGGGTGTCCCTCGACCTGCGTGGGCAGTATCCGCTCGGCCGGACCGTGACCTCGTGGGGCGTGTCCTCGTGCACGTCCGAACTCGGCGTGGCCAAGGCGTTCCTCGGCAGCCGCGGCAAGCGGACGCTGTTCGAGGTGGTCCCCGCCCGGGCCGTGGGCATCCGCGACTTCTCCGCGTTCACCGGGGAGGACGAGTTCATCCTGCTGCCGGGCACCCGGCTGAAGGTGACGGACGTCAGGGTCGAACGCGGCGGCCTGTGCACCGTACGGCTGACGGAACTGGACGAGCCGCCTCTGGAGTCCTGAACGCGCACCGGGCGGGTACGTCGCTGCCCGGGAGGGAGGGCGGGCGGAAGGACGCCAGAGGCGGCCCTTCGCAACATGTTCAACCGATGCCCTGGCGGTCGGGCCGCAGTGCGAACGCGCGCTCGGCCGCCTCGGGCAGCGTCCGATCCAGAGCCTGCACCAGAAGCGCCCGGTGCCGTACCAGCGGGGCACGCCGTTCCTCCGGCACGAGCCGCAACAGATCGTCGATGCCGGCCAGCATCCGCCGGGAGACTTGCGGGCTCGCCGTGGCGCACCCGCGGATCTCGGTGAGCCCGAGATCGACCAGATCGGTCCAGCCGGGGACGTTCTGCACCAGCCGCACGACCCCTTTGCGGTCCCGGTGGTGCACCGCGCCCAGGGGGCGTACGGCGACCGCCGCGAGGAACACCACGATCCGGTCGAGGCACTGCACGGCGGTGGTCGGATCGTTCACGGCGGGCGACAAGGCCCGCAACGCGATGTCGGACAGCTGCCGCAGTCCGAAGCCCAGGTCCTGGTGGAAGGTGCGCTCGACCCCGACCGACACGCTGTGCCGGAGCGCCGACCGGGCGGGCACGCGCGGCCCGTGCACCGCGAGCACGGGCGTGCCGGGCACCATGTGGTCCCCGATCCGGGGGATGAGCCGCAGCACCACCCCGTTCCGCCGTGCGACGCGCACCAGCCGCGCGATGTGCACGTCCCGCAGTACGCCGGCACGCCCCTGGTGGCTCATGCGCGCGATCTCGGGCGCCAGGGGCGCCCCGTCGGGCCCTTGCACGGGCATTCTCGCCACCTCCCCGAGCGACTCCTTGTTGATCCGCTCGACGACGGGCCCGACCTTCATCAGCTGCAGGGTCTGGGTGACGTACGCGATGAACAGCACCAGGCTGAGCACGACCATGACGACGGTCAGGGCGCTCTGCACCACCGGCACGGTCATGACGTCCCGCGGGTCGGCCTCGCTCTCGTACGAGGTGAGGACCAGCAGCGACAGCAGGAACGTCGCCAGGAACACCGCGAAGGTGAGCTTGCTGATCCTGCTCCGGATGAAGATCCGCACGATGCGGGGCGTGAAGTTCCCGGCGGCCATCTGGACGGCGACCAGCGAGATGCTGAAGACGACGCCGATGAAGGTCATCATCGCCGCGCTGACGGTGGTGACGATGATCCGGGCGTCCTCGGCGATGGCCATCAGGCGGCGGATTCCCTCGAGGTCCCCGTCCTCCCTCAGGGCGTCCACGATCGCGGCATCGAGGGTGTCGGCGACGCCCCAGAGCAGGAAGACGAGTGTCAGGGCCGTGGTGGGCGCGAACCAGAAGGTGTCGCGCAGATGCTCCCGAAGCGGCGACAGTGCACGCGGCCTGCGATGACGAAGTTCACGGCTCACGCCGTGAGGCTAGACGACACTATACGCCCTGTACGCATTCAGTCACTTTCCGTGCGTCGACTGCGAGTGGGCACGAGGGGCAGGCCGACGGCGCAGGCCCTCCGCCACCCCACCCCACTGACCACGGGAAATGCAGTTCAGAGGCGCCTCGAACCCCTGGTAGAGTTGTCCATGTCGCCACGGGGAACGCCCCGAGGTCGACCTGACACCTGGTCCGGGTGGCGGAATGGCAGACGCGCTAGCTTGAGGTGCTAGTGCCCTTTATCGGGCGTGGGGGTTCAAGTCCCCCCTCGGACACTTGCCGTAGCAGTACGGATACGAGGGCCTCGACCCAAGGGTCGCGGCCCTTGTTGCGTGTTCGTGGGTGCCGGTGATGTCGATGGCCTCGCAGGGCGGGCCCTACTTGTCGGTGCCGGTTGCCTGGATGCGTTGTGCGATGTTTCCGGCGCCGTCCGTGATCCATCGGATGCGCGACTCCTTCCGCCGGTGCGGGTTCGCGGGCGGCCGACCGGGCCACGCACCTTGATGCCCTCCAGCACCGAAACGAAGCGGGGACTGCCGTCCTTCTCACGATAGGCGGAACCGCCGTTCGCCTGCTTCCATCCGCCCTGGTCCGATATCGCCCCTTGGAAGATGTCCTTCATGTCCCCGAGGTTGAGGTCGGAGTTGAACAGCCCCTTCTTGTCGGTGACCATGCTTCCGCCCTCGAAGTGATAGTCGCGCAGGTTCCTCAGCGCGAGCGTGTCGAGGGCTACCTCGTATCCGCCTTCAGGCAGGTTCTGGCCGGTGGGAATGAACTCGCAGTCGCTCCAGCCGTCCCATCCGTCCCAGCCGTCAAAACCTCCCCCTCCGGAGGCAGACGCAGCCGTGAACGCTCTCGGGGTGGATTTGGACCTGGGCTTGGGCTTGGTGGGGCAGAGCACGGCCTTGGCCCGGTCGATGACCTTCTGACCCTTGTCGACGAGCTCCCTCGCCTTGGCGGCCTTGTCGAGGAAGTCCTTGATGCCCAAGATGGCCTTGCCGAGCTTCGGGAGCTTGGTGACGAGGGAGGCTGCCTTCGTCCAGGGCAGGTTGTTGACGATCGCCCAGAGGCAGGTCGGGATGTCGGGGTCGTCCCAGCATTCCTTGATCTCCTCGGCGGCGAGTTCGACGAGCAGCTCGGCGCCGTTCTCCTTGAGGTAGTCGAGGAGGTTCTTCTGGGCCAGTGCCTTGGCCGCCTCGAACTCCGCCACACTGATACCCGCGGCTTCGAGGGTCTTGCGCTCCGCCTCCATCAGGTCACCGCCGGAGACCTCCTTCCCGGACCTGGCGGCCTCCTCGCGCTCCTTGCGCTCCAGCTCGCGCTGGTACTCCTCGGCGCGCTTGGCCGCCTCGTCGGCCTCCTTGGCGTAGGTGCCGGCCTCCTTGGCGTAGGTGCCGGCGTTCTTGGCCGCGGTCTCGGCCGATGCGGCGTGTTTCTCGGCGGAGGTGGCGAGCTTCCCGGCGTCCTCGGCGTCCTTCTCGGCCTGGGTGGCGGCGCCGCTTGCGGCTGCTGCGTGGTTCTCCGCTTCGGCGGCGGCGCCGCGTGCCCGTGCGGCCTCGGCCTCGGCTTGTGCGGCGGCGTTGCGTGCTGCTGCCGCGTCGGCGAATGCCTGTCTGGCGGCCTGGCGGGCGAGTTTCGCGTCGGCCTGGGCCTGGGCGTCGGCCTCGTTGGCCCGTGCCGCTGCGGCTCGGGCCTTCGCGCCGTCCTCGGCGGCCTGGGCCGCGGACTTCATTGCGGCCACCGAGGAGCGTGCGGCGTCCGCGGAGGAACGCGCCGCTGCTGCCGCCGCCTTGAAGGCGGGGGCCACTTGGGCGTTGGCGCGTGCGGCGGCGGCTTCGGCCGCTGCGGCGGCCTTGGCCGCCTCGGTCGCCCTGGCCTCGGCCTTGGTGACCTCGTCTTGGCCCATAGCCAGGGCGGCCTGGGCTACTTGGCCAGCGAAGTCGGCGTCGACGTCGGTGCCGGTGAACGGCGCGGTGAGCAGGATGGCGGTGTTCGCGGGGTCGGCGATGCCTGCGGCGGTGGTACGGGCCGATGTGGCGGCCTGGACCGCGATGCCCGCCTGCAGACGGGCCATCGCCGCTTCTCGCGTGGCGCCGTCGGCCTCCTCGCGGGTGCGGTTGGCCGCTTGGAGGGCGTGGTCGGCCTCGATCGAGGCCAGTCCGGCCAGCCGGGCCGCTTCGTGGGCGGCGATGCCGGCACGGGCTTCCTGCGCGGTCGCTTCGGCCGCCTTGGCGTTGGCTCGCTGGGCCGCGGCGCGGGTGGCCGCCGACTCGGATTCGGCCCTGTTCGCCGCCGCGTTCGCCGCGCGGGCCGCGGCTTCGGCCTTGAAGGCCGCGGCGTCGGCCCGGGCCGCGTGCGCGGCCGCCGCCCGTGCCCGCGCTGCGGCGTCTGCTGCCTCGATGGCCGCGGACCGCGAACGCACCGCCGCCGCGGATGCATTCCCCACCCCTGCATCGGCAGATCCGACCGCGGAACTTCGGCCCAGCGAGACAACAGGCGCGACCTGGGACAGCAGGACGCCTCACACACGTAGACACAGGGGAACGCAACCGCACGCGACCAAACCGCTCGAGCACGCCGGCCATGAACAGGATCACCAGCGTTCCCGACGGGTCGGCTATTCCGGGATGAGCCTGCACTCAGAACGGTCGATCGGCTAACCCCTCCTGAACAACGGCAAACAGGACGGTTGAAGTAGGTACTCACAGAATGCGCACTGCATCCGTTCTGCGTCTGCATCGGGAAGAGTGTGCAGGGTGACATCGACGAATCAGACCCGGCGGTAAGGACGACCCATGGTGCAGGCCCCTTCATTGAGGCGCTCAGCCGGCCCGGTGGCCGCCTGGCGCTCGGTGATGCTGGTCCTCGCGCTGGGGCAGGTGGTGAGCTCCGTCCTCAGCCGGCTCTACGGCGGTGAGTTCACGAAAGCCGACCGTCCGGGTGAGCCCCCCATCGTTCCGGTCGGCTGGGCATTCTCGATCTGGACGCCGGTGGAACTCCTCTGCGTCGCCTACGCGCTGTGGGCACTGCCCGAGCGTCGCCCGGATCCCGAGGTTCGAAACCGCTTGGCCGTCCCGCTCTCGGTGGTCTTCGCCGGATTCAGCTGCTGGCTTGTGGTGGCGGAGGTCGCACCGGTATGGGGAACGGTCGCGGTGTTCGCCGTCATGATCTGCGGTCTCGCACATGCCATGTCAGTGGCACTGCAGCACCGCTTCGCCATCGCCACCTGGCGGCCCGTGCCCAGAGGGCTCTTGTGGTGGATGCTCGGTATTTACGCTGGGTGGTCGACCATCGCGGTCTGGGTGAACCTCACTACCGCGGTGGCAGGTTCCGGTGCCCCCGTCAGCGGCAGAGCGGGCGTCGCGGGGCAATTGGCGGTGCTGGCCGGCGCTACGGCGACTGCCGCGGTCATCGTGCGCTGGACTCGAGGTCTGCTCCCCTACGCGCTCGCCGCGGGCTGGGGTCTGCTGACCGCCATGCTGGGAGCTGCGAGCGCCGGGCAGCCCGTCCTGGCGGGCGCCGCAGGCGCCGGACTCGCCCTCGTGACCGGGGTCACCGCCGTCACACGACGGGAGCGAGCAGCACGCGCACCGGGGCCCGAGCCATGAGACCGGGGAAGCGAAGCACGGTGCTCGTCACCGGAGGCGCACGCCTCGGCACATGACGGGACTGTCCGGCATCGACTGCGGAGCCGTCGTGCACTCCGCCAGGACGAAGACGGGCGAATCCGGGTGGCGAAGCGAATCCCGCAGTCAGGCTGTCGAGATCCGGCCCGAACACCCAGGGACCCCCGGGCACCCGCGATCGGCACGACCGCGCGCGTCGGCAGGGGTCGATCACGCGTCGGCCGTGCCGACGGGCGCTGCCCCGGACCGGCCGGACAACCGTGGAGCGGGTCCGGAACCGTCCGGTCGCGCTCCCCTCTGCGCCGGGAGCCGCTCCTACTGTCAGTGTCAGATGATTGACTCTGCGCATGGGTAGAACAGTCGGCGACGGCGCCTGATTCTCGGGGCACAGAGGGGGCAGCGCATGACCACGGGGGATCCTCGGAACCGCATTCCGGCCTATCCCGGTGTCGATCGTTTCGTCGACGCCTTCGACAAACTCGTGGTACAGCCGCGGCGCAGCCGCAGCAGAGTTCCGGTCGTACTGCTCCACGAGCCGGGCGGCGGCGACGCGGGGCGCCGGATCGTCGCGGGGCTCCGCTCACGGATGCGCGGCCGCAGCGAGGTCCTCGCCCCGCACGCGCACATCCCGCAGATTCCGGACGGGGCCGACCCGCCGCCGCTCCACCTCTTCGAGCTGATCACGAACCAGCTCAGGGAGACGATGCCGCCGGGCACCGGTGAACTGCACCTGCACAGCTACCGATTACTGCGTTCCGTCGTCACCGCCCCCGCGCTCGACGGGCTCATGGAGCGCCGCCACACCGAACTGCGCAACCACTGCTACGCACAGCATCGCCAGTGGTCGCCCATGGCCCAGGCACTGTGGTGGCTCGGCGGACGTGACCAGGCCAACGGCGGCACGCTCCTGGAGCTGCTGTGGAACTTCGTGGCGGGCCCGCTCTTCCAGCGGCTGCCGCGCGCCCTCTACGGGCGGCGAGCGAACCGTCGCATGCTCGGGAAGGCTCGCAGCCCTCGCTGGTACGCGCGCTGGGTGCGCCAGCAGCAGGGCAGTCCACCCACCGACTTCTTCCGCTCCGCTCTCGACCTCGTCCAGGGCGAGCTGGTCAACGAGCCCGAGCGCATGGACCGGGTGCTCATGCAGGCCGTGCTCTCCGATCTCGACCGTGCCTGCCGGACCCGTCTCCTCGACCCCTGGCGCCGCCGCCGCACCAGCCGCTTCGTGCTGCTCTTCGACGAGGCGGGGCACGAGGACTCACGCGTCCAGCGATTCCTGCGCGAGTTGCGCTCCGCCGTTGACGACCTGCGCTGCACCTCGGTGTTCGCGGTGGCGGGCGGCGTACGTTCGCTGGCCGCGCGCATCCCCGACATCCACGCAACGGGTCTCGCCCAGGCGGGCGCCGAGCTGATCAACATCGAGCGTCGTGGGATGCCGCCGGACCAGCCGACCGGGCTTGTCGTACCGGTCGCCGAGGGTCCCGAGGACGATCAGGCCGCGGTGTACTGGCTCGGCCGCTGGCCGACGTTGGTGACACCGTCGCCGCGCTGGGGTCCCGGTGCCGAGATGGCCGGGGCGCTGGGCGCGGCGACGCTCGCCCTCGCGGTCGCCGGAGCCCTCGTCCTCGTACCGGACACGTGGAACCGCGCGAAGGACGATCCCTGCCAGGGCTCCACCTTCCTCGGCACCGACGGACACTGCGTCGGGGTCGGCGAAGGCTCCGCGGGCTTCGGCAAGGGACCCAGCGAGCAGGCCGTGCGGGCCGTGCTGGAGCAGATCGAGCGGCAGAACGAGGAAGTCGACGGGGAACTCGCCGGACGTCCCGCCGGCGACCCGCGCCCCGGACGCCGCACCGTCGTCTACTTCGGCCCGCTCACGGGAGGCAAGGACGCCGAGGACCCGGTCCGCGGGGGCACGTTCGCCGAACTGCGGGGCATCGCGGTGGCACAGCGGCACATCAACGCACAGGCTCTGCGCTCCGGCGAGCGGGTTCCGCTGCGGGTCCTCGCCGCCAACGCCGGGGACCGGTTCAAGGACGCGCCCGCCGTCGCGGAGCGGATCGTGGAACTCGCGGCGAGCGACCCGACCATCGCGGGTGTCGTCGGTTTCGGCCAGAGTCGCCGCAAGACGTACGAGGCGATGCGCATCCTCGACGAGGCAGGCATCCCGATGGTCGGCACGTCCGGCACGGCCGACGAACTCCTGCAGCAGGGCACGCACTACTACCAGACGGCGGCGACCGACGCGCGGGCAGCCGAGCTGATGGCCGCGTTCACCTCCGGCGCCAAGATCACCGCGGGCGGGCGGCCGGTGCACCGGGTGAGCCTGGTCGCCGACACGACCGACGCCTACAGCAACAGCCTGGCCGCCTCCTTCCGTGCCTCGTACGGGCCGGGGCGCACGGACGTCCTCCTCTACACGCCCACCGACGCGCCGGAGCCGGAACCGGTACCCGGCGCCCTCGGCGGGCGGCCGGTCCCGACCGTGGAGGACCTGGCCCGTGAGATCTGCCGTGCGGTGAGCGCGGAACCGCGGACGGCGGTGGTGTGGTCGGCACGGGCCAGCCAGTTCCAGCTTTTCCTGGCCGAGATCTCCCGCATGTCCGGCGACTGCCCGAAGCTCAGTGTGCTCGCGGGTGACGACGTCACCAACGCGCTCATGGAGGACCAGCGTCCCTGGGACCATTTCAAGGGCCTGTCCCTCTTCTACGTCTCGCACGGATTCGCGCCCACGCTGGCGGCGAGGAGCCCGGAGGCGGCGGCCTTCCTCGCCGCGTACGACCGCGCGTACGGCGGTGACCGCAGTGCCAGGAGCAAGGCGATGCGTGAGGACGGCCATGTCGCCCTCGCCTGGGACGCGTTGCGCTACCTCGCCGAAGGCATCGACCAGGCCTGGCGCACCACCGGTGGACACGACAGCCGTCTGGACCGTGGACTCGTGCAGGGCGTGCTCTACCAGGGTCTGGGGGGAGGCGGCTTCGACGGCGCCACGGGCCGCATCGACGCGCACGGTGCGGCGAGCGGCGGACGGCTGACGGAGAACAAGCTCCTCGCGGTACTGCGGGGCACTGACAGCGGGCCCGTGACGGAGCTGCTGTGCGGCGTGGTGACTCGCGGCGACGAACGCACCACGTGGGGCCCGGAGAAGGGGAGGAAGCTTCCCTGCCCTTGAGAACTCACACGAAGTCCCGCTGCCCGTAGTGGTCGTTGGCGCTGCTGCCGCATCCGCCGGGTCGCCCGCGGGCCCGCCGTGCCGGAGCGGACCCGCAGCCGGTGCGGTGGGGATGCGGTGGAGCGGTCCCAGTCCTGGCGCCTGCTCCGGCGAGCCAGATGCTCCACCCGCCGCATCGGCACCATCGTCCAAGCCATCCACACGCTGCTGACCTGCAGCCATTCAGGATGAAAAGGGTTCAGTGGGGTGTGGTTCAGTGAAGTCCTGCGAGTGAGAGCAGCAGGGATTTCACGTCGGTGGCCGCGACGCGGCCGGTCAGGGCGCGGGGGGTGGAGCACAGGATGAGCGGACCGTTGTCGGTGTCGCCGCTCGTGGGGAGGCGGCCGTGGCTCCCGCGAATAGGGGTGGGGTCCAGGGGGACGACGGCCATGCGGTAGCGCATGCCGAGCTTCTTGCGGGCGAGGGCTGTGGCGGCTTTGACGCGGACGTAGGGGTCCTGGGGATCCATGAACAGTTCGACGGGGTCGTAGCCGGGTTTGCGGTGGATCTCGACGAGCTGGGCGAAGTCGGGGGCGTGTGCGTCGTCGAGCCAGTAGTAGTAGGTGAACCAGGCGTCGGGGTCGGCGACGGCGACGAGTTCCCCTGAGCGCGGGTGGTCGAGGCCATGGCTCTTCTTGCCCTCGTCATCGAGGAGTTCGGCGACGCCGCTGAGGCCCTGGAGGGCTTCGCGGGTGGCGTCGAGGTCTTCGGGGCGGCGTACGTAGACGTGGGCGATCTGGTGGTCGGCGACGGCGAACGCGCGGGAGACCGTGGGGTCGAGGTACTCCATGCCGTCCTGGATGTGGACTTCGAGGAGTCCGGCGCGGCGCAGTTCGCGGTTGATGTCGACGGGCCGGGTGACGGAGGTGATGCCGTATTCGGAGAGGGCGACGACGGTGCGGCCCTCGGCGTGTGCGTCGTCGAGGAGGGGTGCCATGGCCGTGTCGAGGTCGGTGGCGGCCCGGTGGGAGCGGGGGTCGTCGGGGCCGTGGCGCTGGAGGTCGTAGTCGAGGTGGGGGAGGTAGCAGAGGGTGAGGTCGGGGGTGCGGGTGCGGAGGATGTGGCGGGTGGCGTCGATGATCCAGCGGCTGGAGACGATGTCGGCGCCGGGTCCCCAGAAGTGGAAGAGGGGGAAGGTGCCGAGCCGGTCGGTGAGTTCGTCGTGGAGGCCGGGAGGCCGGGTGTAGCAGTCGGGTTCCTTGCGGCCGTCGGCGTAGTAGACGGGGCGGGGGGTGACGGTGATGTCGGTGTCGGCGCCCATGGCGTACCACCAGCAGATGTTGGCGACGGTATAGCCGGGGTGGGCGCGGCGGGCGGCGTCCCAGAGTTTGTCGCCTGCGACGAGGCCGTTGTGCTGGCGCCAGAGGAGGATGTCGCCGAGTTCGCGGAAGTACCAGCCGTTGCCGACGATTCCGTGTTCGGCGGGGAGGGTTCCCGTGAGGAACGTGGACTGGGCGGTGCAGGTGACGGCGGGCATGACGGTGCCGAGAGGGGCGTGGGAGCCGGTGCCGGCGAGGCGTTTCAGGTGGGGCATGTGGTCGAGGAGGCGTGGGGTGAGGCCGACGACGTCGAGGACGAGGAGCGGGGTGGGGCGGGTGGTGTTGTCGGGAGTGGTGTCACTCATGGGAGTTCCTTGAGGCCGAGGTCGGTGAGCAGGTCGCGGGCGAGGGTGAGTTCGGCGGCGATGCCGTCGGCGAGCTGGGCGCGGCTGCGGGGCCTCAGTGCGTCGGGTAGGGCCTGCCAGGTGTAGGTCTCGACCTCGAGGTGGCGGGTGAGCGGGGTGGGGCCGCCGACGAGCCGGGCGAGGGCGTCGCGGAGCACGGGCAGGGTGGAGGTGAGCGGCGGGGCGGGGGGCGCGTGGAGGGGGACGTGGAAGTGGGCTCGCCAGGGTGCGGCGTCGGGGAGGGCGTCGGCCGCGAGGGCTTCCGGGAGGTCGTCGGTGCCGCGGAGTCCGGCGGCGAAAGGCCTCTCGCCTGCTCGAAGAGCTCGGGGAAGGGTGCGGGTCTGGTGGAGGAAGCGGGGTTCGGCGAACACGGCGAGCGCTTCGCGTACCTCGGGAAGGTGGGGGTGTTGGGCGTGGAGGGCGGCGGAGAGCTGGGCTTTGGGGATGGGGACGCCGGCTTTGGCGAGGGCGTCGAGGGCGGGGCCGGGTTGTTCGAAGGAGGTGGCGAGGTGGCAGGTGTCGACGCAGATGCCGATGCGGGGGTGGGCGATGTCGGTGAGGGGGCCGATGGCGTCGGCGGTGGTTTCGACGATGCAGCCGGGTTCGGGTTCGAGGGCGATGCGAATGGACTTGCCGGTGAGTTCCTCGATGGCGTCGAGGCGTCCGGCGAGGGTGGTGAGTGCGGTGTGTGCCGTGGTGGCGGTGTGGTCGTCCCAGCGGGTGCGCCAGGCGAGCGGGAGCGTGGAGACGGATCCTTCGGTGACGTCGTCGGGGAGGAGTGTGGCGAGGAGACGGGCGAGGTCGGTGGTGTGGGTGAGGCGTTCGGGTTCGGCCCAGTCGGGCCGGTAGACGCGGTGTTTGACCTCGCCGGTGCCGAAGCCCCGGTAGGGGAAACCGTTGAGGGTGACGACCTCCAGCCCGCGCCGGTCGAGTTCGGCGCGAAGGCCGCGCAGCGCCGCGGGGTCGGTGGTGAGGGCGCGGGCGGCGTCGTGGGCCAGCCACAGTCCGATGCCGAGCCGGTCGCGTCCGAGGCGTCTGCGGACGGGCTCGCAGTGGTCCCGGAGCTGGGCGAGGACGCCGTCGAGGGTTTCGGCGGGGTGGACGTTGGTGCAGTAGGAGAGGTGGACGGTGGTGCCGTCGGGGTGGCGGAAGCGCATGGGGGCCGCCTCCTCATTCCCCGCCGCGGAGGATGGAGTTGCCCTCGTGCAGGGCCTGGGGCGGGGGCACGTCGAGCTGGAGGCGGCCGCTCTGGCCGTAGAAGGCGACGGGGTTGCGCCAGAGCACCCGGTCGACGTCGTCCTCGGTGAATCCGGCGGCGAGCATCGCGTCGGCGGTCTTCCGGGTCTTGAGGGGGTCGCTTCTGCCCCAGTCGGCTGCGGAGTTGACGAGGACGCGTTCGGTGCCGTGGTCCCTGAGGACGGCGACCATGCGGTCCTCGTCCATCTTGGTGTCGGGGTAGATGGAGAAGCCGAGCCAGCAGCCGCTGTCGGCGGCGGCCGCGACGGTGGTCTCGTTGAGGTGGTCGAGCAGGATCCGTTCGGGGGCGAGGGCGGATTCGCGGACGGCGTCGATGGTGCGGTGCAGGCCGGCGAGTTTGTCGCGGTGGGGGGTGTGGACGAGGGCGGGCAGTCCGTGGTCTGCGGCGAGCTGGAGCTGGGCGGCGAGGGCGGTGTCCTCCTCGGGGGTCATGGAGTCGTAGCCGATCTCGCCGACGGCGACGACGTTGTCCTTTTCGAGGTAGCGGGGAAGTGCGTCGAGGACCGGGCGGCAGCGGGAGTCGTTGGCCTCCTTGGGGTTGAGGGCGATGGTGCAGTGGTGGGCGATGCCGTACTGGGCGGCACGGAAGGGTTCCCAGCCGAGGAGGGAGTCGAAGTAGTCGAAGAAGGAGGCGGGTGAGGTGCGGGGCTGGCCGAGCCAGAAGGACGGTTCGACGAGGGCGCGGACACCGGCGTCGTACATGGCCCGGTAGTCGTCCGTGGTGCGGGAGGTCATGTGGATGTGCGGGTCGAAGATGCGCATCAGGACTCCTCCGTGGGGGACGTCAGGGCGAGGACGCGATCGAGGTCGGCGGGGACGGGCCGGCCGGCGGCGGTGCGTTCGGCCGCGTAGTCGGTGAGCATGCGGGCGAGTTCGGTGTCGCCGTGGGCGCGGAGCGCGAGGCCGTCGGCGGTGTCGACGGGCACCCCGGTGAAGAGGCACTTGAGGAGGGCGTGGCGCCAGGAGTGCGGGGGGAGGTGGCGGGACGCGTAGGGGCCGACGGCGGCGGCGACGAGGCGCGTGTCGTGGGTGCGCAGTGCGTCCTCGACGAGGGGGATGCCGTCGGCAGGGTCGGGGGCGAGGTGGTGGAGGGCGAGGAGGACCGCGCGGCGTTCGGCGGCGGTGCCCTGCTGGTAGAGGCGGGTGAGGGTGGTGGCGTCGGCGCGGGCCGCGTGGAGGAGGTGGGTGCGGACGGAGTCGGCGTGTTCGCTTCCGCAGCGGCGGCCGGCGGAGGCGAAGCGGGTCTCCCATGCGGGAACGGCGTGGGGAGTGGTGGGGTCCTGGGAGGCGGCCGCGGACCGGGCGGCTTCGGCGAGGGCTGCGTGGAGCCAGGCCCGGGCGGCGCCGTCGAGGCGGGTGTCGAGTTCCTCGAGGGTCACGATCGCCATGTCGGCGCTCCTTCGGTGGGAATGCGGGGGCGGAGGAACTCGATGGATCGGCGGGCGAGTTCAGGCCCCGCGTGGGAGTGGCGGGGCAGTTCGACGACGGCCAGTCCCCGGTAGCCGGTGGCGGCGAGTGCGTCCAGGACGGGAGGGAAGTCGATCTCGCCGTCCCCGAAGGGGAGGTGTTCGTGGACGCCGCGGCGCATGTCCTCGATCTGCACGTGCCGCAGCCAGGGTGCGGCCTGTGCGACGCAGTCGGCGGGCGGGGCGGGTTCCAGGCACTGGCAGTGGCCGATGTCGAGGGTGAGGCCGAGGGGTTCGGGGTCGCCGAGGCGGGCACGGAGGTGGTGGAAGTCGGCCAGGGTGGCGAGGAGGTGGCCGGGTTCGGGTTCGATCGCGAGGGGGACGCGGACGCCGGCTGCGGCCTCCAGTACGGGGGTGAGGGCGGTTACCAGGCGTCGCCACGCGGTGTCGGGCGAAGTGCCGCGGGGTGTGGTGCCGCTGAAGCAGTGCACGGCGTGGGCGCCGAGGTCGGCGGCGACCTGCACGGCCCGGAGGAGGAGGCCGACGCGGGCGGTGCGGGCGCCGATGTCCGGGTCGAGGAGGGACGGTCCGTGTTTGTGGCGCGGGTCGAGTACGTAGCGGGCGCCGGTCTCGACGGTGACCTCGAGCCCGAGATCGGCGAGGCGGCGGGCGAGGCGGCGGGTGCGTGCGCCGAGGTCGGGGGCGAGGGGGTCGAGGTGCATGTGGTCGAGGGTGAGGCCGACGCCGTCGTACCCGAGGTCGGCGAGGAGGACGAGGGCGTCGTCGAGGCGCAGGTCGGTGAGGCCGTTGGTTCCGTAGCCGAGGCGCAGGCTCATGTGGGGCTCACCTTCCGGGCGAGTCGGCGGGCGAGGGGGCCGAGACCGAGGAGGGCGAGTCCGGCGGCGGGTGCTCCGGCGCGGGCGGTCAGGGCGGCCTGCAGCGGGATCATGGCGCGGATGCCGGCGCCGACGGCGCGCTGGGTGAGGGCCGGGGACGGGTTGAGGGCGGCGTGGAGGAGCGTGGCGAGGGTGGTTCGGCCGTAGACGAGGCCGGCGAGTGCGACGGGCAGCCGCCCTGCGGGGGGCCGGCCACGGGCGGCGGCCGTGTGCGGCGTGTGTCGGACGGTGGTGGCCGTGATGGTGAGGGTGGTCGCGAGTGCGGCGAGGGGCGCGGTGGTGGAGCCTCCCCGGGTCTCGTGGCGGGACACGGTGGTGACGGCGTACGTGTGGGCCGCGAGGAGTCCGGCGTGCGGGAGTGCGGCGCGCAGGGCGGGGGTGCTGCCGGGGCGGCCGGCCGCCGCGCCGAGAAGGAGGTCCAGGGCGCGGGCGGAGGCCATGGCGGCGGGGCCGGCGGTCGTGTGCTTGAGACGCAGGTCGTAGGCCCAGACCGTGGTGGCGAGGGTGGTGGCGACGGTGAACGGGGCACGGCCCGCGCGGGCGGCGAGCACGAGTCCGGCGGCGGTCAGGGCGCCTGCGGCGGTCAGGGCGGCGGCGGGGCTGATGCGGCCCGACGGGATGGGCCGGTGGGGGCGGTCGACGGCGTCCTCGTCCCGGTCGCTCCAGTCGTTGAGAGCCATGCCCGCTTCGTAGAGGCAGAGGGAGGTGGCGATGGCGAGTAGAGTGCGGCGCCCGGGGCGCGCGCCGGTGGCCGCGGCGCCGGCGAGAGCGTCGCCGGGGACGGTGAAGAGGGCGGACACGCGCAGCAGTTCGGCCCAGGCGGCGAGCCGCCCGGCAGGCGCGGTGTGCGGACCGTCGGTGTGCGGGCGGTCGGCGGGCGTTGAGCCGGAGTGCGAGCCGTCGACGGACGACGAACCGGTACGCGGACCACCGGAGTGCGAGCCGTCGACGGACGACGAACCGGTACGCGGACCACCGGTGGCTCCCGGTGCCGGGGGGACGGCCGGGGAGCGGCGAGGCGTCATCGGGTGGTTCCGAGGCGGTCGGCGAAGGCGAGGAGGGTCGCGTACTGGTCGGCGAGGGCCGAGGGGGCGGTGGGGTCGGGGTCCTTGAAGTAGAAGGCGAGTTGAGGGAGGGGTCCGGAGAGGCCGGCTTCGTGGGCGCGGGCGGCGAGGCGGGCGAGGTCGAGGACGAGCGGGGCGGCGAGTGCGGAGTCGCAGCCCTGCCAGGTGGTCTGGAGGACCATGCGGGTGCCGAGGAAGCCGTCGAAGGCGATGTGGTCCCAGGCGGTCTTCCAGTCGCCGAGGGCGGAGACGTCGTCGATGTGGACCTCGCCCTCGGGGATGGCGCCGAGGGTGTCGGTGAGGACGCGTTCCTTGCCCGCGTTCTTCGCGGCGGCGGCCGCGGGATCGGCGAGGGCCGCTCCGTCGCCGCCGCCGAGCAGGTTGGTGCCCGACCATGCCCGTACGGTCAGGGCTCGCTGGACGAACATGGGGGCGAGCACGGAGCGGAGGAGCGTCTGGCCGGTCTTGCCGTCGCGGCCGGCGTGGGGAAGTCCGGCGCTGCGGGCGGCGTCCTCGAGGGGCCCGGTGCGCAGCCCGGTGGAGGGGGTGAAGTTGACGTAGGGGCTTCCGGCCTGGATGGCTGCGGCGGCGTAGAGGGAGCTGGCGGGCAGGCGTGCGGAGCCGGGCGCGGGGGCCGGTTCGGTGGAGGCGACGTTGACGACGACGGCGCGGTCGAGGTCGTGGCGCCGGACGAAGGCGGTGATGTCGGCGGCGAAGGCGGTGACGAGTTCGGCGTCGGTGCGGGTGTCGCCGGGGAGGGGACCGCCGGTACGGATCTCCTCGTCGGCGGCGGTGAGTTCGGCCCGCAGGGCGACGGGCAGTCCGTGGGGCAGGACGCCGCCGCCGGCGAGCTGCTCGGCGCGTTTGGGCAGGGGGCAGGCGGTGGTGTCGTGGCCGCCGAAGACGAGGGATGACAACGATGGCAGACCAGCCGCGGCGAACGGCGGCGTTTCCGTCACCATGCCGGTGGCCGGGTGGAGTCCGGCGGTCACGGCCGCGCATCCGGTGATCGCTGTGGTGGCGACGGAGCCGCGGGCTCCGACCAACCAGACCCCGGTGCGGCGTTCGTCGGTGTTCGTCACGGGCTGCCTCCCTGCGTGCTGTGGCGGGGCGGCGGGCGGGGGTACGGCGTCTCCCCGCCCGCCGCCGGCTTGTGGGTCCGGCAGGTGCCGCCCTACGACGACGAGGGCAGTTCCTTGAGCCGGATGTTGCGGAAGGACACCTGGTCGTCGGCTCCGTGGTTCTGGATGCCGATGTGGCCGTCCCTCAGGCTGCGTGCCGGGTCGGTGTTGGTGAAGTCGTTGATCTTCGCTCCGTTGAGGAAGACCGGGAGCCGTTCACCCTGGACCTTGATCTCGTAGCTGTTCCACTGGCCGGGGGGCCGCAACACCCGGTCGCGGGCCCTGAGGTCGGCCGACCTGAACCCGTAGACGGCCCCGGTGGTGCGGTCGGGGGCGTCGGTGGCGTCGATCTGGATCTCGTAGCCGTTGTTCACGGCCGACCAGGGGTCGTCGGAGGCGGGGAAGCCGACGAAGACCCCGGAGTTGTCGTCGCCGTCGAGTTTCCAGTCGAGCTTGAGGGAGTAGGACTTCAGCTCCTTGGCCTGGTACCAGAGCATGCCCATGCCGTCCACGGTGCGCAGTTCGCCGTCGACGACGCCGAACGTGCCGGGTCCGGCCTGCTTCCAGCCTTCGAGGGTGTGGCCGTTGAACAGGTCGCGGTAGCCGGTGGCGGGCTTGCAGTCGGCGTCGGCCTGGCCGGAGGCGTAGCGCAGTCCGCCGAGGAGATGCTGCCGGAAGGCGGGCTCGGCGTAGGACTCCTCGGTGTGTCCGCCGCCGGTGTAGAAGGCGCGGCCGCCCCGGTAGGTCTGGCACCAGGCGATCGGGTGGTCGCCCTTCATGTTGCCGCCCTGGTAGGTGGTCTCGTCCAGGGTGGCGAGGATGCGGGCCCGGCCGCGCGGGTTGGTGCGGTAGTTGTACCACTCGTCGGTGCGTTCCCATGCCTCGTCGAGGTGGGAGGTGGCCGGGTGGTCGTGGTCCTCGACGCGGACGGTGGCCTTCTGGATCTGCGGGTGGGAGTGGAAGCGGGCGCCGACGAGCCCGCCGTAGAACGTCCAGTCGTACTCGGTGTCGGCGGCAGCGTGGACGCCCATGTAGCCGCCGCCGGTGGCGATGTAGTTTTCGAAGGCCTTCTGCTGGTCGGCGTCCAGGACGTCGCCGGTGGTGGAGAGGAACACGACGGCGTCGTAGCGGGCGAGGTTGGCGGTGGTGAACTGGCCGGCATCCTCGGTGGCGTCGACGGTGATGTTGTCGGCGGTGCCGAGTTCCTTCAGTGCGGCGATGCCGGACGGGATGGAGTCGTGGCGGAAGCCGGCGGTCCTGGAGAAGACGAGGACGCGTTCGGCGGTGCGGTCGACGGGGCTGCTGGAGAGTTCGAAGTCGTCGACGTCGTAGAGGGCTCCGGCTCCGCCCTTGAAGACGAGGAACAGTTCGGTGGTCTTCCCGGGTACGGCGCGCAGCGCCACGTCGATGTCCTGGAAGGTCTCCCAGCCGCCGGTGACCGGTACGGGGGCTGAGCCGAGGAGGGTACCGCCTGCGGAGCCGGTGCGGACCTCGAGGAAGCCGCCGGCGCCGCCGGAGGAGACACGGGCGGTGAGCTTAGTGGTGCCGGTGAGGTTGTAGGGCTTGAAGGAGATCCAGTCGCCGTCGTGGACGTCGCCGACGGTCCTGCCGCCGTTGGCGGGAGCCTTGTCGATGACGCTGATGCCCCACTGGGCGGTGAAGTGCTCGGCCTGGCGGTGGCGGGGCTGGAGCTGTGCCTGGTCGTGGCCGGTGAGGGCGGCCTGGCCGCCGCCTCCGCCGTCGGTGTACTCGGCGTCGAGGACGCCGAAGATGTTGGCGTTGGGGTCGTGTCCGCCGTCGGCGGAGGTCTTGATGGAGCCGGTACAGCCGTTGGCGGAGGTCACGGGATGGCCGTGGCTGTCGTGGCCGAGGATGTAGGTGACCTTGACCTTGCCGCAGTCGACGGTGCCGTCCTCCGGGTCGGTGACGTTCACCTCGAAGGGGATCTCGTCGCCGAAGCCGAACAGGGCTCCCTCCGCGGGGACCTCGAGAGTGACCTTGGGTACGGTGTTGCCGACGACGACCTGGACGCCGGCGGAACCGGTGCGCCCGGTGGGATCCTTGGCGGTGACGGTGGCGGTGTAGGTGCCGTTCTTGCGATAGGTGTGGGTGGGGTCGGTGGCGGTGGAGGTGCCGCCGTCGCCGAAGTCCCAGCTGTACGTGAGGGGGTCGCCATCGGCGTCGGTGGTGCCGGCCGAGGAGAACGCGACGCGGAGGGGGGCCTTGCCGGAGGTCTGGCCGGCGGTGGCCTCGGCGACGGGTGAGCGGCCGCCCGTGGCGTTCTCGATGCGGTAGAGGGCGGAGTGCTCGTCGCCGCCGAACCAGGCGGTGCCGTAGTCCAGGACGTAGAGCGCGCCGTCCGGGCCGAAGCTCATGTCCATGATCTGCGTCCCGGTCCAGGGGACGGGGCTGAT
Source organism: Streptomyces marianii (assembly GCF_005795905.1). NCBI lineage: Bacteria > Bacillati > Actinomycetota > Actinomycetes > Kitasatosporales > Streptomycetaceae > Streptomyces > Streptomyces marianii. The sequence continues at coordinate 1,293,172 of NZ_VAWE01000001.1, forward strand.
GGACCGGACGGCGCCGTCGGCGCCGTGCTCGATGCGCTTGATCCAGCGCCGCCCGAACTCGCCGGCGAAGAAGTCGCCGTCGTAGGCCTCGGGGAACTTCACCGGGGAGTCGAGGTCCGGGTCGTAGTGGTAGACGGGTCCGCCCATGGGGGATTCGGAGCCGGTGCCGAACTCGGGGACCGAGCCGCCGTCGTAGGGGATCCATGCGGGTTCGGCGGGCGGGAGATCGACCAGGCCGGTGTTGTGCGGCGAGTCGTTCCTGGGGGCGGCGCAGTCGTACGTCGCGCCGGACGCCTTGGTGGCGAAGTCGTAGTCGACGTAGGGGTCGTTGTCGCCGGTGCAGAACGGCCAGCCGAAGTTGCCGGGTTCGGTGATGCGGGCGAACTCGACCTGTCCGGCCGGTCCGCGCCCGGGGTCGGCGGCTCCGGCGTCGGGCCCGTACTCGCCGACGTAGGCGACGCCGGTCCTCCTGTCGACGCTGAAGCGGAACGGGTTGCGGAAACCCATCGCGTAGATCTCGGGCCGGGTCCTGGCGGTGCCCGGGGCGAAGAGGTTGCCGTCGGGGACGGTGTAGGTGCCGTCGTCGGCGACCTTGATGCGGAGGATCTTTCCGCGGAGGTCGTTGGTGTTGCCGGAGGTGCGGCGGGCGTCGTAGGCCGGGTTGCGGTCGGGGCGTTCGTCGATGGGGGTGTAGCCGTCGGAGGCGAACGGGTTGGAGTCGTCGCCGGTCGACAGGTACAGGTTGCCCTGGGCGTCGAAGTCGATGTCACCGCCGACGTGGCAGCAGATGCCGCGGGTGGCGGGGATGTCGATGACCTTCTTCTCGCTGGCGTTGTCGAGCGTGCCGTCGACCTTGAGTACGAAGCGGGAGAGCCGGTTGACGCCTTCGTACGCGGCGAAGTCGGCGGCGGTGCCCTCGTCGGGGGCGTCGCCGGCGGGGGTGTCCAGCGGGGGCGCGTAGTAGAGGTAGATCGCCCGGTTCCGGGCGAAGCCCGGGTCTACGCCGACGCCCTGGAGGCCTTCCTCGTCGTGCGCGTAGACGGGGACGGTGCCGATGACGCGGGTGCTGCCGGCGGCGTCGGTCATGCGCAGCTCGCCGTCGCGGGAGGTGTGCAGGACGCCGCGGTCGGGTAGTACGGCGAGCGACATGGGCTCGCCGACCTCGGGTTCGCCCTTGGCAAGGGTCACCTGCTGGAACTCCTCGGCCGCGGCGGGTGCCGCGGCGTTCGCGGGCGCGAGGGCGCCGACGGGGGCGGCGAGGGTGAGGGAGGTCGCGGCGAGCAGGCCGCCGGTGAGGAGCGCGAGGCCCTTTCTGACACGGGTTCGTCGCGCTCCGGGCCGTTGTGTGTGCACGTGTGTCCTCCGGAATGAACGGTCGGACGGGCGGGTGGTGCTGCCGTGCGGAAGGTCCGGGGACCGGCGTGCGCCGTCACGCTGGTCGTGTCACTCGTTCGGGATGCGGGCCGCACCTCAGGACTGTGTCCTGTACACCTCAGGGACGGTAGCGGTGTTCGTCCAGCACCGTAAGCCCTTGCGTGACAGGGAAGTTGAACTTCTTCCCGCATCAGGACAAAGCCGTTGCCGGGCAGGCCGGACCGCCCGGTGGCGGATGCCGCCACCGGGCTCCGACCTGCGCTAACGAGCTAGTCGCTACCTCCGAAGGCCGCATCGAAGGACGCCGACGGCGGGTCGAAGTCGTACCGCTTCAAGCTGGCAAGCGCTTCCGGCGCGCCCGTCAGCCGGTCCATTCCGGCGTCCTCCCACTCGACGGACACCGGCCCTTCGTAGCCGATGGAGCGGAGCATCCGGAACACGTCCTCCCAGGGCACGTCGCCGTGGCCGGCGGACACGAAGTCCCAGCCGCGCCGCGGGTCGCCCCAGGGGAGGTGGGAGCCGAGGCGGCCGTTGCGGCCGTCGAGGCGGGTGCGGGCCTCCTTGCAGTCCACGTGGTAGATCCGGTCGCGGAAGTCGTAGAGAAAGCCGACCGGGTCGAGGTCCTGCCAGACGAAGTGGCTGGGGTCGAAGTTCAGCCCGAACGCCGGACGTCGGGCCACGGCCTCCAGCGCGCGGTGCGTGGTCCAGTAGTCGTAGGCGATCTCGCTCGGATGGACCTCGTGGGCGAAGCGCACCCCTTCGGCGTCGAAGACGTCGAGGATCGGGTTCCAGCGTGCGGCGAAGTCCTCGTAGCCGCGTTCGACCATCCGCTCGGGCACCGGGGGGAACATGGCGACCAGATGCCAGATCGACGAGCCGGTGAAGCCGACGACGGTGCGGACGCCGAAGGCGGCCGCGGCCCGTGCGGTGTCCTGCAGTTCGCGGGCCGCACGGCGCCGGACCCCTTCGGGCTCGCCGTCGCCCCAGATCCGGGCGGGCACGATCGCCTGGTGCCGCTCGTCGATCGGGTCGTCGCAGACGGCCTGGCCGACGAGGTGGTTGGAGATCGCCCAGCACTTCAGCCCGTACTTGTCGAGCAGCGCCCGCCGCCCGTCCAGGTACGAGGGATCGGCGAGGGCCTTGTCGACCTCGAAGTGGGCTCCCCAGCAGGCGAGTTCGAGACCCTCATAGCCGAAGTCGCGGGCGAGCCGGCAGACCTCCTCCAGGGGCAGGTCGGCCCACTGGCCGGTGAACAGGGTGAAGGGACGGGGCACGGCGAGGACCTCCTCGGACGGCGACCCGCGGACCGGCGGTCCGCGGACCGGGCACACCGGCGGGGAGCACCCCCCGGGCTCCCCGCCGGTGTGCGGGCTGGGCGGGGCGTCAGACGGCGGACGCCGGGACGGGGGTGTAGACGGCGTTCCTCGCGGCGCTCTCCTCCACGGCGGCGAGCACCCGCTGCACCCGGAGTCCGTCGGCGAACGACGGTGCCGGTGCGGTGTTCCCGGCGGCGACGGCGTGCACGACGTCGCGCGCCTGGTGCACGAAGGTGTGCTCGTAGCCGAGGGCGTGGCCGGGCGGCCACCACGCCTCCAGGTAGGGGTGACCGGGTTCGGTGACGAGGATCCGTCGGAAGCCGGCCGACGCGGCGGGTTCGGTGTGGTCGTGGAAGGACAGTTCGTTGAGGCGCTCGAGGTCGAAGGCGAGGGAGCCGCGTTCGCCGTTGATCTCCAGCCGCAGCGCGTTCTTGCGGCCGGCGGCCATCCGGGTCGCCTCGAAGGAGGCCAGCGCCCCGGAGGCGAGCCGCCCGGTGAACAGGGCGGCGTCGTCGACGGTGACCGGGCCGCGCCGGTCGGCGCCGGTGGCGGACGGTCCCGTGGAGGCAGCGGCGAGCAGCGGCCGTTCACGGACGAAGGTCTCGGTGAGCGCGGACACCCCGACCAGAGGCTCGCCCGCCAGGTACTGCGCGAGGTCCACGGCGTGCGCGCCGAGGTCGCCGAGCGCCCCGGAGCCCGCGTGCTCGCGCTCCAGCCGCCAGGTCAGCGGGAAGTCGGGGTCGACGAGCCAGTCCTGGAGGTACGTGACCCGCACATGACGGAGCGCGCCGAGCCGGTCGTCGGCGATCAGCCGGCGGGCGTACGCGACGGCGGGCACCCGCCGGTAGTTGAAGCCGACCATGGCCACCTGGCCGCGCGCGGCGGCCGCTTCGGCGGCGGCCACCATCGTCTCGGCCTCGGCGACCGAGTTGGCCAGCGGCTTCTCGCACAGGACGTGCTTGCCCGCCGCCAGGGCGGCGACGGCGATCTCCGCATGGCTGTCACCCGGGGTGCAGACGTCGACCAACTGCACGTCGTCCCGGGTCACCAGGGCCCGCCAGTCGGTCTCCGCCGCCGCCCAGCCGTGCTTGGCGGCGGCGGCCCGGACGGCGACCGCGTCACGGCCTCCGATCGCGGCGAGGACCGGCCGCAGCGGCAGGTCGAAGACGCGCCCCGCGGTGCGCCAGCCCTGTGAGTGGGCGGCGCCCATGAACGCGTATCCGACCATGCCGACGCCGAGTGCCGGCGGTGCGGCCTCGCCGTCGCTGTCCCTCTGTACCTTGCCGGCCATACGGGTTCCTCCTCGTCGGTTGCTCGGTGGGGGCGGCGGAACGTCAGTTGAAGCCCGTGGGCAGGTACTGGTCGACGTTGTCCTTGGTGACGACGGCCGAGTAGAGGGTGACGGAGGCGGGGATCTCCAGTTCGGCCATGCCGCCGACGCCCATGCCCTGGCCGAGGGCGCGGGCGAGGTCGATGGCGGAGGCGGCCATCGTCGGCGGGTAGAGGACGGTCGCCTTCAGCACGCCGTTGCCGGCCTTGATGGCGTCCATGGCGGACTTGGCGCCGGCGCCGCCGACCATCAGGAAGTCGTCCCGGCCTGCCTGCTGGACGGCCCGCAGGGCGCCCACGCCCTGGTCGTCGTCGTGGTTCCACAGCGCGTCGAACTGCTTCTGCGCCTGGAGCAGCTGGGCCATCTTGGCCTGGCCTGACTCGACGGTGAACTCGGCGGCCTGGCGGGCGACCTTGCGGATGTTGGGGTAGTTCCTGAGGGCGTCGTCGAAGCCCTGGGTGCGCTGCTTGGTGAGTTCCAGGTTGTCCATCCCGGCGAGCTCGACGACCTTGGCGTCGGGCTTGTCCTTGAGCTGTTCGCCGATGAAGCGGCCCGCGTTGAGGCCCATGCCGTAGTTGTCGCCGCCGATCCAGCAGCGGTAGGCCTGTGGTGAGGCGAAGACGCGGTCCAGGTTGACGACGGGGATGCCGGCCTTCATGGCCTGCAGTCCGACCTGGGTGAGGGCCTTGCCGTCGGCCGGCAGGATCACCAGGACGTCGACCTTCTTGTTGATGAGGGTCTGGATCTGGCCGATCTGGGCGGCGGTGTCGTTGGAGCCCTCGGTGATCTCCAGGGTGACGTCCGCGTACTTCCCGGCGCGCTGCCTGGCGTTGGCGTTGATGGCCGCGAGCCAGCCGTGGTCGGCCTGCGGGCCGGCGAAACCGATGGTGACCGGCGCGCCGGGCGTGGCGTCGGCGGCGGGGGCGTTGCCGGTGGCCGTGCCGGCGTTCTTCGGCTCGTTGCTGGTGCAGGCGGTGAGGAGGGCGCCCGCGGAGACGGCGGCGGTGCCGAAGAGCAGTCCTCTGCGGCTGGTGGCGGGGATTTCAGGCATGGCGGTTCAACCCCTCTGGGATCGGGCGTGCGGGTGGGCCGGGAGGTGCCGGGCGGAGGTGGGGCGGGAGTGGGGAGGTCAGCGGCGCGGTGTCACGCCTCGCCGTCGCGCAGGGTGCCGCGCTGGACCAGGACGGCGGCCACGATGATCGCTCCCTTGGCGATCTGCTGGACGGCGCTCTCCAGGTTGTTGAGGGCGAAGATGTTGGTGATGGTGGTGAACACGAGGACGCCGAGGACGGAGCCGACGATGGTGCCGCGGCCACCGCTGAGCAGGGTGCCGCCGATGATCGCCGCGGCGATGGCGTCGAGTTCGTAGAGGTTGCCGTTGGTGTTCTGGCCGGATCCGGAGAGGACGACCAGCAGGAAGGCCGCGATGCCGCAGCACAGTCCGGACAGCAGGTAGAGGTGGAGCCGCTGGCGGCGTACGTCGATGCCGGCGAGCCGGGCCGCCTCGGCGTTGCCGCCGACGGCGACGGTGCGCCGTCCGAAGGTCGTCCGGTTGAGCAGCAGCCAGCCGAGGACGGTGACGGCGGCGAAGACCAGTACCAGCGGCGGGAGGCCGAGGAGGTAGGAGTCGGGGACGCCGAGGTCCAGCACCGGCTGGACGGTCACGATCTGCGTCCTGCCGTCGGTGATCTGCAGGGCGAGACCGCGGGCCGAGGCGAGCATGGCGAGGGTCGCGATGAACGGCACCATCCCGCCGTAGGCGATGAGCAGGCCGTTGACCAGTCCGCAGGCGACGCCGACGACGATCGCCGTGAACAGGACGCCCGCGAAGCCGTACTCCTGGGTGGCGAGGGTGGTCGCCCACACGGACGCGAGGGCGACGATCGCGCCGACGGACAGGTCGATGCCGCCGCTGGTGATGACGAAGGTCATGCCCACGGTGACGACGCCGATGACGGACGCCTGGGTGAGCACCAGTTGGAGGTTGGAGGTGTCCAGGAAGGTGTCGGGCCTGGTGATGCCGCCGACCGCGACGAGCACGGCGAGGACGCCGAGGAGCGAGAGGTTGCGGACGTCGGCGCGCAGCCCCAGAGCGGGCCGGGCGCTCTTGGCGGCCGGGGGCGTGACCGCGGGCGGCGGCGGGGCCTCGGAGGCGGGCTGCGTCATGAGCTCGGGCTCCCTTCCATGACGAGGTCGAGTACGCGGTACTCGTCCAGCTCCCCGGCGGGCGCCGTGTGGACGACGCGGCCTTCCCGGAGCACCAGCACCCGGTCGGCGAGGCCCAGCACTTCGGGGATCTCGCTGGAGACGAGGAGGACGGCGAGTCCCTCGTCGGCGAGCCCGCGGATGACGGCGTAGAGCTCGGCGCGGGCGCCGACGTCGACGCCGCGGGTGGGTTCGTCGAGGAGCAGGACGCGGCAGCCGCGCAGCAGCCAGCGGGCGAGGACGGCCTTCTGCTGGTTGCCGCCGGACAGGGTGCGGATCCGGGCGTCGGGGTTGTCGGGCCGCAGCGACAGCTCCCGGGTGGCCCGCCGGGCGTCGCGGCGTTCGGCGCCGCGGTCGAGCCAGCCGCCCCGGGAGAAGCGGGAGAGGGAGGACACCGACACGTTGCGGGTGACGGACTCGAGCATCAGCAGGCCCTGGGCCTTGCGTTCCTCGGGGGCGAGGCCGAGGCCGGCGCGTACGGCGGAGCGTACGCTGCCGGGTTTGAGGGGGCGGCCGCCGACGGTGACGCGGCCGGTGGTGGGCTTGCGGGCCCCGTAGACGGTCTCCAGGATCTCGGAGCGTCCGGAACCGACGAGTCCCGCGAGGCCGAGGATCTCCCCCGGGCGCAGTTCGAGGTCGACGGGTGCGAACTCGCCGTCGCGGCTGAGGCCTTCGACGCGGAGCACGGGGTCCGCCCGGGGCGGGGCCGCGGGGCGGCCGGGGAAGGCGTACGCGACGTTACGGCCGGTCATCATGGCAACGATGTCGCGCGTGGGGGTGTCCTTGGCGGGCAGTCCCCCGGCGACGGCGCGGCCGTCCTTGAGGACGGTGACCCGGTCGCCGATGCGGCGTATCTCCTCCAGGCGGTGGGAGATGTGGACGACGGCGACACCGTCGGCGGTGAGGTCGGCGACGATGCGGAAGAGGTTGCCGGTCTCGTCGGGGTCGAGGGCCGCGGAGGGTTCGTCCATGACGATGAGGCGTACGTCGTGGGAGAGGGCGCGGGCCATGGAGACGATCTGCCGCTGGGCGGCGGAGAGGCTGCCGACGCGGCGGCCGGGATCGATCTCGGGGTGGCCGAGGCGGCGCAGCAGCGCGGTGGCGGCGCGGCGGGCCTCGCGGCCACGGACGACGAACCCGGCGGCGGTGGGTTCATGGCCGAGGAAGACGTTCTCGGCGACCGACAGGCCCTCCACCAGGTCGAGTTCCTGGTAGATGGTGGCGATGCCGAGGCGCATGGCGGCGATGGGCGACTTGAGCGCGACGGGTTCGCCGCGCCAGGTGATCCGTCCGTCGTCTGGCTGGTGGGCTCCGGCGAGGACCTTGATGAGGGTGGACTTGCCGGCGCCGTTCTGGCCGAGGAGGCAGTGGACCTCGCCGGCCTGGACGTCGAGGTCGACGCCGTCGAGGGCGCGGACGCCGGGGAACGACTTGGTGATGCCGGACATCGTGAGCAGCGGCGGTACGGACGGGTCCTGAGGTGCGGGCGGTGCGGGTGGTTCTGGTGCCATGGCGTGTCCCCTCGGCGGGTGCGGCCGGTGAGCGGGCAGGGTGGAACCAGGTGCGTGGTGCCGTGGTGCCTTGCGGGACCGACCGGTCCGGGCGGATCAGGCCGGGGAGAACAGGTGGTCGCTGATGAGCCGGGCCGCGCCGATCACTCCGGCGGTGGGGCCCAGTTCGCCCAGCACGATGGGGAGGTTTCCGGTGGCCAGCGGCAGGGACTGCCGGTAGACCTGGGTGCGGACGCTGGCGAGCAGGGTGTGGCCGAGACCGGTGACACCGCCGCCGATCACGACCAGCCCGGGGTTGAAGAAGCTGACGAGCCCGGCGATGACCTGGCCGAGGCGGTTGCCGCCCTCGCGGATCAGGTCGAGTGCGGTGGGGTCGCCCGCGGCGGCCGCGGCGGCGACGTCGGCGGCAGTGAGGCGGCTCGCGGTCTCCAGCCGCGCGGCGAGTTCGGGCGACTGTCCGGTGCGGGCCGCCTCCTCGGCGTCGCGGGCGAGTGCCGCGCCGCTGAAGTGGGCTTCCAGACAGCCCCTGTTGCCGCAGGCGCAGGCCCGTCCGCCGGCCTCGACCCGGATGTGGCCGATGTCGCCGGCGCTGCCTGTGGTGCCGCGGTGGACCTCGCCGCCGACGACGATGCCGCAGCCGATGCCGGTGCCGATCTTGATGCAGAGGAAGTCGCCGACTGAGCGGGCGACGCCGGCGTGCTGCTCCCCCATGGCCATCAGGTTCACGTCGTTGTCGACCATGACGGGGCAGCCGAGTTCCTGGCTGAGGGCCTCTCGGACCGGGAAGCCGTCCCAGCCCGGCATGATCGGCGGTGCGACGGGGACGCCTTCGGGGTAGCGGACCGGTCCGGGTACGCCGATGCCGGCGCCGTCGAAGCCTTCGGCGAGGCCGGAGACCTTCAGTTTGGCGGCCATCGCGAGGACCTGCTCGAAGACGGCGACCGGGCCCTCGCGGACGTCCATCGGCTGGTTGAGGTGGCCGAGGACCTCCAGTTCGGCGTTGGTGACGGCGACGTCGACGGAGGTGGCGCCGATGTCGACGCCGAGGAAGCGCAGACTCGGGGCGAGACGGATGTTGTGGGAGCGGCGGCCGCCCCGGGAGGCGGCGAGGCCGTCGGCGACGACCAGTCCGGTCTCCAGCAGCCGGTCGATCTCGACGGCGAGCTTGGAGCGGGAGAGCTCGACCCGGTCGCCCAGCTGGGCGCGGGAGTTGGGGCCGCCGTCGCGCAACAGCCTGAGCAGTCGCGCCTGATGCGCGTTGGCGGGTCGAGCCGTCATGCGTCTCACGCGCCCCTCCCCTCCCCTGGCCGTCGGCACGGGGGATCCCGGTCAGCCGTTTCGTCGGGCTTTCGAGGGGAAAGTAGCAGCGCTTTCCCCAGGGGGGAAGAAGTTGGGCAGCAATCCACCACACCTTTCTCCACACCCAGGACAAAGCCCGGGACGGATGGGCGAACGGGGCGCGGTCCGCGCGGCGCCGTCAGGGTTTGAGGTGGCTGAAGCCGACTTCGTAGCGGTCGACGGAGACGATCCGCTGGCCCTCCCTGCGGGCCGTGTCCACGCGGAGGCGGTCGGCCTTCTCCTCACTGGCCAGCATGGTCTCCTCGTCCTCCCACAGGGTCAGCGAGACGGACTTCCCCGTGGCCCGGTCGACGAACCAGTACACGCCGAGGAAACCGGGAAGCCCCCGGACCTGCTGGACGACCGTTTCCGCGTGTGCGGACAGGTCGCCCCCGGGGGGCACGGGCGACCCCTCGTACCTGCTCAGTCTGGCGAACATCGCAGCTCCCCTTCCCCGCGGCGGTGGCCGGGCGGTCGGCAGCCCCAGGACCAGCGTGCCCCGTCCTCCGGCCGCCCGCACGCCGCGGTGCCGGATCCCCGTGGGCGCCTGTGGCGCGCGGCCACGGGTCCGCTCGGGCCGCGGGGACGGAGGTCCGTCGCGGGTGGCGGCCCCGGGAACCGGTGGCCGGACTTGCCGACGGACCCCCGGCTCTGTGCGGAGCGGGGTGTACGGTCCTCGGCCGGACGCTGTGGATGAGCACCGTCACGGCCGTCCCGGGCCGCCGAGGGTGCGGTCCGTCTCCCGCTGCGACCAGCGGGCGGTGAGCAGCAGTGCGATGTCGTCCGGGCGGTCCGTGGCCTGGCGCGCCTCCCGGATCAGCCGGTCGGCGGTGTCGGCGATCGTGATCCGGCTGACCCGGCTGAGGGTGGCGCGCAGCCGCTCGACCCCGGCGTCGATGTCGGTGCCCGCCTCCTCGATCAGCCCGTCGGTGAAGAGGGCCAGCACCGCCCCCGGCTCCAGGGTGAGTTCGGAGACCGGGTAGTGCTCCTCCGCGTCGACGCCGAGGATGAGCCCGCCGGGCAGGTCGAGCACCTCGGTCGTACCGTCGGGCCCGCGCAGCAGCGGCTGGGGGTGCCCGGCGCGAACGGCCTGCGCGGTCCCGGTCGCCGGGTCGAGGAGCACGTAGCAGCACGTGGCGAACTGCGCCGGGTCCAGGTCGATGAGGAGCCGGTTGGTCCCGCTCATCACCTCGTCGGGTTCCCGGTCGGCGAGGGCGAACGCCCGTACCGCGCTGCGCAGCTGGCCCATGATGGCGGCGGCGGGGACGCCGTGGCCCTGGACGTCGCCGATGACGAGCGCGAGGCCGCGGTCCGTGTCGATGACGTCGTACCAGTCCCCGCCGACGTCCATGCCCTGCGTACCCGGGAGGTAGCGGCCGACGGTCTCCACGTCCTTGATGACGGGCAGCCGGTGCGGCAGCAGGGCGTCCTGGAGTCCGCGGGCCAGCGCGGACTCGCTGTCGTAGCGCTGGGCGCGTTCGAGGGCCTGCGCGATCAGTCCGGCGAGGGCGGTGAGGACGGTGCGTTCCTCGGGGGCGAAGCCGCGCGGGTGGTCGAATCCCAGGATGCAGGAACCGACGGGCCGGCCGGAGGCGATCAGCGGCAGGAAGGCACGTGCGCCGACGGAGGCGTCGATCGCGAGCCCGGGATAGGCCGCGGCCAGCTTGTCCATGGACTCGAAGAAGATGGGGCGGCCTGTGGTGAGGGTTTCCACACCGGGGATGCGGGCGTCGAGCCCGACCCCGTCGAAGGGCGCGAGGAAACCGGCCGGGAAGCCGGTCTCCCAGGCCAGGTAGAGATGGCGCTCGTGGAGGACGTAGATGGCCAGCTGCCGGCCGCCGAACGCGGGGAGCAGTTCCTCCGTGACGACCGCCGAGACCTGGCGCGCGGTGACGGCCTCGGTGAGGGCGATCGCGAGGGCGACCGGCCGGTACAGGGCGCTGGCGCGGTCGGCGGGCGAGGCGAAGGTACCCAGGCCCGCGCCGGGGAAACTGACGGAACCCGGTGTGTAGTCGGGGCGATCGGCGGCGGCGACGGTACCGGTCACCCCTTCGCGGCCGGGGAAGAGGGAGACGGTGATCCAGTCGTCCTCCTCGCGGCCGGCGCGGAACTGGACGGGCGTGTTCGCGAGCAGCACCGCCCGGTAGTGGTCCCAGTAGCCCGGGCGGTCGAGCCACGGCACGGCCTCCCACAGCACCCGGCCGACGAGCTGGTCGCGGGGCATCCCGATGAGGTCCTCGGCGCTGTGGTTGGCGTAGGTGATGCGGCAGGAGCGGTCGAGGGAGAACAGCCCGTCCGGGAGCCGGTCGCCGGCCTCTCCGGAGACCACTCCGGTGCCGAGGTCGATGAGGGACCCGGTGACACGGCGCGAGCCGATGCCGGGGGACGCCTGGACCGGGCGGCCGGTCAGTTCCACCAGGGACGGCGGGGCGTCGTCACGGCAGATCCGGATCCGGCGCACCACGGGGCGGCCGGTTTGGGCGGCCTCGCGGGCCACCGCCCACAGCTGGTAGGCGTCCTCCGGCGTGACGTGGGCGGTGAGCCCGCCGATGGTGCCGGTGAAGCCGGCGGGATCGACTCCGAGGATCGCGCAGAGCTCCTCGTCCGCGGTGAGCGCTCCGCTGCCGAGGTCCCAGTCGAACGTACCCATGCGCACGGGACGGGCCGTGGAGTCCGGTGCCTGGACGACGAAGGGCTCACCGTCCCAGCGGACGGGGGTGCCGTCGTGGTGGAGTTCGCCGAGAGCGGCGCCCAGCCGGGTCCCCGCGTCGGCGAAGCGCCGCCTGTCGGCCTCGGGGACCGGTTCCCCGGCGGTGGCGGGGCCCAGGGCCACCAGGACGCCGAAGCGCTCGTCGCCGCTTCTGACCGGCGCGTAGAGGGAGCTGAACGGGAACGGCAGACCCGCCATGAGCTGCGGGAAACGCCGCATGGCCTCTTCGCCGTCGGCGAGGTGGATGAGTTGGGAGCGGCGGTGGCACTCGGCCACGGGGAAGGGCCTGTTCACGTGCATGCGCCACCATGGGCGCATCAGGTCCCCGGGGAGTCCCACCACCACGGCGAGGCGCAGCAGACCGGGCGTCCGGCTGCGCAGATACACACCGCCGGCATGGCCCCCCACCGCGCCGATCGAGTGGACCGCGGCCTCGGCGAGCACCAGTCCGAGCTCGTCCAGGGGGTGGACCGCGCCGCTGCTCGTCTCGCGCTGCGGCCCGCGCTCCGTGCGCGCGCCGGGCCTGGCCGCGCCGTACCGGGTCACATAGAAAGGATGCGCCAGGGCCACAGGGGCGCGCACCTCAGGCCGCGGGCGGAGCGGACGCGTGGAATCCGGCCTCGTGCGCGTGGGCCGACCGCCGGCCTCGGACTGCTCCCCCGCGGATCGAGCGCCGGGCGCCGGTCCTCACCCTCGCGGACAGATCTCCGGGCTTCGGGGCTCGCGCTCGTGGCGGGTACGGCGGGTGCGTTCCGCGTGGCCGCGCATGGCCTCGGTCGCCCGGCGCTCTTCGCGTGCCGAGACGGCCGCGATCAGTTCGCGGTGCTCGATCCACGACTGCCTCGTACACCCGCTCGCGCAGCGGGCCCGGCCACTCCAGCCTGGGCACGGCTCCCCGCGGCAGTCCTGCGGGCGACATCGGCCTCCCCTCGGCCCCCGGCGCTGCGGGACGGCGATGGGCCGTCGTCCGCAGTCCACCGGGCGCGTCTCTCAGGGGCACGCGTCTCTCAGGGGCAGCGGACGACCTGGCCCGCGTACGACAGGTTTCCGCCGAACCCGAAGAGGAGCGCGGGCGCTCCCGACGGGATGTCGCCGCGTTCGAGCAGTCGGGCCAGGGCCATGGGGATCGAGGCGGCCGAGGTGTTGCCCGACTCGACGACGTCACGGGCCACGACGGCGTTCACCGCGCCGATCCGCTCGGCGACGGGCTCGATGATCCGCAGGTTGGCCTGGTGCAGTACGACGGCGGCGAGGTCCTCGGGCGCCACCGAGGCCCGTTCGCAGACCCGGCGGGCGATCGGTGGGAGCTGGGTGGTGGCCCAGCGGTAGACGGACTGGCCCTCCTGCGCGAAGCGGGGCGGAGTGCCCTCGATCCGCACCGCGTGCCCCATCTCCGGGACCGAGCCCCACAGCACGGGACCGATGCCCGCGTCGCGCTCGTCGCAGGCCTCCACCACCGCGGCGCCGGCCCCGTCGCCGACGAGGACGCAGGTGGTGCGGTCGGTCCAGTCGGTGACGGCGGACATCTTGTCGGCGCCGATGACGAGGGCCCGGACGGCGGAGCCGGCCCGGATCGCGTGGTCGGCGGTGGCCAGGGCGTGGGTGAACCCGGCGCAGACGACGTTGAGGTCCATGACCGCCGGGGAACCCATCCCGAGCCTGGCGGCGACGCGGGCCGCGGTGTTCGGGGAGCGGTCGGTCGCGGTCGAGGTGGCGACGAGGACGAGGTCGATGTCGGCGGGAGCGAGCCCGGCGGCGGCGAGGGCCTTCGCGGCGGCATGGGCGGCGAGTTCGTCCACCGGCTCTTCGGGGCCCGCGATGTGGCGCGTCCTGATGCCGACCCTGCTGGTGATCCATTCGTCGCTGGTGTCGACCGTCCGCGCCAGGTCCTCGTTGGTGAGTACCCGGGCGGGCCGGTGGTGCCCGAGCGCGGCGATACGAGTGCCGGTCATGCCCGGGCACCCCCTTTGTGTCGAGGTCAGGAGCCATCCAGTCTCGTCAGCGACCGGCGGGTAGGGGGGCGGGCGAACCGACAGGATTCACCCGCGCGGGTTGGAGGCTCCGCCCAGTCGGCGGCGCCCCGCGGCCGACTGGGCGGAGCCCGTGCCACGGGCTCAGAGCCCGGGCGGTTCGTGGATCCCGAAGGGCGAGCCCTGGTCGTCGCGGCAGAACCGGAAGCGGCCGAACCGCGTGACGCTGTCCTCCGCCTCGGCGTCGGGGCCCTCGACCGTGCCACCCAGTTCGACGATGCGTTCGAGCGCCGACGCCAGGTCGTCGACCTTGAAGAAGACGTACGGCACGGCTTCGGCGTCGGCCCCGTGCACCCCGCCGGGGACGGTGGGCGTGGTGACCGCGAAGCCGGTGCCGCCCGGCACGTCCTCGAAGGTCCAGCCGAAGAGGCCGCCGTAGAAGGTGCGGGCCTTCGTGGGGTCCTCGACGCCGAGTTCGAAGAACGAGATCTCCCCGGCCATCACTGACTCCTGTCGTCGGACGAGGGATGTCGCCGTCCACACTGCCGCACGCCTCGGCGAGGCGACGGCATGCGTCCGGCACGGCTGCCACCGCCCGTGCCGGACGCGGACGACCGTGCATGGACAATGAGATCGCCGCCGAACGCCTCGCGCACCCGCACGAGGCCGCGCGGCGCACCGCGCACGCTCCATCGCACAGAGTCGGGACTGATCACCATGGGACGGGTCACCGAGCGCCGCCGCACCATCCGGATCAGGAACGGGGCGGTGACCGCCCGGCCGGACACCCTCGTCGCCGAGGAACCACTGGAGATCCGGCTGAACGGCCGCCAGCTGGCGATCACCATGCGCACCCCGGGCGACGACTTCGCCCTCGCGGCCGGCTTCCTGGTCAGCGAGGGCGTGATCGGCTCCGCCTCGGAACTGCGGTCGATCGTGTACTGCGCCGGCGCCGGGGACGACGGCACCAACACCTACAACGTCGTCGACGTACAGCTCGCGCCCGGCGTCCCCGTCCCCGACATCACGCTCGAACGCAACGTCTACACCACGTCCTCGTGCGGACTGTGCGGCAAGGCCAGTCTCGACGCGGTGCGCACCATCGCCCGGTTCCCCGTCGCCGACACTCCCCCCGTCCGGATCGAGCCCGGACTGCTTTCCGTCCTCCCCGACCGGCTGCGAGCGGCGCAACGCGTCTTCGACCGGACCGGGGGCCTGCACGCCGCCGCGCTCTTCTCCGAGGAGGGCGAACTGCTCGACGTCCGCGAGGACGTCGGCCGGCACAACGCCGTGGACAAGCTGATCGGCCGCGCGGTGCGGGAGGACCTGCTGCCGTTGTCGCGAGTGATCCTGCTGGTGTCGGGCAGGGCGTCGTTCGAGCTGGCGCAGAAGGCGGTCATGGCGGGGATTCCGGTGCTCGCGGCGGTCTCCGCGCCGTCCTCGCTGGCCGTCGACCTGGCGACGGAGACCGGGCTGACCCTGGTCGGCTTCCTGCGAGGGCCGGACATGAACGTGTACGCGGGCGAGGAACGCATCGCCCTTCACTCGGGGGTGTGACGGAACCGGCCCGCGGGGAGCGCCCCACGCGCCGGCCGGGTGCTTGCCCGCGGGACGGGGCTCAGCGCGCGGAGACCCGGGCCGGGCCGGACCCGGTCGCGGCCCCCGCCGGCCGCGGGTCCGCCGCCCGCCGCCGGGCGATGACCGCGCAGACCATCAACTGCAGCTGGTGGAACAGCATCAGCGGCAGCACGGCCAGGCTCGCCTGTGCGCCGAAGAGGACGCTCGCCATCGGAAGCCCCGCGGCCAGGCTCTTCTCGGAGCCGGCGAACTGGATGGCGACCCGGTCCGCGCGGCCGAAGCCGAGGCGCTTCGGCCCGTACCAGGTGAGTGTGAGCATCACCGCGAGGAGCACCGCCTCGACGAGCAGCAGCGCGCCCAGCCGCACCGGGGTGACCTGGTGCTGGATGCCGGAGACCATGCCCTGGCTGAACGCGGTGTAGACGACCAGCAGGATCGAGCCGCGGTCGACGATGCCCAGGAGCCGGCGCCGGCGCGCGAGGAAGCCCGCGATCCGGCGGCGCAGCAACTGCCCCGCCAGGAACGGCACCAGCAGCTGGAGCACGGTCCTCAGCAGCCCGTCCGCCGAGAGGCCGCCGGCACCGCTGCCGAGCAGCAGGGCGGCCAGCAGCGGGGTGAGCACGATCCCGGCCAGGCTGGAGAAGGACCCCGCACAGATCGCCGCGGGGACGTTGCCCCGGGCCATCGAGGTGAAGGCGATCGAGGACTGGATCGTCGACGGCACCAGGCACAGGAAGAGCAGCCCGTCGTGGAGCGACGGGGTCAGCACGGCGGGGACGAGACCACCCGCGGCGAGGCCCAGCAGCGGGAAGACGACGAAGGTGGCGGCCAGCACCGTCGCGTGGAGCCGCCAGTGCCGCAGCCCTTCCAGGGCCTCCCTGGCCGACAGCCGGGCTCCGTAGAGGAAGAAGAGCAGGGCGACGGCCCCGGTGGAGGCCCCGCCCGCGACGGTGGCCGCGGTTCCGGAGGCGGGGAGCAGCGCCGCGAGGAGCACGGTGCCGAGCAGCGTGAGCACGTACGGATCGACCGGCAGCCGGAACGGCGCCCGGAGGGAGGTGCGGCGGCTCATGTGCTCCACTTGCTCTCGGTACGGATCACGCCCTCTCCATGGTCCACACCCACCGGGTGATCGGGAATCCCGTACACCGCTCTGACTGTCATCATGTTTCGCGATGAGCGGCTAGCATGGGGGCGTGTACGATCCCGGCCTGCTGCGGACGTTCCTCGCCGTGGCGCAGACCCTGAGCTTCACCCGGGCGGCGAGCCGGCTGGGCGTGCGGCAGTCGACCGTCAGCCAGCACGTGCGTCGGCTCGAGGAGGCGGCGGGGCGGCAGCTGTTCACCCGGGACACCCACAGCGTGGAGCTCACCGAGGACGGCGAGGCGATGCTGGGCTTCGCCCGGACCATCCTGGAGGCGCACGAACGGGCGGCCGCCTTCTTCACGGGCACCCGGCTGTGGGGCCGGCTCCGCTTCGGCGCCTCCGAGGACTTCGTGTTGACCCGCCTCCCCGAGATCCTGGAGTCGTTCCGCCGCGACCATCCCGAGGTCGACCTGGAACTGACCGTCGAGCTGTCCGGCACGCTGCACGAGCAGCTGGGGGCGGGCCGGCTGGACCTCGTCCTCGCCAAGCGCCGCACGGGCGGCACCCACGGCGACCTGGTATGGCAGGACGCGCTGACCTGGATCGGCGCGCCTCAGCTGCGGCTGGACCCGGAGCGTCCGGTGCCGCTGATCGTGTTCCCACCGCCCGGCATCACCCGGGCCCGGGCGCTGGAGGTGCTGGAGGCGCACGGCCGGGCGTGGCGCATCGCCTGCACGAGCGGGAGCCTGAGCGGCCTGGTCGCGGCGGCGCGTGCGGGGCTGGGCGTGATGGCCCATACGCGCGGGCTGATCCCGCCCGGTCTGGCCCCGGTCCCGGCCCGTGCGGGGCTGCCGGAGCTGGGGGGCGTGGACTTCGTCCTGCTGCACGGCCACCGGGCCGGCGCGCGCCACGGAACCCGGGAGGCGGCGGACGCGCTCGCCGCCGCGATCCTCGCCGGCGTCGACCGGCTGCACCACCCGGCGGACGGCACGCGCTGACCCGGAACCCTGACGGCGGGCAGGCGCAGGACGGCCGGCAGCCACCACCGGCGCCCGGCGCCGGAAGCAAAGGAGCCCGGTGCCGGGCGGGAACCTCCGAACTCATCCGCGGACACCCAAACCGGACACAGAAGGCAGACCGGGGCGTGTTCACCGCGTACAGATTCGGTGCAGATTCGTGCGAGTGTCGCTTACTCTTCAGTCAGAACACCGTCCGGCCACAACGAGGTTGGCCGAATCCACGCGGTTGACCAGCGTCGATGCGGAATGTACCGAGTTGCTGAAGGCTCTCCCGCACGAACGCCCGGTGGGGTACCGTCACCGGCGCTGTGCGGAGCGCCACAAGGAGCAGGTCATTGCGTGAGTTCACGGTTCCCCCCTTGGCGACGGCACCCCCTGTCGGCGGGCTGGCGGATGCCGTGTTCGACCACGCCCGGACCGACCCAGGCCGGGTGGCCCTCGGCCGCAAGGACGACGACGGCGCGTGGCACGACGTGACGTCCGCCGACTTCCGTGACGAGGTGCTCGCGCTCGCCAAGGGGCTGCTCGCCCAGGGGGTGAGGTTCGGCGACCGCGTCGCGATCATGTGCCGCACCCGGTACGAGTGGACGCTGTTCGACTTCGCGTTGTGGGCGGTGGGCGCCCAGTCCGTACCGGTCTACCCCACCTCGTCCGCCGAGCAGGTCCTGTGGATGATGCACGACGCCGAGGTCTCGGCCTGCATGGTCGAGCACGAGGACCACGCCATGACGGTCGGCTCGGTCATCGACCGGCTGCCGCACCTCAAGCGGCTGTGGCAGCTCGACCAGGGGGCCGTCGACGAACTCTTCGCGGCGGGCGCGCACATCGACGACGACGTGGTGCACCGGCACCGCAGAGCCGTGACCCCGGAGTCCATCGCCACGGTGATCTACACCTCGGGCACCACCGGCCGGCCCAAGGGATGCGTACTCACGCACGCCAACTTCATGTACGAGACCGAGACTCTCGTCGGCCGCTGGGAGCCCGTGTTCCACTCCGAGCCGGGAGACGAGGCCGCGACGCTCCTCTTCCTTCCGCTCGCACACGTCTTCGGCCGGATGGTGGAGGTCGCGGCGATCCTGGGGCGGGTCAAGCTGGGCCACCAGCCGGTGCTCCAGGCCACCGCCCTGATCGCCGACCTCGCCTCGTTCCGGCCGACGTTCATCCTGGCCGTCCCGTACATCTTCGAGAAGGTCTTCAACGCCGCGCGGCGCAGGGCGGAGGCAGCGGGCAGGGCCGGGCCGTTCGACAAGGCCGTCGACGTGGCGGTGCGGTACGCGGAGGCCGTGGAGCACCGCGCGTTCGGCCTCGGCCCCGGCCCGTCGGCGAGCCTGCGCCTGCAGCACCAGTTCTTCGAGAAGGTCGTCTACGCCAAGGTCCGGGAGGCCATGGGCGGCCGGGTGCGGCACGCGATGTCCGGCGGTTCGGCCATGGACCGCGGCCTCGGGCTGTTCTTCGCGGGCGCCGGAGTCACCGTCTTCGAGGGTTTCGGCCTGACGGAGTCCTCCGCCGCGGCCACCGCGAACCCCCCGGAGCGCACCAAGTACGGCACGGTCGGGCAGCCGATCCCCGGCACGACGGTGCACATCGCCGAGGACGGCGAGGTGTGGTTGCACGGACCGCAGGTCTTCTCCGGCTATCTCAACGACCCCAAGGCCACGGACGCAGTCCTCAAGGACGGCTGGCTGGCCACCGGGGATCTCGGGGCCCTGGACGAGGACGGCTATCTGACGATCACCGGGCGGAAGAAGGAGATCCTGGTGACGTCCGGCGGCAAGAGCGTGTCGCCGATCGGCCTGGAGGAGCGGGTGCGGGCACACCCGCTGGTGGCCCAGTGCATCGTCGTCGGCAACGACCGCCCCTACATCGCGGCGCTGGTCACCGTGGACCACGAGGCCGTCGAGCACTGGCTGGCGATGCGCGGCCGGCCGCCGATGAAACCGGCGGAGCTGGTACGCGACCCGGACCTGGAAACGGAGATCCGGCGGGCGGTGGTGGCGGCCAACACGCTCGTGTCGCAGGCCGAGTCCATCCGCACCTTCCGGATACTGGCGCATCCGTTCAGCGAGGAGCACGGGCTGCTGACGCCGTCGCTGAAGCTGAAGCGCAAGGCGATCGAGACCGCGTACGCGACCGAGGTGGACGCGCTGTACCGCTGAGACGCGCCGGGAACGGGGACGTCCGTGGCGGGGAGCAGGGTCTGTGGCGGGACGGCTGCTCGGGGGCGCCCGACGGCGCCTGCCCCGGGTCACAAGGGGACGGACCGAACCCGGCGTTCACATTCATGCACCAAGTTCAACAATGTGCATTAGGGTCGCGGCAGGCGGACCGCCGGTCGATGGTTTGGACCGATCCCGCTGCGGGGGGCTGCCCGGAACGCCGGAGGTCCCTCGGGAATGCGTCCGCCCGAATGATCGTTGACCATGGCAGCAAGACACCGACCGACGTAAGGATCGACCGCTCGTGAGCAAGGTCCCCTCCATCACCCTCAACAACGGCGTCGCCATGCCACAGCTCGGCTACGGCGTGTGGCAGGTGCCGGACGACGAGGCGGCGAAGGCCGTCGGAGCGGCCCTGGAGGCCGGTTACCGCAGCATCGACACGGCTGCCGTCTACGAGAACGAGAAGGGTACCGGCAAGGCCGTCGCGGCCTCCGGGATCCCCCGCGAGGAGCTGTTCGTCACCACCAAGCTCTGGAACGCCGACCAGGGCCGCGACTCGACGCTTCGCGCCTTCGACGCCTCCCTCTCCCGGCTCGGCCTCGACTACGTGGACCTGTACCTGATCCACTGGCCGGTGCCGTCCAAGAACGCGTACGTGGAAACGTACAAGGCGTTCGAGACCATCCTCGCCGAGGGCCGGGCCCGGGCCGTCGGCGTCTCCAACTTCCGTCCCGAGCACCAGGAACGGCTGCTCGGCGAGACCTCGGTCGTCCCGGCCGTGAACCAGATCGAGCTGCACCCGCAGTTCCAGCAGGCCGAGTCACGGGCCTTCCACGCCAAGCACGCCATCGCCACCGAGGCGTGGTCGCCGCTGGGCTCGGGCCGCGGACTGCTGGAGGTCCCGACGATCGTCGCGGTCGCCCAGAAGCACGGGAAGACCCCGGCGCAGGTCGTGCTCCGCTGGCATCTGCAGCTCGGGAACGTCGTGATCCCCAAGTCCGTGACACCGTCGCGGATCCGGGAGAACATCGACGTCTTCGGCTTCGAGCTGGACGCCGACGACCTCGCGGCGTTCGCCGCCCTCGACGAGGGCCGACGCCTCGGTCCCGACCCGGCGACGTTCAGCATGGGCGCCTGACTCACCGGCGCACACCGGAGCCGGCGCGGCCGCCGCGGAGGGGGCCGCGCCCACCCCTCCGACGGCACGGCAACGACCGTTCAAGCGCGGGGTGGCCGTCCCGGTGCCGTGGGAATGCCCGTCCGGCGCGTCCCGTTCGCCCACGGCATGGACGCGTGCCCACCCCGCGGGCCCGAACCCGCCACGGACGACCGGCATTTCGCCGCCTGCGGCCACCCAAAATCTGCTTATGCTTCTGCCGTGTTCGATTCCCGGTACATCAGGACTTTCCATGAGGTGGTCAGGACCGGCTCCTACTCGGCAGCTGCCCGTTCGCTCGGTTACACCCAGCCCGCGGTCAGCCAGCAGATGAAGGCGCTGGAGCGGGATATCGGCACCCCCCTGTTCACGCGGGTCGGGCGCGGCATCAGGCTCACCGAGGCCGGAGAGGCGCTGACCCGGCACGCCGGGACGATCCTCGACAGCCTCTCGGCGGCACAGCTTCAGATCGACGCCATCGCCCGACTGCGCTCGGGACGCGTGCGGGTGTGCGCGTTCCCCAGCGCCTGTGCGACCCTCATCCCTGAGACCATGGCCGCCATCGCGGCCGAACACCCGGGCATCCGCATCGAGTTGACCGAGAGCGAGCCTCCCGAGTCCCTGCGGCTGGTGGCGCGAGGCGACTGCGACATCGCCCTGGCCTTCAGCTATCCCGGCCACACCGCCGAGGTCCCCGAGGAGCTGGCCGAAGTGCCGCTGCTGGAGGACCCTCTGACGGTTCTGCTGCCCACCGGCCACCCACTGGCCAGGCGGCGGGCCGTACGGCTGGCGGACCTCGCCCGCGAACGGTGGATAGCGGGCTGCCTGCGCTGTCGCGCCAACTTCCTGCACGCCTGCGCCGAGGAGGGGTTCGCACCCGACATCGCCTGCACAACGGACGACAACCTGGTGATGCAGAGCCTCGTGGCGTCGGGTGTGGGCATCGCCGTGGTCCCGCAGCTCGTGCTCTCGTTCCTGTGCCACTCCAAGGTGACGGGGAGGATCGTGGAACCGCACACCCGCCGCAGGGTCGGCGCGTACGCGCTGCGGGAGCAACTGCGCATCCCCGCGACCGCGCTGGTGCTGGACCGCCTCGTCGCGGTGGCCGAGCGCAGGACCGGCTGCTGAGCCTCCGGGACGCCGCCCGGTGCCCGCCCCGCGGCCGGACGCTCCCAGCTGCGCGGCCGGGACCCTTCTCCCCATCCATAAGCGGACGTTGAGGACCCTGCAAGCGATCGCTCCTGGACGTCTCCGGACGGCGGGACGGACGCTGCGGACATGACGACTGCGAACCCGGCCACCGTCACCCCTCCCGCCACGACCGCCCGGCTCCGCTCTCTGGTGACGGAGATACGGGAGACCGTGAACCGCGGTCTTCCTCCCGAACCCACGGCCTACATGGTGGCGGAGAGGCTGCTGCCGCACCTCGGCCGGCCCGACCTGCTCACGGCGGAGCAGTGCGAGGGCGACCCGCGGAACTACCGCCAGCACGTGCTGCACGCCGAGCGCGACGGCAGCTTCTCCGTGGTCGCCCTGGTCTGGCTGCCCGGACAGTGCACGCCAGTCCACGACCATGTGTCGTGGTGCGTGACGGGGGTCCACCGGGGCGAGGAGCACGAGCGGCGCTACCGGCTGGTTCCGCACGGCACGAGCGCCCGGCTCGTCGCCACCGGTGACGTGGTGAACCCGGCCGGGACGGTCGCCGCGTTCGCCCCGCCCGGCGACATCCATCTCGTCCGCAACTCCGGGACGGGTCCGGCTCTTTCCCTGCACGTGTACGGCGCCGACATCGCCCGCCTCGGCACCAGCATCCGGCGCGTCTACGACCTGCCAGCCGACCGGTGACGGCCCTCACGGGCCCCCGGTCCCGGCGCGTCACCCCCCGGGAGCGGCCCCCCGGGCCGGTGCCGGGGCTGGCGCTCGCCGCCGCCGGAGTGGTGGCGGCATGGCTGGCGCACCGGGCCGTGCCCGCTCTGCCGATGCTCACCGCGGCCGTCGTCCTGGGCGCCGCAGCCGCACACACCCCGTGGCTGGCCACGCGGGTCCGGGGCCGCTGCCGCGGGGGCCTGACACTGGCCGCGAAGCGCCTGATGCGCGCCGGAATCGTCCTGCTCGGGCTCAAGCTGGGCCTGGCGGACGTGCTGGGGCTGGGATGGGCGACGGTGGCGATGGTGCCGGCCGTGGTGGCTGCCAGCTTCTGCGGCACGTGGTGGCTCGGGCGGCGAATGGGGCTGCCGGGCGACCAGCCGCTGCTGATCGCCGCGGGCTACTCCATCTGCGGGGCCTCCGCGATCGGGGCGGTGGGCTCCGTGCACGACAGCGACGACGAGGACATGGTCACGTCCGTCGCGCTCGTGACGCTCTGCGGCACCCTCGCCATCGCCGTCCTGCCCCTGCTGCACGGACCGCTGGGACTCACCGACGCCGAGTTCGGGCGGTGGGTGGGTGCCGGCGTCCACGACGTGGGCCAGGTGGTGGCCACCGCCGGGACGGCCGGGCCGGCGGCGCTGAGCGAGGCCGTCCTGGTGAAACTCCTGCGAGTGGCGCTGCTGGCCCCGCTGGTCGCCGTGCTCGTCGTCGCGGCCCGCCGCCGGGGGCGGGGCGGCCCCGGATCCGGGAGGCCGCCGCTCGTCCCGCTGTTCGTCGTGGGATTCCTCGCCATGGTGGCCCTGCGCAGCACCGGCCTGCTGCCCGCGCAGGTCCTGTCCGCGGCCGCTGCGCTCCAGGAACTGCTGCTGGCCGCCGCGCTGTTCGGTCTCGGCACCGCGGTGCATCTGCCGTCCCTGTCCCGCACCGGCCCGAGGGTCGCCCTGCTCGGGCTGACCGCCTGGGTGCTGATCGCGACGGCGGCGTACGCGGGGGTGCTGCTCACCGCCTGATGGAAGCTGCCGGGTCGGAGAGACCAGTGCCGCGTCAGGCGAGGTTCGCCCGTCAAGGAGCGGCGTCCGGTGCATGGGGTCTCCGTAAGTTGTTAGGTGGCCCGGGAGGGCCGGATGTGGCTTACGGGGGCTTCCCTTCAATGGCTCCTGGGGAGTGGCCGTCCGGCTCTCCGGGGCGCCCTGGCTGCTGATTGAGATGTGCGCGCCGTGTGCGGTCGCTGACTACGGAGATGACAGCGGAGTGTCCCTCGGGCCGACGGCAGCCCTCCGGCCGAGGGGGTGGGGCCTCCCCAGGCCCCCGGGCCGAGGGAGTGGGGCCTCCCCAGGCCCCCGGGCCGAGGGAGTGGGGCCTCCCCAGGCCCTCCGGCCGAGGGGGTGAGGCCTCCCCAGGCCCTCCGGCCGAGGGAGTGGGGCCTCCCCAGGCCCTCCGGCCGAGGGAGTGGGGCCTCCCCAGGCCCTCCGGCCGAGGGAGTGGGGCCTCCCCAGGCCCCCGGGCCGAGGGAGTGGGGCCTCCCCAGGCCCCCGGGCCGAGGGAGTGGGGCCTCCCCAGGCCCCCGGGCCGAGGGAGTGGGGCCTCCCCAGGCCCTCCGGCCGAGGGGAAGAACGCAAGGCCCCGGATCGACCTCGTAGTGGGCCTACTCGGTTGATCCGGCAACGCCGCGAGTCGCCGTGCCGGGCGCCGCGACGGGGCGAACGTCGCCTGATGCGGCACTAGGTGCCGTAGCCGCCGGCAGGTGGGCACTCACGCTGCCGGAAGCAGTCGACGTCTGAGGTCAGACCGTGCCCAGCCGGCACCCCACGCCGCTTGACACCGAACGGCATGGGGTGTCCGACCTCCTGGCCGCTCCCGGAACGCCGCCGCGCGGCCCCCGCCCCGGCCGGCGGCTCCGTGCGCCCCGGCACCGGAAGCGCCCCGGTGGGCTGTCCGCCCGGTACCGGAGCGAGCCCCGGCGGGTTGTCCGCCCCGTACCGGAAGCGCCCGGGTCCCTGCCCGCGCCGGTACCGAAAGGGCCACCCGATTCCTCGCCCGCGCCGGTACCGAAAGGGCCACCCGATTCCTCGCCCGCGCCGGTACCGAAAGGGCCACCCGATTCCTCGCCCGCGCCGGTACCGAAAGGGCCACCCGGTGCCTGGCCGCCCCCGTGCCCGTCCCCCGGCAGCTATCCGCGCCGGGCCGTGTGCACGGTGCGGGCCGCCAGCATGAAGCAGTCCGGGCGGCGCATCAGGCCCTCCTCGTCGTCCTCGTCCAGCAGCCGGTCCAGCACCGCGGCGTCGTCGGCGTCCAGCCGTCCCTCCAGGGCCTTGCGCTGCCACGAGAGACCGGAGACCAGCCCCTCGCGCACGGTGTCGGTCACCGGAGCCGGCAGATCGAGGAGGAAGGAACGGGTCACGGCGGGCGTGAGCCCGGCGGCGGCGAGCAGGGCACGCCAGTTCTCGACCTCCGGCTTCGCGCCGGGCAGTGCGGCGCGCATGTCGGCGAACCAGGTGGCCGCGGCGGCCTCGAGTCGGCTCTCCAGGCCGGGCCGCCCGATGCCGATGTCACGCGGCAGATGGCGTGCCGGCAGTCCGCCCTCGAGGAGCGCGAGCAGTCCGCCGGGCCGGAGCAGACCGGCGAGTCCGGTGAGGGCGGCACGCTGGTCGCCGACGTGGTGCAGGGAACCGCTCGCCCAGACGAGGTCCGCCGGCCCCAGCTCGGCGATGCCGTCGAGGAGTTCGGCGACATGGGTGCCGAATCGGTCGCCGAGGCCGGCGCGGTCGGCGCGGGCCCGGGCCAGCTCGAGAAGGCCGGGGGTGGCGTCGACGGCGACCACCTCCGCCTGCGGGAAGACCTCGGCCAGCAGAACGCTGACCGCTCCGGGGCCGCTTCCGACGTCGAGGACGCGGCGCACCGAACCCGCGGGGAGCATGTCCCGTACCCAGAGAGCGACCTGCTCGTACAGCGGGAGGCTGAGTGCGGCCTCGCGTTCGAGTAGCGTGGCGAGCTCCTCCCAGTCGATGTGCGTCGTGTCGTGGCCGTGGCCGTGGCCGTGGTGCGCGTGGCCGGCGGGTCCGTGGCCGGCGGGGGTTTCGTGGTCGTCAGGGCTCATGGCGTCAGAGTGCGCACGGAGGATCCGTCCTGGCGAGTCTTCTTGCCGCTCCGGCAAAACGGTGCGGGGCTCGCGGCGCCGGGCGCGGGGGCGAACGCACCCGGCCCGGACCGGTGGGGACGGAGCCACGCGGCACGGACCGCGGGTGGACCGACGAGGCTCCGGGCGGTGCGCCCCGGGCGTGTGCCGACCGAACGGATTACCGCCCGGCATCCGGCGCGGACCCACGCGGTGCGCCCGCTGCCGCGACGCCCACCGGGCCCGCGGCGAGGCGGTCGGGCGGCGGGCCCACCCCCGGCGAAGCACCCGTTCGGCAAGGGCGGCGCCCCGGCCGAAGCACCCGTTCGGCAGGGACGGCGACCCTGCCTGGGGCGGTCGGGGAGCTGCGCCCCGGGCTGGGCGGGCCGGGTGCGCGGCGCGCTCAGGGGACGGCGGCGCGGCGCAGGGCGATGACGCGATAGCGCGGCTCGGGGCGGTGTTCGTCCGGTGCGGGCAGCACGCGGAGTTCGGCGGCGAGCTTCTCGGCGACCGGACCGCGGGCCGTCAGCCGGGAGGCGTACTCGCCCCGGAGCAACGCCTGGGCGGTGCGACGGGGCGTTCTGCCCTGGCCGTGCCCGGTGAAGCGGGTCTCCCCGGCCGGGGCGAGGCCGTGCGCCGCGCCGAACGCCTCGATCCGCTCGGCCCGGTCGTACGGTGCGACCGCCCGGTGCGGAGCGAGCACGGCCTCGATGTCGTCGCCAGGGCCGTGTGCCGCGTCCATGTCCACGGTGGTGACGAACACCCCGCCGGGGCGCAGTACCCGTGCGGCCTCCGCCACCACCGCCCGGGCGTCACGCACGAGATGCAGCAGCCACACCGAGCTGACCGCGTCCACGGACGCGTCGGGCAGCGGCAGCCTGCGCGCGTCCGCGAGGACGACACCCGGGACCCGGCCGGCGGCGGCCCTGACCATGCCGGGCGCGGAGTCCGCGCCCAGCAGCCGCAGTCCGGGCCGGGCGAGCCGTTCGGTCACGAGGCCGGTGCCGCAGCCGACGTCGAGGAGCGACCGGGCCGGATGGGGGACGAGGGAGAGCACGGCCGCAGCGGCCGCGGCCGCCCGGTGCACCCCGCCACGCACGGCGTCGTACAGCGCCGCCTCCACGTCGTGGTCGAGCAGCGCGTCACGGTCGGCGCCGGGGGATCCGGCCGTGTCGCGCGGCTCGTACTCGTGCGGCACGGTCAGCTCGCGCCGTGGCCGGGGGCGGCGCCCTCGACCCGATGGGCGAGCTCGAAGTCGTGCTCGGTGATCGCGCCACCGGCGTCGTGGGTGTTCACCGTGAGGTTGACCGTGTTGTACCCGAGGAGCAGATCGGAGTGGTGGTTCAGCTCCTCCTGGATCTGGGCGATGTGGACGACCAGCGCGGTGGCGGCGAAGTGACTGCCGAGCCGGTAGGTGCGGGCGATCCGGTCGCCTTCCTGGGACCAGCCTGGCAGTTCGCGCAGCCGGTCCTCGATCTCCTTCTGGGACAGCGGCTCTGTGGGCATGGGCGAGCTCCCTCCGGAATTGTCTGTCGGCGACGTTACGGTTCCCTCATGACAACTGTCGCGCCCGACACGGGAGTAGGGCCACTGCTGCGCGGCTGGCGTGAGCGGCGCAGGCTGAGCCAGCTGGAGCTGGCGCTGCGTGCGGGCTCCTCCGCCCGTCACCTCAGCTTCGTCGAAACGGGCAGGTCGCGGCCCAGTGAGGAGATGGTCCTGCGGCTGGCGGAGCAGCTGGACGTGCCGGTGCGGGAGCAGAACGCACTGCTGCCGGCGGCCGGTTACGCGTCGCGGTTCGCGCAGACGCCGTCGGGAGCCGGTCTGAGCCACCGCCCTTGACATCGGGGGCTCAGACCGGCGTCTGTTCCGCTTTCGCGGCGTTGATGGCCCGCACCACCCGCAGGGGGTGCCGGGTGGACACGTACAGATAGCGGTACGGGAGGCCGGGGTCGGCGATCTCGACCCGGACCGCCGTGGGGATGTACGCGCGCAGGGCGAAGCGGGCGTGCGGACCGGCGCGGAACGTGCGCCATTCCAGCGCCTCGTCCTCGTCCAGGATCTCGGCCCAGCCGAGGCGTTCGACCCGTACGGCCAGGCCGTCGGTGATGAGCACGCCGTCCTGGACGCGCAGGCGGGCGGAGCCGTAAGCGAGGAGGCACGCGGCCAGGAGCACGGCACTGACCGAGGCGACGGCCAGCGCGGGGCCGGTGCCGAGGGGGGCCACGGCCAGTGCGACAGCGCCGCAGGCCGCGCCCGCCAGCAGCCACCAGCGCACCGGTACGGCGAGGCGCTCCTGATAGGCGGTCATGCGGCCGATGGTGCCATGCCCGCGTCGGCTCGGCGCGCCGGGGGACGGCCGCACCCGGGTGCCGGGACGGCCGGGGCACCGACGGCCCCGGAAGCCGGGCACGGGGCGGGTGCGCCCGCGTGCCCGGCCGCGGCGGGGTCAGTGGGCGTCGTGCGGCCCGGCGTCACGGCCCCGGGATTCGGACGGCTCTGGAGGTTCGGGTTCTCGTTCGGCCGCTCCGTGGGTGTGGTGGTCGTCCGGGCCGGCGCGGACGACCTCGGCGCGGATGAGGGCGTTCACGGCAGCGAGGGGGTCGATGGGCACGGCTGTCTCCTTGCGCTTCACGAGGTGCTCGGATGTCGGATGGCGGTGGACGTCCCTACGGGAGACGGCACGACGAGACGCCGTTCCCGTACCGGTCCTCAGCAGCGCAGGACCACGGACCTCGTGGCCGGGGGCGGGGGCGGAGCCGCGGAAACGGCGACTCCGCGGGGATACGGGCCGGGGGCCCCGCCGCCTGCTGTCCCGTCCCCGGTCGACGCGCAGCCCCGTACGGTCCGCCCCTGCGCCCGCGCGGGCGATGGCTGTTCCGTGACGGAGGTGTCCTGCGGTGCTTCTCCCGCCGGGTCGGCGGGTACGGAGGCCGGCGGGCGGTCGGCGCCGGGCGGGGTGACGGCCGTGGCGCCCGCCCTGGTCCCCAATACGGCGACGAGCGCCATCAGGACGGCGAGCACGACACGGTCGGCACAGCGCACGGGTCGGTTCACGGGCACAACCTCCTGGACATGCCAGCTGTGCCCCCGAACCGGCCCGGGCGCGCCGTCCGTGCCCGGAATCCGCCCTATCGGACCTGCCGGACTACGCCCGACCAGCCGAATCCTCGGCGTCCGGTGCCGTCCGGCGGTTCCCTGCCGACGTCCGCGCGAACACGACCACTCCGGCGAGCAAGAACAGCACGCCTGGTGGGCGGCGGCGTCACCGGAACCCGCGACGAGCCGTCGGGAGTGGCGGCGGCGACCGCGGCGAGGACCCCTTCGCGGACGGCTCCGCGAAGGGGCCGGGACGCCGAGCAGGTCCAGCCGTCGAGCGCGCCTCCTCTCCGTGCAGACCCGAACGTGTCCCGGGACGGTTCGGCACCCCGCCAGATCACGGGATGGTTCGGCACCCCGCCAGATCACGGGACGGTTCGGCACCCCGCCAGATCAATCGGATGCGTCCTGGGGCACCGGAGCGGTCACGGGAAACGCTTCGTCCGGCCGCCCCGCGACCGGCGATCCTCCCGGGGCCCCGGCGGCGACTGCCCGCGAGGGGCCTCCGCAGGGGCCGGCGACTCCTGCGGACGCGGATCCCCGGCGGGCCCCGGCGGTACCCGAGGGTCCGGATCCTCCGCGTGCCCCAGCGGCACCTGCGGTCCGAACGGCTCGCCCCGGCACTCGTCCAGCCACCGCCGCAGCACTGCGTGCACCTGTTCCGCCCCGGCCGGCTCGCCCCCGTCCGGAACGGGTTCCGACAGTGCGAGCGGGGAGAGGAGGAAGGGGTGGGACTGCTCTCCGCCGAGGCCGCCGTGCGAACCGATCTGCGCCTCGAAGGCGTGCACCCGGCCCGTCGCCGGGTCGTACATCGAGTTCACCATGATGTCGGCGGCGTGCGGGAACGAGTCGGTGCGGCGGACGGCGTCGGCGGCCCCCGGCCCGAACCCGGCGAGCGGGCCGGAACCGTCGAGTCCGGCGACGGGCAGTTCCACCGTGCCCGCGCCGTCCCGGGCGAGCACGACGGAGCCGTGCCGCTCACTGCGCACCAGGAGGAATCCGATGCCGGGGTGCCCGGCGAGGGTGTGCAGGAGCGCCGGGTGGCGGCGGTCGATCTCCTCCCGGCCGGCCCGGCCCGGAAGGTCCGGGAAGGAGATCAGCCCCAGGTTTCCCGAGGCGAGGACGATCGGATCCGGACCGGCCGCGGGCCGCTCCCCCGCCGCGTCCTCGGCCGTCGACCGGTGCAGCGCGCCGAACAGCGCGTGCCGGGCCGCGTCCCTCGCCTCCGCGCCGCTCCTGGTGCGTCCCGCGCGACGGGACACGGGCAGCCCGCAGCCGGCCCGGACGAGGTCCTTCAGGGTCAGCCCGTAGGCGCCCTCGAAGGACTCGCCGGGGCTCTGGCCGTGGTCGGACAGCAGCACGATCCGGTAGGTGCGGGGCGCGTGGTCGGCGACCTTGGCGATGAGGGCGACGGCACGGTCGATCCGCTCGAGGACCTTGGCGGCGTCGCGGCTGTGCGGTCCGGAGTGATGGGCCACCTCGTCGTAGGCGACGAGGTCGGCGTAGACGGCGGTGCGCCCGGCGAGCATGTCGCCCACCACGGCTGCGACCACCACGTCCCGTTCGACGACGGTCGCGAAGGCCCGGATGAAGGGGTACAGCCCGCCACGGCCGGTGCGCGGCCGGTCGCCCCGTATCCGTGAGCGAACGGACTGCCCGATCTCGCGGCCCACCTCCGCCACGAACGACACCGCGGTCCGCACGGCGTTGGCGGGATCCGAGAAGTAGGCGAAGTAGCCGGCCCGGGAGCGGTTGGCGCGGTCGCGGCGGGCCGTCACCGACAGGACCAGCGCGAGCTGGTCGGCGCCGCCGGTGAAGAGGTTCCCGCGGCTGGCGCCGTCGAGACTGAGCAGCCCGGCGTCCCCGGTCCGCAGGACGGCGCGGCGCTGGAGCTCGGCGGCGCTCGCGGGCCGGTTGCTGACCATGATCCGGCCGGTGTCCTTCTCGTACCAGCGGAAGCCGGGCACGTCGTGGTTCGAACCGTGCAGGATGCCGAGCTGACTGGCGCCCGTCTGGCTGGACCAGTCGGTGCGCCAGCGGGTGAGCCGGTGCGAGGTGTCGAGCCATCGCGCGACGGTGGGCATCAGCCCGTCCTTCACGGCCTGGACGAGCACGGCGTGGCCGACGCCGTCGAGTTGCAGGAACACCGTTCCGGGGGGCGCGTCGCCGTCCGCCGGGCCGCCGCGTCTGCGGCGCCGGCGGGTGGCGACACGGGACAGCCGCCGGCGGTAGGCATTGTCGTCGCGGACGGCCAGGGCGGTGGAGGTGGCCGAGGCGACGGCCGACATGACGGCGGCGACCACCACGGCGGTCTCGGGCGCGGCGGCGCCGCCCCCGTCGGGGATAAGCCTCAGGGCGAGCAGCAGCAGCGAACCGTTCAGGAAGAACACCAGCAGTCCCAGCACCAGCGCGGGCACCAGCAGGAAGGCACGTACGACCAGCGGCCAGACCAGCGCGCTGAGCAGGCCGAACGCGCCCGCGCCCCAGGCCGCGGTGACGGCCGTCCTCGTGATGCTCTCGCCGTCGTCGGAGCGCAGCTGGAAGTCGGGCAGGATCCCGGCGAGCGCGAGCAGCGTCAGGGTGGACACCGCCCACACCACGGTCACCCGAAGCAGCGCTCCGCCGGCTGTCCGCCACCGCCCCTCACCGATCCGCGGTCCGCCCACCCGCGCCACCGCCCTCTCGACTCGCCTGCGTCCAGCCTGTCATGCGGCCCGGCAGTCCGGATTCCTGATTCCCCGGTCCCCGCGAGG
Organism: Streptomyces marianii; assembly: GCF_005795905.1. Lineage (NCBI taxonomy): Bacteria > Bacillati > Actinomycetota > Actinomycetes > Kitasatosporales > Streptomycetaceae > Streptomyces > Streptomyces marianii. The sequence goes on from NZ_VAWE01000001.1 coordinate 1,324,757, forward strand.
GCCCGGCGCCCCTGGCGGGGACCGGCGCGGGATCGCGGACCGGCCCGGGGGCACGGGGTCACGGGGCGGCGGGAACCGGCCGTGGCCCGGCACAGGGACGGCGCGTCGGCTCGGGATCGCGGACGGGCCGGCGCCGGGTCCGCGAACCGGGGCGGGACCGCGGACCGGGAGTCCGAAGGTCCGGGTCCGCGGGCCGGGCGGCGAGCCGGGACGGGGACGGGGACCGGGGCGGGAGCGGAACCGGAACGGACCGGGGCGGGAGCGGAACCGGAACGGACCGGGACGCGCGGACCGCACCGCCGAACCGGCGGCGGGCCGGGCCCTGGCCCGGGAGCGGGCCGTCCGGGCGCCGTTCCCGGTCGCGGCCCGGTCAGCAGCCGTTGTAGCCCGCGGTCGGCATCGAGAGCCGGCGGTGGACGCTCGCTTTCATGGCGGAGTCGTACGCGGGCTCGTCCAGACCGGCCGTGGCCAGCCGGACACCGCGGCGCCGGCATTCGGCGGAGAACTCGGGGACGGAGGTCAGGGCACGCGCCAGGACACGCTCGTTCGCGGCGACGAAGAGGTCGACGAGGCCGGCCTCGACATCGGCCCAGAGGCCGCAGTGGTCCGGCCGCAGACCGTAGAAGAGGAGCTCGCGGGCGACCACGTACCCCTTGGCCGCCGCCCAGCGGGCGCACATCGCGTGCTGGCTGCGGGTGTCGACGAGGAAGGGGTCGATGTCGAGCTCCTCCAGCGGGGTCAGGCTCGCGATGGCCGCGACCCGCACGCCGTCCCCTGCGCCTGTCATGGACCTTCCCCCCGCGTCGACTGCCGTGGCCCGACCCTACTCGGCCAGGCCCGCGCGGGGGAGGCGCACTTCGGGGCGCACGGGAGACCGCCGGGCCCCCGAGCGCCTACGCTCGTACCGGAGACGGCGGCCGGCCCGCCGAGGTCCGGACGGGGCCGGGTCGCCGGCGAGGAGGCGGTGCGTGGCGGTCGAGGTCACCTGGTGGGGTCACGCCAGCTGCACGGTCGAGGACTCGGGGGTCCGGGTGCTCACCGACCCGCTGTTCGTCGGCAGGCTCGCGCATCTCCGCCGGCGGCGGGGCCAACTGCCGCCGCCCGAGGCCGCCGTCGCCGACGCCGTGGTCGTCTCCCACCTGCACTCCGACCATCTGCACCTGCCCTCGCTGGCCCGGCTCGCCCCCGGCACCCGGCTGATCGTGCCCCGCGGCGCCTCGCGGGCCGTCCCGGGGCTGCGCAGACTGGACGGTCTGCGGATCGTGGAGGTCGCACCGGGCGACGAGGTGGCCGTGGCGGACGTGCGCGTACGGGCGGTGCCGGCCGCGCACGACGGGCGGCGGCTGCCGATGGGACCGCACCGCTCCCCCGCGCTGGGCTTCGTCGTCCACGGCACCGCGCGCACCTACTTCGCCGGGGACACCGGCCTGTTCGACGGCATGGCGGCCGCGGTCGGTCCGGTGGACGTGGCGCTGCTGCCGGTCGGCGGCTGGGGGCCGTTCCTGGGGCACGGCCACCTGGACCCGGACCGCGCGGCCCGCGCGCTCGCCGCGCTCGCGCCCCGCTCCGCGGTGCCGGTGCACTACGGCACGTACTGGCCGATCGGGATGGACGCGGTCAGGCCGCACGAGTTCCACTCCCCGGGCGACGAGTTCGTCCGCAAGGCGGCACGTCTGGCGCCGGAGGTGGCGGTGCACCGGCTGGGGCACTGCGAGAGCGTCCGGCCGGAGGTCTCCCCGTGACGCTCCAGGACGTGGTCGGGCAGCTGCCGCCGGAGTCGACCCAGCAGGCCGTCGGCTATCCGACGCTGTTCCTGCTGGTGGCGCTGGGCGCCCTGGTACCGGTGGTGCCGACGGGGGCGGTGGTGAGCACGGCCGCGGTGGTGGCGCTCCATCAGACCGCTCCGCTCTCGGTGTTCTTCGTGTTCGTGGTCGCCGCGTCGGCTGCGTTCCTCGGGGACATCACGCTGTACTGGCTCGGCCGGCGCGGTGTCGGGTCGAGGAACGGCTCGAAGTGGCTGGAGGCGCTGCGGGCGCGGGCGGCCCCGGACCGGCTGGAGCAGGCACAGCGCAGACTCGACGACCACAGCTCGACCGTGCTCGTCGTGTCCCGGCTGGTACCCGCCGGACGGATTCCGGTGATGCTCGCATGCCTGATGTCGCGGATGCCGCCGGCCCGCTTCGCCCGCGGCGACGCGCCCGCCTGCCTGGCGTGGGCCGCCACGTACGGGGTGATCGGGATCCTCGGCGGCTCGCTGTTCGACGAGCCCTGGGAGGGCGTGCTGGCCGCCGTGGGGCTGACGCTGCTGCTGAGCGGGGTGCCCGCGCTGTGGCGACGTCTGCGGCGGCGGAGACCGCGCCCGCGACCGCCGTCAGGCGGTCAGCACGCGTGAGCCGCCGACGGGCAGGTCCCACAGCTGCTCACGGGGCCGGCCCGTGTGCTCCCAGGCGGTCAGCAGCCGGCTGAGGGGCTCCATCACCGGTTCGGACGAGAGCACGAAGGTGGCCCAGTGCATCGGCGCCATGTTGCAGGCGCCGAGGTCCTCGAACGCCTGGACCGCCTCCTCCGGGTCGGTGTGCACCGAGCTGAGCCACCAGCGCGGCGCGTAGGCACCGATCGGCAGCATCGCCAGGTCGATGTCCGGGTGGCGGCGGCCGATCTCCTTGAACCAGTGGCCGTATCCGGTGTCGCCCGAGAAGTACACCTGGCGGCCGCGCTGGTCGGTGAGGATCCAGCCGCCCCAGAGCGAGCGGCAGGTGTCCGTGAGTGTGCGCTTCGACCAGTGGTGCGCGGGCACGAACTCGAACCGGACCGACCCGACCCCGCTGCCGGCGGGCAGTTCCGCCGTCTCCCACCAGTCGAGTTCGGTGACGCGGGTGAAGCGCCTGCGCCGGAACCAGCCGCCGAGCCCCGCCGGCACGAACATCGGGGTGCGCCTCGGCAGCCGGGCGATGGTGGGCGCGTCCAGGTGGTCGTAGTGGTTGTGGCTGATGACGACGGCGTCGACGGCCGGCAGGTCCTCCCAGCGGACGCCGACGGGAGTGAGCCTGGCCGGTGTGCCGAGGATCCTGCGGGACCAGACGGGGTCCGTGAGCACCGTGAGCTCACCGATCGCGACGACCCAGCTCGCGTGGCCCGCCCAGGTGACGGCGACGGTGCCCGGTTCGGCCTCCGGCAGGGCACCGGGGGCGAACGGCAGCTGGGGAATGTCCTTGAGTCCGGCAGCCGCGGGCCGCAGCGCGCCCTCCCTCGCCAGCCGCGCCATGGCCCGCACCCCGGGCAACGGCGCGGTGAGCCGGTCGGCGAAGGACCGCGGCCACCGCCGGACGAGCCCCAGCGGCCGCAGTCCGGTGACGGCCGCCGTTCCGGGCCCGGCCTCGTCGTTCCCGGGCCGGAGCCCCGGCCCGCCCGCCGGCCCGGGCCGCGACACCGCCGGGGCGGCCGCGCCGGTCCCGGCGTACGAACCGCCTCCCGAAGCGGCGCGATCCGCGTGCGCGGCCGGGTGGGCGGTGGACCCACCGTTCCCGCCGCCCGCACGCGTCGCCGCGGCGGCCGGGAACGGGCCGCCCTGGCCCCTCGCGCCGGACGCACCGTCCCCACGCGCCACCGCGGCGGCCGGGAACGGGTCCTCCGGGTCCGCTCCGGCCTGCGCGTCGTCCGTCGCGCGGGTGGGGGTCGTCCCGGGCCGGTGGGGCCGGGCCAGGGCCGGGGCGGTTCCCGTGGTGCGGTGGGTGGGGGCCGCCGGGGAGGTGGGAGGCGGCTGCTCCGTCTGTTCCGTCATCTGCGGCTCCGTTCATCGCGGGTGGGGGCTCGCGGGTCGCGGTCTCCGGGGCTGCGTCATCGCAGATCCCGGAAGGCCGATCCGAGGGACTTCAGCGCCTTGGCGACATGCGGCAGTGCGAGGGGGTCGTCGGACTCGAGGGCTTCGAGGCGTTCTTCCGGGCTCGTGCCCAGGAAGGGACTGGTGTCGACACGGGCGCGCAGTGCGCCGAGTTCGTCGCCGAAGCGGTGACCGCCGGGCACCGGTGTGTGCAGGCGTTCGCTGAGGTAGTCCTCCAGCTCCATCGAGTCGGTGACACCGAGACCGGCGAGCCGGGCGCGCAACGGGCCGAGGTCCGCGTAGAGGTGGCGGCCCGCCTGGGGCGGCCCGGCGAGGGCGCCGGAGGTGAGGACCAGACGGTGGGCCGCGTCGGCGACGGCGGCGTGCAGGGTGTTCGCCCGGGCGCGCCGGGCGGTGACCGGGCCCGGCTCCTCCAGCGCGTGTGCGGCGGCCGCCGCCACCGGACCTGCGACGAAACCCCCGAGGGCCGTGAGGATGTCGAGCACCCGGGCCCGCCGCCCGGCGGCGGGCCCCGTCGTCGGGAACCGGGCCACGGCGACGGGCCACGCGGCCGGCAGCAGGGCACCCGACAGATCGCTGATGACGGTCACGTCGTCCGGGCACATCTCGGCTGGGCTGAGCAGGGGGCGGTCGAGCGGCTCGTGCACCGTGTCGCGCCAGGTCTCGTCGCTGATGATGTGCAGCCCTTCGTCGACGGCGGCCTCACAGGCCTCGCGGACGAGTTCGGGCGGGGCGACGGTGGCGGTGGGGTCGTCCGCGACGGACAGCAGCATCACGTGCGGGCTGCCGCCCTCCGCCCGGATTCTCCGCACGGTCTCCAGCAGTGCGTACGGATCGGGCACGCCGCCGCTCTCCGCGGACGTGGGCACATGGAACGCGGGCCGGCCCAGGAGACGGGCCTGCGGTGTCCACCACGCGGGGCAGGGCCGCGGCATGAGGACGTCGCCGCCGTGCGCGGCGAGCAGCGCGAGCAGCAGCGGCTGGGCGCCGGGCGCGGCGGCGACGTCCTCGGGACGGCAGCGCAGTCCGCGCCGCCACCAGTAGCCGGCCGCGGACTCGCGCAGGATCGGCCCCCCGCCCGGCGGTTCCTGGGAGGTACGTCCGGCGGCGGACGCGAGCACGCCGGCGAGTTCGGGCAGCACGGGCAGGCCGGGGTCCGGGGCGGGCGGGCCGTAGCGGACCGGTCCGCGGCCTTCCGGATCCGTCCGCCGCATACGCCCACCTCCCGTCGCCAGGGCCCGGGATTCGGCTGCCCGGCCACGAGCCCTTTATACGGAGGTTCGGGCCCGCCCGCCGCTCCGGGCGGGCCGTTCGGCATTCCCCGGGCTCGGCGCCGTCCGGGACCGCGGCCGTGCGCGTCGCCGGCGCGCGGCGTGCTCGGACCGCGGTCACGGGATGGCGGACGATCGCGTCGAACACGGAGAACGCCGGGCGGGCCGACGGGCGCGCGGAGTCGTCACGGCACTCCTCGGAAGTGCGGCGGGGCGGTACGGGGGCCGGCGACGCGGACGGCGGCCGCTCCGGGTGAACAGCCGCGGGAAGGGCGGGGTCACGGGAGACCACCGGCGTCGCGAAGGGACGGGGGAGAGCCCCGAACGGGCCGTACGGCCGGGCCGGTCGGGACGGTCCGGGCGCCGACCGCGGTCGGTTCCGGCCGGAAGGGCGCACGCCACCATGCCGGTCCGCCGTGCACCGGTCCGGTCCGCCGTGCCCGTGTACCGGGCGTACCCGTGTACCAGGCGAACCCGTGTACCAGGCGAACCCGTGTACCAGGCCAACGGTTCGCGGAACAGGCGTCAGGGGCGGCGCCCCAGCAGGCAGAGCAGCTTCGTCTGCCGGTCCGCGCCCTCCGGCGGTTCCACGGCGGGTGCGAACAGGCCGCTACCGGACAGTTCGGCGGCGTACGGCGCGACTTCCTCCGCGGCGAAGCCGACCAGCGAGTCCGGGAGGGTGTCGTCAGCGCCGATGGCCCGCGAGAGGTCCCACGCGTGCACGATCACGTCGGCCGTCATCTGCGAGCAGTAGGCGGCGACCGTGGTGTCGCCGTACGACAGACCGACGCCCCGGTCCAGGGCTCCCGGCTCACGGAAGGCGGCCTTGGCCGCGGAGGCGGCCCGGTCCCAGGTGACGGCGGGATGCCCGCCGAGCACGTCGCCTTCGTAGGCGTCGCCGACGTCGGAGACCGAACGGCCCTCGCCGACCAGGGGCGGTACCCACAGCTGCTCGGCGGTCACATGGTTGACGAGGTCCCGCACGGACCAGCCGGTGCAGGGCGTCGGTGCGTCCCACTGCTCCGGGCGGACGGCGTGCACCCGGTCCGTGAAGAGCGCGAGGGCCTCGGCGTTCCGGTCCAGCAGGCGAGTGTCCATGGGGTTCACTGTGCTCCGGCCGTGCTGCGCTCGCGAACGCTCACCGCGCTGCCGGCCCGGGACGCCGGGCCGTCGTGAGACGGCCCACCCACCCTGCGCGGCGCGGGTGGCATGTGGAGAGGGCCCACCCACCCTCCGCGGCGCGGGTGGCATGTGGAGAGGGCCCGCTTGGATCGCGAGGACTCGGGGTACCCGCGTTCCATGCCGGCCTACCACCGAGACGGAGCACCGCGGTCCGCCGCGCACTCGCTCCCGCAGTCCTTCACGCGTGCCGTGTCCCGCGTCGTGTCCTTCCCCGAGGGGTTGCCGCGGCGCACGCCGCGTGCCCGGCGGGTCGCCTCGGCCCTCACCGGGTGGGACCGCGGGGTCCTCCACGCGGTCGCCAACCGCCACTGGCCGGGGGCCGACCCGGTGCTGCCGAGGCTCAGCAGGGCCGCCGACCACGGACTCCTGTGGTTCGGCACGGCCGCCGGGATGGCCGTCTTCGGACGCGGCGCACGGTCGCGGCGGGCCGCCGTACGCGGTGTGGCCTCGCTGGCGCTCGCCTCCGCGACGATCAACACCGTGGCCAAGCGGTCGGTGCGCAGGTCGCGCCCGCTGCTCGACGCCGTGCCGCTCGTCAGGCAGCTGAAGCGGCAGCCGTTCACCACGTCCTTCCCCTCCGGGCACTCGGCGTCGGCGGCGGCGTTCGCCACGGGAGTGGCGATGGAGTCGAAGGGCTGGGGTGCCGTGGTGGCGCCGGTCGCGGCCGCGGTCGCCCTGTCCCGTGTCTACACCGGGGTCCACTACCCGAGCGACGTCCTCGTGGGGGCGGCGCTCGGGGTCGGAGCGGCGTTCGCGGTGCGCGGGCTGGTCCCGACCCGGGACCAGCTGCCGCCGCCGGGGCGGCCGCACACCCGGGCGCCCCGGCTGCCGGCCGGCAAGGACCTCGTCGTGGTCGCCAACCGCTCCTCCGGCTCCGGGACCGGACCGCTGGGCGCGCTGGCCGCCGGGGACGACGCCACGGCCCTGGTCCGCGACGCGCTGCCGCTGGCGCGGATCGTCGAGTGCGCTCCGGAGGAGATCGAGAGTGCCCTGGAGGAGGCGGCCGGGAGCGGCTGCCGGGCCCTCGGCGTGCTGGGCGGCGACGGCACGGTGAACCGCGCCGCGAGCACCGCGGCCCGGCACGGGCTGCCGCTCGCCGTTTTCCCCGGGGGGACCCTGAACCACTTCGCGTACGACCTCGGTCTGGAGACCGTGCACGACACGTGCGAGGCGCTGACGTCGGGTGATGCCGTACGCGTCGACCTGGGCCGGTTCACCCCGGGTCCCGACGGCGCGCGCGAGGGACACTTCGTCAACACCTTCTCCCTCGGCGTGTACCCGGAGATGGTGCGCATCCGGGAGCGGTGGTCGCCGCGGATCGGCGGCTGGCCCGCCGGTGTGCTGGCCGCGCTGCGGACCCTGCGCGGCGAGCACCCGCTGGAAGCGGAGATCGCCGGGCGCAGGAGGCCGCTGTGGCTGCTGTTCGCCGGAAACGGGAGCTACCAGCGCGTCGGCCCGACACCCGGGCGCCGTTACGACCTCGCCGACGGACTGCTCGACGTTCGGGCGGTGCACGGCGGCCGGTTCCCGGGCGTGCGGCTGCTCGCCGCGGCGCTCGCGGGTCCGCTGAGCCGGTCCCCGTTCCACGCGGCCGGCCGGCTGCGGAAGCTGCGCATCTCCGGCCTGGCGCCGGGATCGCTGCTCGCGTACGACGGCGAGATCGCCGAAGCACCGACGGACCTGACGGTGGACAAGCTGACGGAGGCGCTGGTCGTCTACCGTCCCTCGCCGGCCTCACCGCTGCTCTGATCGGTTCCGGGCCCTGATCTGCACTTGTGCACTGAGGCTCCCGGGCCCCGGCCCGTCCGGGGGCCCGGCGCTCGTTCGGGTCGGGTCCGCCGCGACCGTCGGGCCGGCCGCGCATTTAGTTCAAATAGCAAGACGCAGGTCTCACCATTCGGATGACCGGCGTACGGTGGTCGTACCACGTCTCGAGAGGGGTACGGCCGCATGCCGAAGGAGACCGCCGTCTACACCCACGGCCACCACGAGTCGGTGCTGCGCTCGCACCGCTGGCGCACGGCGGCCAACTCGGCCGCGTACCTCGCACCCGAACTGCGGCCCGGTGCCGACGTGCTGGACGTCGGCTGCGGCCCCGGCACGATCACGGCCGATCTGGCGGCCCTGGTCTCCCCCGGCACGGTCACGGCGGTCGACGCCGCGCCGGACGTCCTGGAGCGGGCTCGGGGGGAGGCACGGGCACGCGGGCTGGGCAACGTCCGCTTCGCAGCCGCCGACGTCCACGCACTGGACTTCCCCGACGACTCCTTCGACGTCGTCCACGCCCACCAGGTGCTGCAGCACGTGGGCGACCGGGTGGCGGCGCTCCGCGAGATGCGGCGGGTGTGCAGGCCGGGCGGCGTCGTCGCCGTCCGCGACAGCGACTACGGCGCTTTCACCTGGTTCCCCGAAGTCCCGGCGCTGGACACCTGGCTGGGGCTGTACCGCCGCGTGGCCCGGGCCAACGGCGGGGAACCGGACGCCGGCCGCAGGCTCTACTCGTGGGCACGCACCGCCGGCTTCACCGACGTCACGGCGACAGCCTCCGCCTGGTGCTTCGCCACCCCGGACGAACGCGCGTGGTGGAGCGGCCTGTGGGCGGACCGTACGACGGCCTCGGCCTATGCGGCGCTCGCCGTCGAGGGCGGCCACGCCCGCCCGGACGAACTCGACGGCATCGCCGCGGCCTGGCGCGCGTGGGGCCGGGCGGACGACGGCTGGTTCATGGTCCCGCACGGCGAGCTGATCTGCCGGGCGCCCTGACGCGTTCTCAGCAGAGGCCCGCTGACGGGGTCGAACGGAGGCAGCGCGGCCCTCGACCGCCGTCCGCGCCTCGACCGCCTTCCGCGCCTCGACCGGCGGCCGTGCCCCCCGGCGGTACACACGGCCACTGCCGCTCAGCGGGAATCGATCTCGTGGTCCATGGGCGCCAACTACCCTCGCCGGTATGGAGATCCTCGGAACCACGCTGCGTATCTGCGTCGACGACCTGGAGGCCGCGGCCGGCTTCTACGAACGCCTCACCGGCACGCCTGCGCTCCGCTTCGAGCGCGGCGGGGTGTCGGTGGCGGCGGTGGGCTGCTTCCTGCTGATGAGCGGTCCCGAGTCGGAGCTGGAGATTCTCCGCAAGGTGTCCGCGACCATCGCGGTCGAGGACGTGGACACGGCGTACGCAACGCTCAGCGAGGTCGGCGCCAAGGTGGTGGCGGGACCGGTGCCGACGCCGGTGGGCCGCAACCTCATCGCGGTCCACCCGGACGGGTCGGTGTTCGAGTACGCCGACCGGAAGCCCGCCGTCGAGGACGCCGGCGCGCCGGGCCGCTGAGGTCCTACCGGGCACGGCGGCAGGACACGGCGCGGGACGCCGAGGCCTCGGCTCCCCCGCCGGCCGTGCCACGGTCGGCACCGCCGGCGGCGGGGCGGCCGTCCGGCGCTGCCACGGCCACCCCGTCGCCGCCGGCCCGGGCCCCACGAGTTGGCGGCGGCCGGGCACGGCGCCGGGCGCCGGCGGGCGCAGGACGGGACGGGACGGGGGAGGGAGGGTCGTTCACGAGGGTGGCCCGCGTGGGGCCGGCGTTCCGGCTCCGGCGCCGTTCCAGCGCTGAGCGCGCGCAGTCCGCCGCGTCCGTGCACGGGCCCGTTCCAGCCCGCGCACGACGCGTCCGGCGCATTGTCAGGATGCATCACCCGAATGGCTGGTTTAGGGTGAAAACGCCTGTGCTCGTGAGCAAGTGATTCGCGTCCCGCCGCAGGCGCCGCGGCGCGAACCGTGTGCCCGGGCCGTACGCCCGGGGCAGTCAGACGCCGGGGCTCGGCGCTTCGCCGGGTCGGTCCGGGCGACCTGCCCGAAGGACGTGGCCCCCGAGCGGGCGGGCCCCTGGGCGCCGCGAGCGCAGTCTCCTGCAACCGATCACGGAGGTACCGCATGTCATGGCCGATACGCACCCGCACGGGCGGCAACCGCGCAGGTCGGGGCCGTCCCGTCCCTGATCCTGCGGTGCGCGCCCGTGCGGCACGTGTCCGTACGGCCGCCCGTGCCCGTACCGCGGCTCGTGCCCGGGCACGAGCCCTGGGTGCCCTGGCCGTGGTGGCTCTCGCCGCGCCGGTGGTGTCGGCAGCCCCCGCCGCGGCGGCGCCGCCCCCACCGTGCCTGACCTCGGACCTGTCGCTGTCCTGGGCGCCCGGCGGCACGGCCGTCTCCGGCGGCGCGGAGCCCGGCAGCAGCCGGACCGCCGTCGTCGCCCTGCGGAACGCGGGGGACGCCACCTGTCTGCTGGACGGGTTTCCGAAGGTGACGCTCGCCCAGGGAGCCACGACGGAGAACCTCGTGGACCAGCGGTCGGTGTCGCACTCGGCCGTCACCCTCGATCCCGGGGCGAGCGCCCGGTTCACCCTCACGTTCCGGCAGGGACAGTCCGGCGAGGACGGGGTGATCGAACCGGTCACCGCGATCGTGACCCCGCCGAACAACACGGCGTCCACGAACATGCGCTGGCGCTGGGGTCCGGTCGCCGAGCAGGAGTCGGCCAGCCCGCCGCGCAACTTCGTGGGTCCCGTGGTGGCCGCCTGAGTCCCCCTCAACCCCTGAGCCCCCGTCACCACGGGGGTACGGGGGCTCAGGTCCACCCTGCGCCCGCCCACCGTTCTCCGGCCGCTCGCCGAGTCACACCGGCGGGCGGGCGCCTGCGGCTCCGTGTCGTCGGGCCAGATGCCGATGTGGTCCGTCTCCAGCTCCGGCACGACCCGGTCCCGCATCCCCAGCGCCTCCGAGTGGTCGGCGGGGAGCACCAGCCGGCCGGCGCGGTCGAGCATCGCGTACTCCCGGGCCACCAGTGACTCCCGGCCCGTCGCCACGTCGGCCTCCGGCCTGCGCAGGATCTCCGTGGAGGTGCGGCCGTCGCGGATGGCGACGGTGCGGCGGACCCCGGCGGCGACGGCCTGGTCGTGGGTGACGACGACGGTCGTGCCGAAGCGCTCGTTGGCCGTGCGGAACTCGGCGAAGATCTGCTCCGCGGTCCTGGAGTCGAGTTCGCCGGTCGGCTCGTCGGCGAGGAGCCGCGCGAGCATCGCGGAGCGTTCGGGCGCGGCCCGCAGCAACGACAGCAGCAGCGCGAGCATCGCGTATCCGGCGCCTGCCGCCACCGCGTGGACCCGCTCCGTGTCGTGCTGGACCGGGGTCTCCACGAATGCGGCGGGCTCCGCCGAGCGCGGTGTCACCCGGGTAGCGGGGGCGGCGCCCTCGGCGCGGACGGCCTTCCCGAGCCGCGCCGCCGTGACGGAGGTGCGCGTGGGCCGGGGCCGATCGGGACCGGCGGGCCTGGTGTGCGCGGGCCCGGCCTGTTCGGGACCGGCAGACCGTCGCGCGGGCCCCTTCCGGCAGTCAGTGCGTCTTCACGGCGCCGGTGGCCACTCGTGGAACACGGAGTTCCGCCTCGGCGGTGATGGCCCAGCGCTCGTGGTCGCGCCAGGCACCGTCGATGAACAGGAAGTCCGGGGAGAAGCCCTCCAGCCGGAAGCCCAGCCGCCGCACCAGGGCGGTGGATGCCCGGTTGCGAGGCTGGATGTTGGCTTCGAGCCGGTGCAGTCCGAGCGGCCCGAAGGCATGGCGGACGACGAGCCCGAGGCCCTCCGTCATCAGTCCGCGGCCCGCGGCGTGGGAGAACGCCCCGTAACCGAGAGCGCCGCTGAGGAAGGCGCCCTCGACGATGTTGTTGATGTTGACGAATCCGGCGATCCGGCCGTCCGCTCGATCGCAGACGAGGTAGCCGGCCCTGGTCGGGTCCTCGAGGAGCCTGCGGGCGTAGGCGAGGTAGTCGGCCTCCGTCCGGGGCGGGAAGAGCCAGGGCCGGTGGAGCAGGATGCTCTCCCCGGCGAGCGCCGTGTACTGCGCCGCGTCGTCGAGGCGGTAGTGGCGTATGAACGTCCTCGGGCCGACGGCGAGCGCCTCGGCGGGGGCGTCGGAGGCAGCGGAACCGCCGGGGACTTCGGAGCCCGAGAGTGCCAGATGGCCTTCCGTGGCCCCGGGGCCGGAGGCGTTGGTGGTGTCGCGTGGGCCAGGAGGGGGACTTGGTGCCGGGGACATGGCGCCAGGCTAAGGGCTGTCCCGTCATCACCGGTGGATCAGCGCGCGGCGTCGGATGCGGTGCATCGCAAGCCGGAGGGTCGACCTCATACTGGGCGTATTCGGGCGATCCGGCAACGCAGCGAGGTGCCGCAGCCGTCGTCGTGCGCCCGCTGGGGCTTACGGGACAGCCCTCAGCGCCGGTCACTCCTGCGGCGGCAGGAGAGGTAGGCACCGCAGAGACCGCCGACGACCCATGTCCCCAGCAGGGCCAGGTACAGGGGGATCGTGACGATGGGGATCAGCAGCCTGATCTCGACTTTCTGGGTGTTCTCGAAGATGAAGACCAGGGTGAGGACCGCGACCACCAGGGCGGCGATCCTTCCGGGGGTGAGTCTGCCGCGGAGGCCCTCACCGCCGTGCCCGCCGCTGCCCCTGCTGCCCCTGGCTCCGGTCGTCGTGTCCTTGCGGCTCATGGGACCAGGATGGACGGATACCGGCCCCATGAGGCGCGCGGAGTGGGCCGTACGGGTGAACCGTCCGGCGCCCGGGCAGCGTCCTCAGTGGTGACTGAGCACCGGCCGGGGCCGCTCTTCGGACCGCTCGCCCCGCTCCCCCACCGCGTCCGCCGGTTCCGGGCGCCGGATCAGCAGGGCGGTGACCACGCCGACGGCGAGGAGGGCGAGTGCGGCGAGCATGGCGTTGCGGTAGCCCGCCTCCGTGACCCCGTTCGCGTCGCTCCCCGCGGTGATCATGGCGGAGGCGAGGGCGATGCCGAGCGAGGCCCCGACCCCGAAGCAGGCACCGTTGAGGCCGGAGAGGGAGCCGGGCTTGTCCTTGGGAGCGGTGGTGACGGCGAGTCCGTTGAGGCCGGTGAGCATGAAACCGCCGTACGTCACCCCGAGCGCGGCCAGCGCGGCGACCAGGAACCACTCGTTGTGCAGGAAGAGGGTGGCGAAGACGAAGATCGTGAAGTTGGCGATCGCGCCGGTGACGACGACCCTCCGCCAGCCGAGCCTCGGACCGATGCGGCCGGTCAGCGGGGCGGAGACGACACCGATCAGCTGGATCGGAGTGAGGAAGAGCACGGCGGCGGTGACCGCCGACAGCCCGAGGCCGACCCCGGGGTCCTGGGCGAAGAGCGGGATGGTCAGGGCGATCGCGCCGAAGGCACCTCCCAGCGTGCAGATCGTGGTGATCAGCAGCGGCCAGGCGCGGCGGGAGGCCAGGACCTCGATGTCGATCACCGGGTCGGCGGCGGACTTCTGCGAGACGACGAAGAAGACGAGAGAGGCGACACCGCCGAGCAGGAAGCCGAGGGTGAGCGGCGAGTTCCAGCCCCAGGCGCTGCCCTGGGCGAGGCCGACGAGCACGCCGGTGAGGCCGAGGGAGAGGGCCGCGATGCCGCGCGAGTCGAAGCTGCCGCCGGTGCTCGCGGGCGGAGCCTCGGGGACGTAGCGGCGGACGCCGAGCAGGCCCGCGACGGCGATCAGCGCGGAGCAGACGAAGATGCCGCGGAACCCGATGGTGTCGGCGATCTGGCCGCCGGCAATGGCGTCGACGCCCGCGAGGCCGCCGTTGACGGCGGTGATGATGCCGGCCGCCTTGCCGAAGCCGGCAGGGCTGAGCACCTGGTTCAGGGTGAGGAACGCGAGGGTGAACATGGCGGCCGAGACGCCCTGCAGGATCCTTCCCGCGATGAAGACCTCGATGTTCGGAGCGAGGACGCAGAGCACATCGCCGACGATCAGCACGATCGCGCAGAGGATCATCATCGGCTTGCGGCCCCGGCGGTCGCTGAGACGCGCCAGGGTGACCTGCCCGATCGCGGCCATCAGGAAGAACAGCGTCTGGGAGAGGCCCGCGGCAGCCGTCGTGGTGCCGAGGCGCTCGATGACGTCCGGGAGGGCGGGACTCAGCATCGTGGCGTTGATCTGGTAGCCGAGCACGGCCAGCACCATGGCCGCCAGCATGGCGCGGCGACCCGCCAGGTCGGAGTCGGACCCGGATCGCGTCCGGCCGGGCGTGGATGACATGTCGGCCCCTTCGCCTTGGATGTCGGTGTCGAGATCCACCGATGCGTTCGTCGATACGACGGCAGCCCAGACAGGGCCTTGCCAGAGCTTGTCTGACAAGTGCCGCCTAAACAGACTGGAATCTACGGGCGTAGAACGTCAAGACCCTCTGGCTGTGAATTACGGTGGTCGGCAGCATGCGGGATGTGCCGGGACCCTGGCACACCAGGCGAAACACGGGCCGGTCCGGCGACATCCGCCAGCGGCCCCGTCATGGCCCCGGGCCGCGACGGGACGAGCGGCCCGGATTTGCAGCCTGACAAGTGAGCCGAGGAGGGGCCGTGGCAGTCAGCGGAGAGCGCCGGAGGCCGGTCGTCGTCCTGTACGAGCGGATCGCGGACGCCATCCACGAGGGAACCTATCCGCCGGGATGCACCCTGCCCTCCGAGCCGCGGCTGGCCGCCGAGCTCGGCGTGAGCCGGCCCGCCCTGCGCGAGGCCCTCCTGCTCCTTCAGGAGGACGGACTGCTGACGGTACGGCGCGGAGTGGGCAGGACGGTCAACGACAGCCCGCCGCGCCGGGGCTTCGAGCACGTCCGGCCGCTGGAGGAACAGCTCTCGGCGGGTACGTCGCCCCTGCGGGTGAGAGCGCTGCTGCGCACGGTCGAGGAACCGACCGACTTCACCACCCAGCACCTGCTCGCCCCCGCCCGGGCCGAGCTGCGGTTCTGGGAGTCGCTGCTGTCGGGCGAGGGCAGCGCGGCGGCGCTCAGCCAGGAGTGGGCGGCGGCCGACGACGTGCTGGAGCGGGCGCATCCGGCATTCGCCCGGGCCTTGGGGGAGGCGGGGGACGACGTCGGAACGTCGATGCTCGCGGTGCTGACCGGGGCCTCCCGGGGAGTGACGCTGACCGCGCACTCGGGCATCACGGCGACGCTCCTCGGCCGGCGCCGGGGGGCCCAGCTGAACCGCCCGGCCGACACCCCCGCCGTGCTGGTGACCCAGGTCGTACGGTCCGCCGACGTCCCGGTCCTGGCCGCCAAGCACATGCTGCCGACGGGCGCCCCGGCGCTCCCCGTCCTCCAGTCGAACTGACGGCGGCCGGCCGGCGACCGCCGCTCCCTGCTTCCCGCGCCGGCCACGACCCGCGAGCCCGCACCGCAGCCGGACGCCCCCGCCCCGGGCGGCGAACGCGGGACCCGGACGACCCGCGAACCCGCACCGCACTCGGGCGCCCCCGACCCGGACGGCGAACGCGGGGGCCGGACGCATCCGGTCGCGGCGTGGCGTACACTCCCGCTGCATGCACTTGTCTGACAACTCCGCCGCAGAGTCGCCCGCCGCCCCCGCCCCCGTCGCCGGCTGGATCCGCCGCGCGCCGAAGGCCGTTCTCCACGACCATCTGGACGGCGGTCTGCGCCCCGCCACGATCATCGAGCTGGCCGGGGAGTGCGGCTACGGCGATCTTCCTACCGACGACCCCGACGCGCTCGCCGTCTGGTTCCGCGACGCCGCGGACTCGGGTTCGCTGGAGCGCTACCTCGAGACCTTCGCCCACACCTGCGCGGTGATGCAGACCCGCGACGCCCTCTTCCGGGTCGCTGCGGAGTGCGCCGAGGACCTGGCCGCGGACGGCGTCGTGTACGCCGAGGTGCGCTACGCGCCCGAGCAGCACCAGGTACGCGGGCTGAGCCTCGACGAGGTCGTGGACGCCGTCAACGAGGGTCTCCGTGAGGGCGAGCGGCGGGCGGGCGGCCGTATCACCGTCCGGGCCCTCCTCACCGGCATGCGGCACACTCGGCGCTCGCTGGAGATAGCCGAGCTGACGGTCGCCCACCGGGACCGCGGTGTCGCCGGTTTCGACATAGCGGGCGGCGAGATCGGCAATCCGCCCGCGAACCACCTGGCCGCGTTCCAGCACCTGAAGCGGCACAACTGCCACTTCACCATCCACGCCGGCGAGGCCGTCGGCGCGGAGTCCATCCACGAGGCGGTCCAGGTCTGCGGTGCCGAGCGCATCGGCCACGGTGTGCGGATCACCGACGACATCCAGCTCCACGACGACGGCACGGCGACACTCGGCCATCTCGCCGCCTACATCCGCGACAACCGCATCGCGCTGGAGGTCTGCCCGACGTCGAATCTGCAGACCGGTGCCGCGAAGGACTACGCGACGCATCCGATCGACCTGCTGCGCCGTCTGGGCTTCCGGGTGACGCTCAACACCGACAACCGTCTCGTCTCCGGCACCACCATGAGCCGCGAGTTCCAGCACATGGCCGACGCGTTCGGCTACGGTCCCGAGGTCTTCGAGCGGTTCACCGTCGCGGCCGTCGAGTCCGCCTTCCTGCCCCTCCCGGAGCGCCGCCGCATCATCGACGAGGTGATCCGGCCGGGTTACTCGGCGCTCGGCTGACCGTGACGCACCGTCGGTGCGCATCGGTCCTGGGGGTGTCCGCGAGGTGTCTGCGCGTCCGTCACGGGGCCGCGCAGGCATCGGCCCGACCGCTCCCCCCGGGTCCGGCGCGGCCCGGCGACGTCCTCCCGCGTCAACTCAGCGCCGGCACCTCCAGCGTCAGTGTCCCCGCGTCGGCGTCGAGTAGCGCCGGCAGCCCGAGGGGCACGGTGAGGTTGCCCGGGCCGTGCCCGAAGCCCAGTTCCTCGACGACCGGTACACCGAGTCCGGACAGCCGGTCCAGCAGGAGCGCCCGGACCTCCTCGTAGGGTCCGCAGTCCTCCCAGGAGCCGAGAACGACACCCGCCACTCCGTCCAGCCAGCCGGAGCGCAGCAGCTGTGTGAGGATCCGGTCCAGGCGGTACGTCTCCTCCCCCACGTCCTCGATCAGCAGCAGGCCGCCGCGTGCCGAGGGCCGTGCGTGCGGGGTACCGAGGTCGGCGGCGAGCATGCTGACGCAGCCGCCGAGGGTGATGCCGCCCGCGCGTCCCGGGACGAGCGCAGCCCCGCCCGGGCCGAGGGACATCACCGACTCGGGTTCGAACAGCGTGGCGCGCAGCGACTCCTGGCCGGCGGTGTCCTTGAGGAAGTTCGCCGTGGCCGGCATGGGACCGTGCAGGGTGGACAGCCCGGCGCGGACAGCGAAGGCCTCGTGGAGCGCGGTCACGTCGCTGTATCCGACGAAGGCCTTCGGCCCGGCCGCGCGTATCGCGGCCCAGTCGACGAGGTCCACCATGCGCTGTGCGCCGTAGCCGCCGCGGGCGCAGATCACGGCGGAGACTGCCGGATCGCACCATGCCTGCTCCAGGTCCCGGGCACGGTCCTCGTCACGGCCCGCGAGATACCCGAGATCCCGGCTCTCGTCGAGGACATGGGGCATGACGACCGGGTCCAGGCCCCAGCCGCGCAGGATGTCCAGGCCCGTTTCGAGGGTGTCGGCAGGGACGGGACCGCTCGTGGCGACGACGGCGACCCTGGCCCCGGGGGTGAGCCGAGGTGGCCGGGTGAGGGCGGTCGGACCCGCCGCGCCGGAGTGCCGGTGCATGACGTTCACTTCCTCAGCTCGAGCGGGGGGACGTCGGTGCGCCGGATGCCGAAGGTCTGGGCGTACAGCGAGAGTTCGGCCTCCAGAGCACGGATCATGGTCTCCGCCCGGCGGAAGCCGTGGCCCTCTCCCTCGAAGGCGATGTACGCGTGCGGTATGCCGCGTCCCGCCATCTGGGCGAGGAAACGCTCGCTCTGGACGGGCGGGCAGATCGGGTCGTCCAGCCCCTGCAGCAGCAGGAAGGGCACGGAGATCCGGTCGACGTGCTCGATCGGCGACCGCTCCCGATAGCGGCCGGGCACCTCGGTGAGCGGACCGACCAGTGACTCCAGGTACTGCGACTCGAAGTCGTGGGTCTCGTCGGTGGCCCAGCCCATCAGGTCAAGGATGGGATAGATGATCGTGCCGCAGGCGTACACGTCCGTGCCGGTGAGCGATGCCGCGGTGGTCCAGCCTCCGGCGCTGCCGCCGCGGATGGCGAGCCGGTCCGGGTCGGCGGTGCCCTCCGAGGCGAGGGCCTCGGCGACCGCCGCGCAGTCCTCCACGTCGACGACGCCCCACTGCTCGCGCAGCCGGTTGCGGTACTCGCGGCCGTATCCGGTGGAGCCGCCGTAGTTGACCTCGGCGACGCCGATGCCGCGCGAGGTGAAGTAGGCGATCTCCAGGTCGAGGACGAGCGGCGCGTGTCCGGTCGGTCCGCCGTGCGCCCAGATCACGAACGGGGGCAGTTCGTCGTCGGGGGCGACCCGGTCCGGGTTGTGGGGCGGGTAGATGTGTGCGTGGATCTCGCGGTTGTCCGGACCGGTGAAGGTACGGATCTGGGGTTCGGGGTAGTACGCGGGGTCCACGGCGTCGGCGTGCGCCGCGCCGATGACACGGGTCCGCCCGGTACGGGTGTCGAGCTCTACGACCTCGTAGCCGGTGCGGGGGCTGGCCGCCACGCCGACGACCCTGGTGCCGTGCGCCGCGAGAGTCGGGGCCCACTCCGTCCAGGGCCCCGCCGCGTCGACCAGTTCGCCGGTCTCCGGGTCGAGAATCCCGAGAGCCGTGGACCCCTTGCCGTGGATGACCGCGATCAGTCCGCTGTCGAGCGGCTGGAACCACTGCAGGCCGATCTTCCACAGCGGACCGCCGAACTCCTCGTTCCGGCCCTCGCACAGTCCGGTCGCGGTGGGCTCGGCACCGGCGAGGGCGTCCGGCCGGATACGGCGCAGCTCCCACCAGTTACCCGGGTCGGACACGAGCAGCAGCGAACCGTCCGGGGCCCAGTCGACCTGGGCGACCGACTCGTCGGGGCCGCCGGCGACGCAGCGCACCGCGGTGAACGGTCCCGTACGGGAGACCTCGCCGACCATGGCCTCGGTGCCGTCCCACGGCATGCGCGGATGGTCCCAGGCGATCCACGCCACCCGGCTCCCGTCCGGGGAGAGCCGGGGGCCGGTCACGAACCGGTGCCGGTCGTCGGTCAGTTCCCGCACGACCGCACGGTCCTCCGCCGCGGAACCGTCCAGCGGCACGGCCGCGACGACGCGCCGCACGTCGGTGGGGGCGTCGCCGGTGAACTCCTCCAGCACACACCAGACCTCGCCCCGGTCCAGCAGCACCACCGGGTCGACCCAGCGCAGTCCGCCTCCGGCCCCGGACACCGGGGTGAGCGGCCGCGGGTCACCTACGCCGTCCGGTTCGAACACATACAGCCGCTGATCGGGGTGGTGGACGAAGACGACGAGCGGGCCGTCCCCGGGCCGGGCGGCGGCAGCCCATGGCCGGCCGCCGTACTCGATGACCCGGCTGCGCACGTTCCAGGGGGCGGGCAGGACGGACTCCTCGGCGCCGCCCGCTCTCCGGCGCATCAGTGCCCGGCGCCCGCCCTCGGCGGGGCGCGGCGCGGTCCACCACACCTCCTCCCCGACGACGCCGGCGAAATCAGGACGGCCGTCGTGCGAGGCCGCGAGCGCGGCGTCGATCGGCGACGGCCAGGTGCCGTAGGCCCCCGTGGGTACCATGCCAACCCCCCTTATGCGGACTTCAGATAGTGGTCGAGGACGCGGACGCCGAAGTGCAGGGCTTCGACGGGGACCCGCTCGTCGACTCCGTGGAACATCGCCGCGTAGTCGTAGCCCTCGGGCAGCTTCAGCGGTGAGAAGCCGTAGCCGGTGATGCCGAGGCGCGAGAACTGCTTGGCGTCGGTGCCGCCGGACATGCAGAACGGGACGACGTGCCCCTCGGGATCGAAGCGCTCGATCGCCGCGCGCAGCTTGGCGAAGGTCGGGGATTCGACGGGCGCCTGCAGTGCGACCTCCCGGTGGTGGAACTCCCAGTCGACGTCAGGTCCGGTGAGCCGGTCGAGTGTCTCCCGGAATTCCTCCTCGCCGCCGGGCACCATCCGCCCGTCGACGAAGGCACGTGCGTGGCCGGGGATCACGTTGACCTTGTAACCGGCGTCCAGCATCGTCGGGTTGCTGCTGTTGCGCACGACCGGTTCGACCAGCGCGGCGGCGCGGCCGAGCTTGGCCATCAGGGCGTCCACGTCGAAGTCCGGCGCGTCGAGGTCGGCGGTGATGCCCTGCAGGGCCGCCAGCTCCGACAGGGCCGCGCGCACGGTCGGGGTGAGCCTGACCGGCCACTCGTACACACCGATCCTGCCGATCGCCGCGGCCAGCCGCGTGACGGCGTTGGAGCGGTTGACCTTGGAGCCGTGACCCGCCCTGCCGTGGGCGGTGAGCTGCAGCCAGGCGGTGCCGCGCTCACCGGCGCCGACGGGGTACAGCACCGTTCCTGGGCCGGCGTGGAAGGTGAACGCGCCGGATTCGCTGATGCCTTCCGTGCAGCCCTCGAAGAGTTCGGCGTGCTGGTCGGCGAGGAAGCCCGCCCCGTCCTCCGCGCTGGCCTCCTCGTCGGCCGTGTAGGCGATGACGATGTCCCGGCGCGGCCGGATGCCCGCGCGGTGCCAGGCCCGCACGACGGACAGGACCATCGCGTCCATGTTCTTCATGTCGACCGCGCCGCGCCCCCAGACGACGCCGTCGCGGACCTCGCCGGAGAACGGGTGGACGGCCCAGTCGGCCGGCTCGGCCGGGACCACGTCGAGATGCCCGTGGACGAGGAGGGCGTCGGCGGAGGGGTCGGTGCCCTCGATCCTGGCGACCACGTTCGTACGGCCGGGAGTGCGCTCCAGCATGACGGGCTCGAGGCCGGCGGCTGCGAGCCGCTCCGCCACGTACTCTGCGGCGGGGCGCTCACGGCAGTCGCCGCCGCCGAGGTTGGTGGTGTCGATGTGGATGAGCTCGGACGTGAAGCTCACCACCTCGTCGAGGGCGGTGTCGTCGACGGGTGAGGCCTTTGTCATGTCGTGGGACCTGTCCCTGTACGGCGTGTCGGATGGTGCGGTGGGCTCGGTGGTCCGGGTGGGGCTGCGGGTCACGTCAGCCATACTGCTCCTCCACCGCGGCGGAGACGATCGTCGTGACGGCCTTGAACGTGCGAATGGCCTCATACATGGTCTCGCTGGTGTAGACGGTGCGGCGCTCACCGCTGCGGGCCGTCCCCGGCACGACGGTGGCGGCCGCGGCGAGGTGCTCCGCGTCGAACTCCAGCTCCACGGTGAACGGTCCGCCCCGGACCGGCTCGTGGCGGACGGCGAGGGCCGTGGCCTCCTTGGCGGCGGCGCGGATGTCCGCGGCCGTGCGCGCGGGCGTGCGGCACACCGCCGCGTACCGCGAGACATGGTCCTTGACCGCGACCTTCCGGGCCTCCGGCGCAAATCCCAGGGCGTCCTCACAGGTGAGGTCGTCGCCGGTGACGAGGATCACCGGGACCCCGTACTCCGCGACCACGTGCGCGTTGAGCAGGCCCTCGCTCGCCCGGGTGCCGTTCAGCCACACGCCTGTGATCGAATTCGCCAGATAGGTGTGCGCGAGCACGCCCTCGGCACCGGCGCCCGTGTGATAGCCGACGAAGGCGACACCGTCCACGTCGCCGTGCTGCACGCCTTCCACCATGGACAGCGGCTTGTGGCGTCCTGTCAGCATTTCGGCACGGTCGTCCAGGCGCTCCAGCAGAAGGTTCCGCATGCTCCAGTGCGCTTCGTTGATGAGCACCTCATCGGCACCGCCGTCGAGGAAGCCGAGCACCGCCGCGTTCACGTCCGAGGTGAAGAGGGACCGGCAGCGCTCCCACTGGGGCGTGCCCGGCAGCACGTCGGCCGGCCACGTAACACCGGTGGCGCCCTCCATGTCGGCACTGATCAGGATCTTCATGCCAGGAACCGTACGCGCCGCCTGCCGCGTCGACCACCCCTGTGGATAACTCCCGATGGTTCAGGCCGATGAAGTCACTCGTTCCGGCCTCCGACCAGCCCCTTCACCGTCTGCACGGGCGCCTCGGGCCGCCTCGCAGCGCCTTCCCGGGAGGGCGTTCACCCGGCGCCGCCGGGTACGAAGGACCGGCACCTGGGCACGCCCCGTTCAGGCGTCGCCGGCATCCGGTCGGCGCGGTCGAACTCGATGACGGGACAGCCCAGTTCCCGTACCCGGCCGACGATCCCGCCGGGATCCCGGACTCCCGTGCCGGGCAGGACCGCGGCGAGCCGGCGGAGCAGTTCGCCGGAGTCGGGGAGTTCGGCGTGCAGGGCGAACCCGGGCGCGACGCGTCCCCCGCCGGGCGCGTCGCCGGAACCGAACCGCCCGGCATCCGCTGCCAGGACGAGGAGCCGCTCCGGTCCCGGGTCCGGGAGCGGGTACGCCCACCACAGCACGTCGATCCGCTCCTCCCGAGGCCGGCCTCCGCCCGCACCGAGCCGGGCGCGCCCCGCCACCGGATAGAAGACGGGCGTCCCGGACGGGGCCCCCGGTCCGGCGCGGCGGCCGCCGCGGCCCCACGACCGGGACGGCAGGGATACCGAAGCCCCCGGGGACGACGAGGACAGCGCGGCGTCGGCCGCCGTCAGGGCGCCGCTGACGGGCAGCAGGTCCGCGGCGGGCCGGCCGACGGCCGTCTCCTCGTCGTGGCCGAACAGCGCCCGCGCGCCCGCGGACCAGTGCGAGACACGGCCGGCGCCGTCGACGAGGACCACGGCCAGGCCGGCCGGGCCGACCGCCGCCGACCGCCGCCGCAGGACCGGCGGAACGCCACCGTCCATGACTGACAGGCTCCTTCCCGGACGCGGGATCCACGACAAGTGACTCAACAGTAGGCCCCCGCGAGCACGGCCCGCCGGTCATCGCGCGAATCGGCCGGGGACCCGCGCACCACGAGCCGGGACAGCGCGATCCGCGCCTCTGCCCGACCCGGTCCCACCGCGTCCGCACCGGGCCCGAACCTCCGGCGTTTCCGAACCTCCGAACGATCCCGGGGCTTCGAACGATCCCGGAACTCCGCCGTTTCCGGATGTCCGGGCGGTTCTGGTTGTCCGGGCGGTTCCGGAAGTCCGGGCGTTTCCGGGCCTCCTGGGCCGTGCGCCGCCTCCGGCCCCGGACCCGAGTGGTCGGCACGCGAAGCCCTTCGAGGGGCGACGCAGGAGTCCGCGTCGGGCCGCGTCGGGAACATCCGGTTCCCGACGTTCCGGAGGACGCCCCGGCGCCGGCTGCCACGTCGGCCGCGTTCCGGCCACCCGTGGCCCACCGGAGCAGGATCCCGAAGCGCTCTCCGTGCCCACCGCTCCCGCGAACCGGGAGGAACCCCCGGCACATCCGTGATACTAATACCGGTATAAGAATTGGGTAGCTCGGACGGCAGGGAGTCGCACACATGGTGGAGATCAAGACGGACACGGCGCTGGAGGCGATGAGAGAAGCCGGACGCGTCGTGGCCAACGCGCTTGCGGCCGCCCGCGGCGCGGCCGCCGTGGGGGTTCGTCTGCGCGAGCTCGACGAAGCCGCCCGCACCGTCCTCGGCGAAGCCGGTGCACGTTCGCCGTTCCTGGGCTACCAGCCCGCCTTCGCCCCGGCCCCCTTCCCCGCCGTGATCTGCGCGTCCGTCAACGACGCCGTCGTACACGGCATCCCCGACGACTACCGCCTGCGCGACGGCGACCTGGTCGGTATCGACTGCGGAGCCGAACTCGACGGCTGGACCGGCGACGCTGCGATCAGCTTCACCGTCGGCACCCCCCGCCCCGCCGACCTCGAGCTCATCGCCGCCACCCGGCAGGCCCTGGACGCCGGCATCGCCACCGCCACCGTCGGCCACCGGATCGGAGACGTCTCCCATGCCATCAGCACGGTCGCCCGCAAGGCCGGCTGCGGTATGCCGGCCGACTTCGGCGGCCACGGCATCGGCCGCCGGATGCACGAAGACCCCCACGTCCCCAACCACGGACGACCCGGCCGCGGCTTCCCCCTGCGCCACGGCCTGGCCCTCGCCATCGAACCCATGCTCATGGCCGGAGGACGCAACGGCTACCGCACCGACCCCGACGGCTGGACCCTGCGCACGGTCGACGGCAGCCGAGCCGCCCACATCGAACACACCATCGCCGTCACCGAAGACGGCCCCCGCATCCTCACCCTGCCCTGACCCCCGATCCGCCGGCACCCCTCGGGAACGGCTCCCGGCACCCGAAGAACGCCACAACGCCACGGCACGGCCGTTCCAGTCCGCCGGCTCCGGTCAGGAGTGGACCGGCGGCTTCCGGTCAGGAGTGCGGGTCCTCGTGCCCCAGTTGGAGTTCTCGCTCCGTGCGTCCCCCGGCCGCGACCTGCAGCACCGTCGCCACGGGCGGATAGCCCGCGGCGATGACGGTGTACTCGCCGGACGACAGATCGACGAAGCGGAAGCTCCCCTCGGGACCCGTGGTGAGCGTGTCGACCACGTTTCCCGCCGCGTCGAGCAGGGTCACCCGCGCGTCCTCCACGGGCCGCCCGCCGCCCGCGCGCACCGTGCCGCGCAGGACCGCGCCGCCGGCGAGTTCGATGTCCTGGCGGGTCTCCCGGGACGCCTGGACGCTCACGGGCAGTGCGGCCGGGCGGAAGGCCGGTGCACTCGCCGCGAGGGTGTACTCCCCCGCCACCAGGTCGCCGATCACATAGCCGCCCTCCCGGCCGCTGCGGGTGGACGCGACGACCTCGCCGCGCACATCGGTCAGCGTCACCGCCGCGTCGCGCACGGGGCTTCCGTCCGCGGTGACCACACTTCCGGCGAGCCGTCCGGCGCCGCCGAGGACGACATCCAGGTCGACCGGCCGCTCGCCGACGGTGACGGACACGGCCTGCGGCTGGTGCCCGCCGGCCGCGGCGATGAGGACGTACGAGCCGGGTCCGGGGACGCTGAGGGCGTACCGTCCGCCCTCGCCGCTCGCCCCGCGTCCGATCTGCTGCCCCCGGACGTCGATGAGGGTGAGCGCGGCGCGGGGCACCGTGCTGCCGTCGAGGTGCCGAACCGTGCCGCAGACGGGCACTCCCGCGCCGGGGGCCGCCGGCGCGGGTGCCGGGGCGGCGGGCGCCGTGCGGGCGTGCGGCACGGACATGGGTTCGGCGGCCGTGGGGGCGTTGTGGGTCACCAACGGTTTCTCCTTGAGGAAGAAGGCGAGGATCAGACCGAGGACGAGCACCGGCACGAGGTAGAGGAAGATCCGCGGCATCGCGTCCGCGTACGCCTGGACGTAGCCGTCCCTCAGGGCGGGCGGCATCGCGTGCACGAGCTGCGGTGTGATGGCCTGCACCTCGGGCATGCCCTCGGGGGGCGTGGGGATGCGGCCGGCAAGGGCGTCGGCGAGCCGGTCGGCTAAGAGGGTGCCGAAGACGGCCGCGCCGACGCTGCCGCCGATCTGGCGGAAGTAGTTGCTGGCGCTGGTGGCGGTACCGAGGTCGGCGGGCGGTACGGAGTTCTGCACCGCCAGGACCAGCACCGGCAGCACCAGGCCCACACCGACGCCGAGGACCGCCTGCCAGACCGAGTACGTGAACCGGGAGGTGTCGGTCCCCAGCCCGGACAGCAGCCACATGCCGACGGCCGCGAGGGCGGTACCGGCCACGGGATGGGACTTGTAGTGACCGGTGCGGCTGATGAGGTGGCCCGACACGATGGAGGCGACGACGATGCCGCCCATCATGGGCAGCATCAGCAGGCCGGACTCGGTGGCGCTGGCACCGTCGACCATCTGCAGGAACGTGGGCAGATATCCGGCCGCGCCGAAGAGGGCGACGCCGACCACGGCCCCCACGAGACCGGTGACGTTGAAGACCGGGTCGCGGAACAGCCGCAGGGGGATGACGGGTTCGGGCGCATGGTGCTCGACGGCGAGGAAGAGCAGGGTCGTTCCGGCGGCGCCCGCGGCCAGGGCGAGGATGACGCGCGAGTCCCAGGCGTACTCGGTCCCTCCCCAACTGGTCAGCAGGACGAGGCAGGTGGACGCCGCGGCCAGGCACACGGCGCCGAGGACATCGAAACGGCCCCTCGCCTGCGGCTTGGGAAGCTTCAGCACGACGGCCACCACGACGAGGGTGACGAGGCCGAACGGAACGTTGAAGTAGAAGCACCAGCGCCAGGACACGTGATCGGTGAAGAAGCCGCCGAGCAACGGCCCGGCGACCGAGGCGAGCCCGAAGGCGGCGCCGATGAGCCCCATGAACCGGCCGCGTTCCCTGGCCGGGACGATGTCGGCGATGATCGCCTGGACGCCGATGATCAGCCCGCCGGCGCCGACGCCCTGAACGGCCCGGAAGGCGATGAGCTCGTCCATCGTCCGGGACCAGCCCGCGAGGGCGGAGCCGGCGACGAACACGACGATGGCGAACTGGAAGACGCCCTTGCGGCCGTAGAGGTCACCGAGTTTTCCGTAGACCGGCAGTCCGATGGTGGCCGTGAGCAGGTAGGCGGTGATCGCCCAGGACATGCGGTCCAGCCCCTGGAGTTCGCCCACGATCTTCGGCAGCGCCGTGGCGACGATCATCTGCTCCAGAGCGGCGAGCAGCAGCGCGAGCATCAGACCGAAGAACACGAGCCGGACCCGCCGGGAACTGAGCGCGGCAGCGTCCCCGGCTCCGGCGGCGGGGGGTGCGGGACGACCGGTCGTCCCGGCGGTCTGCCCGTCCTTCACCAGAGTGGTCCCGCCCACGTACTGCTCCCCTCGTCGCGGCTGCGCGGCGTCATTCTTCGCATTACACGCCAAGACGGATCAAGCGGGAAGCTTGCGGCGAGGAGGGGGCGCAGGGTGGGCGGGCGGGGACCCCGGGGGCGCACAACAGTCGCCCATCAGGCGCTTTTCTGCGCACCTGGTGCGCCGCGGGTTCCACGGAAGCACGGGGAAAACCACTCGAAACGGTGACCCTTACGGGGGTGCGGCGGAGAGGAGTTCACCTCCGGACCAGGTGAAGGACCGTCCGGATGCGCTCCCATGGAGGGAGAGGCTCCGCCTCGAGCGCGAGGCCACCCTTCACCCGGGAGGATCACCGCCCGAGAGGATCAGCGCTCAAGCCGATCGGTGATCGAGATGCTCACTTCCCGACTTCGGCGGCGAGGTTCGCGAGCACCTCGTCGTAGATCCGGGCCAGGCCCTTGGGTGCGAAGGTGCGCTCGAAGAATCCGCCGATGCCACCCGCGCCGTTCCAGACGGTGGTGACCACGACCCGCGAGCGGCCCTCTCCGGCCGGCGTCACGGTCCAGGTGGTGACCATCGAGGAGTTGCGGTCCTTCTCGACGAGCTGACCGTCGGTCGGTTCGGTCACCTCGAGGAGGCAGTCACGGACGCGCTTGCTGGTGGCCTGGAGCTTCCAGTGGACGAGGGTGCCCTCGCCGTCGCCTCCCTCGCGCACCTGGTACTCGCTGAAGTGCCCGGGCAGGAGCTTCGCACGGGTGTCCTTGTAGTCGGCCAGCGCGTCGAACACGGCCTCCGCGCCCCCCGCGACGATCCGTTCCGACGTGGCCTCGACCTGCGCCATCGCTTCTCCTTCAGTGCTCGTTCCCGGCAGTGCCACCAAGCCAACCACCTCCGCCCCGGCCGCCCAAATTCGGGGTTGCGACGATCAAGGTTCTATTCCATGGTCAGCGCTACCCGGAGGCGCCCCTGCGCTGGGTCAATCTCGCCGAGAGCGGCCTGAACGCCGCGGACCCCGACGGTCCTGGCATTCCAGCATCCTTACTGCCGACTTGCCGGCCCCGCAGGGTAGGCCGCCGGCGAGGTGTCCGCTGATGCAGACCCTTTTCCGACGGCCCCCCACCGAACCGGGCATGCGACTTATCGCCGCACCCGGCTCTCCAGCGTCGATTCCATCGAGTCCTGCCGAACGGAGAATCCGCTGTGGATTCCGTTGTGACAGTCACGGCAGACGATCAGGGTTTTGCGGCGGCGCGATGCCATCTGCTTTGCCCAGTCAGGCTGTTCAGCCTGACTCCCGGAGCGGAGGTCACTCAGGCGCCGAATGTGGTGCACTTCGACTTCCGTTCGCGCCGTGCAGAGTTCGCAACGGCCGGACATGAGCCGGTCGATGAGTTCTGCAGGACGCTTCCTCCAAACCGCAGGAAGGTCGTCTTTGAGAGTCACCCTCGTGGTCCTTCGGGCCAGCGAGACCCCGCCCCAACGGGCGACCAGCGGCTTCTTTCCTTTGCCGCGTTCGACCTTGATCTGTAGACCCCTTCGGGGTCCAGCAGGTGTCTGCCAGGTGGCACGGTAGCGATTCCAGACCTTGTTGACGCTGATCTTGTTCTTATGTCCCAGCGTCTTGGTCAGGGATCGTTCCGTGATCCACCTCAGCAGGCCGAGGCGATGCCGGTTGTATGCCAGCTGGTAATACTCCGCGAGGCCCCGGAACTCTGACTGAAACCGCGTGACGATCCGGAAATCCGAGTCGTGCACGCGCTCCAGCAGAGCGGCCGGTTTTCCGCGGCGCATATAGGGCTTGCATTTTCCGCGCACGACGTCCATTGGCACTTTCAGGCCGATCTGCCCATTGATAGAGCGATGACCGTTCCGATCGCGCTTGGCATCGTCGTGCAGGACCACGATTTCGTAGCCGAGGAAGCGAGCGGCCTGTGTCCGCCCGTGGGTAATCAAAGTCTTCGGCTCGGAGAGTTCCAGCTTCAACCGGTTCCGCAGGAACCTCCCGATCTTCTCCTTGATGTACTCGGCCTCCCGTCGCGTCCCGGAGAACCCCAGCAGCCAATCGTCCGCGTAGCGGACGTAGTGCAGCCGTCGGAAGCCAGGATCGTTTGGATCGTGCGAAGGGAGCTGTTGCAGTTGGCGGCGCAACTGTCGTGCTTCCTCGCGCTCTCCGCGCTTTTCCAGCTTCCAAGCCGCCTTGTGTATCCGCATGTACGGCAGATACGGCTTGCGGCGGGCTCCCCGGTTGAAGAGGGGTAAGAGTGTTGTCTCAACGTACTTGTCCAACCGGTTCAGGTAGATATTGGAAAGCAAGGGGCTCAGAACACCCCCTTGTGGCGCACCACTCAGTGTTTCGTGGTAGCGCCATTCCTCCAGGTATCCGGCCTGAAGAAGTCCGTCGATCAGCTGCAGGAAGCGACTGTCGTGAATGTCCTCGGCCAGGATGGAGTGCAAGACTCCGTGATCCAGCCGGTCAAAACACTGGGAGATGTCTCCCTCGACGAACCAGGTGACACTACGCCACGTCTCGGAAACTTCCGTGAGCGCAGTGTGGCACCCCTTTCCCGGCCTGAAGCCGTGAGAGCGGTCAGAGAACTGCGGCTCGTAATACGCTTCCAACAGGGAGCGGATAACTTCTTGCAGCAGCTTGTCCGACCACGAAGGCAAACCTAGGGGCCGACGCTTCGCGGGAGATCCCTTCTTCTCGATGTATACGCGTCGTACCGGGGTCCATCGATATCGCTCGTAACGCAGCGCATCGATGATCGTCTGAATTTTCTTCAGACTCATGCCGTCCACGGTCTCCTGAGTGGAGCCGGGCGTGATGGAGCCGTCATTGCGGTAGATCTTCCCGTAGGCCCGCAAGTACAGCTCCGGGTTGAACAAATGCCGATACAGCCTCTCCAGTGGCAATCCTCTCTTGCCGCGTTCATGGATGATCTCCATCAGGGCTTCGGCTCTCTGCATTACGCGTACCTTGCCTCTCCGGATATCGTGGACACCTGTGCCACTTGGCCCTGTAAGCGGCTCTCCCGCTCTCCCTGGTGGGGCGTTACTCCCACGACTACTACTGGCACTCCGTCACCGTAGGGCTCGCGCCCCTTAGGCGATCCCGAATTCCTCTTGCATTGGACGTATCGAGCGTGACGTAGGCGGCCTGTCCGTTCCCTTGAGTGAGCTCGCTGCCCACCGTCCACCAGCCGGAAGGGTTGGGGCGAAGCAAAGGGGATTCGCCTGATGCTGGTGGCTCCGCTCCGGGCGTTGTATGTCGGAGGATGCACATTTCCATCCCTGGGAACTTGGCTTCAAACAGTCTGGTCTTCGCCATATCACACGGACTTTGCGCGGCAGCACTATAAACGCCTTCACAAGGCTCCACGCTTTCCCGCCATGCTGTTGTCCCCTCGCGCTTTCGCGTCCAGGTGAGGCGGGTAGTCCAGAGGCTTCTCCTTCCGAACCTCTACTCTCTGCGAGAGTGATCCAACGCCGAGTTAGACGGCGCAACTTCCCCATGTGACCGGCTCTCCCGGCCTCGGAGTACTACGGAGCCTCCGTCCTGCCCGACAGCCATCAGCCGGCGATGGGCCTGCCCTCCACCCAGGGCTCCGGCAAAGTTGTTGATCAGGCTGTCAGGAGCAGGTTGATGGGGCGGTCGGTGGCGCGTGCGTGATGCCGTAGGGCGGCGGCGATGTTCTGGTGTCCGTCCAAGCGCAGCAGCGTGATCGCCGTGTTGCGCAGGGCGGCCATGACGCGGGGTGCGTTGCCGGTGCGGATCTGGGAGCGGTCTTCGTCGAAGGTGACGTCGCGGACCCAGTGCAGGCGGTTCTCGATCTCCCAGTGCGACTGCGTCCATGCGGCCAGGACGGCGGGCGGTGCGGTGCGGGCGTCCGCGCTGGTGATCAGGTAGACGATCTCGACGGTCCGTCGGCCCTTGCGGGTGACGGTGCGCCGCAGTTGGGCGACTTGCTCGGCCCCGGCGAACTCGACCCATGCCGGCACGTCGACGACCTTGATCGTGCGAGTGGCGCGGCGTCCGTGTCCTCGGTCCGTCCTGGTGACGGCGGGTATCGAAGTCCAGGGGAGCGCCTTGAGCTGTGCGTACAACGACTTCTGATTCGCCTTCACGGTCAGGACGTAGTCTCCTCCGCCCCTGGTCACCAGAGTCGCGGTGTCGTGCTGGGTGTGCAGTGCGTCCATCGTGACGACGACGCCGTCCAGGTCCAGGAGTTGAAGCAGTTCCCGGGCGGCGGGGATCTCGTTGCTCTTCTCGCCCACCGCGACCTGACCGAGCACCGCGCCGGACCCGTGCGCGAGGGCGGCGACCAGATGCGGGGCCGTGGAGCTGCCGCCGCGTGCGCCCCGGACCGTCTTGCCGTCGATGGCGATCACCCTGCGGCCCGCGACACGTGCGGTCCTGGTCAGGGCCCAGACTCCCAGCACCGCATCGAGACGGTCCGCGTCGAGGCGGGCGAACAGGCGCCGCAGCGTTGATTCGTCCACCCCGCCCCGCTCCAGGCCCAGCCGTTCCAGCGCGACACGTCCCGCGTCCCGGGCCCACTCCCCGATCGCGGTGAACCCCCGGGCTCCGGCCACCACCGCGCACACCGCCACCGCGATCAGAGCACCCACCGGGTGCCGGACACCGCGTCGACGGCGCGGATCAGGTATCCCGGCAAGCAGTTGGACGAGGAGCTCATGAGCCGGGGCAGGGGTGCGAACAGGCGCAGGGATGAGAGACGATGGCATGGCGCGGGCGTGATCCCCTGGTCGGACGGTAAGGCGTAGGAACCTCCATCCAACCGGACCGGACCACGCCCGCGCATCTCTTCCGCCCCGCAAAACCCCATGTCACAGGGCTGCAGAACGACTTTGCCGGGACCCTGGCCCTCCACCGGACTGGAGATCCGGCATCGGGCGACCGCAGGCAGTTCCCACGTTCACCACGAAATCGATCGACAGGTGAGGTGCCCAGCTCTACCCCGGCAGCATCGCCGCGCTTACGCCGCAGACTTTCGGCGTGGCCTCCCCACCGATGAGTAGAGTCGGCTTCGAAGTCGACCACCGACGAGCACTGGTCGTCGTGCACTGCGTCCGGCCCAGATCCGCCAGGTTCGAGCCGGTGTCGTAATTACGGGGCGTCAGGCACTGATTTCTCGCGTGCACCTTCCTGTCTCGCTAGCCGGACCCGGGCCGTCTGGCAGTACCAACCCGTCCCGGCGTTGTCGGGGCTGCTTACCGCTCGGCTCGGCATCCCCCGAACCGAACTGCCCCCAGCTTCAACCGGATTGCCGCGACAACCCCGGCGGTGAAGGTCTCTCACCTCACTCGATTCCATGGCGCCTCGTGGCGCACCTACGCGGTACGACAAGACACCCGCGAGCTACCTCGCCGGCCTTCACCTCCGCACCTCGATGATCTGGCTCAGAGAGCTCACCCGGACCACCTGATGATCACAACCGCATACGCTCCCTAGTGTCTCGTGTTCCCGTTGATGTCACGCCAGTTGACGCCACGCAAGGCGCTGACCAGCACCTTCGGGTCGAGCGTGAGTGACACGAAGAGAATCACGAGACACTAGTGAGCCCAGGGCGGTGTGATGGTGTCGCCGTCAGCCATTTTGGCGATGAGCCCAACACGTGTGGTGACCCACATGTGGGCGGGCTGGTCGGTGGTGTTGGCGACCGCCAGTTCGGAGCCTGCAGGTGCCACTGCCGCGTCACCTGCGCGGAGTTCGGCGCTCTCACCGTCGATGGCGAGTCGGAGGCGACCGGAGAGGACGTAGAAGATCTCCTCGTCGCTGATCGTGTGGGTCGGCCCCACCATTGCGGCCGGGATCTCGACGCGCCAGGCGGCGAGGTCCCGGCCGCCGGTGTCCGGACGGACGTAGGAAACGAAACGGCCACCGTGAATCTCGTGCACGACGGCCTCGTCACTGCGGATGAACGGCATACTCCAGCCCTCCTCTAGACAAGTTACTTGTCTAGATAGACAAGCTGCTTGACGAGTTATAGTCAAGCCCATGGACGACGCCCTGGCCTTCTCCGCACTCGTGCTGGCACTCTCCGGACATCTGGTGCAGGAGATCCACACCAGCGTGTCCCAGCAGGGATTCGAGGACCTACGACCCGCACACGGCTTCGCCTTCGCCCGCATCTCTGCAGGCGGCGCCACCACGGCCGACCTGGCCGAGCACCTGGGGGTGACCAAGCAGGCCGCCGCCCAGCTGGTCGAGGAGCTGGTCCGAAAGGGGTACGTGGAGCGGCATCCACACCCTCACGATGCCCGCGCCCGCCTCCTGGGGCTGACCGAGACCGGCTGGGCCGCCACGTGCGCCGCCGACCAGGCAGCCCGGGCTGCCGTCGCACCGTGGCGAGAAGTACTGGGCCAGGCGCGCTTCAGCGAACTCGTCGCCGACCTGACACTCCTTGCACCGCCGGGACCGATCCGCCCTGCCTGGTGAGCCGATGGCCCACCGCTCTGGAGACCGCCGGCCGTGAACAAACCGTCCGCCAGGGCAACCGGCCAAGTGGAAGACGACACGCGAGGTGCAGTGTCGAGCCCTCCGCGGACCGGTGAACTGTCAAGCCCTGGTCGGGGTACTTACCGGGAGCAGCCGTGATCGGCATCCTTCCGGGTCTTCGACGTCTCCATCAAACCCGGGGCGATTCAGTCGCTGTCGCCCAGCCAACCGAAGAGTTCTGCGGTATACGCCACGTTCCTGACAAGGCCATAGAGTCCAGACCATACAGGGCCCGGATCTGTGGCACCGGACATGGCGTCCTGGCCGCAGTTCCCCTCCTTGGCCGAGCAAGCGCCGTGGGTGCCCTGCGTGCTCCCCTTACCTCCATTACGTGTCGGGGTGCTCCGGCAGGGCGAGCCAGTCCGACCAGGAGATCTCGCCGCCGAGGAATCGCGGCTGCTCGAACGGCCAGTCGGCGGCGATCCACTGCGGCACCAGCGCGTTGAGGGCCTGCTCGACCTTGCTGCCCACCAGCTCGTCCACCACCCACCAGGAGATCTCGCCGTCCGCGCCGGCCCTCTCCGGTGGGTCGATGTAGACACAGCCGAGCAGAGCTGTCTCCGCCGCGTCGAACAGCGCGTAGTTGAAGGACTGGTGTGCGGCGATCTCCTTCTCGTGCCGCAACAGGTCGGCCTGGTCGGCCTCGTAGGTCATGGTGGCCGCGGGCCAGCCCCAGGCCGGGCCGAAGATGGTCCACAGCCGCTCGCGCGAACCCATCACAGCCGGATAGTCGAGCGGGGTGTCCGCCTCCCGGATCGGCCGCAGGTGATGGCCACCGCCCGGCAGCGGTACCAGGACGGGGTGGACGAAGTCATCAGGAAGCCAGCTCATGGCGCCCGACCGTAGCAACGCGCGGCCGTCCGCTCCCCTGGACTTTCCCCGCATACCGCCAGGCCCACTGTCGGCGTCCTGAACCAACGTCATGGAACGGTAGCCGGTGAGCATCACCAGCTCGGGAACGGGCTGAGGTACGGGATCGTCTGGACCAGGTCGCGGATGGTCGCGCCCGTCTCGCGCCGCACCCGTCGCCCGAGCGTGCCCGCGTCCGGGTTGGCGTCGATCGCCAGGATCTTGTCCTGCCGCTCGGTGGCCAGGGTGGCGCCCAGCGCGGTGGTGGTCGTCGTCTTGCCGACGCCGCCCTTGAGGCTGATGACGGCGATCCGGTAGCAGGACAGCACCGGTGTGCGGATCAGGTCGAGCTTGCGCTGCCGCTCGGCCTCCTCCTTCTTGCCGCCGATCCTGAACCGGGCCGAGGAAGGGTTGCGGCTCGACTTGGCCTTGGGCTTGGTGTTCCGCAGCAGGCGGTCGGACGAGAGCTCCACCGCCGCGGTGTATCCCAGCGGAGCACCCGGAACGGAACGCTCGCGCTGGTCGTGCGCGACGGGCTGCGGCCAGGCCGCACCGGCCCGCGGGTCGACCGGGCCCGGCGGGGGCTGCTGTATCTGCCCCTGAGGATGCGGTTGTCCGGGTCCCCGGCCCTGCTGCTCCGGTGGCTGCTGCGCCGGCGACTGGGGAGCGGCCGACACCGGGAGGTGCGGCGGCTGCCCGCCCTGGGGCGCCTGGTGCGGCAGCTGGGCGGGGACACCGGGCTGCCGGGCCCCCTGCGGGAAACCGTAACCGCCCTGCGGGGGCCGGGCGTCGGGGCCCGGAGCGGCGGGCGGCAGCGGAGCACCGGGCTGCTGCACCTGGGACAGTCCCGGACCTGCAGGCTGAGGGAAGCCGTAACCAGCATGCGGCACTGAGCAGCGGGACGGGCACTCGCGGTGCGCTTCACACAGCCCCACCCGTACACACTCTGCAATGTGTACAGTTTCGGTTATGGATGAGACGTATCCGCTAGTGCAGGCCCGCAACGAGCTCGGCCAGCTCGTCAACCGGGTCCGGCACGGCCACGAGACCATCGTGATCAGCGACTACGGCAGCCCCGCCGCCGCCCTGATCCCCATCGACGAGCTCGCCGAGCTCCGGCGACTGCGCGACGAGCACGACATCGCCGAGGCCCAGCGCCGCAAGGACGGCGGCGGCCCCGTGATCGGCCACGACGAGCTCATGGCCGAACTCGAGGCCGACGACACCCACGCCGCCGCCTCGTGACCTACACAATCGTCTGGCAGCAGCAGGCTGCTGCCGAATACCGGCGGCTGCGCGAGCTCGACCCCGCGGGCGCCAAGGAATGCGCCGCAGTCGTGCGCGCGCTGGCCACCGACCCCCGCCCCGCCGACGCCCGCCAGCTCGGCGGCTCCGGCTTCTGGCGCCTGCCCGTGGGCGACTGGCGGATCCTCTACGAGCCCGACGACGAGACCGTCACCGTGCTCGTCCTCAAAGTCGGCCGCATCCCCTGATTCTCGGCCCCGTCGTGCATCCGGGCACCCGGCCGCGTGCCTGGGACACTGGACAGTGCCAGGCCCCGTGGGGCATGGAAGGAGCGCCGGGAACCCCCGATGGAATCGGAAGCACGGCGCCACGCACATCCGGCAACCCTCACTCGGGCAGGTAGCCCGGGAACGGTCACAAGGTGCGCAGCACGGCGACGACCTTGCCGAGGATGTGCGCCTCCTCGCCCGGGATCGGGTCGCAGGCGGGGTTGTGAGGCATCAGCCAGACCCGGCCGTCCTGGCGGCGGAGCCGCTTGACGGTGGCCTCGCCGTCGGGCAGGTTGCAGGAGCCCAGGGGGTGGGAATCTTGCTGCCGCGGTAGCGATACCGGGTCACCGGAATCGCTACTGATCTTCCGCATGGACCTCGACCCCGGGCACGAATTCGACAGCCAGATCGTCGTCAAGGTCAACGCCCCCGAGGTACTGCGCCGGCAGCTGGCCTCCCGGCGCCGGCAGGGTGCGCACGTCGCCATGGGCACCAATGTCGACCACTACCAGCGCGCGGAGGGGCGCCACGGGCTGATGCCCGGCATCATCGGCGCCCTGCGCGACCACGCCAACCCCTTCTCGACCCTCACCAAGGGCACGCTGATCCTGCGCGACCTGGACCTGCTGCGCCAGGCGGCTGACGTGACCGACGTCGGCATCTCCGTGTCGGTCGGCTTCACCGACCGCGGGCTGTGGCGGTCCGTGGAGCCGGACACACCGGCACCGGAGCGGCGGCTCGATGTGGTCCGGACGCTCGCGGACCACGGCATCGGCTGCGCGGTGCTGATGGCACCGGTGATCCCCTTCCTCGGCGACCACCCGGACCAGCTGCGCGCGACCGTACGGGCGGTCGCCGCGGCCGGGGCGACGTCCGTTACCCCGCTGGTGCTGCATCTGCGGCCCGGCGCGCGCGAGTGGTTCACGGCTTGGCCGGCGCGGGACCATGACCACCCGCACCTCTGGTGCGCCGCTGTGAACGGCTCTACGCGGAGGGCGCCTACGCCTCCAAGTGGTACCAGCGGCGCATCACCCGTCATGTGCACGAGCCGGCGGCGGAGTTCGGCATCGGCCCGGCACGGCGGGGCGCGCCGAGGCGCGTTCCGACCCCGGCGGAGCCCTCCCTCGCCGAGCCCGCGGCCCCACCCAGCTCACCCTGCTCTGACCGCCGCCCGGGACACGCCCGCCGCCCGCAGCGTGCCCGACCCGACGCCCGTCCGGTTCGCCCGGAGACGAGCAGACACTCACCAAAAGGGTCGTTTCCCAGGGAAAAACGCCTCACCGGTTGATATCGGGGAAATCTGTCCCGGGGCTCTGCCGCCCGGGCGCGCCCCGCCATCCCGGGAGGACATGTGAAGAGACGGGCAGGAGTGCTGGTCGCCATGGGGGCGACGGTGGCCGGACTGGTGACCGGTGCGCCGTCCGCCGCGACCGCGGGCCCCGTGGCTCCGCAGGCCTCGGCGCTGAAATGGGCCGGCTGCGCGACCGAGGAACACCCGAGGCTCGAATGCGCCTCGCTCCAGGTGCCGCTGGACCACGACGAACCGCAGGGTACGAAGATCACGCTCGCGCTGTCGCGGATCCGGCACACGGCGAAGACGTTCCAGGGGCCGCTGCTGGTCAACCCGGGCGGCCCGGGCGCGTCCGGGCTCAAGACCGCCGGGTTCGTCGCCGCCTCGCTGCCCGCCGGTCTGGCGGCGCAGTACGACGTGATCGGCTTCGACCCCCGCGGGGTG
Organism: Streptomyces marianii; assembly: GCF_005795905.1. Lineage (NCBI taxonomy): Bacteria > Bacillati > Actinomycetota > Actinomycetes > Kitasatosporales > Streptomycetaceae > Streptomyces > Streptomyces marianii. Next base: position 1,362,281 of record NZ_VAWE01000001.1, read on the forward strand.
GGCAGGTCACGTCCGGCGCTCGACTGCCGGCCCGGGCACTTCGCGCCGGTACGCCCCGACTCGCTGCCGCTGGACCGGAAGACCGAGCTGGCGAACCTCTCCAGGGCCCGCTCCTTCGCCCTGGGCTGTGCGACCCGGCACGCCGAACTGCTGCCCCACATGAGCACGGTCAGCATGGCGAAGGACCTCGACCTCGTCCGGAAGGCCCTGGGGGCCGCCAGGATCAACTATCTCGGGTACTCCTACGGCACCTATCTCGGGGCCGTGTACGCCAAGCACTTCCCCGGGCGCGTGCGACGCGCGGTGCTCGACTCCGTGGTCGCCCCGGACAGGGTCTGGTACCGCGCCAACCTGGCCCAGAACCTGGGATTCGACGCGCGCCACAAGGCGTTCACCGCCTGGGTGGCGAAGCACCACACGACGTACCGGCTCGGCAGCGACCCGGCGCGGGTGGAGGCCGCGTGGTACGCGATGCGCGCCTCCCTCGCCAAGGCGCCCGTGGGGGGCGAGATCGGTCCGGCCGAGCTCGAGGACACCTTCCTGCCGGGCGGCTACTACAACGGCTTCTGGCCGTACCTCGCGGACGCGTTCGCGGCGTTCGCCCGCGCCCGGGACACCGGACCGCTGCTGGAGGTGTACCGGGCCTTCGCCGCGGTCGACAAGGAGGGCGAGAACGCCTACTCCGTCTACGCGGCGGTGCAGTGCAGGGACGCCGCCTGGCCCCGGAACTGGGGCACCTGGCGCCTGGACAACCGGGCGGCCCACGCCAAGGCCCCGTTCTCCACCTGGAACAACGCCTGGTACAACGCCCCGTGTCTGTTCTGGCCCGTGGCGCCACTCGACCGGACGGACGTCACCAACGACAAGGTGCCGCCGGTGCTGATCCTCCAGGCCACGGACGACGCGGCGACCCCGTACGAGGGGGCCGTCTCCGTCCACCGCGCACTGCGGGGCTCCCGGCTCGTCGTCGAGCAGGGCGGCGGCAACCACGCGACCTCGCTGAGCGGGAACGCCTGCATGGACCGCCATGTGACGGACTACCTGGCCACCGGGAAGCTCCCTCCGGCCGCGGCCACGGGCGAGGCGGACGCGTTCTGCGCGACGGGGAAGGAGCCGAAGCCGCTGAAGCCGGGGGCGCGCACGGGCCTGCCGGATGCGGACAGGGCAGGTGCCGCGCTGCACCGAATCCTCGGTCATCGCAACTGACGTACCGGTCCGACAGCGCGTCGCCCGGTTCGCGCCCGGCGATACCGGGTGGTCGGGGCCCGGCATCGCCGGGCGGGAAAACCCGGCGGCGCGCTGTCGGTGGCGTGCGCCAGGATGAGGCCCGTGAACACGCGCCGCACGCCTCCCGGCGCCACCGGCCGCGAGAGGGCCCCGGGGCCGGTGGGCCACACGGGGATCCTCGTCAGGGAGATGTCGGAAGCCGACTGGGAGGCGGTCGCCGCCCTCCGGGTCGCCGGCTGGCGGCACGCCTGCGCGCTGATGTTTCAGTCGTACCTCGATGCCATGGACGAGGCGGAGGACGCCGAACGGCACCGGGCCCAGCCGGCCGCCGCCGGGGCGCCGGCGTGGGGCACCTGGTCGCGGAGCCAGCCGGGGAGGTGGCCGGCTGGGGGTGCTGCGGGCCGTACCGCGACGAGGGCACGACGACCGCCGACGGCGAGGCGGACGCGCTCTACGTCCGGCCGGACCGGATCGGCACGGGCATGGGCCGCGCGCTGCTGGATGCGCTGACGGCCCGGGCCGAGTCGGACGGCAGGCCGGCGCTGCTGCTGTGGGTGCTCTGGGAGAACCGGCGGGCGTGCCGCTTCCCCGAGAGGGCGGGATTCCTGGCCGACGGGGCGGAGGAACCGTTCGAAGTGGACGGTGTCGCCGTGCCCGAGACGCGTTACCGCAGGCGGCTGAGCGCCGCGGAGGCGGCGGCGGACAGTCGGGGGTGAGCCAGCGCGGACTCCAGGACCGGACGGGCGCGCTCGTCGGCGAGTGCGCCGAGCCCCTCCACACAGGCGAGGGCGACGCGCCAGTGCGGGTCGCCGGGGGCGAGTCTCCGGCCCAGGGCGGTGATGAGCGCCGGCGCGGACTCGGGTGCGCGCAGGGTGGTGAGGAGCCGGACGGGGACAAGGGCGTAGGCGACGCGCAGTTCGTTGGTCGCGAGGGCGGCGGCGGCCGCCGCGGTACGGGGATCGCCGAGCCTGCTCAGAGCGTGGGAGGCGGAGACGCAGCGCTCCGGATCCCGGTGGTTGAGCAGCAGCACGAGCGGTTCGAAGGAACGGCGGTCGCCGGCGCAGCCGAGTCGGAAAGCGGCTATCTCCCGTGCCCACAGCGGCAGCTGGGTCTGGGTCAGCACGGTGGCCAGGGCGTCGGGATCCGCGATCGCGGTCAGCCGCCTGTGCAGTTCGTCGTCCGCCGGCCCGGTCAGCTCGCGGCGTGTGCGGCGGGCAAGATCCTCGAGATCCGCGTCCATGCGAGCAGCCTAGGGCCCGCGCCCGCGGCCGGTGGGGCTCTTCGCGGATCGCCGCCCCCGCGCGGACGCGGCCGCGCGGTCGTCCCGGGTCCGCCGGGGATTGCCGACCCGGCCGCAGGCCCGCTCACCCGTGCGACGCGGTCCCCCCGTCACCCGGCGCGGACCCGGCCGCGGGTCCGTCCCCTGCCCGGGCAGCGGCCCCGCGCGCCGGTGCCCACGGCCGCCCGCCCCGCGCACCCCCGCCCAGGGGAGATCGGGGCAGCGCACGCCCCGAAGGCACCGGCAGCCGCGGACCGGCCCGGTACCCGGCCGTCCTTCGAAGGCGACCCGTCGTTCCGCCTGGCGCGGTTCGCCCGGTGGCGGCGCAGATCACATCCGCGCAGGGCTGGCGCGCTCGTTACCCGCGAGTTAATCTCATGTGAGCGGGCAACACCCGCTCTGCTCTCGGCGGCCTGGTGACGCAGCCGTTCGGGGGTGACTCCCCGGCCCCACGGCCCGGGAGAGTCGGTCGGTTCGGCAGTTCAGTACGGCGTGACTCCGGGACAGGGTCCGTCGCCACCTTCATCGCGACACGCACCCTGCGCGTGCCGCGCGCCCCTCCGGTCCGCGGACGCGGACCGCCTTCGGCGCCCTGCGGCACGTACGCCCTCCCTCAGTCGTCACTCACTCCTGGAGTCCCGTGATGGACACCCCTCTCTCCACCATCGCCGTCGTCGGTCTCGGCACCATGGGCACCGGTATCGCCGAGGTGCTCGCCCGGGCCGGACGTGAGGTCATCGGCATCGACGTCAGCGAGACCGCCGCGCGCCACGCCGCCACCGCCCTCGAAGCGTCCACCGCACGCGCCGTGCAGCGCGAGCGCCTCACCGAGGAGGAGCGGCGGAACGTCCTGGCCCGTTTCCGTACCTTCTCCGACATCCAGGCGGCGGCCGAGGCCGACCTCGTGATCGAGGTCGTGCCCGAGTCGTACGAGCTGAAGCAGCAGGTCTTCCGGGAGCTCGACGCCGTCGTCCGCCCCGGAACGATCCTCGCCACCGGCACCAACGCGCTGTCCGTGACCCGGCTCGCCGCCGACTCGGCGCACCCCGAGCGGGTTCTCGGCATGCACTTCTTCAACCCGGCCCCCGCGATGCGCCTGGTCGAGGTGGTCTCCTCGGTGCTGACCGCCCCGCAGGCGGTGGAGGCCGTCACCGCGCTCGCCCGCGACCTCGGCAAGGAGCCGGTCGCCGTCGGCGACCGTCCCGGATTCGTCGCGGACGGGCTGCTCTTCGGCTACCTCAACCAGGCCGCCGCAATGTACGAGGCGAAGTACGCCTCCCGCGAGGACATCGACGCCGCGATGAAGCTGGGCTGCGGGCTGCCGATGGGCCCGCTGGCGCTGCTCGACCTGATCGGCATCGACACGGCCCGCACCGTCCTGGACGCCATGTACGCCGAGTCCCACGACCGGCTGCACGCTCCCGCGCCGATCCTGAAGCAACTCAGCGAGGCGGGGCTGACCGGCCGCAAGTCGGGCCGCGGCTTCTACACCTACGAGGCCCCGGACAGCGGCACGGTCGTCCGCGACGCGCTGACCCCGCTGGAGACCACACAGTCCGCCGGCGGCCGCCCGGTGAGCTCGGTCGGCGTGGCCGGTTCCGGCACGATGGCCAGCGGGATCGCGGAGGTCTTCGCGAAGGCCGGTTACGACGTGGTCCTCGCCGCCCGCAGCCAGGAGAAGGCGGAGACCGCCAAGTCCCGTATCGCCAAGTCGCTTTCGCGCTCCGTCGACAAGGGGCGGCTGACCGCCGAGGCGCGGGACGAGACGCTGGCGCGGATCACTCCGGCCGGGTCGCTGGACGCCTTCGCCGAGGTCGATCTGGCGCTGGAGGCCGTCGCGGAGGACCTCGAGGTCAAGCAGCAGCTGTTCGCGACGCTCGACAAGGTCTGCAAGCCGGGCGCGGTCCTCGCCACCACGACGTCCTCACTGCCCGTCGTCGCCTGCGCCCGGGCCACCTCGCGGCCCCAGGACGTCATCGGGATGCACTTCTTCAACCCGGCGCCGGCGATGAAGCTCGTCGAGGTGGTCCGTACGGTCCTGACCTCGGACGACGTCCACGCCACGGTTCGCGGGGTGACGGCGAGGATCAGGAAGCACGCCGTCGACTGCGGTGACCGCGCCGGCTTCATCGTGAACGCCCTGCTGTTCCCGTACCTGAACAACGCGATCAAGATGGTGGAAGAGCACTACGCGACCCTCGACGACATCGACGCGGCGATGAAGCTCGGCGGCGGATACCCGATGGGGCCCTTCGAACTGCTCGACGTGGTCGGTCTCGACGTCTCCCTCGCCATCGAGAAGGTGCTGCACCGGGAGTTCCGTGACCCGGGTCTGGCCCCGGCGCCGCTGCTCGAGCACCTCGTGGCCGCGGGCTGCCTGGGCCGCAAGACGGGCCGCGGCTTCCGCGAATATGCCCGGCGCTGATTCCGGCCGCGCGAACGGAGCGGGCGGCCGACGGGGAGGAGCGTGGGTCGGCGAGCGGGTCGAGGGCCGAGCCCGGCAAGGCGGAGGAGGAGAGCCCCGTGGCCCTTCGGGCCCGGAGCCCCTCCCGGGCCCGAAGGGCCACGGGGGACTCGCCGCGCGCGACGACGTCGCAGCCGGGCGGCAACCGTCGGCCCGCGACGCCGCGGACCCCGGTGCCGGCCGCCCGGCCTGGGGCGGGCTGCTGGACGGAACGGGCAGCCCGCCCCTGGAGGCGCAGCCCCCTGCGCGGATGCAGTACGTTCAGGGCATGTCCCAGCCCGCTGACGCCCACCGACGCACCGCCCGGAACTCCGCCGCGCCCGCGACGTCCGACGCCCCCGAGAGCGCCGCGGGCAGCCGCGCCGCCGCCCAGCGGCTCAAGATGCGCCGAGAGCTGGCGGCGGCCGCGATGGAACTGTTCGCGACCAAGGGGTACGAGGCGACGACCGTCGACGAGATCGCGGCGGCGGCCGGGGTCGCCCGGCGCACCTTCTTCCGGCACTTCCGCTCCAAGGAAGAGGCGATCTTCCCCGACCACGACGACACGCTCGTGCGGGCCGAGGCCGTGCTGAACGCCGCTCCGGCCCATGAGCACCCGCTCGACACGGTGTGCCGGGGCATCAAGGAAGTCATGAAGATGTACGCGGCGTCTCCCGCGGTGTCCGTCGAGCGGTATCGCCTGACCCGCGAGGTACCGACGCTGCGGGAACGGGAGATCGCCTCGGTGGCCCGCTACGAACGGCTCTTCACCCGCTATCTGCTGGGCCACTTCGACGAGCGCGACCACCACTACGGCAATGACGACCCGCTGCTCGCCGAAGTCGCGGCGTCCGCTGTGGTCACCGCGCACAACCATGTGCTGAGGCGCTGGCTGCGGGCGGGCGGCCAGGGCGATGTGGAGGCCCAGCTCGACCACGCCTTCGCCATCGTCCGCGAGACGTTCGGCTCCGGTATCGGCGCGGGCCGCGCCGGGGCGGAACGCGCCCCCGCCTCCGCCGCCGCGCAGGTGCGGACGGGCGACGAGGTCCTGGTCGCGGTGGCCCGCACGGACGCCCCGCTCCCCGAGGTGATGCGCACGATCGAGGAAGCGCTGCGCCGCCGCTGACGGCGTCGCGACGGCCCGGCCCGGCCGTGCCGGGCCGGGCCGTCGCGTTCCGGGGCGTGAGGTTCCCCCGGCTCCGGGACGTCGGGATCCGGAACACCGGGCTCCTTGCACCGACCCGATCCCCGCCCACCGGCCGCGGGCGGCGGACCCGGCTCCGACACCTGACCGCAGGCCGGGCACGGCACGCTCACACCGCGCGGGAACAGGAACACGGCGCACGGCCGCGCGGGGGCTCGCCGGCGCGAGACGGCCGGAGGCCCGCCTGGCGGCCGCGGCACGCGGGTGGGACTGCCGGCCCGCCCCCACGAACACGGCTGCGAGCGGAACGAGTTCCGCAGTCCGGCGGCGCCCGAGGCCGTCCCCGTGACCCCGCATCACCACCTGCGCGCTCCCCGGCCGCCCGGCCGCGGAGCGCTCCGGCGCGCCCGCGACGTCGGGCGGGGCCGGCCGTCGCCGCACAGGTCCCGGCGACGACCGCCGCCGGTCCGGCCGGGAGCCCGGAGGCGGCGCCGGAGCCAGGGGCGCGTCCATGACATAGACCACACCGCAGTCACCGAGCGGACGCGGACGGGAACTCCGCGCAACCGCAGCACCTGCCGGGAGGGCCGTTCACGCAGGTCAGCCCCGAATTCGATCGATCATCGCTCATGTGTGACGCGGAGATTGCATGTGAGTGAAATTGTTGGCACGCAGTGTCTTGCGGGCTGGCACGGCGTGCCATACGTTGAAGTTGTCCGGGCGGCCGGCGTGCAGAGGACTCTCGTACGCCGGCTGTCCCCGCAAGCCCCACGGCTCGCGCGCCCGGACGCCTGCGTCACAGGCAACCTCCCGCGCACACCAGCGCTGCCAGCACCACCCGCCGAACCGACGGCACACCTCCACAGAAGCAGCACTCCCCGACGTTCCCCTCAGCGCTCTCGCCCGCGAGACGCCTCCCCGGCCCCGGGCCGGGGGACACCATTCGCCGGAGGCACACCGTGAAGGAAATCCTGGACGCGATCCAGTCGCCGGACTCCACGTCCGCCGACTTCGCCGCACTGCCGCTCCCCGAGTCGTACCGGGCGGTCACCGTGCACAAGGACGAGACCGAGATGTTCGCGGGACTCACCACGCGCGAGAAGGACCCGCGCAAGTCCCTGCACCTCGACGAGGTCCCGGTCCCCGAGCTCGGGCCCGGTGAGGCCCTGGTGGCCGTGATGGCCAGCTCGGTGAACTACAACTCCGTGTGGACCTCGATCTTCGAGCCTCTGTCGACCTTCGGCTTCCTCGAGCGCTACGGCCGGCTCTCCGAGCTCACCAAGCGCCACGACCTGCCGTACCACATCATCGGCTCCGACCTCGCGGGCGTCGTGCTGCGCACGGGCCCGGGCGTCAACGCCTGGAACCCCGGCGACGAGGTCGTCGCGCACTGCCTCTCCGTCGAGCTGGAGTCCTCGGACGGCCACAACGACACGATGCTCGACCCCGAGCAGCGCATCTGGGGCTTCGAGACCAACTTCGGCGGCCTCGCCGAGATCGCGCTGGTGAAGTCCAACCAGCTGATGCCGAAGCCCAAGCACCTCAGCTGGGAGGAGGCCGCCGCGCCGGGCCTGGTCAACTCCACCGCGTACCGCCAGCTCGTCTCGCGGAACGGCGCGGCGATGAAGCAGGGCGACAACGTCCTGATCTGGGGTGCCAGCGGCGGCCTCGGCTCATACGCCACCCAGTTCGCGCTGGCCGGCGGCGCCAACCCGATCTGCGTCGTCTCCAGCGAGCAGAAGGCCGACATCTGCCGGTCCATGGGCGCCGACGCCATCATCGACCGCAGCGCCGAGGGCTACAAGTTCTGGAAGGACGAGCGGACCCAGGACCCGAAGGAGTGGAAGCGCTTCGGCAAGCGCATCCGCGAGTTCACCGGTGGCGAGGACATCGACATCGTCTTCGAGCACCCCGGCCGCGAGACCTTCGGCGCGAGCGTCTACGTCACCCGCAAGGGCGGCACCATCACCACCTGCGCCTCGACCTCGGGCTACATGCACGAGTACGACAACCGCTACCTGTGGATGTCGCTGAAGCGGATCATCGGCTCCCACTTCGCCAACTACCGCGAGGCCTGGGAGGCCAACCGCCTCATCGCCAAGGGCAAGATCCACCCGACCCTGTCGAAGACGTACGCGCTGGAGGACACGGGCCAGGCCGCCCACGACGTCCACCGCAACGTGCACCAGGGCAAGGTCGGCGTGCTCTGCCTGGCGCCCGAGGAGGGCCTGGGCGTGCGCGACGAGGAGATGCGCGCCCAGCACCTCGACGCCATCAACCGCTTCCGGAACATCTGAGTCAGAGGTCCATCAGATGACAGAGCGTCAGAAGGACCGGCCGTGGCTCATGCGCACGTACGCCGGTCACTCCACGGCCGAGGCGTCCAACGAGCTGTACCGGCGCAACCTCGCCAAGGGCCAGACCGGTCTGTCGGTCGCGTTCGACCTGCCGACGCAGACCGGCTACGACCCCGACCACGTCCTCGCCCGCGGCGAGGTCGGCCGGGTCGGGGTGCCGGTCTCGCACCTCGGTGACATGCGGCGGCTGTTCCAGGACATCCCCCTGGAGCAGATGAACACCTCGATGACCATCAACGCCACCGCCATGTGGCTGCTGGCGCTCTACCAGGTGGTCGCGGAGGAGCAGGGCGCCGACGTCACCCGGCTCCAGGGGACGACGCAGAACGACATCGTCAAGGAGTACCTGTCGCGCGGAACGCACGTCTTCCCGCCCGGTCCGTCGCTGCGCCTGACCACCGACATGATCACCTACACGGTGGCGAACATCCCCAAGTGGAACCCGATCAACATCTGCAGCTACCACCTGCAGGAGGCCGGGGCCACACCCGTCCAGGAGATCGCCTACGCGATGTCCACGGCGATAGCCGTCCTGGACGCGGTGCGCGACTCCGGCCAGGTGCCGCAGGAGAAGTTCGGCGACGTCGTCGCCCGGATCTCCTTCTTCGTGAACGCGGGCGTCCGCTTCATCGAGGAGATGTGCAAGATGCGCGCCTTCGGCCGCATCTGGGAGAAGATCACGAGCGAGCGCTACGGCATCGGGAACGCCAAGCAGCGGCGCTTCCGCTACGGCGTCCAGGTCAACTCGCTCGGCCTGACCGAGGCCCAGCCGGAGAACAACGTCCAGCGCATCGTCCTCGAGATGCTGGCCGTGACGCTCTCCAAGGACGCCCGCGCCCGTGCCGTCCAGCTCCCGGCGTGGAACGAGGCCCTCGGCCTGCCCCGCCCCTGGGACCAGCAGTGGTCCCTGCGCATCCAGCAGGTCCTCGCCCACGAGAGCGACCTGCTGGAGTACGAGGACATCTTCGCCGGCTCGCACGTCATCGAGGCCAAGGTGGACGCCCTCGTCGAGGAGTCGCTCGCCGAGATCGACCGGATCCAGGAGATGGGCGGCGCCATGGCGGCCGTCGAGTCCGGCTACCTGAAGTCGCAGCTGGTGTCCTCGCACGCCGAGCGGCGGGCCCGGATCGAGGCCGGCGACGAGAAGATCGTCGGCGTCAACGTCTTCGAGACGACCGAGCCCAACCCGCTCACCGCGGACCTCGACACCGCGATCATGACGGTCGACCCCGCGAACGAGGCCCGGGTCGTGGCCAAGCTGCACGAGTGGCGCGACAACCGGGACGAGAGCCGCGCCCAGGACGCCCTGGCCGCGCTCAAGGCCGCGGCCGCGGGCGACGCCAACCTGATGGCCGCCACGGTCGAGTGCGCCCGCGCCGGCGTCACCACCGGCGAGTGGGCCTGGGCGCTGCGGGACGTCTTCGGCGAGTTCCGTGCCCCGACCGGGGTGTCGTCGGCCCCGGTGGCCGTCGCCGCCGAGGCGGGCACGCCGCTCGCCCTGGTCCGCGAGAAGGTGTCCCGCACCGCCGACGAGCTCGGCTCGGGCCGGCTGCGGCTGCTGGTCGGCAAGCCGGGTCTGGACGGGCACTCCAACGGCGCGGAGCAGATCGCCGTACGGGCGCGCGACGCGGGCTTCGAGGTGGTCTACCAGGGCATCCGGCTCACGCCCGAGCAGATCGTCGCCGCCGCCCTCGCCGAGGACGTGCACTGCGTGGGTCTGTCGATCCTGTCCGGCTCGCACGCCGAGCTGGTGCCGGACGTGCTGGAGCGCCTGCGTGAGGCCGGCGCCGCCGACATCCCGGTGGTCGTCGGCGGGATCATCCCGAACGGCGACGCCGAGGAACTGAGGCGTGCGGGTGTGGCCGCCGTCTTCACCCCGAAGGACTTCGGCATCACGGAGATCATCGGCCGTATCGTCGACGAGATCCGCCAAGCGAACAAGCTCGACCCCCTGGAGGTCCCCGCATGACAAGCCCCGTCAACCGGCTGCGCCCGCGCCGCTCCTGCCTCGCGGTGCCCGGTTCGAACCCGCGCTTCCTGGAGAAGGCCCAGGGGCTGCCCGCCGACCAGGTCTTCCTGGACCTCGAGGACGCCTGTGCCCCGCTGGCCAAGCCGGAGGCCCGGCACACCATCGTCAAGTTCCTCAACGAGGGCGACTGGACGGGCAAGACCCGCGTCGTGCGGGTCAACGACTGGACGACCCAGTGGACCTACCGGGACGTCGTCACGGTCGTCGAGGGCGCGGGCCAGAACCTCGACTGCATCATGCTGCCGAAGGTCCAGGACGCCCAGCAGGTCGTCGCCCTCGACCTGCTGCTCACGCAGATCGAGAAGACCATGGGCTTCGAGGTCGGCAAGATCGGCATCGAGGCGCAGATCGAGAACGCCCAGGGCCTCAACAACGTCAACGCGATCGCCCAGGCGTCGCCGCGCGTCGAGACGATCATCTTCGGCCCGGCCGACTTCATGGCCTCCATCAACATGAAGTCCCTGGTCGTCGGCGAGCAGCCGCCCGGCTACCCGGCGGACGCCTACCACTACATCCTGATGAAGATCCTCATGGCCGCCCGCGCGAACAACCTGCAGGCGATCGACGGCCCCTACCTCCAGATCCGCAACATCGACGGGTACCGCGAGGTCGCGCAGCGCGCCGCCGCCCTGGGCTTCGACGGCAAGTGGGTGCTGCACCCGGGCCAGGTGGAGGCGTCCAACGAGATCTTCTCCCCCTCCCAGGAGGACTACGACCACGCCGAGCTGATCCTGGACGCGTACGAGTACTACACGTCCGAGGCCGGCGGGAAGAAGGGCTCAGCGATGCTCGGCGACGAGATGATCGACGAGGCCAGCCGCAAGATGGCATTGGTCATCTCCGGCAAGGGCCGCGCCGCCGGTATGGCCCGTACCTCGAAGTTCGAAGCCCCGGAGGCGTGAACACCATGCAGTTCGGACGCACGTACGAGGAGTTCGAGGTCGGGGCGGTCTACAAGCACTGGCCCGGGAAGACGGTCACGGAGTACGACGACCACCTCTTCTGCCTCCTGACCATGAACCACCACCCGCTCCACATGGACACGAACTATGCGGAGAAGACGACGGACTTCGGGAAGAACGTTGTCGTGGGCAACTACATCTACTCACTGCTGCTCGGCATGTCCGTGCCGGACGTATCGGGCAAGGCCATCGCCAATCTCGAGATCGAGTCGCTGCGGCACGTGGCGCCGACCTTCCACGGCGACACGATCTACGGCGAGACGACCGTCCTCGACAAGACCCCGTCGCGGTCGAAGAACGATCGCGGGATCGTCTACGTCGAGACCAAGGGCTACAAGCAGGACGGCACGCTCGTGTGCGTGTTCCGCCGCAAGGTGATGGTCCCGACCGAGACGTACATCAAGGAGCGCGGCGGCGAGCAGCCGGGCCGACCGGAGCTCAACGAGCCCGAGAAGAAGGCGGAGAAGTAAGCCATGGCCCGACTCGCCCAGACCGCCGGTCTGACCGACGTCCAGCAGGAGATCCTCTCGACGGTCCGCGACTTCGTCGACAAAGAGATCATTCCGGTAGCGACGGAGCTGGAGCACCGCGACGAGTACCCGCAGCAGATCGTCGACGGGCTCAAGGAACTGGGGCTCTTCGGCCTGATGATTCCCGAGGAGTACGGGGGCCTGGGCGAGTCCCTTCTCACGTACGCGTTGTGCGTGGAGGAGATCGCCCGCGGCTGGATGTCCGTCTCGGGCATCATCAACACGCACTTCATTGTGGCGTACATGCTCAAGCAGCACGGCACCCAGGAGCAGAAGGACCACTTCCTGCCCCGAATGGCGGCCGGCGAGGTCCGCGGCGCGTTCTCCATGTCCGAGCCGGGACTCGGCTCGGACGTCTCGGCCATCACGTCGAAGGCGGTGAGGGACGGCGACGAGTACGTCCTGAACGGCCAGAAGATGTGGCTGACGAACGGCGGAACGTCGACGCTCGTGGCCGTTCTGGTCCGGAGTGACGAAGGACACCCGGAGGGCACGGCCCCGCACAAGTCGATGACGACCTTCCTCGTCGAGAAGGAGCCCGGCTTCGGGGAGGTGCGGCCCGGCCTCACCATTCCCGGGAAGATCGACAAGATGGGCTACAAGGGCGTCGACACGACCGAGCTCATCATGGACGGACTGCGCATTCCGGCCGATCGCGTACTCGGCGGCACCACCGGCCGAGGGTTTTACCAAATGATGGACGGAGTCGAGGTCGGCCGCGTCAATGTGGCGGCACGTGGCTGCGGCGTCGCTCAGCGTGCCTTCGAGCTGGGCGTCGGCTACGCCCAGCAACGTCACACTTTCGGCAAGCCGATCGCCCAGCACCAGGCCATCCAGTTCAAGCTCGCGGAGATGGCTACCAAGGTCGAGGCCGCGCATGCCATGATGGTCAACGCAGCCCGCAAAAAGGACTCCGGGGAGCGAAACGACCTGGAGGCCGGGATGGCGAAGTACCTCGCCTCCGAGTACTGCAAGGAAGTCGTCGAGGACGCCTTCCGGATCCACGGCGGTTACGGCTTCTCCAAGGAGTACGAGATCGAGCGCCTCTACCGGGAGGCCCCGATGCTGCTGATCGGCGAGGGTACCGCCGAGATCCAGAAAATGATCATCGGGCGCCGGCTGCTCGAGGAATACCGGCTCCAGGGCTGAATGGGGCTTTTGAGTCGGTTCGGCCGCGAAGAAGATCACGTTCCGGCAGCCTTTGCCGAAGGCTTCCGGCCGACCGACTCGGCTTCTGGCTTTCCCAGTTGCGGCCCGTAACAGATAACATCGCCAGAAAGCCGCCGTCCCCCTTGCTGCCAGCGCGGCATCATCCGCTACGAAGGTCATCCATGCCCCACAGCCAAACCTCTGCACCTCGCGGCCGCGTCCGCCTCGCGCGCGGAGCATCGCCGTGGCTCCTCCCGACCGTCGCGACCGCGGCGCTCAGCCTGGCGCGAGCGCGCCGGTCGAGGCGTGCCGCGGCCATCGCCGTGCCCACCACCGCGCTCGCGGCGGGCATGCTGTGGTTCTTCCGCGACCCCGAGCGCGAGATCGCCCAGGGACGGGTCATCTCCCCGGCCGACGGTGTGGTGCAGAGCATCATGCCGTGGAAGGACGGGCGCACCCGTGTCGCCATCTTCATGAGCCCGCTGAACGTCCACGTCAACCGTGCCCCGCTCGCCGGCACGGTCACCTCCGTCGAGCACGTGCCCGGCGGTTTCGTTCCGGCGTTCAACAAGGAGAGCGAGAACAACGAGCGCGTCGTCTGGCACTTCGACACCGAACTCGGTGACATCGAGATGATCCAGATCGCCGGCGCCGTGGCGCGCCGCATCGTTCCGTACATCCCGCAGGGCACCAAGGTCGAGCAGGGCGAGCGCATCGGCCTCATCCGCTTCGGCTCGCGCGTCGACATCTACCTCCCGGAGGGTGTCGAGGCCGGGGTCGAAGTCGGCCAGGTCACGACCGCGGGGGTGACTCGCATTGACCGTGATTGATCCGGACACACAGGCGGGCTGGGTCGACGGGGCCGAGCCCGGCTCGGGGACGGCGGACGACGCGGAGGAGATGCCCCTCTCGCTGCGGCTGTCGATAGCGGACACCCTCACTCTCGGTAACGCCACGTGCGGTTTCATGGCGGTGTACTTCACCACCACCGGAATCCTGATCCCGCACCTCGTCGGCAGCGGCGAGAGCGGTATGGCACGGCACTCGGCCGCGACCGCGGTGATCCTCATGCTGTGTGCCGCCGTCTTCGACCTGTTCGACGGTCTCGTGGCGCGCAAGCTGCGCAGCAGCCCGATGGGTGCCGAGCTGGACAACCTCTCGGACCTGATCAGCTTCGGGCTGGCCCCGGCGTACTTCGTCCTCGTCTACGGCATGGTCGCCGACGACGCCCACCAGAAGGTCTCGGCGGTGGCCGCGATCGTGGTGCTGCTGGCGGTCGTGCTGCGACTGGCCAGATTCTCGTGCGTGACGATGAAGGACGGCATGTTCCAGGGCATGCCCAGCCCCTTCGGCGCGCTGACGGTCGTGTCGATCGTGCTGCTCGAGCTGCCGTTCATCCCGACGCTGCTCGCGATCATCGGCGCGGCCTGGCTCATGGTGAGCCGGGTCGAGTACCCGAAGCCGCGGGGCAAGCTGGCGGTCGCGATGCTCAGCTGGATCGTGGGGGCGATGGGCCTGCTCGCGGCGTGGGCGTTCGACGCGCCGGGCGGCCAGCTGCTGCTGCAGACCGGCTGTGCGCTGCAGATCGTGCTGGCGGCGACGATCCCGCTGTTCGCGACGGCGCGGCGGGTGAACACCTTCCGGGACAACCGGCGCGAGGCGCGGGCCTCGGCACAGCTTCCGTAGCGGTTCTTCCCACCGCACAGCACAGGGCCCGGGGCGCATTCCTTGCGCCCCGGGCCCTGTGCTGTGCGGTGGAGCCGTGCGCCGGGCCCCGGGGTGGCCGGCGGACGGCCCGGCGTGCGGGGCGCACCCCCAGGGCCCGGCGCAGCCGCGAAGGCGTCCGGCACCGGATCGCGTGCGGGTGCTGAGCGGAACGCCGGGGAGGCCGGACCGGGAGCGGAGGACGCGGAGCGCCGGGAGCGCGCGGTACGACGGCGCGTCTCCACTCCCCGTCCAGCCGCGGGGCGTCGCCCGCGGCGCGGCCCGAAGCAGTCGGAGGTCAGTCCCTGCCGGGCAGGGCCAGACTCGCCCACACCGTCTTGCCCCTGGGTTCGGTGAGCGACCAGGACCAGCTCTCGCTCAGCGCGCCGATGAGTACGACGGCGCGTCTCCACTCCCCGTCCAGCCGCGGGGCGTCGCCCGCGGCGCGGCCCGAAGCAGTCGGAGGTCAGTCCCTGCCGGGCAGGGACAGACTCGCCCACACCGTCTTGCCCCTGGGTTCGGTGAGCGACCAGGACCAGCTCTCGCTCAGCGCGCCGATGAGTTCGAGACCGCGGCCGTCGACGTCCGCGGCATCGGCGTCGCGCGGCCTGGGCGGTTCGGAGCTCGGGTCCGCGACGGAGCAGACGACGTGTCCTGGGTGGCGGACGAGCCCCAGCCACAACGGGTACTCCGGCGACGTCTCCCGCGGTTCGGCGACGAGCGCGTGCCGGACGGCATTGGTCACCAACTCGCTGACGACGAGTGACATGTCCCCCACGAGGGCGGGCAGTTCCCAGCAGTGCAGGGTGTGGGCGACGAACCGCCGAGCCTGGCACGGATTCCGCGGGCCGCCGTCCAGCCCGCAGGCGGCGAACCCGCCGAGTGGCGGGAGTCCCTCCAGGACGGGGTCCTGGGGTGTGGCACGAGGGCTCTCGGGCAGCGGTTTCGGGCCGAACTGCTCTGTTGCGCGCCGATCACCGTGCCCGGCCGTCGTGGTGGAGATGGTTGACATGTGAATCGTCACTGGTCATGTCCCCCTGCAGGCCTGGGTGTTCGACGCTGCGGCAGCCGGTGTTGACCGAGTATTGTCGAGCCGCCCCTGGAAATGCAATTGCATCTGGGATTGCATTGACCAGATACGGGGCGAACGAACGTGCGAACAAAGAGGGGTTGTTGGGCATGGAGTTCACCAATGGCATGCCGGCGGGGGAGCTGAGTTCGGTGACGTGGATCAAGAGCAGCCACAGCAATGCCACCGGCAACTGCGTGGAGCTGGCAGCACTCCCCGACGGACGGGTCGCCGTGCGCAACTCCCGGGATCCGCAGGGGCCCGCCCTCGTCTACACGCGGGACGAGGTGGAGGCCTTCGTCGCGGGGGCGCGCGGCGGTGAATTCGATGACGTGATTGGCTGAAATCCAGCACTCCGCCGTCCAGTTCGCCGTGGCTCACACACGGATGTACGGGATAGTGTCGACGTCTTCTCAATAGTCCGCAGGAGCGCACGATGGCTGCAGTAGAACCGAGCCCGTCGTTGTTCGCCGGGCCACTGGGAACGGTCGAGAGCAACCCGACCGCCCTGAAGGTGATCCTGGGTGGCAAGCTGCGCGAACTGCGCACGGCCGCCGGGCTCGACCCCTCCGCCGTCGACGTCCGCCTCGGCTTCTCCCGCTCCAAGACCAGCCGCATCGAGCTGGGCCGGCACGGCTGCAAGCCGGCCGACGCCGTCGCCCTGCTGGAGCTGTACGGGGTGACCGGGGAGGAGAGCGTCGCCGAGTTCCTGCGGCTCGTGGAGCAGTCACGGCGCAGCGACTGGTGGCGCAGCTACAGCGACGTGCTGTCGGACTTCTTCGCCCCGCTGGTCGCCCTGGAGGGCGCCGCGGCCACCATCCGCACATACGAACCCTTCTACGTGCCCGGCCTGTTGCAGACCTCCGCGTACGCTCACGCGGTCGTCGAGTCCGGGCCGGCGCGGCTCTACGCCCATGACGTGCACCGCCGGGTCGAACTGCGGCAGGCCCGGCAGCGCCAGCTCGACCAGCCCGACGCGCCCCGGCTGTGGGCGGTGATCGACGAGTCCGTGCTGATGCGCACGGTCGGCGGGCCGAAGGTCATGCGCGCGCAGCTCGAGCATCTGGTCGCGGTCATGCAGGAGCCCCGGATCACATTGCAGATCGCCCCGCTGGACGTGACGGCCTCGGTCGGGGTCGGCACGGGAGTGACCTATCTGCGCTTCGCGCTGAACGATCTGAAGGACGCCGTCTACATCGAGCACCTGACCGACAGCACGTTCAGCCAGAAGCCCCAGGTCGTGGAGCAGTACCGGGACATGCTGGACCGGCTCGGCGCCTGCGCCCTCACCCCGAGGAACTCGCTGGCCCTCATCGAGGAGCGGCTGTCCCGTCTGTAGTGCCGGGCACCGGGTCTCTCCGTCCCCTGCGCGGGGGCGGAGAGACCCCGGTACCGGGTCCGACGCCCCGACGAGCCCGCGACCGCAAGCCGTTGCGTGGCAGGCAGCCCCTCGAATGCGCCCTCCGGCCCGGGGCCGCCTGATGCCGAGGAGCGTCAGACCAACCGGCCGACGCCGCCCCACTCGATCCACTCGTCGGTCTGCTGCACCGGCGCGAGTTCGGTGTCGGGCCGCCAGGTCGAGACCTCGACCAGACCCGGCTCCAGGATCTGGAGCCCGTCGAAGTACTCCGTCACCTCGTGCTCCTCACGGACCCGGCCCCAGTGCCCGCCGGTGGCCTCGGCCATGAAGTCCGTGACGAACTTCCGGATCTCGGGACGGTCGCTGACGAGCTGACAGACCACCAGGAAGCTTCCCGGCACGAGGCGTTCGGCGACGCGGCGGACGAGACCCGCCGGGTCGTCCTCGTCCGGTATGCAGTGCATCACCGACACGAACAGGGCGGCGACCGGCTTGCCGAAGTCGATCAGCCGGGTGGTCTCCTCGTGGCCGAAGATGCCGTCGGTGTCCCTCATGTCGGCCTGGATGACCGCGGTGCGGTCGTTCTCCTCCAGCAGCGCCCGGCCATGAGCCAGCACGATCGGGTCGTTGTCGACGTACACCACCCTTGACTCCGGGTCGACGGCCTGGGCGACCTGGTGGACGTTGTTCTGGGTCGGCAGACCGGAGCCGTGGTCGACGAACTGCCGTATGCCGTAGTCCTGGGCGAGGGTACGGACCACGCGCTGCAGGAAGCGGCGGTTGTTGACGGCGAGCACCTTGGTGCTGGGCACCTGCTCCAGCAACTGCTCGCAGGCGTCGCGGTCGGACTGGTAGTTGTCGTCGCCCCCCAGGAAGAAGTCGTACATACGCGCCACACTGGGCACCTTGGTGTCGATGGCGTCCGGGCTCCACGACTCGCTCTGCATCCAGTCCTCATTCGCGTCAATGGGAAATCGGGTCGGGTAGGACGCACATGCTAGGGAGCGGTCGGGAGCGGGTACAGGTCAGGCGAACAGCCCGGGTCCCCAAAGGCTGTCTTTCGGCCATTCGCCGTGCGCTCCCCGGCACCCGCGACTGCCCTGCCTCAACCTCCCCGGTGAAATGCGGCACCGCCGGAACGACTGCCGAGCCCGGAACACCCGCTCCGCCTCGGAACGCCCACCGAGCCCCTCCCCTCCTCCGTACGCCCGCGAGGCATCCTGTCCGCGGACACGCCGGAGCCCCCGGGGACGGCCCGGGGGCTCACGGCTCGGGAGTACGGGACCCGCCGTCAGAAGGCGGTCAGGAGAGGAAGTCCCTCGCGACCGACTCCGCGACCCGCTCCAGCAGCGGACCGGCCTGGGCCATGCAGGCCGCGGGATCGGGCTCCAGCTCCAGGAGCGCGTAGGCGCGCCGGATGCCCGCGCCGGCGAGCGCGTCCCGTTCGAGTGCGAGCCGGCCGCAGACCGCGACGACGTCGATGCCCTTCGCGCGGGCGGCCGCGGCGACGCCGGCCGGGGCCTTGCCGTGCAGGGTCTGCTCGTCGAGGGAACCCTCGCCGGTGACGACCAGGGTCGCCCGGGACAGCGCGTCGGCGAATCCGAGGATGTCGAGCATCACCTCGATACCCGGCCGGAAGCCCGCCCCCAGGGCCACCAGCGCGCCGTAGCCGATGCCGCCGGCCGCGCCGGCGCCGGGCCGCTCGGCCTGCTCGGGGCCCAGCAGCGAGGCGTAGTGGGCGAGTGCCGCGTCCAGGACGGCGATGTCCTCGGGCGACGCGCCCTTCTGGGGGCCGAAGACGGCCGGCGCCCCCTTGGGCCCGGTCAGCGGGTTGTCGACATCGCTGGCGAGGACCAGCTGCACGTCCTCGAAACGGGCGTCCAGCCCGGACAGGTCCGCGGTCGCCACGTCGATCAGCGCACCCCCACCGGGACCGACGGGCTCGCCGTCCCCGTCCAGGAAACGCGCGCCGAGCGCGGCCAGCATCCCCGCGCCGCCGTCGGTGGTGGCGCTGCCGCCGACGCCGAAGACGATCGTCCGCGCGCCCGCGTCGAGGGCGGCGCGCAGCAGCTCGCCCGAGCCGTACGTGGTCGCCGTGAGCGGCGCGAAGACCCCGTCGGGCAGGTGCTGGAGTCCGGACGCCTCGGCCATCTCCACCACCGCGGTCGTGCCGCGCAGGGCGTACGACGCCGTCACGGGCTCCCCGAGCGGGCCGGTCACCGCGACCTGACGGCGTTCGAACCCGGCCGCCACGGCGGCGGCCACCGTACCGTCGCCGCCGTCTGCGACCGGCAGGGTCTCCACCGGGAGGTCCGGGACGACACGCCGGAGTCCGGCCGTCACCCGCTCCGCGACCTGCACGGCCGTGAGCGAGCCCTTGAACTTGTCCGCCGCCACGAGCACCCGTGCGGCAGTAACTGCTCCGTCCGCCACCATCAATCCCTTGCTTTCGAACAGGCAGTCGCGCCGACCCGACCCTATCCGCAGCCGCCCCTTTTTGAAAGCGGACAGAATCCGTCCTATATGCCCCTCGGCCTGCGACGCAGCGGGAACCCGGAGAAGTCCGGAACCCCGGGAAGCCCCGGCAGCCCGGGAGCCGCGGGATCCGCGAAGACGTCAGGGCATGCCGCGAGGAGTCACCCCCCCTCGGCCGCCGGGCGGCCGACCTCGGCGCGGCCGAGCAGCGGTACACCGAGCGGCAGGGGCCCCCGTGCCTCGTAGGGCCCGGCCTGGGGCGCTTTCCGGCTCGGGGACCACGAGCACGAATCCGGGATCACCGACAGCAGCTCCGCCCCGTTCCGGAGGCGGGACCCCGCACACGGCGCGGGCCGGTGCAGGCGGCGCGGGCCGTGCGCAGGCGACGCCGGCCGTGCGCGAGCGGCGGCGACGCCGACGACCTCGGGGAGGGGGACGCCGAGCAGGCAGTCGTCGCGGGACGCCGAGGAGCACCGGACGCCCGCGGTGAGGACTCCGTCACGTGCCGGCCCCGTTCGGTGCGTCCTCGGCGTCATGCACGACCGGCGCCGCCCCGACGACCCGCGGACGGGCCTCCCCGGTTCCCGGGCCGCGACGGGGTACACCCGAGTCATGACGCATCCAGCCACGCCCCAGGGCCCGACGACCGCCGACCGGATCCTCGGCGGCTGGCTGGGCCGGATCGCGGGCAACATGCTCGGCAAGCCCGTCGAGCGCGGCGACTACTGGACGCGTGACCGGATCGACCGCTATCTGCGGGCCGCCGGCGCGCTGCCGCTCACGGACTACCTCCCCGAGCCGCCTCCCGGCACGGCCGCGGACTTCGAGCTGCGCCCCGAATGGCGAGCGTGCGTGCGCGGCCGGATCCACGGCAGCTGCCGGGACGACGACGTGGACTACGCGATCCTCGGCCTGCATCTGCTGGAGACCCACGGTTTCACGTTCACCACCGAGCAGGTCGGCGAACTGTGGCTGCTGCGCCTGCCGTTCCTGCAGACCTTCACCGCCGAGCGGGCCGCGTACCGCAATCTCACCGCCGGTCTGCGGCCACCGCTGACCGCCACGTACGACAATCCGTACCAGGAGTGGATCGGCGCGCTGATCCGCGCCGACGTCTTCGGCTGGACGAGCCCCGGCGACCCGGTGCGGGCCGCCTCGCTCGCCCGCCGGGACGCGGTGCTCTCGCACACGGGCAACGGGGTGTACGGAGCGATGTGGGCGGCCGCGCTGATCGCCGCGGCGTTCACGGCCGCCGATGCCCGGGAGGCGATCGAGACGGCCCTTGCCAGGATCCCGGCGAGCAGCAGGTTCGCCCGTGCCGTCCGCCGTACGGCGGCGCTGTACGACGCCGGCGTGCCCTGGGCCGCCGCGCTCGACGAACTCGACGGGGAGACCGGCCGCCTCGGCTGGATCCACGCCGTCCCGAACGCCGCCGTCATCACGGCCGGACTGCTCTACGGCGAGGGGGACTTCACCTCCACCGTCGCGCTGACCGTGCGCGGCGGACTGGACACCGACTCCAACGGGGCGACGGCGGGCTCGGTGGCCGGGGTGCTGTGCGGTGCCGCCGGCATTCCACCGCAGTGGACCCGGCCGCTGGAGGACCGCGTGCGCAGTGCCGTGTTCGGCTTCGACGGCACACGAATCGGTGAACTCGCGGACCGAACCGCTCGTTTGGCCGCAGCCTGACCGGAAAATACCTCCCCGCGTCCGCGCCGACCGGGAGAATGACCGGGTGCCCGAGTACATGGATGTTGCACTGACTGATGGTTCGCAGGTGCGGATGGAGCTGTCCGGGGCCGGTGAGGCGCTCGCCGTGCCCCCGGGGCCCGCCGGATCCGGTGATCTCCCGGAGGGTTTCGGCACCGTGGTTCCCGTGGCCCGCGGCGGCGGCGGGGAGGGACGGGCCGCGGTCCGTGCCTCCGAGGCGCTGCGGACCGCGCTGCGCCCCATGGGTCCGCTGCTGGACGAGATCCACTCCGCGGTGGCCGGGGCCGACAACCCCCCGTCCGAGATCACGGTCGCGTTCGGGGTGGAAATCGGCCAGGACCTCAAGCTGGGCATCGTCGGGGCGAACGGCAAGGCGACCATGACCGTGTCGGCCACCTGGCAGCCCGGGGAGCGGCAGAACTGATCCATGGGCTGGTTCACACGGCCGACCGCCCCGGCCACCCGCCTCTCGGTGATGTACGCCGACGGGCGCACGGCCGCGGGCGGAGCGGCACTGCTGTCCCCGCACCGGGTGCTGACCTGCGCCCATGTGGTGAACGACGCGCTCGGGCGGGATCCTTACGAGAGCGGGCCGCCCGAGGCGGCCGAACTGACCGTCGCCCTGCACGGCTCGGGGGACCGCGGGCCCGGCCCCCAGCACCGGGCGGCCCGGGTCTCGGTGTGGGTGCCGCCCCGGCCCGCCGCGTCAACGGCGGTGTGGCGGGGCGACCTCGCGGTCCTCGAACTGACCGAGCCCGCCCCGCCGGGGCCGCGCCCGGTGGTCTGGCGCGACATGGCCGAGGGCCAGGAGCTGCGGGCCTGGCACGGCGGCGGAGCCGCGATCACCTTCGCGGACACCCGGGTCAAGCTGCAGGAGGACGCCGTCGGCTATCTCGACGGCGAGCTGTCCGGCGCGGCGATCGGCCCCGGGTTCAGCGGCGGTCCGCTGTGGTCGCTGTCCGACCAGACCGTGGTCGGACTGGTCGTGGCGCACGTACTTCCGGAATGCGGGCGTCCGCTGGGCGCCCAGGACACGGTGCGCCGCAGCTGGGCTGTGCCGTGGCGAACGGTGCGGGAGGAGCTGCGACGGGCGGGCGCGGCGGAGGTGCTGGAGGACTGCGCGGTGCACCGCCGGTCGGGCCGTGACGACCCCGCGCCGGGCGTGCTGGCCGCCGAGCTGTGGCGGCTCCTGGGTGATCCGGTACGCCGGGCCCAGCATGCGCGGGCACTCGCGGCGGCACTGGGGTACGAGCCTCCGGCCGGGGACTCCGCACCGTCCGTGGAGGAACTGGCGGAGGTGCTGGCGGCCGAGGAGCGGGCGCTGGCGACACTCAGCGAGTCGCTCGCGGCCGCGACCGCGCCGGGGACGGGCCGCGACAGCCTGGACCGGCTGCTGATCGCCGGCCAGCTGGCCGGGGCGCGGCTGTTGTCGGTGGACGAACACCGTGTGCTCGTCGCCGAGTTGGCGGCTCTCGTGGCCGCCGACGCGACGCTCCTGCCGCGCGCCGCGCGCGAGGCCCTCCGCTACACACCACTGCCCGGGCCGCTGACCGCGGCCCGGCTGTCCGCGGACGACGTCGGCCCGGTCGTCACCGAGCTCGAGGCCTATCGCGACGGGGGCGCCCTCCCGGACGGCACCGCGCCGGTCCCCGCCCTGCTCAAGCTGGTCGAGTACGCGGCGGCGGGTGCGTCCGCCGGGCCCTCCCGGACACTGACCGCCTGGTCGGACCGGGTCGCCGGGCGGCTCGGCGTGCACCGGGCCGCTCTCTCGCAGCGCCGGGGCGACGCCGCGGCCTGGGCCGCGCACCGCCCCTCCCCCGTCGTCCGCCTCGTGGCGGAGCTCAGCGGTGCGTCGGCCGACCGCGAGGGACGGTTCCGGTGCGAGGTGTGGGAGGTGCGCGGCGACGGCACGGCCGCCCGGCTCGTCGCTGCGGACCGGCCCCGGAGCCCCGCGGAGATCGGCCGGCTGATCCGCGAGTCCGCGGAACGCGCGGCGGACGGCGGCCCTCCCGTTGAGCAGATCGACGTCGTCGTCGGCCGGGACGGTCTCGAACTCGACGTGGACGAGTGGGACGCGGGCAGCCCGTTCGACTTCCTGCGGGGGGTGCCGCTGGGTGTGACGTACCGGGTCGCCATGCGGTGCCCCGAGGTGAGCGCCCGCGCCCCGCGGCGCGAGGCCGAACTGCGGCGGCGCTGGGAGAGCGGCCACACCGTTCCGCTGGTCGTGGACGAGCGGACCTCCTCCCCCGAGCGGGTGTACTCGCTGCTCGCCAGCAGCCACCGGGACACCGCCCAGGTCGTGGTGCACGGCCCGCCCGGGGACCGCGAGCGCCTGGTGCAGCTGTGCCTGGCCGTGGGAGTGCCCGTGGTGCTCTGGGACCGGCAGGCGGAGGGGCACGAGCACGCTCACCGCCTCGACGCGGTCACGCCCGCCGGTCCGCTGCACCAGCTCCCCGAGCGCGTACGGCACTTCCGGGCGGAGCGCTACGGCGCCCAGGCACCCGGCGGCGCACGTCCCTCGCTGGTGTGGGAGGACACCGAGCTCCCGCTGCCCGGCGGGCTCGAACTGCTGGACCCCGCGGAAGGAGCGGACATCCGATGACAGGGCGTCAGGGCGAGGTGGAGAGCGGCTGGCGGCTGTTCCGGGGCGACGGCCGGGACCGGGAAGTGGCGTTCCCCGACCCTCCGCCATGGCGGCGCTTCGACGGCACGGCCGGGAGCGCCCGGGAGACCGGCGCGCCGCGGCCGCTGCCCTACCTCATCGGCGACGCCGAGGCCGACGTCGTCAACGCCGCGCTGCATCTGCGCAGGCCGCTGCTGGTGACCGGCCGCCCCGGAACCGGCAAGTCGTCGCTCGCGTACGCCGTCGCCCACGAGCTGAGGCTCGGCCGGGTGCTGAGCTGGCACGTCAACAGCCGGGCCACGCTCCAGGACGCCCTCTACCGCTACGACGCGATCGGCCGGCTGCGCGAGACCAATCTGCGCCGTGACCGGGGTGAGGGGGCCGGTGGGCCGGACATCGGCTCCTATGTGCGCCTCGGGCCGCTGGGTACGGCGCTCGTCCCCGGACGCCGGCCCCGTGTGCTGCTCGTCGACGAGCTCGACAAGGGCGACGTGGACCTGCCGAACGATCTGCTCGGCGTCTTCGAGGAGGGCGAGTTCGAGATCCCGGAACTCGCGCGGCTGCCCGAGGAGCAGGCCGCCGTCGAGGTGCTGACCGCCGATCCCCGGACGCGGACCGAGGTGGTGCGCGGCCGGGTGCGCTGCTCCGAGTTCCCCGTCGTCGTCATCACCAGCAACGGCGAGCGGGACTTCCCGCCCGCGTTCCTGCGCCGCTGCGTCCGGCTCGACCTTCCCGAGCCGGACGAGGAGCGGCTGGTGGAGATCGTCCGGGCCCATCTGGGCGAAGGGGCCGCGCCGGACGGCGCGGACGAGCTGCTGCACGCGTTCCTGGCCCGGCGCGGACGCGGGGAGCTGGCCACCGACCAGCTGCTGAACGCGGTGTTCCTGCGCAGGGGCGGGATCGACCTCGACGCCGACGGGCTGCTGGACGCCGTACTGCACCGGCTCGGCGGGACGGTGTAGCCGGGTGTGGCGGGAGCTGCGGCGGGTCCTCGGGGACAGCGGGATCGAGCTGGCCCACGAGGAGTTGCTGGACGCGGTGTGGCTGGCGGAGCGGCTGCCGCCCCGCGCGTCGGCGGCGCTCGGCGCCGCCGCGGCCGGCGGCGCGCCACAGCCGCCCGTGGCTCCCCCCGACGACGGCGCGACCGGGGTGCCGGGCGAGGCGGCGCCCTCGGCGCCCTCCCGCGGTATGTCGCCCGCCGGACCGCCGGGGAACGGGCAGGCCGTCTCCGCCGGCGCGGGAGGTGGCCCCCGTCCCGGCCGCCCGGCGGGTCCGCCCCCGGGCACCGGACTGCACGGGGCGCCGTACGTCCGGGACACCCGCCCGCGCGGCTCGGACCCGTCGACGCGGGTGACACCGCGTCCCGCCGTGCCGGTGCGTGCCCCGGAGGCCCGGGTGCTGGCCTCGGCCGAGCTGCGTCTGGGCCGGGCGCTCCGGCCCCTGAAGCAGCTGCGCCCGGACGGTCGGGCCCATGAGATGGACGAGCCGGCCACGGTGGCCGCCATGGCCGAGACCGGGCTGCCGGACGTGGTGCTGCGTCCCGCCCGGACCCGCTGGCTCGACCTGGCCCTGGTCGTGGACGACGGGGTGTCGATGCTGCTGTGGCAGCGGCTCGCGGCCGAGACCCGGCGGCTGCTGGAGCGCAGCGGCGCGTTCCGCGACATCCGGGTCTACTCGCTCGACAGCAGAAGCCCCGGCGCCCCGGCGCTGGGCCACCGTCCCTTCGCCCCGGACCCGGCACCGCTCCCGCTCACCGCGGTCGCGGACCCCTGCGGGCACACCCTGCTGCTCGTCGTCAGCGACGGTGTGGGGCCTGCCTGGCGGGACGGCCGGATGCACCGCGCGCTGGAACGGGCCGCCGCGCTCGGCCCGACGGCCGTACTGCACGCCCTGCCGCATCGGCTCTGGGCCGGCTCGGGCATCCGTGCCGAACCGTGGCGGGTGACCACCCTGCGGCGCGGCGCGGCGAACCGCACTTGGAGGGTCGCCGACCCGGTGCTGCCGCCCGAACTCGCCCCGTACACCGGGGTTCCCGTGCCGGTGCTGGCTCCGGATCCCGATTCGGTGGGGGCCTGGGCGCGGCTCGTCGGCTCCTCCGGGACCTCGGTGGTGCTTCCGCTGCTGGCACCGAGCACCCCGGCTCGTCCCTACGCCGCGACCCGCACGGGCGGCGGCGACGGTCTGCTGAGGTTCCGGAACGCGTCGTCCCCCCAGGCCTACCGGCTGGCGGCGCATCTGGCGGCGGTGGCGCCGGTGTCGGTGCCCGCGATGCGGCTGGTCCAGGAGGCGCTGGGGCCCGACGTCGACACGGGCCATCTGGCGGAGGTCTTCCTCGGCGGGCTGATGCGCGGGGCGGACGGGCCGGAGGGGGATCTGCTGCCGCAGCACCGCGGGTTCGACTTCGCCGAGGACGCCCGACGCATCCTGCTGGACACGGTCCCGCCCTCGGACCTGCTCCGCACCACCCGCGCCGTCACCCTGCGCATGGACGAGCTCGTCGACCGGACGGCCGGATTCCCGGCGTGGCTGCCGCACCCCTCGGGCCGGGACACGGTGGCCGGGGACGCGCTGCCGTTCGGCTGGGTGGACGCGCGACTGCGGCGACGGTTGGGCATGCCCGCCCAGTCCAGCACGGCGTCGGTGGACGCGGAGCCGGCCGACGCGGTGTCGACCGGCTCAGAACGGGTTCGCAAGAATCCGGTCCGCACGCACCCCGCCGGCACGGATCCGGTCCGCACGGATGCAGCCTCTCCCACCGCGACCCCGCCGAACGCCCGGGAGGCGAACGGTTTGGCTGCCGCGACACCGGCGCACGGGGGGCGGGCTCCGCAGCCGGGACCCGCGGCGCGGACGGAGGCGACACCAGGGGCACCGGGAGCACCGAGTGCCGACAAGGCGCCGTCCTCCCCCGTGCCGCCGTCGTTCGTCGACCGGCCCGGTACTGCCTGGGTGTCGCGGCACCCCGCGGAGGAACCGCGTACCGCCGGCCCGTACCGGCTCGTCGCCCGCAGACTCGGCGGTTGGCCGCGGATCGGCGTCTTCCTCGGCACGGCCGGCAACCACGCCTCGTACGTCCTGCTCCGGGTCCCCGAGTCCCTGGACCGGGACACGGCCGTGGACCTGCTGACCACCGAGGCCGAGGCGCTGATCCGGCTCGGCGCCGCACACGCCCCGCGGCTGCTCGGCGTGAGCACCCACAGCGGGACGGGGTGGCTGGCCACCGAGTGCCTGACGAACCCGGTGACCGGCGAGCCCGCCGACACCCTGCTCACCCGCCGCGCCCGCGACGGCGCCCTTTCCCCCGAGCGGTTCCTCTCCGTGGGACGGCGATTCACCGCAGCCATGGCGAAGGCCCACAGCGAGGACCTGGTGCACGGCACGCTGCTGCCCGGCTCGGTTCTGATCGCGGGCGACGACGTCCGCGTCACGGGCTGGATGACCGCGTCGGTGGACGGCGCGCACAGCCCGCACCGGCGGATGTTCGTCCAGCCGGTCGAGTACGAGGCGCCCGAGCTCACCGGCTCCCCCGAAGGGCCCACCAGGGCGTCGGACGTGTACGCGGTCGGGTCGCTCCTCCTCGCGGCCGTGACCGGCCGGTGGGGAACGTCCTTCTCCAGCACGACCGTTCCACCGGTTCCGGGAGTGCCGGCGGAGGTGTCCGCGCTGCTCGCCGACTGCGTCGCCCAGAACCCTTCTGCCCGCCCCTCGGCGGAAGAGCTGCTGTGGGCGTTCGCCCCGGAGAGCCGCCCCGCGCTCCCCGCGCTCCCCGCCGTCCCGCTCGGCCGGGACGACGCGGGACGGACGGTCCCGCTCGACGTCAACGGGCCGGAGCACGGCGGCGCCGGACCGCACGGTCTCGTACGGGGCGGGGCGGACTCCGAGCGCCGGGCCCTGCTCTCCGGCATCGTGCAGGGGCTCACCGAGTCCTGCGCGCCCGACACCCTCACGGTCGTCTGCGCGGGTCGCGACGGCGCGCTGCCCGGCTCCCGACTCGCCGCGCTGCCGCACGTGGTGTGGTGCGACAGCGTCGGCGGCCGCCCCGAGCGGCTGCGCGAGCTGACCGGGCTGCTACTCGAGGAGCGTCGGCGACGCGGGACGGCGTCCAGGTCTGCGGGCCTGCCCCGGCTCCTCGTCGTCCTCGACGACTTCGACCGGATCGCCGACGCCGAGGAGTCGTTCTTCGCCCTGGCCGACGAGATCAGAGCCCTCAGCGACTGCCCGGGTGTCCACGTCCTCGTGGCACAGCACACCGGTCGGAGTCCGCTCGTGGACCTGCTCGCCCCCTCGTACACGGTCGAGCTCACCGCGCCAGGTGCCCGGCTCCACCACGGCGGAGGCCTACCCGTGTCCTTCAGCCCGGTGCGCGCGGACGGCGGGCCCGCCCGTGAGTGGGACCACGGCGAGCGGCACGCCCACGGGGTCACGCTGCTGCGCGAGGGGCGCGCCGAACTCGCCCTGCGGATGCTCGGTGACGCCCTCACCGCACGGGAGGAGGCCCTGGGCGCCGAGCACGAGGCCGCCCTGGACTCCCGTCACGAGCACGCCTCCGCCCTGCTGGCACTCGGCAGGAACGCGGAGGCCCTCGACGAGTACCGGCACGTCGCCCGCGTCCGGGCGCGGGTGCTCGGCAGCGACCACAGGGGCACGCTGGACGCCCGTCAGCAGGCGGCCGGCGCGCTCGGGTTGCTGGGCCGGCACAGCGAGGCACTGACGCTGTACCTCGAAGTGCTCTCCAAGCGCGAGCGGGTGCAGGGCCCGACACACGAGGACACCATGCGGTGCCGGCACGGCGTCGCCGCCACACTGCGGTCGCTGGGCCGGCTCACCGAGGCGTACAAGGTGGCGCGCGAGACCTACCGCGCCCGCACCGGAGAACTGGGCGAACTGCACGCCGACACCCTCGTCACCCTCCGCGAACTGGCGCACACGGCCGCCCGGATGGAGCGCTGGGGCGAAGCCGCCGAGCTGTACGGGACGCTGGCGGCGGGGTGGACCCGCACTCTGGGCGCCGGCCACGCCGACACCGTGGCGGCCGTACGCGCCGGCGCGTCGGCGCGGCAGCGGGCGCGTGCTGGGAG
This sequence comes from Streptomyces marianii, assembly GCF_005795905.1. Classification (NCBI taxonomy): domain Bacteria; kingdom Bacillati; phylum Actinomycetota; class Actinomycetes; order Kitasatosporales; family Streptomycetaceae; genus Streptomyces; species Streptomyces marianii. The sequence continues at coordinate 1,391,420 of NZ_VAWE01000001.1, forward strand.
GATCCCGCCCGAGCCGCCGGGGAGCCGTTCGTAACGGGCCGTCCCGCAATCCCCGGGGGACCGGCGCGCGGTGTCGGATGCGGTGCATCGCAAGGCGGAGAGTCGTCCTCATACGGGTGTATTCGGATGATCCGCCAACGCAGCGAGGCGCCGCAGCTGTCGTCGCGCGCCCGCCGGGGACTGCGGGACAGCCCGTGGGGGCTGCCCGGGACGGGTCACCGGGAGCGGTCCCCCGCGTGGATTCCGGCTCCTCCCGGGCACGTCGGCCGGCGGCCGTCCGTACCCGAGGCCCCGCACCCGCCTTCTGGTGCGCCGGTACCCGCCGTTCGCCCGCGGCCGCCCGCCCCTCGTCCACCGCTCTCGTCCGCCGCCCGCCGCGGGTGTCCCCCAGCCGGGTCACGCAGGTTCACGATCACATGGAACTCGACCCGATCGAGTTCGAGCACCTCGTTCGGCGCCTGTTCGAGGCCGTCGGCCTCAAACCTGGGTGACCCAGGCATCCCGCGACGACGGTATCGACGCCGTCGCCACGAACGAGGACCGCATCGTTGGTGGACTGTGCATCATCCAGGCGAAGCGCACCCGCAATGCCGTGCCTGCCGACACCGTGCGCGCTCTCGCTGGCGTCATGCATGACAAAGCCGCAGCGAAGGGCATCATCATCACAACGGCATGGCTTGATAAGGTCAGCAAGGATTTCGCCTACCTCACCGGCCGCATGGATCTCATCGACGGCCGGGGGCTCAAAGCTCTCTTGCTGGAGCACTTGGGGATCGATGCGCTCATCAGTCTGCCGAAGGCCCCGCCTGGGTGGTAGCCGGTGACCAGCGTTGACCGCTGGATCACCTGTGGTGTCTCGCAGGACCGGCGGGGCACACCCGCCAGCGAGGTTCTGTGGCAGGCATGTGGGCAGTTTCGGCCATTTCCAGCGGTCGACATCGCGGCCTTGTGCGGTGCTCGGACAACCCCTCGGAGCGGCCATGGAGCGGATGATAAGCCGAGACGCGCGGTTTCCCGGTTCCAGGGGGTGAGCGGGTTGATCGGACTGCCTGTCTCAGTGGTCGCAATCTGGACATCAACTCACTTGCGTACGCCGGTCGTTGTGCGAAGCGGGGCGATAAAGTGCTCTGACCGTTCGGTGACTGCCGACGGGTAGGGACGAGTGCAGGGGGATGCACATGCAGTGCTTAGGCCACGTGGGTTCCACCCCGTGGTTGCCAGGCGCGTGCCCCACAGGCGATGCGCTTTGGCTACGACCTCAGTGCGTAGGCATTGGTCGTCCGGCCAGCGTGTGTATCCAACCCTGCAAGATCCGGACGCCGATGTTCTGACAGAACTCGGAAGGATCGTCGTTGTCCAGTCAGGTGCCGGTGTGTGACCACCGGGTCTACGAAGTCGTGATCGTCTTTCTTGTTTCCTTGGTCGCAGGCCTGGGGGCCGGCCTCCTCTGGGCCGCGCTCGGCATGTCGCTGGCGTCCGTGGTCGGAACTGGGGCTGCGGTCTTCGCCGGGGTCTTTGGGCTCTGCATGACGGTCGTGGTCTACGTGAAGAAGCAGAGTACCTAGTGCCGCATCAGGCAACGTTCGCCCCGTCGCGGCGCCGGAAGGGGCGCCCCGCGTACTGCTCGTGTGCCGACCTCGGGTGGCATCGGCTGACAGGCCGCGATCGCGGTCACAGCGAGATCACTTGGCCGTGGCGCCTCGCATGACGACAAGGTGGCGGCCAGTTGGACGAGGTTCAGACACGGCTGGCTACTTCTCCACGACCTCAGGCGCCGGATATCGGTTCGCCCCGAGCAGGCAGGCGTCCTACTCTCACCTGCATGAACAGGCCACTCCTCGCCATCCTCAGCGGCGCAGGCATCTCTACCGATTCCGGGATCCCTGACTATCGTGGTCCGAACGGGCTGTGGCGGCGCGATCCGGAGGCCGAGAAGCTCGTCACCTACGAGTACTACATGGGCGACCCGGAGATCCGGCGGCGCTCATGGCAGATGCGGCGCAAGAACCGGACGCTGAAGGCCGAGCCGAACGCCGCGCACCTGGCCGTCGCCGAGCTGGAGAAGTCCGGGATCCCCGTACGGGTGATCACGCAGAACGTGGACGGGCTCCATCAACTCGCCGGCGTGCCCAGCCGCAAGGTACTGGAGTTGCACGGCACCGCTCGCAGCGTCGTGTGCACGAAGTGCCATGCCCGCGGGCCGATGGAAGACGCCCTCGCCCGCGTGGAGGCCGGCGAGGAGGACCCTCCCTGCCAAGAATGCGGCGGGATCCTCAAGTCGGCCACCGTGATGTTCGGCGAACGGCTCGACCCCGTTGTCCTCGGCGAGGCACTCGCCATCAGCAAGGCCAGCCAGATCTTCATCGCCGTCGGCACCAGCCTGCAGGTCCAGCCCGCGGCCGGCCTCGCGGGCGTGGCCGCCGACCACGGTGCCCGCCTCATCATCGTAAACGCCGAACCGACGCCCTACGACGACCGCGCCGACGAGGTCGTGCGCGAGCCGATCGGCTCGGCACTGCCGGAGCTGCTGCGGCGCCTGCGCAGAGGGGCGGCCCCCGGTGAACGACCTCCCGGCCGGGGCTGACGGCACGCCCGGGGCCGGGGCCGCTGCCGGGTACTGCCGGCGGGGCCACGGGCCGGGGTGGTCGTCGGGGTGGGGCATCACGATCGCGAGGATGGGGCGGCCCGATCGCGAGGGTGTGGTGCGGACCGGCCGAACCGCCGCCGCGCCCCCGCCGCGCCGGGGTGCGGCGGCGGAGGCCCTCAGCACCGGCAGCACGATCGCCGGGGCCGGCGTCAGAACAGCCCGTCGCCGGGCACGCCCCGCTCGAAGGCCAGCAGCCGCTGCTTGCGGTCCAGCCCACCGCCGTACCCCGTGAGGCTGCCGGAGGCGCCGATCACCCGGTGACAGGGGACGATGATCCCGATCGGGTTCTTCCCGTTGGCGAGGCCGACGGCGCGGGAGGCACCGGGGTTGCCGAGTGCCCCGGCGAGCTCGCCGTAGGTCCGGGTCTCGCCGTACGGGATCAGCAGCAGCTGTTCCCAGACGGTGCGCTGGAAGGGCGTGCCCGCGAGGTGCAGCGGCAGGTCGAAGTCCTTCAGCTCACCGGCGAAGTACGCGTCGAGCTGGCGGACCACCTCGCGGAAGGGCCGGGGATCGGGCTCGCCGAAGGCCTCCTCGCCGGGGCGGTGACGCTGCTGGGTCATGTACAGACCGCTGAGGACGGAGTCGGTGGCGACGAGGGTGAGCGGGCCGTACGGGCTGTCGGTGACGGTGTGGGTGCGGCTCATGGCGCGTTCTCTGCTTCCTCAGGTGGGGAGACGGTTGATCGGGTGGTCGCCGGTGGCCCAGAGGTACTGGACTGCGTAGGCGCGCCAGGGCCGCCAGGCGGCGGCGCGGCGGGTGAGTGCGGCGGGCGTCGGGGGCAGCCCGAGCGCGGCTGCGGCGTGGCGGATGCCGAGGTCGGTGGCCGGGAACGCGTCCGGGTCGCCGAGCGCCCGCATCGCGATGGCCTCCACGGTCCAGGGGCCGAAACCGGGCAACGCGGAGAGCCGCGCCCGGGCCTCGTCCCAGTCGCTGTCGGGGCCGAGGCGGAGCGTGCCGTCGGCGAGGGCGCCGAACAGCGTGGTGAGGGTGGTGCGCCGGCTGCGCGGGAACGCGAGTGTCTCCGGGGCGACGTCGGCCAGGGCCTCGGGAGCGGGGAAGAGGTGGGTGAGGCCGCCCTCGGAGTCCTGTACGGGGACGCCGTGGGCCGTGACCAGCCGGGCGGCGTGGGTGCGGGCGGCCGCGGTGGAGACCTGCTGGCCGAGGACGGCCCGCACCGCGAATTCGGCGGCGTCGACGGTGCGCGGCACGCGCCGCCCCGGCGCCTTGTCCACGAGCGGCGCGAGCAGCGGGTCGGTGCGGAGCTGGTCGTCCACGGCGACGGGGTCGGCGTCGAGGTCGAGCAGCCGGCGGCAGACGCTGATGGCGAAGGTCAGGTCGCGGTGGTCGGTGAGGGACAGCCGGCACGCGATATGGTCCGGGCGCGAGGTCAGGGAGACGATGCCGTGACCGTTCGGGAGCGTGAGCGTGCGGCGGTAGGCACCGTCGCGCCACTCCTCCACGCCGGGGACGGCGGTCGCGGCCAGATGCCCGAAGAGGTTGTCGGGGTTGAGGGGGGCTCGGAACGGGAGCCGGAGCGTGAGCACGCCGGGCGGGGCCGGGAGCGGCGCCCCGCCGCGCCGGGTCGCGGCGCGGGTCCGCAGCTCGCCGGGGGCGAGTGCGAACACCTCGCGGACGGTGTCGTTGAAAGTCCGGATCGACGAGAAGCCGGCGGCGAACGCCACCTCGGCCATCGGCAGCGATGTCGTCTCCACGAGGAGCCGCGCGGTCTGTGCGCGCTGGGCCCGGGCCAGCGCCAGCGGACCCGCGCCGACCTCGGCGAGCAGCTGCCGCTCGACCTGCCGCGTCGAGTACCCCAGCCGGGCCGCGAGGCCGGTCACGCCCTCCCGGTCGACGACCCCGTCCTGGATCAGGCGCATCGCCCGGGCGACGGCGTCGGCGCGGGCGTTCCACTCCGGCGATCCGGGACTGGTGTCCGGGCGGCACCGCTTGCAGGCCCGGAACCCGGCCTGCTGGCAGGCGGCCGCGCTGGGGTGGAAGGTCATGTTCTCGGCCTTGGGCGGCACGGCTGGGCAACTGGGCCGGCAGTAGATCCGGGTCGTCAGCACCGCGGTGAAGAACCACCCGTCGAACCGCGCGTCCCGGGACCGTACGGCCCGTACGCAGCGCTCGGTGTCGGTGTGCATGGACGTGTGCACGTCGGAAGGCATGGCTCCAGCATCGTCCATGGTGAGGGGCGACGCTGGCGAAAAAACGACATCACTGGGGAGGGGCCGGGAAGGCGCGCGATGCCCGGACGGGCGCCGGGCGGCCGTCCGGCGGCCCCGGGAGTGCGTCTGCCTTCTACGATGCCGGGGGCGGTGATCCGGCGCAGCGGAGGCGGTCCGCGGTGACGGGCGCGCCTTCGGCCACGTTGCGGTCGTAGGTGACCGTCTTGACCACGATCGGCTCGGAGCCGACGGTGACGTCGAAGATCCCGTCGGCGCGGGCAGCCGCTCGCAGTCGGGCCCCGGGGAGGGCGGCGGCGAGCGTGTTCGCGTCGGCTTCGCGCCCGTCCGGGAAGGTGATCAACGGCGGGCCCGCGGGCCGCTCGGCGGGGGCGGACGCCGAGGTGTCCGTCACCAGGAACCTGCTGCGCCGCAGCGCCGTGGCGACCTCCGCGTCGTCGACGCGCACCGTGATCCGGGCGGGGTTTGTCTCGGCGCGGGTCTCGGGAACGGGCAGGATCCGGGTGTCACCGGTGATCGGGCGGTCGGCGCGCAGGGCCTCCCACAGCGCCCGGGAGCGCGACTCGTGCCAGAGGAGCGTGGAACCCACGCCGGGCACGCGGTGGTCGAAGTGGGCGATCGGCACGGTGGCGAACTCCACGCGGTCCGCGGGCAGCCGTCCCAGCGTCCAGCCGATGCCGATGAGGTCGTTCATGCCCGTACCGACGTCGGTGCGCACGGACCTGAGCAGCCGGCGTGCCGTGTCCGCCGCCTTGACGGGGTCGGCCAGCGCACCGCGGACGGTCAGCCCCTCGAGCAGGTCGGCGAGCATGCGCTGCTGGCGGCGGACCCGGCCGAGGTCCCCCGGCGGGTCGAGGTGCCGTGCCCGGGCGTAGCCGAGCGCCCTGTTCCCGTCGAGGTGGTGGGTGCCCGCGGTGATGTCGAGGCCGGAGTTCTCGTCCTTGAGCGGCTTGTCCGAGCACACGGTGGCGCCGCCGAGGTCGTTGACGGCCTGTTCGAATCCGGTGAAGCCCGTCTCCAGGTAGTGGTCGACGCTGAGGCCGGTCACCTTCTCGACGGTGCGCACCGCCAGCGGACCGCGGCCGATCTTGAAGGCCCCGTTGATCTTCCCTCGGGGAGCCGCCCCGGTCGTGCCCTCGGGAGCGGCGTACTCGACGTAGCTGTCCCTGGGGATCGAGACGACGCTCGCCCGGCGCCGGTCCTCCGAGAGGTGAACGAGCATCATCACGTCGGTGCAGTCGCATCCTTCGCCGCCGACGTGCAGACGTCGCTTCTCACCGGCCGACAGACCGGTGCGGCTGTCGATGCCGACGATCAGGATGTTGGTGCCACGGCCGGAGTCCCGGGCGGCGGGACCGTCCGCGGCGGGGGCGGTCTGTGCGCCGAGCCAGGGCCAGGAGGCGAGTCCGGCCAGCACGGTGAGTCCTGCGGTCAGACGGCGCATCGGAAACCCCCGGGAGGATCGTCGTTCGATGCGCGTGACGTTAACCGGACGATCGGCACGGCCGGTGTCAGGCGACCGGGGACGCGCCGTCCCGGCGGGCGGCGGTCACCCGCGTTGGCCAACGGACGGAACGGCCGGGACGGATTCCGGGTTGGGTCCTGGTCCGGGCCCCTGACTCCGGCGCGGCGCCGGACACGCGACACCGCGGCGCGCCGCGTCGGGCACCGGGGACGTACCGCACCGTCACGGGGTCAGCCCGTGTGCGCCGCGAACGCCTCGTACGCCGGTTCGTCGAACAGGACGAAGAAGACCTCCTCCACCGAGGTCGTCGTGGTGTTCCGGACCGTCTCGGTGGCGATCCGGGCGCCGTCGTCCATGGGCCAGCCGTAGATGCCGGTGGAGATGGCGGGGAACGCGACCGTACGGGCACCGAGTTCGTCCGCGACGCGCAGCGATTCGCGGTAGCAGGAGGCCAGCTGCCCGGAGCGGTCCTCCGAGCGGCTGTGGACCGGGCCGACGGTGTGGACCACCCAGCGGGCCGGGAGCCTCCCGGCGGTGGTCGCGACCGCCTGGCCGGTCGGCAGGCCCTTGCCGTAGTGGGAGGCCCGCAGTCCTCGGCACTCTTCCAGGATCTCCGGCCCGCCGCGCCGGTGGATCGCCCCGTCGACCCCTCCGCCACCGAGGAGGGAGGAGTTCGCGGCGTTGACGACGGCGTCGACGTCCTGCTCGGTGATGTCACCGCGAACGAGTCTGATCGTGGGGTGACCGGTCATGGCCCCATCATGCCGCTTCCCGCCGCGTCCCGTCGACCGACGGCGGCGGGGGCAGCGGGGACCGGCTCAGCGGTCGCCGCCGCGCAGATGCCGCCACACCGCCTTGGCGGCGTTGTGACCGGACATGCCGTGCACGCCCGGGCCGGGCGGGGTCGCGGACGAGCACAGGAAGACCGCGGGGTGCGGTGTCCGGTACGGGAACAGCGTCCGCCTGGGGCGCAGCAGCAGTTGGAGGCCGCTCGCCGCTCCACACGCGATGTCGCCGCCGACGTAGTTGGCGTTGCGCGCGGCCAGTTGCGGCGGACCGGCGACGGCGCGGGCGAGCACCAGGTCGCGGAAGCCCGGGGCGAAGCGCTCGATCTGGCGCTCCATCGCGTCCGTGAGGTCGCCCTCCCAGCCGTTCGGCACGTGACCGTAGGCCCAGAAGACGTGCTTGCCCTCGGGCGCCCGGGACGGGTCGACCAGGGTGGGCTGCGCGGTGATCAGGAACGGTGTCCCGGGGGCGCGGCCGCCGGAAGCCTGGCGGAGCGCCGTGTCGATCTCGCGACTGCCGGGACCGATCTGGACCGTGCCGGCGCGGCGCGCTGCCTCTGCGGTCCACGGGACCGGCCCGTCCAGCGCGTAATCGATCTTGAAGACGCTCGCACCGTACCGGTAGCCGTCGTAGAACCGGCCCAGGCCCGCGATCCGGGCGAGCGCGGTGGGCGAGGTGTCGAAGACGTAGGCGCGGGCGGGCGGGAGGTCGTCAAGGCGCTTGATCTCGGTCCCGGTGTGGATCGTGCCGCCGCAGTCGCGCACGTACGCGGCGAGGGCGTCGGAGATCGACTGCGAGCCGCCCCGCGGCAGCGGCCAGCCGACGGCGTGCGCGGCGAGCGCGAAGACGAGGCCGACGGCGCCCGTGCCGATGCCGGTCAGCGGGCCGATCACATGGGCGACGAGCCCGGCGAACAGGGCACGGGCCCGGTCGTCGCGGAACCTGCGCATCAGCCATGTGGAGGGAGGGAGGCCATCGAGGCCGAAGCGCGCCAGGGTGAGCGGATCGCGCGGCAGGGCGCTGAGCGGCAGGGACATGAAGTCCCGGACGAGGGTCTCCCACTTGCCGAGATACGGAGCGACCAGACGGCGGTACGCCCCCGCGTCACGGGGCCCGAACGAGGCGGCGGTCTCCGAGACGGAGCGGGAGAGGACGGCGGCGGTGCCGTCGTCGAACGGGTGGGCCATGGGCAGTGGCGGCTGGAGCCACTCCAGCCCGTACCGCCCGAGGGGCATGGCGTCGAACGCGGGAGAGCCCGCGCCCAGCGGATGCACCGCCGAGCAGGGGTCGTGGCGGAAGCCCGGGAGGGTGAGCTCCTCGGTCCTGGCGCCGCCGCCGACGGCGTCCCGGGCCTCGAACACGGAGACCGAGAACCCGCGGCGCGCCAACTCGGCGGCTGCGGTCAGTCCGTTGGGCCCCGCCCCCACGACGACGGCATCAAGCATCGACGGCACCTTGGGACTCCTTCGTCAGCCGGTGGCCTGGGGATCCAGGATATTCGCCCGCACCGGCAACGCCGCCGGGGGTAGCATTCCCCGGCGATGGACGATGTGATCGCGGCGATGGCCGCCCGGCTCGTGGGCGTGGGGGGCGTGAGAGCCGTCGTCCTCGGCGGCAGCCGGGCCCGAGGGGCGCACCGGCCCGACTCCGACTGGGACCTGGGCATCTACTACCGCGGCGGTGTCGACGTGCCGGGCCTGACCCGGCTCGCCCGGGAGCTGACCGGCGGGCCCGTGGAGGTCGCAGGGCCCGGCTGCTGGGGGCCGTGGGTGGACGGCGGCGCCTGGCTGACCGTGGACGGGGGCGGCGTCGACTGGGTCCTGCGCGATCTGGACCGGGTGGCGCGGGTCTGGGCGGACTGCCGGGCGGGGCGCTACGAGGTCGGTGTGCAGGCCGGGCACCCGTTGGGGTTCTGGTCGCCCGCGTACGCCGGCGAGATAGCCCTGTGCCGGGTCCTCGCCGACCCCGCGGGTGAGGTGACGGCGCTTCGGGCGGAGACCGCGGCGTACCCGGAACCACTGCGCGAGGCTCTGGTCGGGGCGGCGTGGGAGGCCGACTTCTCGGTGGCCGCGGCGGCGAAGTCCGCGCCGGGCGGGGACGTCCTGCACGTCGGGCTGTGCCTGTCGAGGGCCTTCGGCGTGCTCGTTCAGTCCCTCCATGCGTACCACCGCGTCTGGTGCATCAACGAGAAGGGGGCGCTGGCCACGGCTGCCGGCCTGCCCGGAGCCCCACGGGACCTCGTCCGCCGGGTCGGTACGGCGCTGCGCGGCCTCGGCCCCGAGGCGGTCGCCTCGGCCGCGGAGCTGACGGCGGAGATCCGCGGGGCCGTGGTCCTGCCGTGACCGGCGGACCGGCACGGTAACGGCACCCGGCGCGTACGCGAACGTCGGACCTCACATCCGTCAGACCGGTACCCGGCACACGCGTGACCAACGGACCTCAGGCCTGCGGGTCGGCGTCCGCGGTGTCTGGCCGACGCACCGCGCACCCGGCGCGTACGCGAACGTCGGACCTCACATCCGTCAGACCGGTACCCGGCACACGCGTGACCAACGGACCTCAGGCCTGCGGGTCGGCGTCCGCGGTGTCTGGCCGGCGCACCGCGCACCCGGGGCCGCCGGGCCGCGGAGCGGCCCCGTCGCGGAGCGGCCCCGTCGCGGACCGTGTTCGGATCCGGAACGCGTTCAGCAGCGGGGGCGGGCCCCCGGCGCGGGGCGATGCGCTCCTCGACCGCCCGGTCGCCGTCCCGGACGACGATGTACGCGCCCTCTCGTGCGGTCGCCGACACGATGTCCGCCCGAAGTGGCGAGAACGGTGGGCTCGGCGGCAGTCATGACGCGACCCCACCGGCCCGGCCGCGCGCAGTCCTCCGGGGCCTCCCGGGCGCCGCCCCTCCCCCTCCGCCGCTTCTCCGCCCTTGCTACTCCGCGCCGGAGGCGAGGAGTTCGTGGACGAATCGAGCCGTCGCCGCGTCCCGCGCCGCCGTGAAGGGCAGCGCGTTGCCGCCCGCGACGCGGAACCGGTCGCCGGTCAGCGTCAGGTCCGTGCCGCCTGCCTCCTCCACGAGCAGCAGACCCGCCGCGTGGTCCCACGCGTTCTCCCAGGAGAAGGCGACGGCGTCGAGCTCGCCGCGCGCCACCGCGAGGTACTCCAGACCCGCGGAGCCGCACGGCCGGGAGTGGACGCCCTCGGCACGGAGGGCGAGGAGGGCCCGCTTCTCCTGGGGCGTCGTGAAGTCCGGGTGGGACATGGCCACCTGGAGGAACCGGCCGGGCTCCGGCGTGCCCGACCGTATCCCCGTGCCGTCGACGCGGGCGCCGTGGCCGCGCACCGCGACCGCCATCTCGTCGAGCGCCGGCGCGTACGTCCACGACGCCAGCACCTCGCCGCGCAGGGCCAGCGCGACAAGCGTGCAGAAGCCCGGGTCGCCGTGGACGAACTGACGGGTGCCGTCGACGGGGTCGACGATCCACACCGGCGCGTCGCCCCGGAGCGCCTCGTACACCGCCGGGTCCGCGTGGACCGCCTCCTCGCCCACGACCACCGAGCCGGGCAGCAGGGCCGTCAGGGACGCCGTCAGGTGCTCCTCGGCCCTGCGGTCGGCGACGGTCACCAGGTCGTGCGGGCCGTTCTTCTCGACGATCTCGTGGACGGCGAGCTGGCGGAAGCGCGGCATGATCTCGGCGGCGGCCGCCTTGCGCACCGCCTCCTCGACCAGGGCGAGGTTCGCGGACTCCCAGGGGTCTCCGGTCGTCCCGGACAGAAACTCTTCGGTCATACGTCCAGCTAAGCACGCCGGACCGACATTCCCGCCGCCACCTGATGACCGGTCGGCGGGCACCTGGCCGACTCCCGGCGACGCCGGGGTGAACGCCCGGTGCCGGCTCAGCGGCCCGACGCGTAGCCCCGCATGCCGCGCGGGTTCGCCGCGGCGGACGGCACACCGGCCCCGGGTCCCCCTGCCACCGCGCACCGCCTGCCCTCCGACCGGGTTCGCCGACCCTGACGGCACGGCCGCGGCGGCACGGTCCGCCACGGCCGCCGGGATCGTCCGGGACCACCGGCTACCTCCTGAAGGACGCGCCCCCGAAGACCCGGCCGCCGCCGTGCGCACCGGCGCTACCGGCCGCATCACCCTGGCACCCGCAGTGGCCGACAGGCTGACGAACCGGCCGGCGGCACCCGGCACCGCCCTGAACCGGGCGGGAGACCGAAGTCCTCGCCCTCGCTGCTCGTTGACCTCGTCCGTGTGCCGCCACTTGTCCTCGCAGCGGGGCTGTCGGCAGCGCGGCGCGTCGGCGGGACCATCCCACGGATGAGCCGACGTGGCCTCGCCGACGCCACATCTGCTCGGGCCGCCGTGGGCACGGCTCAGAGACGGCCGGGCGGTTCCGAGGAGCGAGGTGTCGGCGTGGGGACGGGTGCGGGGGTGGGGAACCGCTGCTCGTTCCATTGCTCCGGGGTGACCAGAGGGGCCCTCTCGTCGAGGGACTGCGGGACGTACGAGTACAGGGCCGACCGCTTGGACGTGCTGCCGCTCGGGAGCACCAGGGAGACCTCCCGGGGCACAACCTGACCGGTCGGAAGTACGTAGTGGCCGGTGTACCTCGTGGCGGGGCGTTGGAGGAAGGCGACGATCCTCGACAGCGGAGGCACCGTGACACTGGTTTCCCACGTGTAGGTGCGGCTTTCCTCCCACGACGTCCCGTAGGTGTGCTCGATGGACGCCTGCACGGTGGCACCGAGCGAGACGATGCCCTTGGACAGGCCGACTTCGCCCTCTACTCCCTTGGAGATGGTCTGCGACACCTCGCGTGATTCGGTGAGGGTCGTCGAGAACGAATAGGTCCCCGTCTGGGACTCCGTCTCACCGAGGTTCCTGATGTCGGCGCCGTCCAACGGCTCGGACGGCATCCACTTCGTGTCCTCCGCGGTATCCGGCTCGAAGGTGCAGCCCGGGGATTCGACGCAGACCTTCCACGCCTCGCCCTCCTTCCATCCGAACTGCAGCTTCATGTAGCCGACAGAGAAGCCCAACCCGACGTGGTTGCTGCGCTGACCCGCTCCGGACGACGGCCAGCCGACCTTCACGGACGCGGATGACGCGTCAGACCCGGACATGAACGTCGGCGCGCAGTCCGTGTAGGGGATGTAGCTGGTGAAGTCCTTGAGGTAGGGAACCAGCCGGTACGACGTGCTGTGGCCGCAGTGCGAGGCGGGGCTGCCGGAGACCACGCTCAACTGGTGGTTCGATCCGAAGTCGTACAAATCGATAAGCTTGTGGAGCCCCCGCGCGCCTATCTCGTCGCTCAGGCCCTGTTGGGTGCTCGCGCAGAACCAGTCGGATCTGCTGGGGGGCGCGTCGACCCACTGCGCGCAGTGGCGGTTGGCGATGCCGCTGAACATCGCGGGTGGGGCCGAGGCGGCGGCCTGCGGAATCGTGCCGGCCTGCGCGGGTAAGGCGTTTGCGGTACCGCAGACGAGGACCGCCGCCAGCGCGGACAGCGACCGGGTGGCCCACCGCCCGCTGCTCTTGTTCGCCGTGTTCCGGGTAGGTGAAATGGAGCTCATGCCTGACTTGACACCCCTTCTGTGTTACGGCCGCCGTCCGGGAGGACGTGCTGCGGCCGTGACTGATGCCTGCCTCCGAGGTTGCGAACGTCCGAGTGGCACGCTTCGCGCGCCGCTGTGCCTCGTGGCCGTCTAAGCGCCGGCCGGCCCGCAGAAGGACTTCGGATCGAAGAACCGGCTTGCGTCGCCCTGCGGCGTGCGCACAGCGCCGGCATGCAAGTTGGTCGGACCTGCGATCCCGATCGGGACCCCCTCGGTATTCATCTCATAGACCTGTGGTCAACCGGTCGAGACGACGGGCACCTTAGAGGCGCGTGATCCCTTTGGCCTATGCATCGGTCTCGGGTTCGAGGTGGATCCGGAGTCGCTCGACTCGCCGGAACCCGCTGCTGGATGGTGTCAGTGGTCGTCGTTCCGACCGGAGTACGGCAGGCCACCGGCTCCGCCGGGCCAGCCGGGCGACGAACTGGCGGGTGCGCCCGCCGAAGTTCCGACGACGACATCCGCCGCGACGCGTCAGACGACACCACGGAGAACCCGGACGGCAACGACGGCTGGACAACGGGTCCCGCTGCGCCCTCGCCCTGGAGACTTCGCCCGACGGACCTCACCCGCGCCTGGTGTGACGACCGGACGTTGAATTCATGTCCCCGTGTGAGTGGAGCATAAAAGAATCGTCTACCAAGTTCTCGCTCCAGCAAAGGCATAGCAAACGTCCGCCGTGAGGTCTGGCACCCCGCCATTCCACTGCTACGGTGGATCGTGTCCGAAAGGGCAGTTGGGATTCGAAGGCACTCGACCCTCGCCCAACTCACGGGAAAGAGCGGAAATCCGCAAAGGAGAACACGATGGAACTTCTGCACCGAGTCAACGGTGACTCCACACTCGCCGAGGTCCCGATCCTGGCCGAGCGCGCGGTTCAGGTGAAGGGCACGGAGCCAATTCTCAACATATTCAACGACATGAACAACTTCGTCAACGCGGCGACGCAACCTGCGGGTGAGGTCGCGGCCGACGCCCTCGACGTCACGCTGGAGGCCTGCCCGGCGACCGTTGCCTGACGCCTCCGCTCCGACGGGCTGTCCCGCGGCGCCGAGTTGCGGTCAGGACAATCCCGACTCCCACCGCACGAATCCGACGGACATTCCGCGGAGCGGACGGCGCGTCCCGCGCCGCGGGACAGACCAGAAAAAGATCGTCGCAGCCACGGGAATGCCATCCATGAGAAAAATACCCAAATCATTCGCCAGTCGGCGGCAGGCCATTTCCCTCACCGAGCGGGCGAGTGCCTTCACCCATCTTGTGAGCAGCCTGGAAATACTGACGACCGAGGAAGACCGGGCAGCCGGGGGGTTCAACGACTGGCGCGTCGTGCGCGACCACTACGCGCACTTTCCGGCCCCTGTGCGCAAGGGCCTCGACGCGCTCGGAAATCCCGCGGTCACACGTGTACTGCACGTCGGTCGGGTGGCGGCCGCCGCGTCCCTGGTGGCGTCGAAGTCGCAGGGGCGGTGGAGGGCCTGCGCCGACGCCTACCTGGCGCTCAGCTCCGTGGCGCTCCATCCCCGGCACATGTACGGCACCGACGGCTCCGACCAGCTCTCCCTGCTGGTGCAGTTCTCCATGACCGTCGCCAGGGCCGGACGCGGGAACCCGCGCCTGGCCGACGCCTGCCTCTGGTTCGTCGCTCTGCAGTCGACGCTCTCGTACGCCGTGTCCGGACTGGTCAAACTCCCCGGGCCGGACTGGCGCTCGGGGAGGGCGCTGCCGGGCATCATGCGTACCCAGAACTACGGTGACCGGGACGTCTACGGCCTCTTGCGCAAGTACCCGCAGGCTGCGAAGGTCCTGACCCACGGCGTACTGGCGCTGGAATGCGGATTCCCGCTGGTGTACTACCGGCAGGGCAGGTACGCGCCTGCACTCCTGGCCGCGGCCGGCGCGTTCCATGTGGTGAACACCCGCGTGATGGGCCTTGGACGGTTCCTCCCCGCCTTCCTCTCCACCTATCCCGCCGTCCTCTACACCGTCCAAGGCCCCGAAGGTCGGAACGGCTCCGCCCTCGCCCGCGGCGACAACACTCCGCGACTCGCCGGTGGCCTGCTCGGCGCCACGGCCCTCGCCGCGGTCGGCTCCCAGTGGCTCAGGCGCCGCCGTGTCCTGGCCGGCGACGGCAGCGAGCGCTGTTTCACGGCGCCGTCCGGCAACCGCCTCGCCTACCGGCTGACCGAACCGCTCCAGGAGTCGAACGCCGCCCGCCCGGTCCTCGTGTGCCTCACCGGCCTGATGGCCACGAACGCACGCTGGACGAACATCCGGCGCGACCTGGAAGGAGACTTCCCGGTCCTGACGTACGACCGGGCCGGCTACGGCAGCAGCAGCTACCACCAGGCCGACCCCTACACACTGCGCTCCTCCGTCGACGACCTGGCCTCCCTGGTCCGGGCTGTCTGCCCCGGCCGTCCCGTGGTGCTCGTCGGCCACTCACTCGGCGGATACCTGGCCCTGAGGTCCCTCCGCGCGCTCCCCGGCCAGGCCGCCGGCGTGGTGCTGCTGGACCCGAGCCACCCCGGGGAACTCCACCGCTCCGCCGCACAGGCGAACGGTGCGCGACGCCTGGCCGGCCGGTTCCTCACGATGCCGACCTCGCTCCGGTGCGGGCTGGGGGCCCTGCTGCCGGAACCCGGCTGGCTGTCCTGGCTGCCGCCGGATGCCCGACGCCGGGTGCTGGACCAGTACCGCGACGCCGGTCTCTGGCAGACCGCCCTGCGCGAGTGGAAGGCCACCCACGCGGAATTCCTGAACCATGACGGTCCCCTCCCGGAGGTGTCCGTCCCACTGCTTCTGATCGCGGCCGGCAACACCCACCGTGCGGACGGCGTCAACGCCGGGCTCCACCAGGAGATCGTGGACTCCTCCCCGCAGGGCGCCCTCCTGGTTCTCGACGGGGTCGGGCACGGAGAACTGGTGACGGGCCCGGAGCCGGCCCGCAGGGTGGCCCGACACGTCGCGGCCTTCACCACCTCACTCGAATCGGAAGGAGCCGTCTGATGCCCGGGACACCGCGCGCCGCACGGACCCCGTCGGGCCAGGTCTGGGTCGCGCGGGCCGCCGAAGCGGGATTCGCGGTGTGGATCGGCGCGACCGTACTGAGCCAGCACCCCATCCGTACCTTCGACCGCCTGCGCCGTTACGACAGGATGAACGTGCTGATCCCGAACTGGCGGTTCTTCGCGCCCAATCCCGCTCAGCACGACTGCCACCTGCTGTACCGGACGCTCACCGGCACCGGCGAGGTGTCACTGTGGCAGCGGGCCTCCACCATCACGGGACGCAGCTGGACCCATGTGATCTGGGATCCCGCCCGGCGCCGGGAGAAGGGCTTGCTGGATCTGTGCAACGACTTCACCAACCGCACGAACAAGGGGCTGGAGTTGACGGGTTCGGTCGCCTACCGCCTCATGAGCGCCTTCGTCCTCCGGCACATCCGGCAGTCGGACCCCGGCTGGCCGCACATCACGGGCTACCAGTTCCTGATCGTCCAGTCGGGCGGATACGAGGAGAGCGAGGAACTGCGGTACAGGTTCACCTCTCCCTTCGTCCCGGTGATGCACGACGCGTCGGACGTCCGACCGCCCGGACCGGTGAAGAACCGCCGAAGGCGGCCGACCGGGACCGGGCCCGCGTCCCGTAGGAAGGAAACGGAGTGAGGGACACCCTGTCATGAACGTCTGGCCCATCCTCCGCAGCCACCGGAAACGGCTCGCCACGGGCCTCGCCCTGGGACTGTCGGCCGCGTGCGTGTCGCTGCTGCAGCCCCTGGTCATCGGGAGGATCATCGAGGCCGTGTCGTCCGGCGGTTCGCCGGGCGGGCCCGTCCTGCTGGCCGCCGCACTCTTCGCCACCGGCGCCCTGCTCTCCGGCCTCCACGGGTACACGATGGGCACACTCGGTGAGAACCTCGTCTTCGACATCCGCAGAGTGCTCGCCCGCCGGGTGCTGCGCGCACGGCTGCCGGACTTCCAACGCTGGGCGCAGGGAGACCTGCTGAACCGTATGGTGACGGACACCTCGATGGCCCGGGTGACGATGTCCTCGGCTCTCGCACAGGTCACCAGCAGCGTGTTCAGCGTACTGGGGTGCCTCACCCTGATGGCCCTGATCGACCTGCGGCTCCTCGGCGTGACGGTCGGCTGCCTGGGCGCCGCCAGTCTGGTCTCCGTCGTCCTGGCCCGCCGGATCAGGAAGCAGGCGGTGGCGAACCGCACTGACACCAGCCGCTACGCCACCGCCGTCGCACGCGTGCTGGGCAGCATGTCGACGGTCAAGTCCTCGTGTGCCGAGGCCCGCGAGGCGGAGACCCTCGACGGTCTCGCCGGTCGGGCCCGGCGCTCCGGTATCCGGGTCTCCGTCCTGTCCGCGGGGCTGGGCCCGGCGATCAACGTCGGCTCGCAGATCGCTCTGACCGTGGTCGTGGCGTGGGGCATGGCCCGTGTCGCCACCGGAGACCTCTCGCTCTCCGCACTGACCGCCTTCGTCATGTACCTCTTCTACCTGGTCTCACCGCTGCTCGCGACGTTCACCTCCATCGGACGGCTTCAACAGGGCCGGGCCGCGATCGACCGCCTCGGGGAACTCGCCGATCTGCCGCAGGAGAGCGGGCCCCCGGCCCCGGCTACGCGGGCACAACCCCGGAGCGGACAGGCCGTGGAATTCGAGCGGGTGTCGTTCCGCTACGACGGAAGCGGACGGAACGCACTGCACGAGGTGTCGTTCGGCGTGCCCGCGCACGGGCTCACCGCGATCGTCGGCCCGTCGGGCGCCGGAAAGAGCACCCTCTTCCGGCTTGTCGAGCGGTTCTACGAGCCCGACTCCGGGCGCGTGCTCCTCTACGGTGCGGACGCCGCCTCGATGCCGCTCAACCAGGTGCGGCGACTGACCGGACATGTGGAGCAGGATCACCCGCTGATGCGTGGCAGCGTCCGCGACAACCTGATCTACGCCTGCCCCTCGGCGGGCGAGGACGACATCGCCGAAGCACTGCGTCTGGTACGGCTCGACCAGGCCGTCGAGTCCCTCCCCGAGCGGCTCGACACCGTTCTCGGCGAGCGGGGTCACGGGCTCTCCGGCGGGGAGCAGCAGCGCCTGGCCGTCGCCCGGGCACTTCTGCCGCGGCCCTCCGTCGTCCTCCTGGACGAGGCGTCCGCCAACCTGGACGCCGACACCGAGGCGGAACTGCGCGGCGTCGTCGCCTCCATCGCCCGGGATCGTGCCGTGGTGACCATCGCACACCGTCTGTCGACCGTCGTGGAGGCAGACCAGATCGTCGTCATGGAGGCCGGACGGGTGCGCGCCGTAGGCACACACCCGGACCTGATACGACGCGATGACCTCTACCGACGGCTCGTCGTACGGCAGTTCGCATCGGTTCCGGAAGACCACGCCCTGGCTACGCAGCCCTTCGAGGCCGGATGACGGAAGAGGGCTCGTCGCGCTCGGAAGCGTCACCGCCGACGTCGGCAGCCCCGCTGAGGGCCGGCGGCACCGCGGCGCGGCAGCCGTCCGGTTCGCGAGCGCCGGCGGGTTTCCGCCAGGTGGAGCGGTCCCCTGACCGACGGACAGAGCAACCCCGGACCGGCCCGCAGCCCCACCCGGCAGGAACGGCATCGCGGGACGGGCGGTGAAGAATCACCGAACGGAACGCCAGGCGGGCTCAAGGCTGTCGAGAAGGTCGCGATAGGCCGTGGTGGCTCTGTCCCAGCGTGCGTCGGCCATCGGCGCCATGAGGAGTCCGAAGATGGCGCCGGTCAGGAGGACGGCGTGGCTCCGGGCGCGGTCCGCCGGCACGCCGATGCCGAGGAGGACGGAGGCGAGCAGATCCGTCCATTGGCCGATGGTGTCGCGCATCACCGGCCCGTACCGGTCCGGATGGAGCAGGCTGTCCGCCATCACCTCGAGGTAGAGAGGGAAGGCCGCACGGAGGCCGGGGGCGGTGAAGTGCTGCCACACCTCTTCCATGAGGCATCGCACACCTGCGGCGTCCTCGGGCGGCCCTGTCGACTCGAGCCGGTCACGAACGCGCAGCAGGGGACGGTCCTCGTCCAGGGCGAGGACTTCGGTGACCAGGCGCTCTTTGGTGCCGAAGTAGTAGAGGAGCATGCGGTCACTCGTGCCCAGGGCCCTGGCGAGAGGGCGGAGCGACAACCCGGACAGGCCGTTGCGGATGACGTAGGCATGGACCCGGTCGAGCAGTTCACGCCGTTTGGCCAGGTCTGGCGAGCGTGGCATCGCGGCTCCTCCGCTTCGGGACGCACGGCAAACGGGGCAGCATGTGTCCGTTAGACACCCTTTCCTTACTCTTGTAGCGTAGTGCCCGCTACAGTTATTTTGCGAGTTTCAGTGTGAAGGCGAGGTACAGCCCCGCCCTGTTCGCCGGTACGCCAGGTACCGCAGGCAGCACGAGAAGGACTGGTTCCCATGGCCTCTCGGGCCCTCGGCCACAACAAAGGATCTTGCAGGAAGGTCTGCACCCCGCTCCGCCTCCGTCGGCGGGGGCGAAGGCCGAAGAGGACGTCGCCCTTCCCCCGGAGACCATCGTCTCGGCCGCTCTCCTGGGCCGCCCGCCAGCAGATTCTCTGGTCCCGCGCCCTGCAGCCCCTGCTGCCGTTGGACGCCCCCCGTGCCAGCGCCGGCGACCGGGAGGTCTCCTGGCCCCTGCGGCGGGAACCGACCTCGGTCCCACAGGCGCGGCGTCTGGTGGTCGCACAGCTGGAGGACTGGGCTCTGCGCGACCTGGAGGCGCCGGCAGAGCTCCTGGTCAGTGAACTGGTCACCAATGCCGTGTGCCACACTCGCGGCCCGCTGCGGCTCAACCTGGTGGTCTGCGGCAGCCGCCTGTGCTGCGAGGTGGAGGACACGAACAGCGACGGCCCGGTACGTGGTGCGGCCGACGGCTGGGACGAAGGGGGACGCGGTATCGGACTCATCGACGCGCTTGCCGATGCGTGGGGGAGCCGCCCCACTGCCACAGGGAAGACGACGTGGTTCGAACTGGCAGCCAACGCACCGGAGGCCGATTGACGCAGAAGGCCGTGCCGGCCCGCACGGAGCGGGCGCGGACGGTTCCCCCCGCCGCATCCCGGCCAAGGGTGTCATCGCGGGGACATGGCCCTCATCGGCCAGGTGGTCGAGCGTCCCGGCCCAATGCCTGTGCGAAGACCCGAAGAAGGTGGTGGCGCGGTCCGCCGGCACGCGGGCGGTGAGGGGAGCACGAAGGGGACGCGCGGAGTTCCGTGCGGTCGTTGGTCTCCGGCCTCGGTCAGCCCGTCCGCGTCCCGTCCTCGCTCAGCGCGCCGCGGACGAGCAGGAGCAGGGCGTCGGTGAGCTCCCCGGCCGGCGAGCCGGTGGCCAGGCGGCGGAGCTGGAGTCCGGTGACGAGGGCGACGGTGTGGGCGGCGAGGCGCTGGGGCTCGGGCACACCGAGGGCCGTGAGGATCTGGACGGCGAGGCGGTCGTACGCACCGAAGCACTCGGCCGCAGCCTCGCGCAGCCGTTCGTCGCGGCCCGCCTGGATGTAGAGCTCGAGGGGCGCGATGTGCTCACTGTCGAAGACCGTGCCGTCCGCGACCTGGGCGGCCAGCGCGGCCGCGCCGTCGACGTCGACTCCCTCCGCCTCACCCGCGTCGGCGAGTTCGGTGAAGCGACGTGTCTCCTCGCGGACGAAGTGCAGCAGCGACTCCCGCAGCAGTTCGTGCTGACTGGAGAAGTGGTAGGTGACCGAGCCGAGGGAGACCCCGGCCTCCTTGGCGATCCGCCGGTTGGTGACCGCGGCGATGCCGTCCTGGCCGATGATGCGCAGGACGGCGCGAATGATGCGCTGCCGGGTCGGGGGTATGGCCGGTGCGGCGGGCTCCGCGGAGGCGCTGGTCTGGCTGGGCATGCGCGTCATTGTTCCACCGGCGCGCTCCTCGTCCTCAGCGGGTCGGGGCAGTGCTCGTACCATCGCCGGTCGGCCTCCAGCTGGGCGGCGAGCGAGATCAGCCGTTCCTCCGTGCCCTCCGGTCCGAGCAGCTGCGCGCCGACGGGGAGACCGTCGGAGGTGAATCCAGCGGGGACGTTGACGCCCGGCCAGCCGAGGACGTTCCAGGGCCAGGCGTACGGGCAGACGGCGGCGATCGCCGTGTTGGTGCGCCAGGCGCTGAGGCCGTCGAAGGTGCCGATGGGCGGCGGGGGTGCGGCGGTGGTCGGGGTCAGCAGCACGTCGTAGGTGTCGAACAGCGCGCCGATACGGCGGTGCTGGCGTGCCTCGCGGGCGCGGGCGGCCCGGACGATCGGTCCGCCGAGCAGCCTGCCGTTGCGCAGCGCCGTGCGGGTGCGCGGGTCGAGCAGCGCCGGTTCGGGGTGGAGGGCGGCGTACTCGGCCACGCCCGCGGTGCCCCGGGAGACGAAGCCGAGGCCCATCAGCCCGTAGCGGGGCCGCGCCTCCTCGACGTGGTGGCCGAGCCGGGCGAGGGCCTCCGCGAGGTCGGAGACGGCGCGCCGCACCTCGGGGTGGGGCCGGGCACCGCTGAGCGTGAGCGGCGGCCTCCAGGCGAGGGCGACGCGCAGCCGGCCGGGTTCGCGGCGGGCGGCGGCCGAGGCGTCCACGGCGTCGGGCCGGTGCAGGTCCTCGGGGTGGGGGCCCTGGACGGCGTCGAGCAGCAGCGCGGCGTCGGCGACGGTACGGGCCAGCGGGCCGTTGACCGTGAGTCCGTGGAAGGCGTCGGTCTGGGGGTGCAGCGAGACGCGGCCGCGCTGCGGCTTGATGCCGACGAGATGGGTCCAGGCGGCCGGGATGCGGATGGAGCCGCCACCGTCCGAGCCGAGGGCCGCGGGCACCAGGCCCGCCGCGACGGCGGCCGCGGAGCCGCCCGAGGAACCGCCCGGGGTGTGGTCCGTGGACCAGGGGTTGCGGGTGGCGCCGAAGGCGGGACCCTCGGTGAAGGGCCACTGCCCGAGCTCGCAGGAGTTCGTCTTGCCGACGATGACGGCGCCGGCCGCGCGCAGTCTCCGTACGGCCTCGCCGTCGGCGACCGCGGGGGCCCGCTCGCCCCGGCAGCCGAAGTGGGTGGGCAGCCCGGCCACGTCCGTGTCGTCCTTCACGGCGAGCGGTACGCCGAGCAGCGGTGCCCGCTCCCCCGCCGCGAGGCGCCGGTCGGCGTCCTCGGCCTCGGCGAGGGCGGACTCGGCGCGGACGTGCCGGAAGGCGTTGAGGGTGGGCTGACTGGACCCGATGCGCCCGAGCGCTCCCCGGACCAGTTCCACCGAGGTGGTCTGGCCTTCCTTCAGTTTCCGGACCTGCTCGGCGAGGCCGGAGAAATCACCTGTGGACATGACCACCCTGTGCTCCTTATCGTTCGTTCGAACGAACAGAACTGGAGGGTAACCAGATGCGCATCAACGGATCAACCGTTCTCCTCACCGGTGTCACCGGTGGTATCGGGGCCGCGCTGGCCGCCGAACTCTCCCGACGGGGCGCCCGGTTGATCCTGACGGGGCGCCGGCGCGACGCCCTCGAGCCGCTGGCGAAGGAGTACGGTGCCCGCGCCGTCGTCGCCGATCTTGCCGACCCCGAGGACGTGGAACGCCTCGCCGCCGAAGCGGCGGGGACGGAGATCCTCCTGGCCAACGCCGCGCTGCCGTCCAGCGGCGAACTGCTCGACTACGCCCCCGGCCAGATCGACCGCGCCCTGGCGGTCAACCTCCGCGCGCCGGCCATGCTGGCCCGGCTGCTCGCCCCGGCCATGGTCGAGGCGCGCCGGGGCCATCTCGTCTTCGTGGGCTCCATCTCGGGCAAGACGGCGACCAGGCATTCCGCGCTCTACAACGCCACCAAGTTCGGTCTGCGGGGCTTCGCGCTCGGGCTGCGGCAGGACCTGCACGAACACGGGGTCGGGGTGTCGCTGGTGCAGCCCGGGTTCGTCCGGGACGCGGGGATGTTCGCCGCGACCGGCGCCGAGCCGCCCGCGGGAATGCGCACCGTCTCACCCCGACAGGTCGTCACGGGTGTGGTGCGCGCCATCGAGCGCAACCGGGCCGAAGTGAACGTCGCACCGCCGGAGATGAGGATCCTCAGCGCGATCGGCGGCCAGTTCCCCGGCTTCTCCGAGCGCGTCCAGCGCCGTTCGGGCGGCGCCGAGCGCACGGTCCGCACTGTCGTGGCGGCCCAGCGCGACAAGCGCTGAGGCCGCCGCCGGCCCGCCCCGTATACCACCCCCGTACGGGGCGGGCACTCCCGACGCCCGGGGGCTCGGACCGCTGGGGAGCGGTCCGAGCCCCCGGGTCACGTCCGCTCAGCGGTGCCTTTCGCGCTCCGGCAGCATCAGCAGCGTGTACAGCAGCAGCGAGGCGGCGAACCCCACCGCCCAGCCGTAGTCCGCGAGCGGCTTCAGGACGGGGATCAGCCCGTCCTCGGGGAACGGGCCCTTTCCGGGGGCGGAGTGGGAGCCGCCGATCGCGAGGACCCCGCCGACGGCGAAGGCCAGGACGGCACGCCAGTTCCAGCCGGACGCGTACCAGTAGCGGCCCCCCGGGCGGTAGAGGTCCGCCGGCTCCAGTCGGGTGCGGCGGACGATCCAGTAGTCGGCGATCAGGATGCCGGCGACCGTGCCGAGCAGCCCGCCCACCAGACCGAGCCAGGTGAAGATGTAGAGCTCGGGCGTCTCGGTCAGCTTCCACGGCATGATGAGCACGCCGACGACACCCGTGATCAGCGCCCCGGTGCGGAAGTTGACGAACCGCGGGGCGAGGTTCGCCAGGTCGTAGGCGGGGGACACGACGTTCGCCGCGATGTTGACGGAGATCGTCGCGATCAACACGGTCACCAGGGCGAACAGCAGGCCGAAGACGTTGTCCGTCTTCGCGGCGAGCTGCACCGGGTCCCAGATCGGCACGCCGTAGACGGCCTGGGAACCCGAGGTGACGAACACCGACAGCAGCGCGAACAGCGTCATCGTCGTGGGCAGTCCCAGCGTCTGGCCCCAGACCTGGGCGCGCTGGCCGGCGCCGAAACGGGTGAAGTCCGGGATGTTCAGGGACAGGGTGGACCAGAAGGCGATCATCCCCATGAGGGAGGGGAAGAACACCGGCCAGAAGTCCTCGCCCCAGCCGAGCTCGGAGGGCTGGTCGAGCAGCGGTCCGAAGCCGCCGGCCTTCACCGCGATCCAGACCAGCAGCACCAGCGCGCCCACGATGACGAACGGCGCCGCCCAGTTCTCGAAGCGGCGCAGCGTCTCCATGCCCCGGTAGATGATGGCGAGTTCCAAGGCCCAGAAGACGACGAAGCAGAGCCACAGCGTCCAGGGCTGGCCCGCGATCTCGGCCACCTCGGTCCAGCCGCCGAACACGGTGCCGAGCAGGACGAAGATGCCCTGCCCGCCGATCCAGGTCTGGATGCCGAACCAGGCGCAGGCGACCGCGGCCCTGATCAGTGCGGGAAGGTTGGCACCGCGTAGCCCGAAGGAGGCGCGGGCGAGCACCGGGAAGGGGATGCCGTACTTCGGACCGGCGTGGCCGGTCAGGAGCATCGGGAACAGCACGATCACGTTCGCCAGCGCGATGGTGAACACGGCCTGTTTCCAGTCCATGCCGAGCGCCACGAGCCCGGAGGCGAGCAGCCAGGACGGGATGTTGTGGGCCATCCCGACCCAGAGCGCGGCGAAGTTGTACGTGGTCCAGTGGCGGTCGGCGAGCGGTACGGGAAGCAGGTCCTCGTTGACGAAGCGGCCTCCGGCGGGGACCGCGCCGGGCACGAGTTCCACCCGGCCCTGGGCGTCGGTGAGCCGGCCGGAGTCGGAAGGAGGAGGGGAGGGCACCGGGGGAACGGTCGCGGTCATGGCCTTGACCCTTCAGCAGAGGTCGGGCTTCGCGTCGGGGAGTTCGGTGCCCGTCAGCGGTCGAGTGCGGGGATGATCTCCGCGCCGTAGGCGTCGATCGTCGCTTCCTTCGCGTCGTGCATGTTGTAGACGGCGAACTGGTCGACGCCCAGGTCCCTCAGGTGCCTCAGCTTCTCGATGTGGGCCTCAACGGGGCCGAGGAGGCAGAACCGGTCGACGATCTCGTCGGGCACGAAGTCCGTGGACGCGTTCCCCGCCCGGCCGTGGTGACCGTAGTCGTATCCCTGCCGCTCCTTGATGTACGCGGTCAGGGCCTCCGGCACTATGTCCGAGTGCTCCCCGTAGCGCGAGACCAGATCGGCGACGTGGTTGCCGACCATCCCGCCGAACCAGCGGCACTGGTCGCGGGCGTGCTCGAGGTCGTCGCCCACGTACGCCGGCGCGGCCACGCAGATGGTGATCGCGTCCGGGTCGCGTCCGGCGTCGGCGGCCGCCTCCCGCACCGCCTCGATCATCCACTCGGTGAGGTAGAGGTCGGCGAGCTGGAGGATGAAGCCGTCGGCCTTCTGCCCGGCGAGGGCGAGCGCCTTCGGCCCGTACGCCGCCACCCACACGGGCAACCGGCCGTCCCGCACCCACGGGATGCGTACGGGCTGCCCGTCGACGACCGCCTCGCGCCCCTCGGCGAGATCGCGGATGACCTCGATGGCCTCGCCCAGCCGGGCCAGGGTGTCGGGCTTGCGGCCGGCCACCCGCATCGCGGAGTCGCCGCGGCCGATGCCGCAGACGGTGCGGTTGCCGAACATGTCGTTCAGGGTGGCGAAGGTGGAGGCCGTCACCTCCCAGGTCCGGGTCCCGGGGTTGGTGACCATCGGGCCGACGTGCATTTTCCGGGTGTGTTCCAGGATCTGGCTGTAGACGACGAACGGCTCCTGCCAAAGCACCGCCGAGTCGAACGTCCAGCCGTAGCGGAAGCCGTTGCGTTCCGCGCGCCGCATCAGACCGACGACCGCCGAAGCGGGCGGGTCGGTCTGCAGGACGAGTCCGAAGTCCACCGGGACCTCCTGGGTCGGGTTCCGCTAGTTCAGGTACTGGCAGGTCGAGCGGGGAGTGAACACGCCGTGGCCGGCCCGGCCGACGAACTCCCGTCGATCGACGACGAGTTCGCCCCGCGAGAGCACGGTCTCGACCCGGCCGGTGATCCGCTTGCCCTCGTAGGCCGAGTAGTCGACGTTCATGTGGTGGGTCTCGGCCGAGAGGACCTGCTCCACGTGCGGGTCGTACACGACGATGTCGGCGTCGGCGCCCGGCGCGATGGTGCCCTTCTTCGGGTAGAGGCCGAACATCCGGGCGGGCGCGGCGCAGGCGATCTCGATCCAGCGGCGGCGCGAGATGTGGCCGTCGAGGACGGCCTGGTGCAGCAGGTCCATCCGGTTCTCGACGCCCGGCAGCCCGTTGGGGATCTTGGAGAAGTCGCCGCGGCCGAGGTCCTTCTGTCCGGAGAAGCAGAACGGGCAGTGGTCGGTGGAGACGACCTGGAGGTCGTCGGTCCGCAGCCCGCGCCACAGCGCGGCCTGGTGCTCCTTCGGCCGCAGTGGAGTGCTGCAGACGTACTTGGCGCCCTCGAAGTCCGGTTCGGCGAGGTTGTCGGTCGACAGGAACAGGTACTGCGGGCAGGTCTCGCCGAAGACCGGCAGTCCCTTGTCCCGGGCGGCGGCGAGTTCGGCCACTGCCTCCTCGGCGGAGACGTGGACGACGTACAGCGGGGCGCCGGCGACCCGGGCGAGCTGGACGGCCCGGTGCGTGGCCTCGGCCTCCAGCAGCACTTTGCGGACCTCGCCGTGGTAGCGGGGGTCGGTCTCGCCGCGTGCCAGGGCCTGTTCGACGAGGACGTCGATGGCGATGCCGTTCTCCGCGTGCATCATGATCAGCCCGCCGTTGGCGGTGCCGCGCTGCATGGCCCTCAGGATCTGCCCGTCGTCGCTGTAGAAGACGCCGGGGTAGGCCATGAACAGTTTGAAGGAGGTGACGCCCTCCTCGACGAGCAGGTCCATCTCCTTCAGCGAGGACTCGTTGACGTCGGAGAGGATCATGTGGAAGCCGTAGTCGACGGCGCAGTTGCCGTCGGCCTTGGCGTACCAGACGTCGAGTCCTTCGCGCAGGTTCCGGCCCCTGGTCTGGACGGCGAAGTCCACGATGGTGGTGGTGCCGCCCCAGGCGGCGGCCCGGGTGCCGGTCTCGAAGGTGTCGGACGCGAAGGTGCCGCCGAACGGCAGCTCCATGTGGGTGTGCGCGTCGACTCCGCCCGGGATGACGTACTTCCCGGTGGCGTCGATGGTGCGGTCCGCGGTCCAGCTCCCGGCGGCGGTGGACCCGTGGGCCGCGAGGGCGGCGACGCGGCCGTCCTCGACCAGGACGTCGGCGTGGGTCTCGTCGGCGGCCGTGAGGACGAGTCCGCCGCGGATCAGTGTGCGGTTGCTCATGGTCTTCCCCTCGCGTGGACTAGAGGCTGCGCAGGGTGCGTTCGAGGATCGAGGCGCCTTCCTCCGCCTCGGCGACGGTGAGGGACATCGGCGGTGCGATCCTCAGGACGCTGGTGTTGTGGCCGCCGCCCTTCCCGATGAGCAGTCCGCCCGCGCGCGCGGCTTCGAGCACGGCGGCGGCGGCCTCCGGGGACGCCTCGTCCGTGCCGGGCCGGACCAGTTCGATGCCGATCATCAGTCCGCGTCCGCGCACCTCGCGCACGCCGGGGATCCCGGCCGTGATGGCACGGAGCCGTTCGATGAGCAGTCCGCCGACGCGGCGCGCGTTGCCCTGCAGATCGTGCTCCAGCAGGTACGAGAGGTTCGCGAGACCCGCGGCCGCGGTGACGGGTGAACCGCCGAACGTGGAGATGGAGTTGGCGTCGATGCAGTTCATCACCTCGGCCCGGGCCACGACGCCGCCCAGCGACATGCCGTTGCCGATGCCCTTGGCGAAGGTGAGGATGTCCGGCGGGCCGTTCTGCGCGTGCGCCTGCCAGCCCCAGAAGTGCTCGCCCGTCCGGCCCCAGCCGGTCTGCACCTCGTCGGCGATCCACAGGATCCCGTGCCGGTCGAGGACTTCGCGGAACGCGGCGTACAGCCCGTCCGGCGGGGAGGTGAAGCCGCCGACCCCCTGGATGGGCTCGGCGATCAGCGCGGCCACGTCGTGGGTGTGGCCGAGCAGGTCCTCCAGGTCGGCGACGCACGCCTCGGTGAACTGGGCGTCGGAGAGCCCCGCGTAGGGACCGCGTGTGCGCACCCCCCCGTGCACGTACAGGGTCTGCACCGGGGAGAGCGTCGTCGGCGACCACGAGCGGTTGCCGGTGATGGAGACGGTCGAGAAGGAACGGCCGTGGTAGCTGTTGCGCATGGCCAGGACCTGACCGGACCTGCGGTACGCGGTGGCCAGCAGCAGGGCGGTGTCGTTGGCCTCGGTGCCGGAGGTGGTGAAGAAGACCCGGGCGTCAGGGATGCCCGACAGGGCGGCGATGCGCTCGGCCAGCTCCACCATGGGGCGGTTGAGGTAGAGCGTCGAGGAGTGGATGATCCGCCCGGCCTGCTCGCTGACCGCCTTGGTGACCTCGGGGAGGGCGTGGGCGGTCATGGTGGTGAGGATGCCGCCGAAGAAGTCGAGGTAGCGGTTGCCGTCCGCGTCCCAGACGTGCCGGCCCTCGCCATGGGTGATCTCCACGGGCTGCCGGTAGTACAGCGCGACCCAGTCGGGGATGACGGCGCGGTGCCGCTCGTACAGGTCACTCACGGCTGGACCAGCCCCTCGTACGCGTCGGGCCGGCGGTCGCGGTAGAAGGCCCACTGCTGCCGCACTTCGTCGATCAGGTCGAAGTCGAGGTCCCTGACGATCAGTTCCTCCTCCTTGTCGCTGGCGACCTCGCCGACGAACTGGCCGCGCGGGTCGACGAAGTAGCTCGTGCCGTAGAAGTCGTTGTCGCCGTACTCCTCCTGGCCGACCCGGTTGATGGCGGCGATGAAGTACTCGTTGGCGACGGCCGCCGCGGGCTGCTCCAGCTGCCAGAGGTACGCGGAGAGGCCCCGGGAGGTGGCCGACGGGTTGTAGACCAACTGTGCCCCTCCGAGTCCGAGTTGACGCCAGCCCTCAGGGAAGTGGCGGTCGTAGCAGATGTAGACGCCGATCCTGCCGACGGCGGTGTCGAAGACCGGCCAGCCGGCGTTGCCGGGCCTGAAGTAGTACTTCTCCCAGAATCCCTTGACCTGGGGGATGTGGTGCTTGCGGTACTTGCCGAGATAGCTGCCGTCGGCGTCGATCACCGCGGCGGTGTTGTAGTAGAACCCGGAGTTCTCGACCTCGAAGACAGGGACGACGATCACCATCCCGGTCTCCCGGGCGAGATCCCGCATCCGCAGCACCGTGGGGCCGTCCGGGACGGGCTCCGCCCAGCGGTAGTGCTCGGGCTCCTGCACCTGGCAGAAGTACGGGGCGTTGAAGACCTCCTGGAATCCGATGACCTTGGCGCCCTGCCGGGCAGCCGCACGGGCGTGCTCCTCATGCTTGGCGATCATGGATTCGGTGTCGCCGGTCCAGGTGGCCTGGACGAGTGCGGCGCGTACGACGTTGGTCATGAGCTGCTCCTTCGACAAGACGTCAGAGCTCTACGCACGTAGACGCGATGCGTAGGAGGAGAACGTAAGCCCCGCCACACACTGGGGCAAGACCATCGTCGTCAACCCGCAGTGTCGATCATGTTTCGCACCCGAGCGGTCGACATACAGTGCATGCCGCCCTTTTTCAGGCGCTGATGAGACCGGCAACCCGCAGCGCGTGCACCAGATCGCGCTCGCGGCCGGGCGACACCGCACGGGCGGCGGAGAGCAGTTGCGGGACGAGGCGATGGGGGTCGGCGGCGGCGATCTGCGCGCCTTCCTCCGGGGTGCGGACCCGGAGGAAGGCCGCGAGCAGCGCGTCCGCCTCGCGGCGGCCGCCCGCGTCGCCGAGCGCGAGGACGGCGTCGGCGATCTCCCCGGCCGGGCGGGCGACGCCCTGGCGCAGCAACCGGCCGCAGTCGTCGTCGCGGCCCGCCCCGGCGAGGGCGCCGGCGGCCTCGGCCAGCCGCTCCGGCGGCAGCGAGGCCACCTCCCAGAGGAGAGTGGGCCAGTCGGCGCCGAGCCCGGAGCGGTACAGTTCCGCGGCGAGCAACGGCAGTCGGGCCGCGGGCCCCGACGCGGCCTCGCACAGCAGGACGTGGGCCTCCCCGCCCCGGCCGGCGGCACGCAGCCGCCGGAGCGTGGCGACGGTCGCGAGCGCGGCACGGCGGTCCTCCTCACCGGCGGGCGCGGCCGCCGTCGCGCCGCCCGGGGCGGCCGGTTCCGCGTCCGCACCCCCGCCGAACCGCGCGCCGCGCGGCCGCACCGCGGCGACGGGCAACTCGGGTACGCCGGGCACGGGGACGGGCTCGGCTCCGCCCTCCTCCGCCTCCTCGTCCAGCCAGGCGTACCGGGCCCCACGCGGCCGACGCCTGCCCCCTCGGCGCGCCTCGCGCCCGGGGGTGCGTCCGGCATCGGGCGCGCCCCCTGCGGGGGCCTGTGGCGCCTCGTCGCCGCTCTCCCCGGATGCGCCCCGGACACTTGGAGCGCCAGGCCCGGAAGCTCCTCGCCCCCGACCGTCCGCCGCACCGGCGTTGGCGTCCCCCGCCCCGGCAGGGGCCTGCGTTCCGAGCGGCGCCTGGCCGCGGACACGTCCGGCCCACGCCCCCGGCCCACCTGCCGCGGCGCCCGGGTCCGCGGTCGGTGCCGCGCTCCGGGCCGCGTCAGGGCCGGGGTCCGGTGCCGAGGGGGTCGCGCCGAACACCCGGGGTGCCGGGTCGCGGGGGCCGGGCACCGGGGCCGGTCCCCGGTCGTACGGGGCCGGGCCCGAGGGGAATCCCGGAGGAGGCGCGAGCGCGGCCATGCGGGTGGAGAGTTCGGCGCAGCGTGAAGTCGCCCGGGTGTGGTCGTCGTTGGCCCAGGAGAGCTCGTGGGCGAGGTCCCGGTACGCCGGACTGCCCTCGGGGACGGAGGTCAGCCGGCGCAGCAGCTCCCGGCCGCGGCCGGCCGCGCGGGCCTGTTCGCGGCGCATCAGCTCCAGCCGCTCCCGGAGGGCTTCGCCGCCGCCCGGGCGGCGGTCGTGCGCGGTCGCCGCGGCGGCATGGAGTCCGCGGGCGTGCAGCATCTCCTCGTCGTCCGCCGCGAGATCGTGGAGGAGCGACTCCACCACGTCCCACGGCGGGAGCTCCGCGCCCCGCAGACAGGCCGTGAGTCCTTCTGGGTCGCGGCGCCAGAAGACCCCGCACCAGCCGCTCTCCACGTCAAGGCGCCCCGTCACCACCCTGAAGTATCGCGCGAAGTCGCCCACCTGGTCGGGGAGTTGATGCTCCGCCATTGTCTGCCCGCCCTCCGCCTCGGGTTCGCAGGCATTCGACCCCAGCCGTGTTACGGGACGGCTACGCGCAGTTTTCGCGGACGGTGCGGATCGCTCAACGTGTCCGGAGCGTCACCGCGATGCCGGTGTGCGGGCGCTTGCCCAGCCGTACGACCGCGGCGGGCACGTCGACGAGCCAGAACTGCCAGGTGTACTTGCGGCTCAGCAGCTTCCTGACCTTCTTGAGGTCGGCGCCGTCGAGCAGCCGCGCCGCGCCCTCCGCGGTCTCGGCGCCCTCCTCGACCCTGCCCCGCACATCGCACGCGGTCACCGTGACCCGGGCGTCCCTGCGCAGGCGCTTGACCTTCCACGAGTCGGAACGGGTCCAGACGTACAGTTCACCGCCCTCGACGGCGAACCACACGGGCGTGGCGACGCCCGTCCCGTCCTTCCGGAAGGTCGTGAGGCTGACGTACTTCGCTCGGTCGAGCCGCTGGAGATCCACGGGCGCGAGACTACGCCCAGGAGCGCCGTTCGGGAATCACGGACCGGCGACGAACGGACCGGGGGTGATCAGGGCGGGCCGCAGCCGGATCCCGCTCGGAGAGCTCGCGGGCGGGCCCGCCGGCTCTCACACGGGGGCGAGCGCGCAGCGCGTCACCAGGTCGTCCATGGACAGCCCGAGGGCGCCGGCCAGGGCCGCCACGGTGAAGAACGCGGGCGTCGGGGCGCGACCCGTCTCGATCTTGCGCAGCGTCTCGGCGGAGATTCCCGCGGTGGCGGCGATCTCCACCATGCTCCGCGGACCGCGGGCCTCACGCAGCAACCGCCCGAGGCGCTCTCCGCGTTCGCGCTCTTCGGGGGTGAGGGGCGTACGAACCATGGCGTCATTCTAATACCGGTGCGACCGGTATGGTAATCGGTGCGACGGAGAACGGGGCAGACGGCTCACCGGACGCCGGGCAGGCCGCCGGCCCCGTCGTGGCCCGGGCCCTCGCCGTACCGTCGCGCGAGGACCCGGGTCACGGCAGGGCTCACGCCGCGCGCCCCGAACCGGACCGCCTCACGGCCTGATGTCGTCGCAGGCGATCGGCAGATGACGGGGACCGCGCAGCACCGCGTTCCGGCGGTACTCCGGCGGGTCCTCCAGCAGCCGTGGGTTGACCAGCCTGCGGGCGAGTTCGCTCAGCGCGATCCGCGCCTCCTCCCGGGCGAGAGGCGCGCCGAAGCAGCTGTGGATGCCGCTGCCGAAGCCCAGGTGCTCGTTGTGCTTGCGGTCGGGGTCGAAGCGATCGGGGTCCTCGAAGCGCAGCGGATCGCGGTTGCCCGCGGCCACCACCAGCCACAGTGAGGCGCCCTTGGGAATCGTGACCCCGGCGATCCCGATGTCCGCGAGGGTCGTGCGGTTCGGCACCAGCTGCACCGGCGGTTCGAAGCGCAGCAGTTCCTCCACGATCGGCACGGACAGGCCCGGGTCCTCCCGCAGCCGCTCGAGCACGTCCGGGTTGCGCAGCAGCGTCAGCATGCCGTTGGTGATCAGGTTCACCGTCGTCTCGTGACCGGCGACCAGCAGCAGCGCGGCGGTGCTGAGCAGTTCCATCGTCGTCATCGAACCGTCCGGCCCCTTGAGGGTGGACAGTTCGGAGAGCATGTCCTGCCGAGGGTTCTTGCGCCGTTCCTCGATCAGCCCGGCCAGGTACATGCCCAGCTCTGTCCGGGCCTTCTGGAAGACCTTGTTCCGCTCGGTGGGGTCCTCCCCCGGCATCGGGTCCAGGCTGGCCGCGAGCGTGTCGGCCCAGCCGTGGAAGCGCGACTCGTCCTCGCGCGGCACGCCGAGCAGCCGGCAGATCACGGTCACGGGGAAGGGGTACGAGAACTGCTCGACCAGGTCGATCCGGTCCGTACTGCCGATGCCGGCGATCAGGTCCGAGACGATCCCGCCGAGTTCACCGCGCATCTCGTGGACCCGGCGGGGCTCGTGCGGCGGCCCGAAGGAGGTGTTCGTCATACGGCGCAGCCGGTCGTGCTCCGGGGGGTCGAGCCGGATGAAGCTGGGCGGCAGGGTGGTCTCCTCCTCCTGCTGCCCCTGCAGGTCGATCCCGGCGGACTGGGTCAGGTTGCGGGCGTCGGAGCTGACCCGGGGATCGTGCAGGAGGCTCAGGACCTCGCGGTAGGTGCTCACGACGTACGCGTCGTCCTCGTTGCGCACCGGCGCCTTCCGGAGCTCCGCGTACAGGGGGTACGGGTCGTGACGGTTCTCGTACTCGAGGATCTGCCGCAGCAGGCTGCCTTGGGTCATGGCGGGGTCCTTGTGGTCGCTCGCGGCGTCAGTGCCGGCCGGGGGTGAAGGTCATGCGCCGGTCGGCCGGCGAATAGCCGCTGAGGGTGACGGTTGGGCCGTGGGTGGGCACCGACGGGTCCGGGAAGTCGGCCGGCACCGGCCGTGCTCCCTCGGGGCGGCGGTCCACCGTCGCGAACGGCGGCGGGAACGACGCCGTCGTCTCGATCAGATGCTCGTAGAACGGCAGCCAGCGCGCCTGGTCGAACGTGACGGCGCCGATGACGCGTTCCTGGTAGCCGTACACCCCGACGAATCTGCGCTCGGCCAGCGACCCCTGGGAGATGAGGATCTCCGTGCCCATGGACGGCACGCCCACCGACTTGATGTTCACACCGAACTGGGAGGACCAGAAGGCCGGGACCCACATGTGGGGACGGCGGTCGACGCTCTTGCAGAGCATGTTGTGCGCCGCGGTCTCGGCCTGGCTGACGGCGTTGCCCCAGTGCTCCAGGGACAGGAACTGGTAACCGAACAGCGGGTGCGGCGACCGCGCCACGTCACCGGCGACGAAGATGTCGTCGGTGACGATGCCCCGGATGTCGAACGCCCGGCAGCCGGCGTCGCAGGCGATGCCCCGGGGGCCCGCTCCGAGCCCCGATCCGGTGAGCCACTCCGTGTTGCGCGTCGCGCCGAGCGAGACGACCACGACGTCGGCCTCGACAGAGGAGCCGTCGGAGAGATGGGCGGTACGCACCCGCCCCGCCGAGTCACCCTCCAGCCCGGTCACCATCACGCCCGTGCGCAGATCCACCCCGCTCTCGCGCTGGAGCTGTGCGGCCACCTCGCCCACGACCCCGCCGAGCGCGCCCACGAGCGGAGCGGCACCGCGTTCGGCGACGGTCACCGCGATCTCCCGCTCACGGCAGGCGGAGGCGATCTCCGAGCCGGTGAAACCCGCACCGACGACGAAGACCCGGCGGGGCCCGTCCGTGAGCCTTTTCTGCAGCGCGGTCGCGTCGTCGCGGGTCCGCAGGACGAAGACCCCGTCGAGCTCGGCCTCGCGTTCGTGCGGCCACGGCCGCGCGCGGACACCGGTGGCGATCAGCAGCCGGTCGTACTCCAGTTCCTCGCCGTCGGCCAGCCGTACGCGCTTGGCGGCCATGTCCAGTCCGGTGGCGGCGACTCCGAGCCGCCAGTCGGCGTCGAGGGCCCGGCGCCGGGGCAGCGCGGTGTGGTCCGGCGTGGTCCTGTTGAGCAGAACGCCCTTGGACAGCGGGGGGCGGTCGTACGGCTCGTAGGGTTCGTCGCCGACCATCGTGAGGGTGCCGGCGAAGCCCTCGTCCCGCAGGGTCTCGGCCGCCCGGAGCCCCGCGAGGGACGCTCCGACGACGACGATGCGCCCCTCGCGCTTGAGGCGTTCGAGATATCCGTCAGCGGGCATCGGACGCCTCCCCCGCGGTCACGGCCTCGTCGGACCGGTCCAGGAGGATGGCCTGGACGGGACAGGCCGTCACGGCCCGGACCACGTCGTCCCGCCACGCCTCGTCAGGTCGGGGTTTGTACAGCAGCGCTTCCTCGCCGTGTATTTCGAAGACGTCCGGAGCGAGGAAGGCGCACTGCGCGTACCCCTGGCACCGGTTGAGATCGACAACAACTCTCACCGCGGATCAGCCCTTCCCGTGCCTCGTCACTCCCCCGGAACCAGCATGCGAGCGCCGGCGCGGTCCTGCTCGCCGTGGCGGGCCGAACGAGTGAGCAGGCGGAGGCGGACCGGGGGAGAGCCCCGGCCGACCGGGTCATGCCGGCCCGGGCGGGCGGTCGCGGGGCAGGCGGGACGGGCAGCCGGCCCCGGAACGGCCGGACGCGACGGGGTCAGACCTTCTCCTCCGGCTGCGGCCGGGATCTCATCGGGACCCGCAGCAGATGCACGCCGATCATCGCGGACCAGGCCGGGAAGACCATTTCCGACCAGGGGAAGCCGGGCCCCGCGAACAGCAGTACCAGGCCGGCCGCGTACCCGATGAGGACCATCGGGCGGGGGA